>NZ_SPMX01000029.1 GCF_012940005.1 Candidatus Accumulibacter contiguus | reverse complement strand
CTCCAATACGATCGCCCCAATCTCCTCAGAACGTGGAACGAGCTCTTTGACCAACGCCGCTATATCAGCGTCAGCATTGGCAATGCATTGGGTTTTTGATTGGTCGTCTAAAGCGATCTCCAGCGTGTCTTTGGAAACGTCAATACCCACAAACGTTGATTCAGAAGCGTTCATCTATAGCCATCCTTGCAAATACGTGGTCACGGCTTTCCGGCACGTGCCAACCAGCAACTGTTCGGTATTCAGACAAACGGCTGACAATGCACGCCAAGTGCTCTCCCACGGGCTTGATGTCCCAGAGGGGCGTCGGGCTGTGCGTCGCCTTCCGAACTCGTTTCCACCACACCTCCGTGGCACTCTACGACCTAAACCTTGGGGCTCTGCCCCAAACTCCGCACTCGCCGTGAGGCAGCGGCCGGGGATGATCAACCCCTCCCCAGCCCCTGCCTCAAGTGTACTTGGCTTACAGGATGTCAAGAGGCTTTCGCGGCATAAACGCAAGAGAAAAATACCTCTCTCGCATTTATTCCACGGTCCTCTTGACACCCTTCCAGCCATGACTTCATCTCCTCTCTTGAACGAACGAAAAACCACAAAACGAAGCATACAAGGGGTCGGGGGAGAGGGAAACGGTCATGACTTTCATGATCGGGGGTGCCTGGAAAGTCATGACCGTTAGGAAATCCAACGGCTCCCCGACTGCTTTCGGGTAGTTTGACATGGGGGAAATATTCCTGCCAACAGCGGGAGGTATTCCTCTGGTGAAGGGTGCGACCACACGACAGACTGCAAACATCAGTTCGGCAGGTATCGAGTCACCCCTATGCCTGCAAGGACGACTGACAACGCCAGCACCAGACATGGCATACGATGAGGAACTATGGATGATCGACGCACTGTTTGACCTTCTCGGCGCTTTCCATGAAAAGGGCGATTTCGTCCAGGCCGAACGGATGGCACACAGAATCATGCAGGCGATCCCTGACGACACGGTGTCGCTGCAGTTTCTCGGTCTGATCTATTACCGAAGCGGGCGCCGCGACGAGGCCATGCAGGCGTTCAACAGTGCGGCTCGACATTCACGGCATTGCTCTCGTGTCGACGGCAGTCTGCGTGCCTCGACACAGTGTCTGCGTGCGGCGTGCAGCCAGGGATCGGCACTGGCCGGCGCCTGGTACGAACTCGGGCTGGTGTTGTTGCGCCTGCGCAGATTCCGGCAATCGATGGACGCTTTGCAATCTGCGCTCTCCACACGCCCCGATTTTCCGGCAGCACAACGCGCGATCGAGCACATCAGACGTTTGCATTTCGCCAAGGACATGCATCGGCTCAAATCGCTGCCGCTGCCAGGAGAAACCTGGCGGCAAGCGAGACATCGCCTCCGTTGCTCGGCAAATCAGGAGTTGGTCTACGGAAATTGCGAACGCTGGCCTTCACGTTGTCGCTGCATGACGCGGGCTAGCACGGGCGGTCGTGTCCGCTGCCATGACTGCAGAAATCCAGAGTGTGCCAGTCCCCGCTGAAGGTCATGAATCCTGGGAATGGAGCTTCGCATGCGAGTCAATAAACTGCAGTCCGTAGAGCTTGAACAGCGAATCGAGGCATTCGTTTCGAGTGCGTGTGCGGGAGAGTTCGAGGCAATGCGGGCTGCGGTGGCCAGGGGATTCGATGTGAATGGTGCCGATCAGATTGGCGACACGATTCTCGAGCGCGTGATTGGCGGACTCGATTGCTGCCCGGAAGCGCCAAGGTACCGTGTGGTCCAGGAAATGTTGCGGCTTGGTGCCGATCCATGCCGTCGCAGCGGGGATGGTTCGAACCCGCTGTTCAGCGCGGTCCTGAAGATGGACACCGAGATGTTGCGCATCCTTCTCGATGCGGGTGCCGATCCGAATGCGATGTTGCGCATTATGCTCGGTGTTGGTGCTGATTTGCAGGCGTTGGCAAGTGAGTGTATGGAAGAGTCCCTGTACGACTGGGCCGATTTCGCTTACCGCCACGATGTCTGGAACAGCAAACTGCCCGAAGAGGCCAGAGCAGCGGATCGGGCCGATCAGGACGCCTGGCTTTGCTTCCTGGACCGCTTGGCGGTGAAGTATGGCAAACGGCGACCCGACCATCTGCGGCTGTTGCGCGAACGTGGAGCGTTGGCGATGTCCGAATTGCGCCAGCAAAGCGAGCGCTGCTCCGTGCCTGCGCCGCGAGGAGTACCCCCGATCAATTCTCCCATACGCCATACTTCCTGTGGATTCCCTGTCGGGCTTCGTTCCTCAGCCCAAGCGACTTCCACCGTACTCGCCGATGCCACCCCGCAGACATTACGACCTACGAAGAGGCTTGGCAATCCAACCCGCACATCACTTTGAATTACCCCCGGCCTGTCAGCCTGTCTTGAAGACTTGACATGGGTTCCGATGCGACCGTACATTCCACACGTTCGTTTGTAGATCCGTTCGAGCCTGCGGTCGACGACTGAGAAATGAACCTCTGATCGTTCTCGACCTCGATGCCCTCGTCCGGTGACTGCACGCTTGCCGAAAAATCAGGACGTTGTGCTAAGGATCCCGCAAACCAACTTGCTGTCTCCGATCTCGATCAGCAGCGCGGCTTCTGCTGGCGAGATTCCGCGCGCGGCATGGGCCCGCCTTTGTCCCCCCCGGACATCCTTTCCTGAACGCCGATTTTCTGACGGTCATCGAGCGGCACGGGGCGGTGGCACGCGCCTGGGGATGGACACCTTGCCATCTCGTGGCGAGCGACGCAGGTGGCGCGATCGTCGGTCTGCTGCCGCTGTACGTCAAGACCCATTCGCATGGCGACTTCATCTACGATTGGTCGTGGGCGGCGGCTTACCGGCAACTCGGCCGCGAGTACTACCCGAAACTGATGAGCTGCGTGCCGCACACGCCGGTTGCCGGCCCGCGCTTGCTGGTCGCCGATGGGCCGGACGCCGCAGCCACCCGGCAGGCGCTGGTCGATGGCGCGCGGACGCTGGCCAGCCGCTCGGGTGCTTCTTCGTGGCATGTCGCGCTGCCAGGCGGCGACGAATCGAGCCTGCTGCAGGACGAAGGACTATTGATCAGCCATGATGTCCAGTTTCACTGGATCGACCCCGGCTGCGGTGATTTCGACGGTTATCTGGCGACTTTCAGTGCCGCCAAGCGCCGCAAGGTGAGGGCGGAACGGCGGCGCGTGGCGGAGAGTGGCCTGTCGATCGAGACCCGCCACGGCGATCAGATCGAGGCCGCCGAATGGCCACTGCTGCACGCGCTCTACGCCAGCACCTTCGAGAAATTCAACAATCACGCCGCTTTCTCGGCGGCCTGCTTCGCCGATCTGGCGGCGGCTCTGGGAAAACGGATGGTCGCCTTCATTGCCCGCGATGCCGGCGTGCCGGTCGCCATCGCGCTGTGTTTTCGCAGTGACGAAGCGCTCTACGGGCGTTACTGGGGAGGTTCCGGCCACTACCACAGCCTGCATTTCGAACTCTGTTTCTACCAGGGAATCGCCTATTGCCTGCGCGAGGGACTCCGGCGCTTCGAACCCGGTGCGGGTGGCGAACACAAGCTCGCGCGCGGCTTCACGCCGACCATCGTGCATTCGGCGCACTGGATCAGCGATGCGCGCATGCGGCAGCTGCTCGGCCGTCACCTGGCGCTGCAAAGTGAAGCGGTTGCCGAGTACCGTGACGAAGCGGCCGCGCACCTGCCTTTCCGGCGAGACCCTGCGCAGGAATGACGCAGCCGGGGCAGCTCCTTGCCTCTTGAACCGGCGAATCAAGGACCGGGATAGCTGCAGGCGATTTCCTTGCGTTCACCGTTGAGACGGCAGTGGCTGATCGTTTTCCCGTCGGCGTCGAGCAGCGTTCCTCCCCAGCCGCTATCGTCCAGTTCGAGCAGCAGGAAACTGTAGCGGTTGAGGAAGATGCCGCTGCTGGCGGTGACGCCATCGTAAAGTTTGCCGTCGGGCTGCGCCCTTTCCATGCCGCCGCTGCCGACCTTCCCTTCGTAGACAGGCGACTGGGGATCGAGCGCTTCGAGCTGGGTGCCGCTGGCGCCGATCACCACCTGCGCCGGCCGACCTGCCGGGTAGTGGGCCAGGTCGGCTGCGGGGGCAAAATTGATCGTCTGAAAAGCGTGCTGATGGCCGGCGAAGACGAACTGCAGGTTCGCCGGCAGCTTGCCGGCGAGGGCGGTCTGCAGCGCGTTGGGTGGTGATCCGGCGTCGAGCCCGTCGTACCAGATCGGCCGGTGCAGCAGCAGCCAGACCGGGGGCGCCTGCGGAAGCGCCGGCAGTGTCGTCAGCGCACGCAGCGTACGTGTAAAAATCTCGACCTCCTGCGGCGTGGCCGGGCGATAGTCTTCATGGCCGGCGTTGTCGGCGACGACCAGCGTCAGCTTGTCGCCGAGGTCGATGCGATAGGCGTCGGCGGTAAGATTGTTGGCCAGCACCGAGCGGCTGTCGGTCTTGAAGCGCTGGTCGGGGCAGGCCTGGTAAGGGAGCGGCGAAAGGAAACGCATCCAGCCTTCGCCGCCGCGGTCACAGCCCTCATGGTTGCCGCGCACCGTGACCCACGCTGCAGCCGCGAGCAGCGGGGTCGCCGGGGCGAAGAAGTCGGCATGCCAGCCGGCCCAGTCGTAACCGACGACGACGCCATTGTCCCGGAGTGGCGAGCAGAGCGCGGGCTGGTCGCAGTATTCGCGGTAATGATAGTCGCCGAGGTGAATCACCAGATCGGGTTGTGTGCGTGCCGCGGCGACTGCGATTCGCCGCCAGGGCCAGTCCGCGGAGCTGCTGCAGTCCTGGATCGGATCCCCTGGCGAATCGGCGGGGACCTTGACCCGGCAGCCGGTGTCGCCAATCACGACGATGCGCCGGGTATCGGTCCTGAGCATCGGCATGGCTTGTCCGTCGATGCTTGCCTGGCGCGCTGACCGGGGTAAATCGAGTTCGCACGAGAGCACTGCGAAGCCGGGTTCGAAAGCGGGGTTGTTGCGCGCCGGTGTATTCGGTGGCGTTGCCCTGGTGCGCGGCAGCAAGGGCAGGGTACGGCCATCGACGATTGCCGTCGGACAGGCGTCGGTAGCGGCGACGATGGCCCGCAGGCTGATGGTGTCCTGCGTACCGAGTTGCGTCCAGCGACTGATCGGCGCGCCTCCGCTGACCGGCCGGCCGGCACAGCCAGCCAGCAGGCTGACCACCGTAAGCAGCAGCAAGCCTGCACGGAGAAGGGATTTCCCTGATGACGGCTGGGGCAGGGCGGGCATCGCGGGCTCTCGTCCCAAGTCTGCAGCGATCGTCGATCAGAGATGCAGATAACCCGCCACCCCGACCAGCAGGCCAAGAGCGGTGGCACCATAAACGCCGAACAGCATCCAGCGCTTGCGCGTCAGCAGCGTGATCGCGGCCATCGCGATGGCAACCTGGAGCAGCGTGGTGGCCAGCGCCCAGCGCTCATGCACGTGCATTTCGAGTTCGCTTTTCTGGTCGGCCGCTTTGGCGACGGCTTCGAGCTTGTCGGCCTCGGCCTTGATCTCCTGTTTTTCTTTCTTGTAGCGCTCGACTTCCTGGACATATTTCTCGCGTGTTTCGCCACTCGTCAGGGTGATCGACAGCTCGGCGAGGTTCTGCTTGTTGCTCTTGGCCTGATAGTAGTTCCACTGATTCGAAGCCGAGGTTTTCTGGATCGCGGCCTCGTTCTTGTAGAGCAGGGCGGCATTCTGCGAGTGGCCGCCGAGATAGCCGAAAATGGCGCCGATCGTGGACAGCACGGCGGTGAGAACGGCGACGCGCGAGGTGAATTGATCACCGCCATGCTGTGCAACGTGCTCGACTTCGTGATCATGCGGGCCATGTACATGAAATCCGTGACCTGACATTGGTTTTCTCCTTGCTGCAGTTGGTGTTGGTGGTACTGTGGGGCCGCGAATTGTACACCAGGCCGGCATCGACTCAGATGGTGGGATGAAAGCCGTCGCCATTCTGCCTCAAGATGCGCATTCGCTGCTGGATTCTGCATGCTTCGCTGCTAGACTTCGTCATGGAACGCAGTCGCGCCCTGCCGCAAGCGGTGTCGATGCAGGAGACCAGGGCCGGGCAGGGGGGCTGGATTCGTACAGGAATCGACGATCGAGGAGGGCAATCGGGATGTGGTTTCTCGGAGCAGTGCTGGGAGCGGTGGTGGCCGCCAAAATCTATTCCGAACTGTGGATCCTTGGTGCCCTGTTTGGCGGAATCATTGGCTGGATTTTGGGCAGCCGGGCGCGGCAAAGGAATGAGGACCATTTCAAGAGCATCGAAGAGCGCTTGCGCCGGCTCGAAGAGACGCTGCAGCATCTTGAACAGCGTTCGCTCTCGCCGGTATCACAGCCGGTATCACAGCCGGATTCGGGCAGGGCACCGCTACCCGAGCGAAAGGATTGTGCGAAGCCCGCGGCGCTGGAGCACTCGCCCGAGACCGCTCACATCCTTGCCACCGATCTTGAGCCGGCGGTCGCTGCGGCAATCGTTGCGGAGCCGGCAGAGATACCGCCGCCTCCCCCGGCGCAGCGCGAAGAAGCAGCGTCACCCGCCTGGGAGTGGCTGCTGCGTGGCAACCTGATGGCGCGTGCCGGCATCGTCATCCTTTTCTTCGGCTTCGCCTTTCTGCTGAAATACAGCTACCAGCACATCCAGATGCCGATCGAACTGCGGCTGGCAGCGGTGGCGCTCGGGGCGGTACTGCTGCTGGTCATCGGCTGGCGGTTGCGGCTCGCTCGGGAAGCTTATGGTCTGGCTCTGCAAGGTGGCGGCGTCGGCCTGCTCTACCTGACCATCTTCAGCGCGCTGCGCTTGTACGGGTTGCTTCCCGCTGCTCCGGCCTTTGCCCTGCTGCTGGCGGTGGTCGCACTCTCGGCGCTGCTGGCGGTGCTGCAGGATTCTCTGGCGCTGGCGATGCTCGGGGCAGCGGGGGGGTTTCTGGCGCCGATTCTGACCTCGACCGGCGAGGGGAGTCATGTCGCCCTGTTCAGCTACTACGCCGTGCTCAACGTGGGCATTCTGGCGATCGCCTGGTTCAAGGCCTGGCGCCTGCTCAACCTGCTGGGTTTCGTGTTTACCTTCGGCATCGCGACGCTGTGGGGGAGTCTCCACTACCGGCCGGATCTGTATGCGTCCACCGAACCCTTCCTGCTGTTGTTCTTCCTGATCTACGTGGCGATCGCGGTGCTGTTTGCGCGACGCGCCGCCGGGCCGGTCGAGAGACACCTGGACACCACCCTGGTCTTCGGCGTGCCCCTGATCAGTTTCGGACTGCAGGTCGGCCTGGTGCGCGAATTCACCTACGGATCGGCCTGGAGTGCGCTCGTGCTGGGTGCTTTCTACCTGCTGCTGGCGAGCACCTTGTGGTCACGCCGCGGCGAGGGCCAACGCCTGCTGGTCGAGGCGTTTCTTGCCCTGGGCGTGGTTTTTGCGACGCTGGCCATTCCCTTGGCCTTCGATGGGCGCTGGACCTCTGCGGCATGGGCAATCGAGGGCGCGGCGATCGTCTGGGTCGGCGTGCGGCAGCAGCGGCTGCTGGCGCGGCTATTCGGCATGCTCTTGCAGTTGCTTGCCGGTTTCTTCTATGTTCAGGACAAGGGTGTACCGGCGGGCGATTGGCCGGTGCTCAACAGTGTCTACCTGGGCGCCCTGCTGCTGGCGCTGGCTGGCCTGTTCTGCGCATGGCTGTTGCAGCGGCATCGGCAGGAACTGCACCCGGCCGAGCGCCGGCTGCAAGACCTGCTATTTGTCTGGGGCATCCTGTGGTGGGCCGGCGGCGGTCTGCACGAGATCGATCGCCATCTGCGCAACTCTCTGCAGGGCAACGCGGCGCTGGTGTTTTTCACGGTCTCGAGCCTGCTTTTCAGCAGGCTCGAGCGCTGCCTGAGCTGGCCGCAGGCGCGCTACCCGGCACTCGCCTTGCTGCCGCTGATGGTCTTGCTGGCGCTGCGGATGACCTTCCATGCTGCGCATCCTGGCGCGCATTTCGGCTACCTCGTCTGGCCACTGGCTCTCGCCGCCCATCTCCTGCTGCTGCACCGTCACGCGGCTGCCGGCGACGCTTGCCTGAAGTGGCTGCACGCCGCCGGCCTGTGGCTGCTGGCGGCGATCGCTGCCTGGGAACTGGCCTGGGCAATCGACTGGTGGGTGGCGGGGCGAGCCGCCTGGCCGCTGATCGCCTGGGCGCTGGTCCCCGGATCGCTACTCGCCCTGCTGGCGCTGCGCGGCGAGCGCCTGCCCTGGCCGGTGGCGGCGCAGCTCGAAACCTATCTGGTCGCGGGCGGTGCACCGCTGGCGATATTCCTGGCCTCCTGGTTTGTTTTCGGCAATGTCGTCTCGGACGGAAATCCCTGGCCGCTGCCTTATCTGCCGCTGCTGAATCCTCTCGATCTGGCGCAGGCCGGCGCGCTGCTGGTGCTCTGTAGCTGGTTCGTCGAAGTCCGCCGACTTGGGCTACGGCCGCTCGTGACGGTGCCGCTGAACATCGCCTGGAGTGTGCTGGCGGCGGCGCTCTTCCTGTGGACGAATGCGGTGTTGCTGCGCACGCTGCACCACTGGGCCGGGGTGCCGCTGTACCTCCCGGCGATGCTGCGCTCGGATCTGGTGCAGGCCTCGCTGTCGCTGTTCTGGACGCTGCTCGCGCTGGCGACGATGGTGCTCGCCACCCGGCGTGTCTGGCGCCCCTTGTGGTTGGCTGGAGCGGGTTTGATGACCGTGGTGGTAGTCAAGCTGCTTCTCGTGGACCTGTCGAATGCGGGGACCATCGAGCGGATCGTTTCATTCCTCGGCGTCGGCGGGCTGATGCTGGTGATCGCTTATCTGGCGCCAGTACCGCCCAGACAGGAAAGGAGTCAGGCATCATGAGAATCGTTCTCGCGTGGCTGTTGTGCCTGCTCAACGGCGTGGCGATTGCCGAAACGCCGGAAGACTTCGCTTTCGGGGTGCCGCTCGAAACCCGTGGTGCGGAGGCGCTTTTTCAGGTCGAACTGCCACAGGCGGTGTACGAGGGCGTGCTGCGTGCCGATCTTGGCGACCTGCGCGTGTTCAATGCCAGCGGTGAAGCAGTGCCGCACGCGTTCCTGCCGCAACCGGCGACTTCGCGAGAAAAGCAGCAGCCGTTGCGGCTGACCTTCTTCGCCCTGCGTGGCGACGCCGTTGTTGGTGTCGACGCGCTCGAAATCCGGATCGATCGCAGTTCGGGCCGGGCCGTGCTCACCATGAACGGCCGGCCGCCGCTACGCACTGCCACGCTGCTCGGCTACCTGATCGATGCAACGGCAATCGAGCAGCCGCTGCAGGCGCTGGCGCTGGAATTGCCGCGCTCGGTGGACAATGTCGTGACGCGGGTGCGCGTCGATGCCAGCGATGACCTGGCGCGATGGAGCACGCTGGTGGCGGACGCGCCGGTGCTGCGTCTCGAGGCCGGTGGCCAGCGACTGGAGCAACTGCTGGTGGAGTTCCCGCCGTGCCAGGCGAAGTTCTTTCGCCTGTCCTGGCCGAGCGCTGCGCCCGCCCTGCAGCTCGCTGGTCTCGCTGGCGAGCCGGGCGAAACGGTGGTCGAGGCACCGCGGCAATGGAAACAGGTGGCCGGCAGCGCAGTCCAGGAGCACTCCGGGGAATACGTCTTCGACCTTGGCGGACGTTTTCCGGTAGACCGCCTGCGTTTGGTCCTGCCACAGGCCAACAGCGTCGCTTCGGTCGAAGTCCTGGCACGCACCCGCGCCAGCGATCCCTGGCGGCGAATCACGGCGAATACCGTTTATCGGCTGGGCGTGGCCGGTCAGGAGGTGGTGAATCCGGATCTCCCGATTGCGCCAGTGAGCGATCGCTACTGGCTGCTGCGGGTCGATCCGCGCGGTGGTGGCCTCGGTGCCGGTGCGCCTGCTCTGGCAGCCGGCTGGCTGCCGCAGCGTCTGGTCTTTGCCGCGCGCGGGGCGCTACCGTTTCAGCTCGCCTACGGCAGCAGTACCGCTGCCCCAGCCGTCTACCCGATCGCAACGCTGGTCCCCGGATACCGCGCCGAGGACGACAGCAAGGCACGTCCTTTTCCGATCGGCCATGCGAGCACCGGCAGCGCCCGGACGCTGGCCGGCGAGCGTGCGACTCGTACCCCGATCGACTGGAAGCGCTGGACCTTGTGGGGAAGCCTGCTGCTCGGCGTGGGGCTGTTGGGGTGGATGGCGCTGCGGCTCAGCCGGCAAATGTTCCGGGCGCAGCCGGAGCAGTCGCGCGCAGGGCAGGGCGACCGCTGATCGAAGCCGACGCGCCGTGGGCGCGGGCTCTCCGACAGCTCCAGGCCTAGGCTCGTACGCCTCCGATACGATCATTTTCCTGCAATTTCAGACCGTTGCGCAGTTCTGATCGGTTTGGCGAGGAATCGCCCTGGGCAGCGCGCGACCGCTTGAGCTGCAGGTGTCCGTCCGTGTGCAAGGCCAGCAGGGCGAAGTCGAAGCGATCGGGCTGCGCGCAGAGAGCGAGATCGCCGATTGGCAGGTTGGGGTTGCTATCCGCCTGAAAGCGGCGGCCGAAATCGGAGTTGCGTACGCGTTTGGCATACAGTTCCGGGTCGGGATCCTCGCCGTGCAGCAGTGCATCGAGATAATCCGCGCAGGCGATATCCTCATCGCCGTCGCGATCGACCCATTCGCCGGTGATCACGAAGCACACTTCCTCCGGCTGCAACTCCAGCAGTGCTTTCGCCGTGGCACGGCCGAGAACCAGGCTGCCGGCGAACAGCGAGCGCGCGTGACGAAAACGGCTGAGACCGCGCACCCCTGCGGCGGTGGTCTGAATCAGTGGCCGGCCGGTCAGGTCGGCGCCTTGCAGGGCCAATGGCGAATTGCCGAAATCGAACCCAGGGATCGGGTCACCGCCGCCAATGGCGCCGGTGGTGGCAGCGTCCGGCAAGCGCCGCAGCAGGCGGAATGCTCCGGCAATCGTTTCCACCGGGTAAATGCTGCTGACGCCGGCGGCGAAAGCGTAGGCGGCCGTGGTGAAGGAACGCAGCACGTCGATCACCACCACGGCATCAGTGGGTTCTTGCGCCGGATCAAGGCGATTCAGGAAGACGCGGCGGGTACGCATGATGGCGTGCACATCCTTGGGTCAGGGGTGAGTCGAATGCAGCTCGGTTTGTCCTCGCCGGGATACGGCGGGAAATCAGCAGAGATGAATTCCACCTGCGCTCGCATTGGCAGTCCTTGAGGCAATGATCAGGGCCAGCGGATCGCAGCTCCTGTTTCCGAGCGGGAGTCCTACTCGGCTTTCTTCCAGCTCTTGTCCGGGTTGAAGCGGCTCATTCGGAGCGCTGCAGTCTCGGTGGTCTTGCCCAGGTTTTTCTGGAAAACCGTACCGTCATGGTTGACGATGAAGGTCATCACCCCGGAGATCCCGTATTTTGCGGGATAGGCAATGACCGCAAAGCCGCCGATCAATTGATCATTGAGCAGATAGTCGTAGGCGCCGCCCGGTGCATCCTTGCCCTGCGCGGTCAGCATCCGGTAACGATAGCCATGATACGCCGTCGGCTGCCCGTTGCCTGCTTTCCTGACGTAGCCTTCGCGCGTCGCTGCGCCAACCAGAGGCCCCAGCGGACTTGGCTGCTCGTTTGCCTCGACCGGCCAGAAAAGGCCATCACGCTTGCCCTCGCTGGAGACAAAACGCCTGGCGTAATCGTTTGATCCGTTGCCGTCCAGGTCATCGACAGCATATTCACGTTGCGCATCGACGATCGCCAACAGCGTCTGGATCGTATTCAGTTCGTTCCGACCGATACGTCGGTTGATGATTTCTTCGCGTCCGGCCGCTGCATCGAAAACCCAGCGATCCCTCTGGCGCAGCAGAGGCGCCGGGAAGGGCCAGTTGTCTTCGCCAACCAAAACCACTGCCCGGCCATCGGATACCAGGCTGATACTGTTTTTACGATCATAAGCAGCGAGGAATTTCGCCCAGTCCTGTCGGTCGGCAACCGCGTCACCGCTCGCCAGCCAGCTTCGTGATGCCGGACCGAGCACTGCCAGCAGCGCGTTCACGTCCTCGGCGCGCACGGCTTCAGCCAGCGCCCTGGCGGCATCTTCCGGCTTGGCAAAGCTTTGCTGAGCAAGCTTCTGCATCGCCGGTACGGGCGGTGCAGCGTTGATCACGGGAGACGTCGCCAGCAGCAGCGCGACGGCGAGCGCTTGCATCATGTTCTTGAAGTTCATCGTATTCTTCTCCGCAGAAAGTGGTGGACAGGACTGCTCAGCGACCACGGCCGCCGCCGCCACGGAAGCCACCACCACCGCCGCCGCCACGGAAGCCACCACCATCACCGCCGCGATGTCCGCCGCTGCTGGAGAAGCCTGCATGAGCACCCCCCATGTCTGCCCTGCTGGTGCTGCCGCGCTCGCTGGCCGCACGCGTCGAAGCGCCATTGCCAACCCCGGAGAAGCCCCCGCCGTCGCCTGCACGCTCGTGCATCCCGGCGCCACGCTGTTGCGCGCCACCTTCGAAGCGGTCACGCGTCGAGGCGGCAGCACCCCGATCAGCGCCCGGCCGGCGGTCGCTCAACTCGCCTCGATCCAGCCCGCGGTTCTCTGGCCGTCCAGCGCCCGCTTCACCGCGAGCACCCAGATCCTCGCGCGATTTGCGATCAGCCTGCCCGACGCGTTCGTTCAACTGGCCACGATCCATGCCCTGGAGCTCCGCGCGCCCGGCGTCGGCGCGGCCACGAAAATTCTCGCGCGCCTGTGCCGCCTGCGCATTGCCGCCACGATTGTACTGACGGGCGACGTTTTGATCACGGTAGGCGACACCCCGGCGGTGATCGACATTGTGACTCCAGCGGTTGCTGCTGATACTGGTGCGGTTGAAGGAATTGTAGCGATTGACGTTGATATCGACGTTGCCGCGGCCCCAGGCCCAGTTGCAACTGCCCCAGATCGCCGCGCCGACCACTACGCCGGTGGCGAAAGCGAGACCAGGCGGGTAGACGTAGGCCGGCGGATACACGTAATACGGCGGTGCGGGATACCACCAGCTGCCATACACGACGGTCGGGTTATAGCTGGGCACATACACCACCTCGGGCTGTGGCGATTCGATCACGTAGATTGTCTGGCTGCCCTGTGTCTCGGTTTTGACCACCTGCTTTTCCGTGGTCTTGAGATGACCGGTCGTGTCGGCCCTGGCACGCAGGCCCTGCACGGTGTCCATCACGTCCTGTTGCTGCGCCAGGAAAGCGTCACCGAGCTTCTGCATCCAGTCGAGATTGTCGCTCATCTGTTGCACCACCTGTGGCACCGCTGTCAGCGATTTGACCGCCGGATCCCAGGATTGCCTGGCCATCGCCGTCTCCAGTGCCGCCCCGCTGACCTTGGGATTGGCCTTCACCCAGCGTGCCGCCTCGACTACTTCGAGGGGATAGGTGGACGCCATCAGAACCTGCGCCAGCAGGGGATCCGGATAGAGCGCAATCGGCGCGAGAAGCCGATCCAGGTCTTGCTGAGAGAAAGTCTTTGCCGTCGGATTTCCTGCGGTCGCCCCTGGCGACAGGGTGGATTGGGACTGCTGCGCCAGCGCCGGCGACAAGGCGAGCATCAGTGCCATGACGAGCGCACAGGATTGGGAAGGTGTGGATTCCATCAAGCGTCCTCAGGCGTGAAAATTCACGAAAAGATTCAAAGCCAGGAAAACCCCCATTCTCCAGGATCAGGTGAACGCCTGGCAATCGATGCGTGAGCATAAGCGCAGACCGCGGTGCCTGGCAAGTTCTGGTTTGGTGTTTTGTAGAGAACAAGTAATCTGTCCGGTTTGTCTTGGTCTGAAGGAGAGTCTCGCTGGTGGGTGGTGTTCTCGAGAAATGCTGTGCTGTACACGCACTTGTCTTTGGGTCATGTGGCACAATATAAGGATTGTTCAAGGTCCACCACCTGGTTTGCTCATCGTCAGACGAACAACTATCAATACACTGGAACCCCGATGACATCTGACATGCCCCACAAGCATTTCATTCCCTACTCGCCGCAACCGGGCGAGGAGTTCATGAACAGCGACCAGCTGGCTCATTTTCGTGGCATCCTCGAAGCCCTCAAGCGGCAGCTGATGGAGGACATCGAGCGCACGGTGCATACCATGAAGGATGAAGCGACGGTTTTCGCTGATCCCAATGACCGCGCGAGCCAGGAAACCGACATCGCTATCGAACTGCGCAACCGTGACCGCGAACGCAAGCTGATCAAGAAGATCGAGGAGACCATCGACCGGATTGACAGCGGCGATTACGGCTACTGTGCCGCTTGCGGTGTCGAGATCGGCATCAAGCGTCTGGAAGCGCGACCGACGGCGACACTGTGCATCGACTGCAAGACGCTCGAAGAAGTGCGCGAAAAGCAGATCGCCAAGTAGTCGATGCCGGCAGGCGAGAGCAGGGCGATGCACGCACAGACGGTCGATCTGCAGTGCGTGTGACAAAAAAGGACGCCGCGGCGTCCTTTAGTACTCTGTCGATCAGCGGCGGTTATGACTGTGCGGCGGCAGCGCCACCCTCTTCGGCGCTGAGGGCTTTCATGGACAGCCGTACCCGACCCTTCTCGTCGGCTTCCAGAACCTTGACGCGTACCTTCTGTCCTTCCTTGAGATAATCGGCCACGGCGTTGACGCGTTCGTTGGCAATCTGCGAGATGTGCAGGAGACCATCGCGACCGGGCAGGATGCTGACGATGGCGCCGAAGTCCAGCAGCTTCAGTACCGTTCCGTCATAGACCTTGCCGACTTCGACGTCAGCGGTAATGGCCTCGATACGGGCCTTGGCGGCGTCGGCGGTGTCAGCGCTGACCGAAGCGATGGTGATCGTGCCGTCATCCTTGATGTCGATCGTCGTGCCGGTTTCCTCGGTGATGGCGCGGATCACGGCACCTCCCTTGCCGATCACGTCGCGGATTTTCTCGGGGTTGATCTTCATCATGTACAGGCGCGGCGCGTAGCTCGATACCTCCTCACGGTGTCCGGACATCGACTCCTGCATCTGTTTCAGGATGTGCAAGCGGGCTTCGCCGGCCTGGGCCAGCGCAACCTGCATGATTTCCTTGGTGATTCCCTGGATCTTGATGTCCATCTGCAGCGCGGTGACTCCTGACTCGGTGCCGGCGACCTTGAAGTCCATGTCGCCGAGGTGATCCTCATCACCGAGGATGTCGGTCAGCACAGCGAAGCGATTGCCTTCCTTGATCAAACCCATGGCGATTCCGGCCACGTGTGCCTTGAGCGGCACGCCGGCATCCATCAACGCCAGCGATGCCCCGCAGACACTGGCCATCGAGCTGGAACCGTTCGATTCGGTGATCTCGGAGACGACGCGAATGGTGTACGAGAACTCTTCGGGTGAAGGCAGGACGCCAAGCAGGGCGCGCTTGGCCAGCCGGCCATGTCCGATCTCGCGACGCTTCGGCGTTCCGACGCGGCCGCATTCCCCCGTGGCGTAGGGCGGGAAGTTGTAATGCAGCATGAAGCGCTCGCGGTACTCGCCGGAGAGCGCATCGATGATCTGTTCGTCACGACCGGTGCCGAGCGTCGCCACGACCAGCGCCTGCGTTTCGCCACGGGTGAACAGAGACGAACCATGCGCCCGCGGCAGCACGCCCGAGCGCATCGCCAGCGGCCGGACGGTGCGCGTATCGCGGCCGTCGATGCGCGGCTCGCCGGCGAGGATGCGGCCGCGGACGATCCGGGCTTCGGCAGCGGAGACCATGTTGCGGACGGCGTTGGCGTCCGGGGCGTCGTCGCCGGCGGTCAGGGCTTCGACCGCGTAGGCGGTGATTTCCTTGATCCGCTGGCTGCGCAACTGCTTGCTGGTAATCCGGTAAGCTTCCTGCAGTTCGCCGTCAACCAGTGCATCGAGCTTGCCATGCACGGCTTCGTTTCTGGCTGCCGGCGCCCAGTCCCATTCCGGTTTGCCAGCCTCATCGGCGAGTTCGTTGATGGCGTCGATCGCCGCCTGCATTTCCTGGTGTCCATAGACCACGGCACCGAGCATGACTTCCTCGGAGAGTTCCCTGGCTTCCGACTCGACCATCAGCACCGCCGCCTGCGTTCCGGCGACGACCAGATTGAGCATGCTCGATGCGAGTTGTGTGGCACTGGGATTGAGCACATACTGACCGTCGATGTAAGCGACGCGAGCAGCGCCAATCGGCCCGTCGAAGGGGATGCCGGAGATCGCCAGGGCGGCAGAGGCGCCGATGATGGCCGGAATGTCGGGATCGATTTCCGGGTTCAGCGACATCACCATCGCGACGATCTGGACCTCGTGGTAGAAGCCTTCGGGGAAGAGCGGGCGCAGCGGCCGGTCGATGAGTCGCGAGGTCAGGGTTTCCTTCTCCGAAGGGCGGCCCTCTCGCTTGAAAAAGCCGCCGGGAATACGGCCCGCAGCATACGTTTTTTCGATGTAATCGACGGTCAGCGGAAAGAAATCCTGACCGGGTTTGGCCATCTTGTTGCCGACCACGCTCACCAGCACGACCGTGTCGTCCATCGACACCAGTACGGCGCCGCCGGCCTGGCGAGCGATTTCGCCGGTTTCCAGGGTGACCTGATGGGCGCCGTAGGCGAAGCTTTTCTTGACGATATTAAACATTGTTCCCTTTCTCAATAGTCTGGCGCGTGCCTGCCCACGACTCCGGCAGGCGACCGAAGCGCCCATTTGCCAAACCGCAACAGCAGAAACAGCGGCGCAGCCCGCGAGGGGCTGGCCGCTGACAGATCTTCGAGTTGCCTGCAGCTCCGACCGCAGTGCGAGTCGGCGAGCAGGTTTATTTGCGCAGGCCGAGACGCTGGATCAGGCTGCGGTACGAATCGACGTTGGTGCGCTTCAGATAGTCCAGCAACTTGCGGCGACGGCTGACCATGCGCAATAGACCGCGCCGCGAGTGATTGTCCTTCTTGTGCTCCTTGAAATGGCCGGTCAGGTCATTGATGCGTGCGGTCAGCAGCGCCACCTGGACTTCGGAAGACCCGGTGTCGCCGGCGGTACGCTGGTAATCGGTCATGATTTGCGCTTTTTGTGCCACATGGATCGCCATGTCAAACTCTCTTTCTGGAAAACGGCGCAGCCCCGGTTTGATAGAGCCAACGCCTGATGGATGAAGGTCTTATTCGCTTGGCGAAGCGAGGCCGGGATTGTAACCGCTGGGAAGGGGAGGCGGCAAGGAACAAGCAGGATTACAGGATTACCACCAGCAGCCTGCTGGCAGAGTGACCGACGATTGCGTATCCTGTTTCGGAATCCCTCGTCGAATCTCTCCGGAACCCGCACCCTGCCGCTCAGACCATGAAATCAGCCGCCGTCGCCCCCGTCTTTGCCAACCTGCAACCCACAGCCGTCTGGGGTCATTTCGCCATGCTTTGCCGTATTCCTCGCCGCTCGAAAGAGGAGGGGCCATTGCGCGACGAGATCCGGCAATGGGCGGTCGCCCGAGGACTGGCCGCGCACGTCGACGCTGCCGGCAATCTCCTGATTCGCAAGGCGGCCAGCCAGGGCAGGGAAGGGGCACCCGGCGTGGTTCTGCAGGCGCATCTGGACATGGTCTGCGAGAAGAACACCGGGTCAGAGCACGACTTTTGCCGTGATCCGATCCGGGCGGTTGCTCGCGATGGCTGGCTGATCGCTGAGGACACTACCCTTGGCGCCGACAACGGGATCGGGGTGGCGCTGATCCTTGCTGTTCTGGAGGCCAGGGATCTGGTCCATGGGCCACTCGAAGCCTTGCTGACCGTCGACGAGGAAGCCGGCATGAGCGGCGCGCGCGGTCTGGCCGGCGGCGTACTGCAGGGCCGCCTGATGCTCAACCTCGATACCGAAGAATGGGGCGAGTTTTACCTTGGCTGCGCGGGAGGACTCGACGTCAACGTTCGCAGGGATGGGCAGGCAGAACCGCTGCCGCCCGAATGCACGTGCTGGCGAATCAATCTGCACGGGCTGCGCGGTGGTCATTCCGGCGTCGATATCCACGCCGAGCGGGGAAACGCCATCAAGCTCCTGGTGCGCGTCCTGCGTGATCTGGAGAGTCGTTTGCCGCTCTGCGTCGCGGCGCTGACCGGCGGCACTGCCCGCAATGCCCTGCCCAGGGAGGCTTCGGCCATCGTGGCCTTGCCCGTTCAACAGGCCGATGCCCTTGCCGCCAGTCTGGCTTCGTGGGAGTCAGTGCTGCGCCAGGAACTGCTCGACGTCGATCCGGGCGTGCGCATCCGTTTCGCTGCCACCGCCGCCGAACGAGTCATGTCCGCTGACGATCAGGCAGTCTGGCTGGCGTCGCTGCATGCCGCGCCGCATGGCGTACGGCGCATGAGCCGGAGAATTCCCGGCGTGGTCGAGACATCGAACAACCTCGGCATGGCAGCGCTCAGCCCCGACGGCGGCGCGTGCAATTTCCTGGTCCGCTCACTCATCGAGAGCGGCAGCGCCGCGCTGGCCGACGAGATTGCCAGTCTTTTTGCCTTGTCCGGCATCGCCGCCGAGAAGTCTGGCCACTATCCGGGCTGGGCGCCGAATCCTGCTTCGCCGCTGCTGGCGCTCTGCCAGTCGGTGTACCGGCGGGAGTTCGCCAGCGAATCGACGCTGCAGGTCATCCACGCCGGCCTCGAGTGCGGCATCCTCGCCGCCAGCTACCCGGACCTGGACATCGTCTCGTTCGGGCCCACGATACGCGGCGCGCACGCACCGGGAGAGCGTGTCGAGATCGTTTCGGTGGGGCATGCCTGGCATCTGTTGACGGCAATTCTGGCCGCCATCGCTTCGGCAGATAGCCAAGGACTGTGCTTGCCAACGGTCATGACGGTTACGGGCGCTTCAATCGCCTGACCGGCCGGCTCCGGGAGACACTGCGCGCATCACCTCGTCCCACCACCGCTGCGATGGATCGAATGGCCACGAATTGTGGTCAGCGCCAGGAAAGATGTGCAGGATCTTGCGACCGGACAAGGCATCGAACAGCCGGTGTCCGAAGCGTGCCGGAATCACCTGGTCTTCTGTGGCCAGAAGAACGGCGGCAGGACCGGGAAAATCCTGCAGATTCGCGACCGTATCGTAACGATCACGCAGCATCCAGCGAACCGGCAGGTAGGGATAGTGGTGACTTGCGACGTCAGCGAGCGAATCCCACGGGGTCATCAACACGATCCCGTCGACCAGGCCGGGATTTCCCGCCAGTGCTGCACCGAGAACGCCGGCACCCAGCGATTCTCCCCATCCGATGAGCGGACCGGGAAAGTCCTCGCGAGCCGCTCGCAGCGTCGCCACGGCGTCAGCCACCAGACTGGCCTCGCCGAGGCTTCCGGGCTTGCCCGCGTAGCCGGGGTATTCGGCGAGAATCACCCGAAAACCCAGCGGCACCAGGGCCTCCGTGAACATGTCACGGTGCAGCGCGGTGCCGGCATTGCCATGGAACACGACGACGGTTGCGCGTGCAGACCGGCCCTCGGGCTGTCGCAGGTAAGCGTGCAGTGACTCGGGGCGCCACGGCCGAAGATTGCCGTCACGAACGAGCATGGCAAGCTCATCCGGAGCCAGGGTCAAGGGAAAATAGAGCAGCCGCTCCTGAAAGGCGAAGACGAGCCCGCAGAAGATCGCATAGGCCACCACGAGCGCGACGAGAATGTTCAGCAATTTGACGGGTTGCCTGTTGGTCATCTGTGCAGCATAGCGCAGAGAGACCGGAATGGAAATCCAACGGCATCGCCGTACCACCGGGTGTGATGCAAGCGGACGGATCGCCGACGCCCGCATCCCTCGGGCAGCGGCCGGGCGCAAGCGATCAGGGCCGTTATAATCGTGCCTCCGGCACACCGGCCTCACGAACCCGACCATCCACTCCCTGTCAAGGCGCCTGTGAACTCGAGCCTGCTGCTTGCGGCCATCCCTGCTACCGCCTTTGCCGCTTTTTCCCTGCCGCTGCTGTTGCAGCGCTACGGGCGAGCCAGCGCGGCTCTGGCTGCCGCGGCGGTGATGGCGGCGTGTCTGGCCTTGCTGCTGCCGCTGCTGCCGGCGGCGCTGGCCGGTCACACGCAACTCGCCCACCTGGCGTGGCTGCCCGCCTATGGACTCGATCTCCACCTGCGTCTCGACGGTCTCGGGCTGCTGTTCTGCCTGCTGATTCTTGGCATCGGCCTGCTGGTGGTGCTCTACGCGGCCTGGTACCTGCCAAAGAGCGATCGTCTCGGGCGTTTCTACTCGATCCTGCTGCTGTTCATGGCGGCGATGCTCGGCGTCGTTCTTTCGGAAAACCTGCTCCTGCTGCTGATCTTCTGGGAGATCACCAGCCTGTCGTCGTTCCTGCTCGTCGCCTATCACAGCGACCAGTACGAGGCGCGTATCGGCGCGCGCATGGCCCTGGCGGTCACCGGCGCTGGCGGTCTGGCGCTGCTTGCCGGCATTCTGCTGCTCGGCGGGATCGCCGGCAGTTTTGATCTGTCGGTGATCCTCGCCGCCGGCGAACGCATCCGCGCACACGCGCTCTACGCCCCGACGCTGATCCTGATCCTGCTCGGGGCGTTTACCAAGTCGGCACAGTTTCCCTTCCATTTCTGGCTGCCGAACGCGATGACGGCGCCGACGCCGGTCTCGGCCTATCTGCATTCGGCGACGATGGTCAAGGCCGGGGTTTTCCTGCTCGCCCGCCTGTATCCGGCGCTCGGCGGCAGCGAACTGTGGTTCTGGCTGGTCGGCGGCAGCGGTGCGCTGACCCTCGTCTACGCCGCAGCCATGGCGCTGTTTCGCAACGACATCAAGGGACTGCTGGCGTACTCGACGATCAGCCAGCTCGGTCTGATCACGCTGCTGTTCGGTCTCGACACGCCGCTGTCGGTGGTCGCCGCTCTCTTCCATATCATCAACCACGCAATCTTCAAGGCTTCGCTGTTCATGGCCGCCGGCGTCATCGACCACGAGTGCGGGACGCGCGACATGCGCCGCGTCAATGGCATGTTCCGGGTGATGCCGATCACCGCCACCCTGGCGATCCTCGCCGCCGGATCGATGGCCGGCGTACCGCTGCTGAACGGTTTCCTGAGCAAGGAGATGTTTTTCGCCGAAACCGTCAGTGCCCCGCAGTTTGCCACGCTCGGCTGGGCGCTGCCGCTGTTTGCCACGCTCGCCGGCATGCTCGCCGTCGCCTACTCGTCGCGCTTTGTGCACGACGTTTTCTTCAATGGCGAAGCGATCGATCTGCCGCGCCAGCCGCACGAACCACCGCGCTGGATGCGCGCACCGATCGAGCTGCTGGTGCTGCTGTGTCTGCTGGTCGGCCTGTTTCCGGGCTGGACGGTCGGTCCCTGGCTCGCTGCCGCGGCACTGTCCACGCTGCAGGGACCGCTTCCCGAATTTGAACTGGCACTGTGGCACGGCTTCAATCAACCTGTGTTGATGAGCCTGCTGGCGCTGGCCGGCGGGGTCATCGTCTATGCGTTGCGCGCGCCGCTATTCGCCTGGCAGGCACAGTTGCCGCCGATGCACGCGCGCACCGCTTTCGAGCGCTGCTATCGCCAGCTCGCGAGCAGCGCACGACAGATTCTGGCGATGCTCGACAATGCTTCATTGCAGCGCTACAACGCGCTGCTCTTGAGCTTCGTCGTGCTGCTCGGCGGCTGGGCCTATTTCTCGGGGCCGGCCTCCGGGATCCGGCTACCCGGTCAGCCGGCCGACGAAGCCGCCGTCGCTGCCTTGCTGACGCTGCTGCTCGGGACACTGGGGGCGACGCTGCTGTATCGACAGCGGCTGCTGGCGCTGCTCCTGGTCAGCGTCGTCGGACTGGTGGTGGCGCTGACTTTCCTGCGCTTTTCGGCGCCTGACCTGGCCCTGACCCAGTTCGCCGTCGAAACCGGGACGATCATCCTGATGCTGCTGGTGCTCTACTATCTGCCGCCGCAGAGCGCGCCGAAGAGCAGTGCCCGCCGGCTGTCCCGCGACCTCCTGCTGGCGCTGCTCGCCGGCGGTGGTCTCGGGCTGATCACCCTGCAGATGCTCGCGGCCCCGTTCGAGACCATCTCGGGCTTCTATCTGCAGCAATCGCTTCCCGGCGGGGGCGGCGCCAACGTCGTCAATGTCATCCTGGTCGATTTTCGTGGTTTTGATACCTTGGGCGAAATCACCGTGCTGGCGATGGTCGCGCTCGCCTCGCATGCGCTGCTCGACCGTCTGGTCCTGATCGCGCCGGCACAGGACGGCGATGGACGACGCTGGAGCGAGGAAGCGCATCCACTCTTTCTGGCGATGTTGATGCGCCCGCTGCTTCCTCTGGCGCTGACCGTATCGGTCTACCTCTTGCTGCGCGGACACCATCAGCCCGGTGGTGGTTTCGTCGCCGGGCTGGTCAGCAGTGTCGCCTTGATCATGCAGTATCTCGGCAACGGCATCGCTTTTGCGCAGCCGCGCCTGCCACACCATCCCGCCAGGCTGCTGGCGCTGGGCCTGCTGCTGGCGGCCGGCATCGGGGTGGCGAGCTGGCCTTTTGCGCGACCCTTCCTGACCAGCGCGCACGGCCACTTGCAGCTACCGCTGCTCGGCGACGTCGAGCTGGCTTCGGCGATGGTTTTCGACCTCGGCGTGTATATCGTCGTGGTCACCGTCGTCCTGACCGTACTCTCGGGAATTGGCGGACTCTCGCTACGCGCCCGCAGTTCACGGGAGAAGAGCTGATGGAAGCGCTGCTGGCGATTGCCGTCGGGGTGCTGACCGCCTGCGGTGTCTTCCTCATCCTGCGCGCACGCACTTTCCCGGTGTTGCTCGGCCTGACGCTGCTCTCCTACGCGGTCAACCTGTTTCTTTTTGCCAGCGGCCGCCTGCGACTCGACGCACCGCCGCTGCTCCGGGCCGGCGCCAGCTACACCGACCCCCTGCCGCAGGCGCTGGTGCTCACCGCCATCGTCATCGGTTTCGGCATGACCGCCTATCTGGCGATGCTCGCCCTGCGCGGCCTGGCCGAGTCGGGGTCCGATCATGTCGACGCAGGAAAAGAGCAGTGATCACGCACGCGCCGATCCTGCCGATCCTGATCCCATTTGCCGCCGCCCTGTTGCAGTTGCTTGGCGATCGACTGCCGTTCCAGCGCGTAGTCGGGGGGTTGGCGACGGCCCTGCTGGTGCTGCTCACGGCCTGGCTGGCGCTGCTCGCCGACGACGGGCAATTGCGGGTGTACGCGCTCGGTGACTGGCCGGCACCCTTCGGCATCGTGCTGGTCGTCGATCGACTGGCAGCGGCGATGACGCTGCTGACCGCCGTGCTGGGTTTCGTTTCGCTGCTCTACGCCAGTGCCGGATTCGACCAGCGCGGCAGGCATTTTCATCCCCTGTTTCAGCTACAGTTGCTGGGCCTGCTCGGCGCCTTCCTGACCGGCGACCTGTTCAATCTCTTCGTTTTTTTCGAAGTCATGCTGCTCGCCTCCTACACGCTGCTGGCGCACGCTGGCGGACTCGAGCGAACGCGCGCAGGGATCACCTATGTCGTACTCAACCTGCTTGGCTCGGCGCTTTTTCTGATTGCCCTGGGACTGCTCTACGGCACGCTGGGTACGCTCAACCTGGCCGATCTGGCATATCGACTGACGCTGCCAGGGCACGATCAGGCGCTGGCCCGGCTGGCGTTTGCCCTGCTGATCGCCGTTTTCTTGCTGAAAGCCGGGCTGTTGCCGCTGTCGTTCTGGCTGCCGCACGCCTATAGCGCCGCCGGCGCGCCGGTCGCCGCACTCTTTGCGATCATGACCAAGGTCGGCATCGTCGCCATCCTGCGCGTACAGGTGATCGCCCTGGCGCCGACGATGCCCGACCTGCTCGATCACTGGCTGACGGCGCTGGCGCTTGCCACGGTCGTCTTTGCGGCCCTCGGCACACTGGTGGCGGTGCGTCTGCGGGCGCTCGCCGCCTGGCTGGTCCTGCTCTCGGCCGGCGCTCTGCTGGTCACGCCGGCACAGGCGAGTGCAGAGGTCAGCGCGGCAGCCATCTACTACCTGGTGCAATCGACCCTGGCCGGCGCCGCTTTCTTCCTGCTCGCCGGCGTCATTGCCGAGCAGCGCGGCAGTGCCGCCGACCACTTCACGACCCGAGGAGCATCGCCAGCCAGTTGGCTGAAAGTGGCTTTCCTGGTCGCGGCGACGACGGCTGCCGGTTTGCCGCCTTTCTCCGGCTTCGTCGGCAAGCTGATGCTGCTGACGACGCTACGCGCAGTCGCCGCCGGCCCGGCTATCTGGGTCGTCCTGCTGTGTGCCGGCTTCGTGGTCATGATCGCCCTGGCGCGCGACGGCTGCCATCTGATCTGGAAAAACCGGGCAGCAGCAGCCGGGCAGGCAGCAACCGAGGCCATCGCCTGGCAGAAAGTGAGCGCCACCCTGCTACTCGTCGCCGCGGGTCCGCTGCTGGCCGTGCTGGCACGCCCGCTCGCCGACTACGGCGAGCGCGCAGCCGCACAACTGCATGCGCCCGGCGCCTACGTCGCTGGCGTTCTCGGGCCCAGGCCGGCGAAAACCCCTGCTGAGGCCATGCCATGATCGGCAGGATCCTGCCGCGGCCGCTGCTGTCGTTGACGGTCTTGCTGCTGTGGGTGGTGATCAGCAGTTCCGTCACGCCTGGCCTGCTGTTGCTCGGCAGTGTGCTGGCCGTCGCCGTGCCGCTACTGACGCGATCCTTCTGGCCGAACCCGCCACGTCTCGTCCGGCCCTGGCAGGCGCTGCGTTTTCTCGGTATCTTTGCCGCCGACATCGTCACTGCCAACTGGCGTGTGGCGCGTCAGGTGATCGGTCCGCTGCAGCGGCTGTCGCCAGCCTTCATTGAAGTGCCGCTGGATCTGCGCGACCCGTTTGTCGCCACGCTGCTCGCCAGCGTCGTCTCGCTGACGCCGGGAACGGTTGCCATCGACCTGGATCAGCAGCGCTGGATTCTGCTCGTACATGCCCTCGATGCACCCGATCCGCAGGCGCTGGCGCGCGCGATCAAGAAGCGTTACGAGCGACCACTGCGGGAGATTTTTGCATGTTGACCGCTGCCATCGAGATTGCCTTCGTCCTGATCGGCGCCGCACAGGTGCTCAACCTCTATCGACTCGTGCGCGGGCCGGACACCACCGACCGCATCCTGGCGCTCGATACCGTGGGAATCAACGCCATCGCACTGATCGTGCTGTTCGGGATTCACACGGCGACGACCGCGTATTTCGAGGTGGCACTGCTGCTCGCGCTGCTGGGCTTCGTCGGCACCGTCGCACTGTGCAAATTCCTGCTGCGGGGAGACCTCATCGAATGAATGCGGCGACCGAAGGGCTGCTTGCCGGACTGATCATTCTCGGAGCACTGTTCGTCCTGCTCGGATCGATCGGTCTGGCGCGCCTGCCGGACTTCCTGACCCGTCTGCATGGCCCGACCAAGGCGACGACCCTCGGCGTCGGCGCGCTGCTGCTCGCTTCGGCGATCTTCTTTTCGACCCGGGAAAGCACCGGCATCAGCCTGCACGAACTGGCGATCCTGCTTTTCCTGTTCATCACCGCGCCGGTGACTGCGCATCTGCTGGCCAAGGCGGCGCTGCATCGCCAGTCCAGTACCGAACAGCGAACAAGGATGCGTCGCGAAACGAACAAGAAATCATGAGCATCGGGTGAAATGGCAGAAATGGCAGGTTTTGCAGGGGCGGCCGTCCTGCCAATGTTAGAATGACACGTTTCAGTTTACTGATTTGCGCGCCAGCGGACCACGCAAGGCACTCGCCGGCCAACCAATCAATCTCATCAGGAGTCGCAAGCGATATGGCAGAAGAGGGTCAGTTTTTTCGCCCGGTGAAGGATTTCTGCCAGCGCGCGGTGGTCACCTGCGGACCCGATGATGCGCTGGTCGATGCGGTCAGAACCATGCGCGAGAAGAACATCTCCAGCGTCGTGGTCTGTGAAAACAAACTGCCGAGCGGCATCATGACCGACCGTGACCTGCGCAACAAGGTCGTCGCCGCTGGCACCGACCCGTCTACGCTCTCCGTCCGGGCGATCATGAACAGTCCGCTGTCAGTGATTGGCGAAAACGACCTGCTCTACGAAGCCTTGTACCGGATGTCGCGCCAGCGGATCCATCGTCTGGTGGTGGTCGACGACCAGGGCAAGCTCTCGGGAATCATCACCGACAGCGACATCATCCGCCTGCAGTCGCACTCGCCGCATCAACTGGTACTCGACATCGAGAAGGCCAGGGACTTCGAAGAACTGAAAACCGTCTACGCGAGAATTCAGAGCCTGGTTCTGCACCTCAGCGGCAGCGGCACCAAGACGCGAGACGTGGTGCGCATGATTGCCCATCTCAACGATCAGATTCTCCTGCGCCTGATCGCTCTGATGCGCCAGGACCGCTTCTCCGATCTGCCCGAGCGCTTTGCCTTTGTCGTGCTCGGCAGCGAGGGGCGTGGCGAACAGACGCTGCTCACCGACCAGGACAATGCGATCATCTATGGCGACGAACTGGGCGCCGACGAGATCCGGAAAATCGAAGAGTTCTCGCAGGTACTGATCGATTCGCTGATTGCCATCGGCATTCCTCCCTGCACGGGCGGGATCATGGCCAACAACAAGGAGTGGCGGCGCAGCCTCGGCAAGTGGAGCGATCAACTCGACCGCTGGTTGCAGGCGCCCAGCCCGAACCACGTCCTCAGTTGCGGTACCTTTGTCGACATTCGCACCATCTACGGCGACCCCTCCTTCGAGCAGCAACTCAAGACGCGGGTCTACGAGTACGTGCAGCGAGACAAGCTGTTCCTGATGCGCATGGTCGAGAACACGCTGCGCTTCGCCCCCCCGCTCGGCTGGTTTGGCAAGATCAAGGGCGAGAAGGAAGGGGAACACTCGGGCATGCTGGAAATCAAGAAGGCAGGCATCTTTGCGCTGTCCGAGGGCGTCAAGGCGCTCGCGATCCAGGCCGGCAAGCTCGAAGGCAGTACCCACCAACGCCTGGAAGCGCTGCTCAGGGAGAAGGTGGTCAACAAGAAAATGGTGGCCACGATTGCCGAGAGCTTCGACTTCCTGGTCCTGATGCGCCTGCGCGGGCAGGTGGAAGCGCTGCGCGAAGGGCGCAAGCCGGACAACTACATCACGCTGGATCGTCTGAACATGATGGAATTTGGCCGGCTGCAAATCGCCTTGAAGGGTGTCGAGAAATTCCAGGAGTTCATCAAGGGTCACTTCAACCTGCATCTGCTCAGATGATTCGGCGACCGCGTCCATTGGGAGTCGCGTGAGCCCGTCCGAACTGTTGTGAACTTCTGGCGCAGCAGCGCTTACCGTGAAAGTCGCGTCAGCGACTCACGAATCTCCCCTCTCCACTCGCGGAAGAGGGGTCGAGGGAGAGGGAAACGGTCAGGGCTTTCATTTCCGGGGTGTCTCACAAAGCCATGACCGTTAGGCCGCTGCGCGCGCCCGCTCAAAACAGGTTTGCTTCCGAGTCGTCGTCCTTTTTCACGCCCGGTTTGCGCCCGCGTGCCGGCGTCGGTGGATCGCACGAGAGGCGGCAACTGATGCCCTCGATCTTCCGGCCCTCGATGAAGCGGGTTACCCGGCAACAGATTACGTCTCCCGATGCAGCGAGCCGCGCGATTTGCTCGCGTAACTCGACGAGCGGGATGTTGAGCGCCTCGGCCATGTCCACATCGAGTTGCTCCGCATTGGCTCTCAGGTAAGCAACTATCGTTTCGGTCATCTGACTATCCCCAAAAAATGCCTTCGCGAACTGGAAAGGTATCGCAGTGTGCGCCGCAGATCGAGTTCTGGCAATTCCTTCCAGAATTCCTTCCAGAATTCCTTCCAGAATTCCTTCCAGAATTCCTTCCAGAATTCCTTCCAGAACTCCTTCCAGAGTTTCTGCCCATCTTCGCAGCACAGCGATCCGGCTGGCAAGCACTTCGCTATCGCTCTCTGCCAGCGCACGGGCAAGCCACCGTCAGGCGTAAAAAACCCGGTGCCGTGGCACCGGGTTTGACGGAAGGGCGCGCCCGCAGCGCTGCCGAAACCGTTTCAGGCGGCGATCCGTTTGATTGCCGCCTGGCCGGCTGCGTCCGGGCTTGCCGTCAACTGCCGAACGTTGTGGCCATCATTCTGGCCGGTCATCGACAGTAGCGATTTTGCAGTCGCCAGCGTGGAATCGAAAACCGGTGATACCGTCTTCCAGCCCTTGTCGAGCGCCGCCATCAGGCCGCCGCTGAGGCCGTTGACCTGACTATCGAAAACCTGCAGCAGGGCATTCGACGACTCGCTGCAGATCTCGTACGCACGCCTCGAATAGCTCATCGATTGATCGACGGCGGCCATGGCCATCGGTTGTCGCAAGGCCAGCAGGTCTGGCAGATCCCTGACCGCCGTGAGGGCTCTGAGGTTTTCGCTGGTACGCTCGGCGACGGCCCGTGCCGTCTGCAGGTTCAAGGCCGCCAACTGGCCGACGCAGTCCAGCGAAGTGTTGACCACCGTCCTGAGCGCTTCGAGACCGGCAACGCTGGTGAATTTCTCTATGGGGTTGTACATACTGTTCTCCTTCAGGTTGCGAGATGTTGCCCCGGCTTCGCATTTCCCGAGGTCAATTGCTGCAGTGCAGCGAAGGTTTGATTCTAGCGCTTAATTGGCGGTTGTCAACATTTTGTTGCAGCGCAGCATGGCGCCCGGGCAGCCGGTGTTGGCGGCAAAAGGGCGGCGGCGTTTTTGCGGCGCAACAGGCAGCGCCCGCCCGTGCTAGAATGGCGCCCCTTGTTCAAAGGCTTGACCCCACATGTCCCGCGCCGTCCGCAATATCGCCATCATCGCCCATGTAGACCATGGCAAGACCACCCTGGTGGACAAGCTGCTGGTCCAGGCCGGCAGCTTCTCGGCTCACCAGCACATCACCGAGCGGATGATGGACTCGAACGACCTTGAAAAAGAACGGGGCATCACCATCCTGGCCAAGAATCTGGCCGTCGATTACGCTGGGGTGCACATCAACATCATCGATACCCCTGGGCACGCCGACTTCGGCGGCGAAGTCGAACGGGTGCTGTCGATGGTCGACGGGGTTCTGCTGCTGGTCGATGCCGTCGAGGGACCGATGCCGCAGACCCGTTTCGTCACCAAGAAAGCGCTGGCCCTGGGTTTGAAGCCGATCGTGGTGGTCAACAAGATCGACCGCGACGGCGCGCGGCCGGACTGGGTGGTTGACCACACTTTCGACCTCTTCGACAAACTCGGCGCCAACGACGATCAGCTCGATTTCCCGGTGATCTACGCGTCCGCGATCAACGGCTACGCGACGCTGGATCTGTCGAAGCCATCGCCCGACATGCGGCCGATGTTCGAGACCATTCTCAAGCATGTCTCACCGCCACATATCGACGACATCGACGGGCCGCTGCAACTGCAGATTTCCGCCCTCGATTACTCGAGCTATGTCGGGCGCATCGGCATCGGCCGTCTGCAACGCGGGCGCCTGAAACCGGCGCAGCAGGTGATCGTGATGTACGGACAGGCCGATGCCCAGGGCAAATTCGAACATGGCCCGCCAAAGACCGCCAAGGTCGGCCAGGTGTTCGGTTTCCGCGGCCTCGAACGGGTGCCGCTGGACGAAGCGGTCGCCGGCGACATCGTGCTGGTGACGGGAATCGACGATCTCTCGATCGGCTGCACGATCACCGATACCGAGAAGCCCCAAGCATTGCCGATGCTGCGCATCGACGAGCCAACACTGAACATGACCTTCATGGTCAACAACTCGCCTTACGCCGGCACCGAAGGCAAGTTCGTCACCAGTCGCCAGATCGGCGAGCGCCTGCGCAAGGAACTGCTGACCAACATGGCGCTACGTGTCGAGGAAACCACCGACACCGACAGCTTCCTGGTCTCCGGGCGTGGCGAACTGCATCTGACGATTCTCCTCGAAACCATGCGTCGTGAGGGTTACGAACTCGCGGTCGGCGCCCGAAAGTGATCGTCAAGGAGATCGATGGCGAAGCCTGCGAGCCCTATGAACTGCTCACCCTCGACGTCGAGGAAACGCATCAGGGCGGCGTCATGGAAGCGCTCGGCTATCGCCGTGGCGAACTGCAGGACATGTCTTCCGATGGGCGTGGCCGCGTCCGTCTCGAATATCGCATCCCGGCGCGCGGCCTGATCGGTTTCCAGGGTGAGTTCCTCAACCTCACCCGCGGCACCGGCCTGATGAGCCATGTTTTCGACGAATATGCTGTGGTCAAGGGCGAAATCCCGGGCCGCCGCAACGGCGTCCTGATCTCGGGCGAGAAAGGCGAAGCCGTCGCCTATGCCTTATGGAAGCTGCAGGAGCGCGGACGGATGTTCAGTGTTCCCGGTGACAAGCTCTACGAAGGCATGGTGATCGGCATCCACAGCCGCGAAAACGACCTGGTCGTCAATCCGATCAAGGGCAAGCAACTGACCAACATCCGTGCCTCGGGAACCGACGAAGCGGTTCGTCTGGTGCCGCCAGTGGCGCTGACGCTGGAGTCGGCTGTCGAGTTCATCGACGACGATGAACTGGTCGAAATCACGCCGAAAAGCATTCGCATCCGCAAGCGCCTGCTCACCGACAACGAACGCCGCCGGGCCGCGCGCGAATAGGGCGAATAGGGCGAATAGGGTTTCTCTGGCCTCAGCGGGTTACCATCGGACTGACTTCAGATCCGGAACTGCTGCACCGTCAAGCAGCGGATTCTGTCGCATGACCTGGCGGGACCGCAGCCTTCCCCGAACGTAGGGAGCAATGACAATGACTAGAGATCGCATGCTGCTCACATCCGGCCGATTGATCAGCGGCGCCGGCTACCGCGAATCGCTGCGGCGCTACACACCGAAGGTCTACGTCGATGGTGAACTGATCGCGTCGGTCGCCGACGCGCCGACGCTGCAGCCGGGAATCAACGCGCTCGCCGTCAGCTACGATTTCGCTCTCGATTCGGACAAAACCCCGCTGATGACCGCCGTGCAAACCAGCAGCGGCGCGACTGTCAATCGCATGCTGCACATCAACGAATCTGCAGGCGACCTGTTGAACAAGCTCGAAGCGGTGCGCATCCTCTGTCAGGAGACCGGTTGCGCACAACGCTATCTGGCCCACGATGCACTCAATGCAATCCATCAGGTCAGCGCCAGAATCGATGACGCGCGCGGCAGCAGCGAACATCGGGCGCGCTTCGCGGCCTATCTCGAAGAGGTGCAGGCGAGCGACTGGTCGCTGGGAATCGCCATGACCGACGCCAAGGGTGACCGCTCGAAGCGGCCGCATCAACAGGCAAACCCGGACACTTACGTACACATCGTCGAGCGCAACCCCAGGGGGATCGTCATCTCCGGCACCAAGGCGATCGTTACCGGCGCGCCGTACATGCACGAGTTCCTGGTCATGCCCAGCCGCAACATGGGGCCAGCCGATGCCGATTTCGCCGTTTGCTGCGCGCTGCCGGTCGATGCACCGGGGCTGACCATCATCGCCCGCCCGGCCGGCCGCCCCGGCGATAAACTGGAACACGGCGCGGCACTGTTTTCACGCCGCTACGGACAATCGACCGCGGTGCTCGTTTTCGATCGCGTCTTCGTCCCCTGGGAGCGGGTATTCTTCGCCGGCGAGTGGGAGCATTCCGGGTCGCTGACCTACCACTACGCGACCCACCACCGCCATAGCTGCATCGCCGCGCGTGCCGGTTTTGGCGACCTACTGATCGGTGCTGGCGCCCTGATGTGCGAAGCCAACGGCTTCGATCCGGGCCGCAAGGCCAGCCTGCGCGAACCGATGGTCGAACTGATCAAGATCACCGAGGGCTTTTTCGCCTGCGGCGTCGCCGCCAGCGTCTATGGCACGCCAGACCCATATAGCGGCAGCTTCATGCCCGAAGCGGTGTTTGCCAACATCGGCAAGCTCCTGCTGGCCACCCAGATCTACGACATGCATCGCCTGGCGCACGAAGTGTCGGGCGGTTTGATCGTCGCGCTGCCCGGCCCCGACGAAGACCACAACCCGGCGACCGGGGCGACCCTTGCCGAGGTGCTGCGCGCCAACCCGGACGTTCCTTACGACAAGCGCATCGAAGTCGCACGCTTCATCGAGGATCTGACCGCGTCGTATCAGGGCGGCTGGTACTCGGTGATCAGCCTGCACGGCGGCGGTTCGCCGGCCGCCATGAAGCAGGAGATCTGGCGTCACTACCCGCTTGGCAGCAAGGTCGAGCTGGTTGAAAGCTTGCTTGACCGCGGCGTGCTGCATGATGAATCGCGTGCGATCACGCGTAACCGTCAACCAGGGCGCTGTTGCGATGCCGGCTGTTCGCCACCGGGACAGACGATCATGGTGCCGCTACCGCGTTCCGGCAAGCTTTCCTGAGAGCGGAGGCGAGCGCTGCTAGAATAGGCGATCTCGCTGCGCCAGGCCCGTAACCGGTCGCCATACCCAAGGGCGGAGCACAGGAACAAGGGGGAATACCATGAATAATACCGCGAAAAAACTTCTGCTCCTGGCCATGCCGGCACTGCTGGCCAGCCCGTCCATCCTGGCCAAGGAGGGTCCCGACCAATACCCGAACGGCTCGGAAAACTTCATGGTCGGCGCCCTGCCGCCACCGGGCAACTATTTCATCAACTATCTCGGCTATTACGAGGGCGACTATCGCGCCAAGGACGGGCAAAAGGTGCCGGGACTCAATGTCAGCGCCACTTTCGACGCCCTGCGCTTCATCCATGTCACCCAGCAGAAGATCCTGGGGGGTGACTGGGCAGTGCATGCGATCGTGCCACTGGTTTACCAGCGACTGCACACCCCGATTCCGGGCATCGGTAACGGCAGCGTCTTCGGTCTCGGCGACGTCGTCATCGACCCGCTGATCATCGGCTGGCATTTTCCGCCGGACTGGCATCTGACCGTCGGCATCGACATCTATCTGCCCACCGGCAAGTACAGCAAGACCAATCCCACCGACAGCATCGGCGCCAACTACTACAGCTTCGAGCCGATCTTTGCCTTCACCTACCTCAATCAGGGCGGTTTCGAAGCGTCCGCCAAGCTGATGTACAACCTCAAGACCAGGAACCTCGATACCCACTACCAGTCAGGCAACGATTTCCACATGGATTACCTGCTTGGTCAGCACTTCGGGCCATGGGCCGTCGGCCTGGCCGGTTATTATCTGACCCAGACCAGCGACGACGAGCGCAACGGCCGGACCGTCATCCCGAACGGCAACCGCGGCAAGGTCTTCGCCTACGGCCCGGCAGTCAAGTACGACTACAAGGGGATGAGCTTTGTCGGTAGCTGGAATCACGAAACCAGTGTCGACAACCGCTTTCAGGGCAACAAGTTCTTCTTCAAGTTCGTATCCGCCTTCTAGAAAGCGATCCAGTGCCCGCACGATTCTTGTCGTTCGGTGCGAACGCCCTCCTGCATTCCTCGAATGCACAGTGGCCGGAGAGGGGACGCAGGGGGTCATTGTCGTAATCGCATCAGCTGATCGGCGGACAGCGCCAGGATGCCGAACATCAGGGTAGGCCATCACTTTGGCGTCGTCTTGGACCATGCCGGGCTTGACGCTCTCGTAGAAGAGGTGTTTGGCGAACATCGAGACCACCCATCGCAGGTAATCATGACTGTCCGAAACCTTGAATTGCTCTTTCGTCCCACCTCGGTGGCGGTGGTCGCCGAGCCCGACGAGCCGAGTCGCTATGCCGAAGTGGTGCTGGCCAATCTCGCGGCCGGCGGATTCAGCGGTCCGATCATGTCGGTCAGCGCAAGGAAACGCTTCCTGTTCTTCATGGGTGACGATGTCCGCCTCGGCGAAATCGACGTGGTCCCCGATCTGGCGATCATTTGCGCCTCACTGGAACAGGTGCCTTCGATCATCGCTCAACTCGGCGCGCGCGGTACTCGCGCGGTGATCGTCGGTCCGTGGATGTGGCACAAGATGAGCAATGGGGCGATAGCGACGGCGCGCAAGGCCATTCTCGAAGCAGCCCAGCCGTACCTGATGCGCGTTCTCGGGCCTGGCAGCGGCGGTCTTGTGGTGCCGGCCAGAGGGCTGAACGCCAGCGCGACCCCCGTCTCGATCAAGCCGGGGAAGATTGCTCTGGTCGCACAGTCGACCGCCGTGACGGCGGCCGTGCTCGATCGCGCCTATAGCAAGGGAATCGGCTTCTCGACGGTACTGCACTTGGGCGCCAGCCTCGATGTCGATCTCGCCGACGTGCTCGACTGGCTGGCGGCAGACCCCGCCACGCAGTCGATCCTGGTGCAGTTCGATGAGGTGACGGCCGGGCGCAAGTTCATGTCGGCGGCGCGTGCCGCCGCACGCAACAAGCCGGTGGTGACCATCCGTGGCGGCCCGGTGCAGGGCAGACCGCAGGGGAGCGGACCATTCGCCGCCGACGACGTTTACGAAGCGGCCCTGCGTCGCGCAGGCTGGGTGCGCATCGATACGCTCGGGAACCTGTTCGCCGCCGTCGAGGCGATGGCGCGGGTGCGTCGCTTACGCGGCGAGAGTCTGACCATCCTGGCCAACGGTCATGGCCTGGGGCGGATTGCCGGCGACAGGCTGACACGTTCCGGCGGCCAGCTCGGCAAGCTGTCGCCTGCTACCATCAAGCGTCTCGAAGAACTGCTGCAGACGCGTTCGAGGCTCTCCAATCCATTGGCGCTGCCGGCGGACATCACGGCGACGAACTGGGGAGCCGCGCTGGCGACCGTACTGGCCGACGAGCATACCGAAAATGTCCTGACCGTCTTTTCACCTTCTCCGTTTGCACCCAGTGCCGAAGTCGCTGCGGCGATCTGCGAGGTGTCCCGGAAAAGCGAGTGCAACGTCTTCACCTGTTGGGTTGGCGGAGCCGCAATGCTGGAGGCGCAACAGATCGTGGCGGCGCAAGGCGTGTTGAGCCATGAGTCGCCGGAAATGGCGATTTCGGTCTTTCTCGGCGTCGTCAGCTACAGGCGCAATCGCCGCTTGCTGATGCAGATGCCGCCATCGCTCGCGGAGGGTTTCTCAGCGGACGTGCAGGCCGCCCGCAGCGCCCTCGGCGAAGCGAGGGCGGCCGGCGCAAGCCAGCTATCGGCACGTCAGGCACAGCGACTGTTGCAGGCCTACGGTCTGAGCGTTGGCGAGTATCCCCTGGCTGGCAGTATCGACGAGGCGATTGCCTGCGCCGATGCGATCGGCTATCCGATCGATCTCGCTCTGCTGCTTGCCAGTGGGGTGGAGTTTTCGGAGGGCGCGTCGGGTCTGCGGTCGCCGGCAGAGATCCGCATCGCGGCGCGCGACCTTCGCCGCCGTTTGCGCATCCAGCAGTCTGGCAGCCGCGTCAATGCTTACCGGCTGCGACCGAGTGCGGCCCGTAGTGGCGCACCCGCACTGCGTCTGGGTGTTGCCGACGATCCGGTGTTCGGTCCGGTGATCTTCCTCGGCCCGGCATCGGTCACGGGCTTTCGCGGAGGCCGCCTGGTGGTCGCCTTGCCGCCGCTCAACCTGATGCTGGCCGGCGATCTGGTTGCCCGCAGCGGTTTTGCCGAGGGACTCCCGGAAGAGGATCGGCCGGCGCTGCAGGCAGCCGTGAGCAACGCACTGGTTCGTCTTTCGCAACTGCTGACGGACCTCGATGAGGTGACTGGCGTCGACCTCGACCCGCTGCACGCCGAGGCTTCGGGGGTGGTCGTGCTGGGCGCACGCATCGGCTTCGAGCAGACGGCCGGCAGGCTCGGCCATCGCCGCTTCGCGATTGGCCCCTATCCGAAGGAACTCGAACAGCAAGTGGATTGGCAGGATCGCCGGCTCCTGATCCGGCCGATCCGACCGGAGGATGAAAGCATGCTCGGCGAACTGCTCAATTCGCTGGATCCCGAGGATTCCCGGATGCGCTTTTTCGACTCGATCAAGAGCCTGCCACGTGCCCGTCTCGCCCGTTTTTCCCAGATCGACTACGATCGTGAAATGGCCCTGGTGGCCATCGAGCGAGGGGGTGATGGCAGCGAGCGTTCGCTGGGCGAGGTGCGGGCCGTTGCCGATCCCGGCAGTACGTTCGCGGACTTTGCCATCGTTGTCGCTTCGGAAATCAAGGGCAGGGGACTTGGGAGGCTGTTGCTGCAATGCCTGGTCAGCTACTGCCGAAACCGCGGCATCGCCGAATTGCGTGGCGAAACACTGGACGGAAACCTGCGCATGCAGCGTCTCGCACGGAGCCTCGGCTTCACCATGACCACAGGAGCGGATCGTGGTACGCTGAATCTGTGTCTTTCGTTGAACCCGCACGAGAAAGGGTGACGAGTCGTGAGAGAGGAAGGAATGGGAAAATCGCATTGCTGCGATGCACGCCGACGCCCCCGTCCTGGCGCGCTTTCGTACGGTCCCATCGGAAAACTGGAGTTCATGTTGCTGGCGGTGAAAAACCGCGTAAAGTTGGCGGTCAAGAGGCCCTGTCTGCATGGCAGTAAGCGCGAAACTGCCGTGGCGGATGCGCGAAACGCGAGGCACCAGAAATACTGTTCCGAACCGGCTTGCCGGAAAGAGAGCCAGGCCGCCAGTCATCGCGCCTGGCTGGCCAAAACCAATAACCAGAACTATTTCCGCGGTGCCGAGCATGTCGCGCGGGTGAAGGCATGGCGAGAGGCCCACCCCGGATATTGGCGACGGACGAAAGGCCAGAGAGGGGAAGCGGCGACAGGGCCGGCAGATCTGATTGCGTTACAAGAGGTCTGCCCCGCGCAACCCGTTGAAATCACTACAGAGTCTCAAGACATCTTGCCACCTGCGTTACCAGATGTCTGGCTTGGCCAACCCGCTGTTGTCATTGGCTTTATCGCTCATTTCATGGGCAGTATGTTACAAGATGACATCGCTAGCAGCCTGTCAGACTCGAGGGAGCGTATGCCGGGAAAGGGAGCCAGGCCTATCCCCCCGGCAACGCTCCTGGCGCTCTTCTCTACGGCTACGTCAGCCGGACGTTTACCAGTCGCAAGATCGAAGCGGCCACTTACGATTCAATTCCCTTTCGCTTCCTGGCCGGCAATACGCACCCCGATCACAGTTCCCTGGCCGAGTTCAGGAAGCGATTCCAGGGGCAGTTCAAGGATATTTTCAAGCAAGTCCTCGTTCTTGCCTACGAAATGGGCCTGGCCAAGGAGAATCCCGACGCAGCGGTGGACGGCAGCAAGCATTCGGCGTTGTCGTACGGCCACGCCTTGAAAATGGAAGCGCGGATCGAGAAGGAGATAGAGCAGTTGCTCGCTGACGCCAAGAAGGCGGAAAGCGATCACGAAGAACTCCCTGTGGGGCTGAATTTTCAGAAGGAAATCGGCCGCCGGAAGGATCTACTCACCGACATTGCCGAGGCCAAAGCCAAAATTGAACTCCGTGCGAAGGGGCGCGATGCGCACGAACGCGCTGAGTACGAGGAGAAAATGGCCAGGCATCTGGCCAGGGAAGCTCTGAAGGAGGCCAAGCGCAAGGCCTGGGAGGCGGCCTATCCGGAGAAGGCCGCCAAGTGCGCAGCTACCGAGGCCAGGAAGAAGGCAAAGGCCGAGCGGCAAGCTTTGACGACAGAGGCCACTGAAACAGTTGCGCCAGCAAAAACATCCCGTGTGCCCAAGGAACCGGTTCCGGGGCCGCGACCGTGCGACCAAGTGAACTGGGCCGACGAGGAGTCTCGCATCATGCCGGTTTCGGGGGGTGGCTATGAACAGTGCTACAACGCCCAAGCGGCCGTGGCGACAGGCACCCTGCTGGTTTTGGCGACCACCGTCACGCAAGCGACCAACGACAAACAGCAGATCGTTCCCATGCTGGAAGCTTTATCCCAGATGCCCGCATGCCTGGGTTCAGTGAAGGATCTGACGGCAGATACCGGCTATCACCGCACGACGAACGCGAATGCCTGTGAAGACAAAGGGATTACGCCGATGATTGCGGCAGCGCGGGAGCACCATCATCCGGACCCCATGGCGCGGTTCACCCAACCACCACCCTTGCACCACCCTTGCCCGATGGCGCCACGCCGGTACAAAGGATGGCCCATCGCCTGAAGACGGTTGCCCGTCGAAAACTCTATGCCCTGCGCAAACAAACCGTCGAACCGGTATTCGGCATCATCAAGTCGGTCATGGGCTTTCGTCAGTTCTCGATGCGCGGCTTGGCTGCTGCCCAGAGCGAATGGAACCTCGTCTGCCTGTCCTGGAATTTGAAGCGTATGGCCGTATTGCGTCTGCAGTAAGCAAAACACCCAGGAAAGGTGCGCCTTTAGCCAAAAAAATGAGATTCATTGCACAAAAAAATTAGGCGATCTGCCAAAGATTCTGGCTTTTCCCGCCTAAGTCCGACAGGCTGCTGGAAGCACACGGCTGCTGGTACAACTGGGGACTGACATCATGGCGGGGAGGATCAAAAATGACCATCAAACGCGTTCTTTGTCCGGACTAACGCCCGCGCGTCTGAGCCAGGCGCGCAGCGATCTGATGCGCATCGGCCTCATCGCCTATCAGCACCCGCTCTACCAGGTCTTGTCGCTCGATTCACCACCGCGCAGCGAAGGGTGCGAACTCGGGGCGGACGAGATCAGGAGGATTAAAAGGGGACAGCCCACGTTTTCCTCTCTGCCAGCCTCCATGCAATCCTGGGCAACAGCACCGGCCTGACACACTCTCCCGCCGACGGTCCGGCGATCGATAGATACTTTCCACCCTCCGGATCGCGGCAAACAAGCAATTCATTGCCTGTCAGATCGAGTAGCCAGACTTCCGGGATGCCGTGGCGCGCGTACAGATCAAGTTTCACGCCGCGATCGTAGTCGACAGATGAACTGGCAACCTCGACGATCAACAGGACATCCGCTGGGCCGGGGAGGTGCGCCATATAGTCTCCGGGCTTGAGCAGGGCAAGATCGGGCTGCGGTTCGCAGCGATCGTTGAGGCGGATCGGGTTTTGCGTGCTGACCAAACCGTCTTCGCCGGCGGCGAGCGTGAACAGGCGTGCCAATTGGTTGACGACGTAGGCGTGTTGGCTACCGATGGGGGCCATGTCGACGATCTCTCCCTCGATCAGTTCCACCCTCTCTTCGTGGCTGAGTACACCCGCGTCGGCCATCTTGTGATATTCGTCGACGCTGATGCGGTGTCGTGCTCGGTCCATCAGTTCGCTCATGGAGCCCATGCCTGGTTTCTCCTGCGAAGTAGTTTGCGCCAGATTGGCGAAAGGATAGCAAGGATAGGAAGGAGGATAGGAGATCCAATGCCACCTCCGCAAGTGATGCGGGCTCTGACTAACCGGCGGAAGGGCCGCTGCCGAGACACTCGGCAAATCGGTCGACGAGAAATGCCTGCCTGCTGCCTGTCGGTGCGAACCACGGTAGCCACCGGCATGGCCAGTCTGATGAACGCCGGGGGTGGCGCAGCATTGCCGTGCCAGGAACCCGAACTACTCGATCCCGCGCCGCAGCCGCCACTCCTGGACCAGCGCATAAATCGCCGGAATCACCGCCAGGGTAAGGACGGTCGACGAAATCATCCCCCCGACCATCGGCGCGGCGATGCGGCTCATCACCTCGGAACCGGTGCCGGTGCCCCATAGAATCGGCAGCAGGCCGGCCATGATCGCGACGACGGTCATCATCTTCGGCCGCACCCGCTCGACGGCGCCTTCCATGACCGCCGCGTAGAGGTCGGCGACCCCCGGTTCCCGCCTATCGGCGCGGCAGCTTTCCTTGACCACTTGCCAGGCATGGTCGAGATAGATCAGCATCACGACGCGGAGTAAACTCCGGCCAACTGCTCATCCCGGCATGCTTGCTCCCTACCGCAAAGAACCCCATGAAGCCGCGGGTCTACATCGAAACGACGGTAATCAGCTATCTGACGGCGAGACCGAGCCGCGATCTGATTATTGCGGCGCGGCAGGAGCTTACCCGTGAGGTATGGGATCGACTACTGACCGAGTGCGAGTGCTTCGTGTCGGCGCTGGTGGTACTGGAGGCCAGCAAGGGTGACGAGGTGGCCGCCGCACAGCGGCTGGACGCCATACACGGGCTGCCGGTGTTGCACGTCGGAGACGACGCGGGACGAATGACCGAGCTGCTGGTTCTGGAGAGGAGGGCAATCCCAGCGGAGTCGCGGAAGACGCCATGCCCGTTGCCATAGCGGCACTGAACGGAATGGACTTCGTGGTGACCTGGAACCTCACCCACATCAACAACGCGGTCACCCGGCACAAGATACGGTCGGTCATCGAGCGGGACGGCTACCAGTGCCCCGAACTGTGTTCGCCGGAAGAGGTCTTTGGAGATCTGGAATGATCGACCCTATTGTTGACGAAGTTCGGAAGTATCGCGCTGAACATGCGCGGAGGTTCAATTTCGACCTCCGTGCCATCTGCGCCGACATTCAGAAGATCGAGGCGACTTGTGGCCATACGGTCGTCAGTCTCCCGCCGCGGATGTTGGACGTCGCCATTGACCCGTTGGAGCCATCCGATCAAAGGCTACGGCACCCTATTCGAGCCTGGCCCCCTTAACTCGAATACCTGCCCGTACTGCATGTCCTCACAGTGAAGGATTGCGCAGCCTGCGGCCAGCGCCGCCGCGACGATGAGCGAATCCCAGTGGCCGGCGCGATCGGGCTGCGAATGCTCCGGCGGTAGACGTTCCACGACGCGGTCGCCGACGTAATGCCGTGCTATTCTTACTGCTTACAGCAAGAAGGGGAAAACTATGCGCATCACCAGCAAGGGTCAGGTGACCATTCCCGTTGAAATTCGCAAACAGGCCGGGCTGATGCCGAATACGGATGTGGAGTTCGAGTTCAAGGACGGTGTTGTCCGGCTCATGCCCAAGGGAGGAACACGCGGCCAGCAACTCGTTGAGCGCCTGCGTGGCGCTTTCAAGGGCTGCGGCATGACCACCGATGAAATCATGCGCGAAACCCGGGGTGAGGACTGATGCGAAGTTATCTCATCGACACCAACGTCATCATCGATGCCGCGGACCCGGACTCCCAATGGTACGCCTGGTCGGCTGCCCAGCTCATCTCCGCCTCGAACGATGGCGCGGTGTTCATCAACCCCATCATCTACGCGGAGTTGGCCGGCTATGCCGATTCGGAGTCGCAGATGGCCTCGATCCTCTCCGACGGGTCTTCCCCCGTAGCTGTTTAAGTGCTTGAAAACATTAGTACCGTTACATGCCTACAAATGAGCTAAGTGCTTGAAATTATTAGAGCGAGGGGGGAAGATCCGTCCGATATGCTGCTGGAGCGCGCTGACCTTCCCTGGGAGGCGGCATTCCGCGCTGGGCGAGCTTTTGTCGCCTACCGCCGTGCAGGCGGGACCAAAACCGCCCCGATGCCTGACTTTTACATTGGCGCCCACGCCCAAGTTGCCGGGCTGACCTTGCTCACCCGGGATGCCCGCCGTTATCGCAGCTACTTTCCCGAGCTACGCTTGATCGCCCCCGACTCGATGCCGTAGTGGAAATCAAAGGGGCAGGCGTGTTTTGTCTGCTGATCCCTTTGGCGCCGAAAGACAACAAGAGGCCCACTTCTTTACCTGATTTTCGCTGGATAAAGCGAACGTGGCCCCTTATTTCTTGCTACGGCACCCTATTCGAGCCTGGCCCCTTTAACCTCGCGGATCGCCGATCCGGCGCCTTCTGCACGAGATGCCGCTGGCGAGTCCGCCGCAGCGGGATCGATTCGTCGACCTGGCGCTGCGCCTTGGCATACACCTGATCTGAAGCCGGCGTCGGCTGGCGATCGCCTGTGGGCGGTTCGGCGGGACGACGGTTTGACGCTTTCCGTGCGAACACCAACGGAGAAGCCGGTCGAGCCCTACCCTGTCACTCTTTGTTGCAGTTCGTATTTGCGCACGGCGCGGCTGACGGTCATGTAGTGCACCGCGAAATGTCGGCCGATTTCCGCCATCGTATAGGCACCGGACTGGTAGGCCAGAGCCATGGCGAGATCTCGCTCGGGGTAGCGCATCGCGTACTCATCGAGCGGTAAAGCCACTGCGCGCCTATGAGCCTTCGAGACCTCGCGCAATTGCTCCGGAATACCTTTCTGGCAATGCCGTTCCACGAAAGCGCGATCGCCCAGCACCAACTGCTGGCAGGCTTCGAGAACGGGACTCGGCAAACCCCTGCCAGCCAGCAGAAACTCCACATAAGAGCGGCGAGCCTCGTCGCGCTCCGGAGCAAACTGCCGTAGCAGCCAGTCCACATCCAGCCATGGTGGCGGAGTTTCCCGGCCGACAACGAACGGAAAGCTGCTCCAGGGCCAATCATCAAGCGAAACGATCATCCCGGCGCGCAACGGATTCAGGACCACATAACGAGTCAGTTCCAGCAGGTAGACTTCCTTCTGCACCAGGATCGCCTTGTAGCGCCCCTGAAAGAGGTGCCCAACCAGGCCGTGGCGGCGGTTGAAACGCTGCGTGTAGAGGCCGTTCAAATGCCGCATCCCGAGCGACAAATTGCCATCCGGCGTCTCCAGCAGCAGGTGATAGTGATTGGTCATCTGACAGAAGGCGTGCACGACCCAGTTGAAGCGCGCGCAAACAACGCCCAGCACATCCAGCCAGTCGATGCGGTCCGCATCGTTTAGGAAAATCTCTTCCCTTCGATCCCCGCGCGACGTGACATGATAAACGGCCCCAGAGAATTCGAGCCTTAGCGGTCTAGCCATACGCCAAGCGTAGCATCTTTTCGTCTTGTGTTGTAATGTTAGACCTGACCCCGGCCTTGTGACCCCGGCCTTGGTGACCCGCCCCCATATACCCACTGCGTGATTAGGCGTTGCAGCATCTGGTTTCCTTGACGGCTAACGTGAATTATGCATCTACGGACCACCGAAGAGCTTTCCGCCGAGCGCGAATGCGCCCGCAACGATCGCCGATAGAGCCACAAGGACGCTCCACAACTGGACTGGCTTTAGACCGCCGACTAGCTCGGCAACTGTGAGATCCGCGGGCATCTTTGAAGTGGAAGTCTTCTTGGGCGCCTCGATCATCTTCTTCTTCCAACTCGCCAACACACCGTTGAATTCGTTGGTACTTAGAGCGGCGGCTTCTGGCTTCACCCATTGCACGTACCAGTCATAACCACGCTCGAGTAGACCCTCGCTCTTGAGGCCTGCTTCGACAACAACCATCAATGGGAGACCGCGGGCGTAGGTCATGGCTGCCTCAACCTGATTCCACGGAGTGGGCAGCTTGACGTCGGCCAGAGCGATCTCCTTGGGGCCACCACGCTTCTCCGTCCCGGAAGCAAAGTATGAGCGTTCCAGGGCGATCACGATGGTGCCTGAGCACCGGTCCAGCAACTCGGTCACCGTCTTCAACGGGGCGTCGGCACTAAAGGCATTTCGGCCAACCGTGTGCGGGATGAGGCCCTCGCTCCGGAGTCGATCCTCCACAGCGCGGACGAACGCCTCCTGCTGTTCTGTCGCAGTACCGCCGACGCTGACGAAAACGTTGAGCTCATTCATCGGTCGATGCTCCACGGCTCAGATGCATAACGTTTGAGTTAAGTGGCGCCGTCAGGCGTCCGCTTGAACGAAGAGTTAGACGCGCGGCACAAGGATAGAGGCGATGGCCAACAGGAGACCAGCCCAAAAGGAAGTGTGTTCAATGTAAGCCCAGGTCGTTCCAGAGAAATGTATTGCTTTGGCGTTCCAGGGTCCGATCTGCGTTTCGAGGAAGTCCTTGCTGCTTCCTCCTGCAAATTGGGTAATGCTGCTGACGATGACACCACCTGCAAAGCCGGCGAGCAAGAAGCAGAGTACAGCCAAGCCGACCAAGTGGTGCTCGGTCTTGAGGAACTCGAAGGGCTGGCCTCTGTGGTCTACCACCTTCACGGAGGCAACTGTGATGTACGAAGCGGTGAGCGTTAGATACACACCAATGTGGAACTTCGTATAGTCATAGAGCATTTCCAGGCTCTTGGCACGGGCCGTCAGCGCAGCGCTGAACCGCGCCATTGCCTGCGCGTCGCGCTCCGCTTCTTCAGGTGATTTTTGGCTTTGGACGTCGGGCATGGTTGGTTCCTTGTATTGCGCGTCTAACGTGTAGCTTCAGGGACCGACGCCCAGCGAAGCGCCGCTGGGCGTCGGTCCCCTGCAAGCGCGGGTTAGGCGCTGAACCTTAAATCTTCTTGTTGATGACAAAAGTAAGTTGGTTTCCATCCGGCTTGTTCAGATTGAACCAGGACGTTGTTGGCGAAGGCGTAAGGACGATGGACTCTATGCTCGGGCATGCAGATGTGACCCGAACTGGCTTGAAGAAAAACTCTGACGTGGTAAGCATGTTGTCATTGACATAACTTAGCTTTAGCGTCGCCTGGCATTTTTGCTTCTCAATGGCGAGTGACGCGTATACGTCGGCACCTTCTTGTGGTTCGACGACAACCGAGAGGATTGGCCCGTGCGGGATCTTGCCTCGCCATAACCCAGCAAGGTTTTCAAAACCGACACACGTCTGCCATTGCGGTGCGCACGATCTGCTCCTCGAAGGTACTCTCGGCTGCGGCAAGGGACCCGGAGGTTCTGCTCTCGGTGAAGGAATCAGCTTGCTGTTCAAGTCCTTGAATATTGTGATTCGGCAATCCTGACTCATTCTGACGGCATGCAATAGATCCTTCTGCAGTACATTTTCATACTCAAAAGTCTGATACTTTGCTGCGCCTCCAATGCCTGCATCGGCCAGCTTCTTCAATAGCTTGCTTAGCTCCGCCTTGGCCTGGCCAGAAAGCTCGACAGTTGCGCTACTGCCTGTAAGTGGAATCTTCGCGCACATACGCTCAGCGAAATCCGCAATGGCGTCAAGGCCTTTCGTTTGCGCTTCGATACTTATCTGCGCATTGGCGAGCTGCGGGACTATTGCAGCTAGAAAGGCTGAGCCCCAACGCGTTAGGTGGAACACAATAGGTGATTTCATGATTACCCATACCAACTAATGTGGAAATAGATCTCTTTCGGCATGCGTTCGAGGTGCGCATGTATCGACGCGTAACGTTTGAAATCACCGGCGCTGCGCGGCTTCATTGCGCAGCGTCCGGTGGATTGATGGGTTAGCCGGCATCTGCGGTTGCGGTAATTGCTTCGGCGAGGTTCTTGCGTTTCTCGGGGTCGAGACACGACCTGCACCATTCATTGGCAAGCACTTCCCATACGCTGACCGAACTTTTCAGAATCTGGTCCCCTACCTTCGCATTCCACTTATGGTGGTCCGGCTCAAGCATCGCATCTTCTAACGCTGTAAGCAGTGTCCCAGCACCTATGCCGAAGCGCTGCGATAGGTTTGGCCAACCCTTCGCTTTCAGTTCGGCATAAACCATGCGCTCCGGTGCGAGCGTACCTGGCAACGATAAACAATTTGCGTCGACATGATCGCCATCGACTATGGCCGCCGAGCGATACGGTAGCTTTCCGGTCTTCCCTAAGGCACCAAGCATAGCCACAACATTAGCTGGGCCAACGGGATTAATTGCGACGCGGTGTAATAGCTTTCCCGTTTCTTCGGTAGAGGCAAGTATTTCGCGTAGTAGAACTTCAGCCTCGCGATCTTCAACGAAGAGATGAACTTCTGGGTGAACCTCATCGTCAAGGCGGCTCATTGCAAACTCAGCCGACACACCATACACAACGCTTAGCCCCTGCGGGCCTGGCAGAAGCAGTATTCGAGCTTCCTGCGGCAACTCCTGCAGGACGTATGGGCTATGCGTGGATAGCACAACCTGGATGCGGCGCTGACGGGCGAGCCATAGAAGAAACCGAACAAGCCGCCTTTGGGCTCTCGGATGCAGCGAAGCTTCAACTTCGTCGATGAGTAGTAGCGAGTTTTCAGGTATCCCTTGCAGCGTACGAAAAAGATCCAATGTTGCGTCTTCTCCCGCGCCTTGATGAAACTGTGACAGTTCGCCCCACTCACGCTCGAGAAGCCCTATCTGTCGGTTCTTATCCACGTCGGAGGTCGCGAACCGGGCCTTCTTGTAATTACGGCCTAGTACGTGCGATAACCTCTCCCGAAAGGCGTCATTGATTTCCGCGCTTTCAATCTCGGCCGCAGCCAAGCGAGCAATCTTGGCGTAGCCGACTGATGCGTCAAGAGGAAGCGTCCTAGCAATATCTAACAAGAAAACATCACGCTTCGGACCGTTCTCTGGAACTCGCCATCGTTGTGTTGGCTTCGTAGTCCGGAAGCTATCGACGTTTGGCCCGCGCCTTACCCGAAAGTCAATTTTTACGCCTTGTATCTTGTCCCAATGAGTTTCGACGAAGAACGCGGAAGGGTAGAAGCGCTTATCTCTGTCCTTATTGTCATATACGCAAGCAGCAGTCTTCATCAACGTGCTCTTGCCGCTCCCATTTTCGCCAACGATCGCAACGACTGGAAAGTTAAACTCAACGGACTGCCCTGACCAGCCCCGCAATCCTTCGATCTGCAACATCTGTAGAAATTGAGGCCACAAACCCGCTTGATACTGGGTTCGGATCGCATTTACTTCTGCATAGTCCATAGTGGAAACCGTCCTGTGATGATGTCTTGGTGCGGGCTAACGTGAAGTGGACATCCTACTTGACGATTTACTTTGCGTCATTATACTGTACTCATGAACAGCGGAAAGGCGCGGAAAGGCGGGGTCAGGTCTAACATTCCAACAAAAAATGAGCCAAGCTTGGCTCCTTCAAGTACCACAGCCGCCTCGCCAGCCGCGTAACCAGGGTCAAGTCTTTTCTTTTGCCCGGCCGGTGATTTCTCAACCCGCGATTTCCAGCCGTCTTTCAATCCGGTCAATTCGCGCCTTGATCTGATCGATACTTGACTGTTGCCGGATGATTTCCTCGTAGTTGTGCGCGCTATCGCGTCGGCCAGCGGCAGTGCTCGCTTCCAGGCTGGTAAGCCGGGCGGCGACCTCCCGCAACTCGCTTTCGATGCGGTCCTGTCCACCCCGCAAGGCGCGCAAGTGCTCAAGAACCAGATTGTCAACGTTGTCGCTCATGGTCAAGCCTCCTTGCAAAGGATAGAAAATCCAACGGCACCCTCAAGAGTGTATGAGCCTCCATCAAGGGGTGTCAATCTCGAATTTCGCCCCAGTGGCCCTTTAAAAGTTATCCGAATCCCGCCCCACTCAGTGCCATGGGCCATCCGCCCAAAGCCGCGGGGTCACAAAGCCGCGGGGTCACGCACAAGCCGCGGGGTCATGTCTTGAAATCATGCATCCATGCCCAACCATTCGTTCCAGGCGAGCGGCCGCAAGAAGCCGCGGCCGTCGCCTGAGCGTTGACGTTGAACTAAAGCGCTGCGCGCTGGTGTAGGCACTCCACCGCCCTTGTCTTATTCGCAGTCGCTCCCCCAACGCCTCGTAATTTCCTTCACGCCAGAACGTCCGTCAACGCAACCCGGACCCCCGGCACCCACAGCGGTGCTACTTTTTCGGAGATCGTGGGCTTGTGCATTCGGCGGTATTGCCCGTCGATGGGTTCGCGATAGACCGCCAGTTTGAGGTTCGCTCCGTTCGTCAAGGACGATGGGGTTCTGCCCCCGCACCATATAACCGGCGGAAGGGCCGCTGCCGAGACACTCGGCAAATCGGTCGACGAGAAATGCCTGCCTGCTGCCTGTCGGCGTCAGCCACGGTAGCCACCGGCATGGCCGGTCTGGTGAACGCCAGGGGTGGCGCGGCATTGCCGTGCCAGGAAGCCGAACTACTCGATCTCGCGCCGCAGCCGCCATTCCTGGACCAGCGCATAGATCGCCGGAATCACCGCCAGCGTCAGCACGGTCGACGAAATCATCCCCCCGACCATCGGCGCGGCGATGCGGCTCATCACCTCGGAACCGGTGCCGGTGCCCCACAGGATCGGCAGCAGGCCGGCCATGATCGCGACGACGGTCATCATCTTCGGCCGCACCCGCTCGACGGCGCCTTCCATCACCGCTGCGTAGAGGTCGGCGACCCCCGGTTCCCGCCCGGCGGCGCGGCAGCTCTCCTTGACCGCTTGCCAGGCATGGTCGAGATAGATCAGCATCACCACGCCTGTCTCCGCCGCGACGCCGGCCAGCGCGATGAAGCCGACGGCAACCGCGACCGACAGGTGATAATCTAGCCCCCACATCAGCCAGACGCCGCCGACCAGCGCGAACGGCACCGACAGCAGGACGATCAGCGTTTCGGTCAGGCGCCTGAAGTTGAGGTAGAGCAACAGGAAGATCAGCAGCAGCGTCAGCGGGATGACGATCTTCATCTTCTCGATGGCGCGCTCCATGTACTCGAACTGGCCGCTCCAGGTAATGTAGGTGCCGGGCGGGAACTTGACCTGTTCCGCCACCGCTTTCTTGGCGTCGGCGACGTAACCGCCGATGTCGCGGTCGCGGATGTCGACGAAGATATACGCCGAGAGGAGGGCGTTCTCGGTGCGGATGGCCGGGGCGCCTTTCGTCACCTCGACGCGGGCTACCTGGCCGAGCGGCACCATGGCGCCGTCCATCGTCGGCACCAGCACGGCACGCGCGATCTGCTGCGGATCGGAACGCAGTTCGCGCGGGTAGCGAACGCTGACGCCGAAGCGTTCGCGCCCCTCGACGGTGGTGGTCACCATCTCGCCGCCGAGCGCCGTGCCGATGACCTCCTGCAGGTCGCCGATCGCCAGACCATAGCGCGCCAGTTGCTGCCGGTCGGGTTCGATGTTGAGGTAGAAGCCGCCGGTGATGCGCTCGGCAAAGGCGCTGGTCGTACCGGGCACGGCTTTGACGACCGTCTCGATGGCCTTGGCGAGCTTTTCCATCTCGTCGAGATCCTTGCCGAAGACCTTGATGCCGATCGGCGTGCGAATGCCGGTGGAGAGCATGTCGATGCGCGCCTTGATCGGCATCGTCCAGGCGTTGGCGACGCCGGGGAACTGCAGGGCCCGGTCGAGTTCGGCGATCAGCTGGTCGGTGGTCATGCCGGCGCGCCATTCGGATTCCGGCTTGAGGTTGATCACCGTCTCGAACATCTCGGTCGGCGCCGGGTCGGTTGCCGTGTTGGCGCGCCCGGCCTTGCCGAAGACCGACTCGACCTCGGGGAAGCTCTGGATGATCTTGTTCTGGGTCTGCAGCAGCTCGGCCGCCTTGGTGATCGACATTCCCGGCAGCGAAGTCGGCATGTAGAACAGCGTGCCTTCGTTGAGCGTCGGCATGAACTCGGAACCGAGCCTGGAAGCCGGGTAGATCGAAATGCCGAGGACCAGCAGCGCGGCCAGGATGGTCAGCTTCTTCCAGCGCATGACGCCGGCGATGATCGGCCGGTAGCCCCAGATCAGCGCGCGGTTCACCGGATTTCTCGCTTCCGGCAGGATGCGGCCGCGGATCAGCCCCAGCATCAGCACCGGCACCAGCGTCACCGACAGGATCGCCGCGCCGGCCATGGCAAAGGTCTTGGTGAAGGCGAGCGGCGAGAACAGCCGCCCCTCCTGGCCCTCCAGGCTGAAGACCGGCAGGAAGGAAACGGTGATGATCAGCAGCGAGAAGAACAGCGCCGGTCCCACTTCCTGGCACGCCAGCAGCATGGCGGCAGCGCGATCCTGTCGGGAATGCTGCGCTGGCAGCCGCTCCAGGTGCTTGTGGGCGTTCTCGATCATGACGATGGCGGCATCGATCATCGCCCCGATGGCGATGGCGATGCCGCCGAGGCTCATCAGATGGGAGTTCATGCCGAGCAGGCGCATGGCGATGAAGGCGATGAGCACGCCGACCGGCAGCATCAGGATCGCCACCAGCGCGCTGCGCACATGCAGCAGGAAAACGATGCAGACCAGCGCAACGATCAGCGATTCCTCGATCAGCGTTCTCTTGAGGGTGGCGATGGCGCGGTGGATGAGTTCGGAGCGGTCGTAGACGGTTTGTACCGTCACCCCTTCGGGCAGGCCGGAGCCGAGTTCGGCGATCCTGGTTTTCAGGTTGTGGATCACTTCGAGGGCATTCTGGCCGTAGCGCGCCATGGCGATGCCGGAGACCACCTCGCCTTCGCCATTGAGTTCGGTCAGGCCGCGCCGCTCGTCGGGCGCCAGTTCGACACGCGCGATGTCGCGGATCAGTACCGGCGTCCCCTGGTCGCTCTTGACCACCAGCGCTTCGAGGTCGCCGATGCCGCGCAGGTAGCCCTTGCCGCGCACCATGTACTCGGTTTCGGCCATTTCGACGACGCGGCCGCCGACGTCGCGGTTGGAATCGCGGATGACCTGCACGACCTTCCGCAGCGGCACACCGTAAGCGCGCAGCTTGACCGGATCGACCGTCACCTGGTAGGTCTGAACGAAACCGCCGATCGATGCGACTTCGGCGACGCCATGCGCCTTGCTGAGCTGGTAGCGCAGATACCAGTCCTGGATGCTGCGCAACTCGGCGAGGCTCCTGTCTTTGCCGAGCAGCGCGTACTGATAGACCCAGCCGACGCCGGTCGCGTCCGGGCCGATCTGCGGCGTCACCCCCCTGGGCATGCGGCTGGACGCGAAGTTGAGATATTCGAGCACGCGTGAGCGCGCCCAGTAGATGTCGGTACCGTCCTCGAAGATGAGGTACACGAAGGACGCGCCGAAGAACGAGAAGCCGCGCACGACCTTCGCTTTCGGCACCGACAGCATCGCCGTGGTCAGCGGATAGGTGACCTGGTCTTCGACCACCTGTGGCGCCTGGCCGGGGTATTCGGTGTATACGATGACCTGCACGTCCGAGAGGTCGGGCAGTGCGTCGAGCGGCGTCCTGAGGATGGCGACGATGCCGCCGACGATGACGAACAGGGTGGCCAGCAGGACCAGGAAACGGTTCCTGCTCGACCAGTCGATGAGTTTGGCCAGCATGGCGAAGGGCTCCGTGGGTTGCCGTCAGTGGCCGGCGTGCGCCGCGTGCGGATTGGCCTGCGCCGCGGTTCCGGTGCTGGCCTCGGGCCTGCTTGCCGAATCGACCTGGCCTTCCGCCCGGTGTCCCGTGCTTGCCGGGGCCGTCCTGGCGGTGGTTTCGCCGGCCGGGGGCTGCGCCTGGGCGAAACCGCCGACAGCCGCCTTGAGGTTGCTTTCGGCGTCGATCAGGAAGTTGGCGGCGACCACCACCTGCTCGCCAGCGCGCACCCCTTCGCGTACCTCGACCTGGTCATCGCTGCGGGCCCCGAGCTTCACTTCGCGCGGCTCGAAGCGACCCTCAGCGAGCTGCACCAGAACGATCTGGCGCGTGCCGCTGTCGATCACCGCCGAGACCGGCACGGTCAGCACCTGGCCCCTGGCGGCCATCGCCAGCTCGACCTGGGCGAACATGCCGGGTTTGAGCAGCATTCCCGGATTGCTCAGTTCGACGCGGACCGGAACGCTGCGGGTTTCCGCCTTGAGCGTCGGATAGATGTAGCGGATGGTCCCCTCGAAAACCTGCTCCGGGTAGGCGTTGACCTTGATCCTGGCCGGCGCACCGGCTTTTACCATCCCGATGTCCTGCTCGAAGACGTCGGCGATCACCCAGACCGTAGACAGATCGGCCACCTGATAGAGCGTTTCACCCGGCATGAAACGCATGCCCTGCACGGCCTTCTTCTCGGTCACGACGCCGGCAACCGGCGAGCGGAAGCTGAGCGTGCGCCGGGAGTCTCCGGAACTGGCCAGGGCCTTGAGCTGCTCGTCGGAGATGTCCCAGTTTTTCAGGCGCGTGAGGCTCGCCGCAGCCAGTTGCTGCATGCTGCTGCGGGCTTCGCTGCCGGCCGGGTGCAGCGATTCCGCCGCATGCGTGGCGAGCACGTATTCGCGTTGGGCAGAGACCAGTTCCGGGCTGTAGACTTCAAACAGCACCTGGCCCTTGCCGACCATCTGACCGGTCACATTGACCTGCAGGCGCTCGACGTAGCCCTCGAACTTGGGGGCGATCGCATACTGGCGGCGTTCGTCGGGCTCGATGCGACCGACCGCACGAACGATCCGGTCGAGCGAGCGCAGGCGGACGGTCTCGGTTCTGACGCCGAGCTTCTGAACCTTTTCGGTGCTGATCCTGAGCTGCTTCGCTGCGCCCGCCCCCTCGTCGGCTTCGTCCGCATAGACCGGAACGTAGTCCATTCCCATGGAGTCTTTCTTCGGTGTCGGCGAGGTGTCGGGCAGGCCCATGGGGTTGCGGTAATAGAGAACCCTGCGCTCTTTCGCCGCCGGCCCGCCGGCAGTGGCGGCAGTCTGGTGAGTTGCTTCCGGATGGCCGGGGGTATTCCGCTTGCCGGCCCAATAGCCCGCGGCGGCTGCCAGCGCGGCGACCGCCAAAGCTCCGGCTGCAATGCGCGCGCCCTGCTTCATAGATCTTCTCCCAGGAGACGTTCAATTTCCGCCAGGCGGGCCTGTCCTTCGGCCTGCGCCCTGATCTGGTCCTGTCTGGCCTGCCGAATCTGCCGCTGCGCATCGAGCAGCATCGCGAAATCGAGCTTGCCGTTCTCGTAGCCGGCGAGCGCGGCCCTGAAGGTCAGCTCGGCCTCGGGCAGCAGGTCATTGCTGGCCAGGGCTTCGCTGCGGCGCGCACCGTCGATGGCGGCCAGATTCTCCGCCAGATCGGCAAGCACCTGGTTGGTGCTCGCTTCCCGGCGCGCGCGCGCCGCCGACAGCATCGCCTCCGATTCGCGTTCCTGTGCGCGTCGCGAGGATTGCTGCAGCGGAATGTTCATTTCGACCATCACATCCCATTCCCGGATCGCACTCTGATACTGGATCGGCCCGGCGCTGATGGTGAAATCCGGGTAACGGTTTTTGTAGGTGAGTTCCCGGTTTTTTTCCGCTGCCTGGAGTTTGCCGGCTTCGGCCGCCAGCAGCGGGTTACGGAGGCGGACACGTTCTTCGAGTGTGGCGTAATCGAGCCGCGCCGGTGGCGGCAGCGGGCGCAGCTTTTCCGGTGCTGCCAGCGGTGCCGTTGCGGGCCGGGCGAGCAAGGCGTTCAGGCGCGTGCGCAGGTGGTGCTGCTCGGTTTCCAGGGCCACCAGTTCGCTGCGCAGCCTCGTCTGCTCGACCTGCGCACGAATGAGGTCCTGCAGGGTCGCCAGACCGTTTGTGTAGCGTGTCTGGAGGATTTTTTCGAGGCGCCGCATCAGGTCGAGGATTTCCTGCGTCAGGCGCTCATTGCGCTGGACGTAGTACCATTGGGCGTAGGTCGTCTTGATTCTGGCGGCGATTTCCGACCAGGTTCCGAAGGCGCGTCCTCTGGCACTCGCTGCTTCGAATTCCGCCACCTCGCGTTTCAGATCGCGTTTGCCGAACCAGGGAAGATCCTGCGACAGCAGGTACTTCGTGCTGCCGACACGGCTCGGGGAGAGCGTCGGGTTCTGCTCACCGGAGTGGGTGATGTCCCGCAATTCCATCCTGAACTTCGGGTCGGGCAGGGCGCCTGCCGGTGTCACCCGTTCCGCCGCCGCGTCCGCTTCCGCCTGCATGGCAGCGTATTCGGGATTGCGAACTTTGGCGAATTCGAGCAGGCTCTCGACCGTTCCGCCGATGGCGACCTCCTGCGACAGGGCAGGTGTTGCCAGACTCAGCATCAAGCAGCAGGCGAATGTCTTCGTGGGCTTGCCTCCTCGCATACCGCCTCCCAATGCTTGAATGGTTCCTGTCGATGATGCCGTGTCCATCGGATGATCACGATCGTCATTGCACCGGTCGCAGCTTGTCCCTCCAGTGGGCTCTTGGCAAATACCCCGCTTGCGAGGCGCGTGGCGCAGTATGGGGAAGCCTTCCCAACGGGACGCTGACGCGAAGATTACATTTCGGTAATGTCCGGCGAAAGTCTGATCATACGGCACAAAATGCGCCATTGGCAGGAATGGGCAATGGAGAACGGCGATGAAAATCCTGGTCGTGGAAGACGAACCGAAAACAGGGACTTACCTCAAACAGGGATTGCTCGAGGCGGGTTTCGTGGCTGATCTGGTGAGCAACGGGCTGGACGGCCTGCACTTCGCTTTGACCGAAGCCTACGACCTGGTGATTCTCGATGTCATGCTGCCGGGAATCGACGGCTGGCAAATCCTGCAGGGCATCCGCAGGGCGGGCAAGGACATGCCGGTCCTATTCCTGAGCGCCCGCGACGCGGTGGATGATCGGGTCAAGGGACTGGAACTTGGCGCAGACGACTATCTGGTCAAGCCGTTTGCCTTTTCCGAGCTGCTCGCCCGCGTCCGCACGCTGTTGCGCCGAGGCAGCAAGGTCCGGGAATCCGGGTTCTTGCGCGCGGCGGATCTGGAACTCGATCTGCGGCGACGACGCGTCACCCGATCGGGCCGGCGAATCGATCTGACCGCCAAGGAGTTTGCCTTGCTGGAATTGCTTCTGCGGCGGCAGGGCGAAGTCTTGCCCCGTTCGCTGATCGCCTCGCAAGTCTGGGACATGAACTTCGACAGCGACACCAATGTGATCGAGGTGGCGATCAAGCGCCTGCGGCTCAAGGTGGACGAGGGATTCGATGACAAACTGATCCGCACGGTGCGCGGCATGGGCTACGTACTGGAGAGCGGCGAGTGAAGCCAGTCCGGCGGCAATCGATCAGCTTTCGGCTGACCCTGCTGTTCGCGTCGGCGTCCACCCTGGTCTTGCTGCTACTCGGCGTTCTCATCACCAACTCGGTCGAACGACATTTCGAAGAACTGGACATGGAGATACTGACCGGGAAGTTGCAACTGGCTCGGCACGCCCTCGAGAAAGTTCGCTCCACGGCCGATCTCGAAGTCATGCCGCAGCACCTCGAGGATTCCCTGGTCGGCCACCCTGGGCTCGCCATGGTGGTCGTCGCGCCAGACGGCCAAACGCTGTTCGCCATGGCTGGCGCCGAGTTCCCGGGTACTCTTCTGGAGCGGGGCGTCGAGCCCGCTTCCCGGCATCCGGTTCATTGGAAGACTCGCGACCAGCAGTCTTTTCGCGGCATCTCCGGTCTTGCCCGGACGAGCATCGAGGGCGCGCCGCCGGCACTCGTGGCCGTGGCGACAGAGATCTCGCACCATGAGCACTTCATGAGCGACTTCAGGACCACCCTGTGGTCGTTCATGGTGCTGGCCGCCTTGTCGATCGGGCTCCTCGGCTGGGTCGCGGTGCGCAGAGGGCTGGCGCCCTTGCAGGCGATCAAGCGCGAGGCGGCGGCGATCACCGCGCAGCGGCTGAATGCCCGCTTGCCGGTCGATTCCGTTCCGGTCGAACTGGTTGCACTGGCCCAGACATTGAACGAAATGCTGGCACGCCTGGAGGAGTCCTTCCGGCGCCTCTCGGATTTTTCTTCCTACCTGGCGCACGAACTGCGGACACCGGTCAGCAATCTGTTGACCCAGACCCAGGTCATGCTTTCCAGAACCCGGACCCCCGAACAATACCAGGAGGTTCTGGCTTCTAATGCCGAGGAACTCGAACGCCTGTCGCGAATGATTTCGGACATGCTCTTTCTGGCCAAGGCCGAAAACCAGCTGATCATTCCGCACCGGGAACGCGTCGATCTGCGCGCGGAAGTGAACGGGCTGTTCGAATTCTACGAGGCGTTCGCCGAGGAGAAGAAGGTTTCCCTATCCTGCTCGGGCAGCGCCGTCGTTTCTGGCGATCGGCTGATGTTGCGCCGGGCCATCAACAATCTTCTCTCGAACGCGATGCGGCATACGCCGACCGGAGGAGGGATGGCCGTGCGTCTGGAGCAAACTGGCGAAAACTGGGTACGGCTGTCTGTCGAGAATACCGGCGAGACGATTGCTGCCGAGCACTTGCCGCGACTGTTCGAACCTTTCTACCGTGCGGATTCCTCCCGGCAACGCTTCAGCGACGGCGCCGGGCTGGGCCTGGCGATTACCCGTTCCATCCTGCGTGCCCACGGGGGCAGTGTCGACACACGCTCCAGCAGCGGCGTGACGGTGTTTCAGCTGAACATCCCCGCTTGAACATCATTCGAAGACTTGACGCAAAGGTTGCCTGGATGCCATTGAATTTCGCTATGGATCCGATTGCCAGAATTTCGTTGATTGAGGGAGGCCCAAACTGTAGTCTGGTGATGGTAGTTTTACCAACAGCCCAAGGAGAGAAGCATGTCCAACGAAGCAAAGTGCCCGTTCTCGGGCGCAGCCCACAAACACACCGTGGCCGGGGCGCCAACGAACGCCGACTGGTGGCCCAAGCAGTTGAACCTGAAGATCCTGCACCAGCATTCCGCCAAGTCCGACCCCATGGGCGAGGTGTTCAACTACGCCAAGGAGTTCAAGAGCCTTGACCTGGATGCCGTGATCCAGGATCTCCATACCCTGATGACCGATTCGCAGGATTGGTGGCCTGCGGACTATGGCCATTACGGACCCCTCTTCATCCGCATGGCCTGGCATTCCGCGGGCACGTACCGGATTGCTGATGGTCGCGGTGGCGCCGGCGCCGGCGCACAGCGATTTGCGCCCATCAACAGTTGGCCGGACAACTGCAACCTCGACAAGGCGCGCCGCCTGCTGTGGCCGATCAAGCAGAAATACGGCCGCAAAATCTCCTGGGCAGACCTGATGATCCTGGCCGGCAACGTCGCGCTGGAGTCGATGGGCTTCAAGACCTTTGGATTCGCCGGTGGCCGCGCGGACATTTGGGAACCGCAGGAAGACATCTACTGGGGGCCGGAAGGCAAGTGGCTGGCGGACGAGCGCTACAGCGGCGACCGTGAACTCGACAATCCGCTCGGCGCCGTGCAGATGGGTCTGATCTATGTGAATCCGGAAGGCCCGAATGGAAATCCGGACCCGATCGCATCGGCGCGGGACATTCGCGAAACCTTCGCCCGCATGGCCATGAACGACGAGGAGACCGTGGCGCTCGTCGCCGGCGGCCACACCTTCGGCAAGTGCCACGGCGCCGGCGATCCGAGCCACGTCGGTCCCGAGCCCGAGGGTGCCCCCATCGAGGAGCAGGGCCTCGGCTGGAAGAACAGCTTTGGCAGCGGCCAGGGTGTCCACACCATCACCAGCGGCCTGGAAGGTGCCTGGACCAACAACCCCATCCAGTGGGACAACGGCTACTTCGAGAACCTGTTCGGCTATGAGTGGGCGCTGACGAAGAGCCCCGCCGGTGCCCAGCAGTGGACGCCGAAGGAGGCTGCCGCGCAGGGTACCGTGCCCGACGCCCATGACCCGAGCAGGCGCCACGCACCGATGATGTCCACGGCCGATATGGCCCTGCGCATGGACCCGGCCTATGAGAAAATCGCACGGCACTTCAAGGACAACCCGCAGGCCCTGGCCGACGCGTTTGCCCGCGCCTGGTTCAAGCTGACGCACCGCGACATGGGCCCGTTCGCCCGTTACCTGGGCCCGCTCGTGCCGCAGGAGGCGCTGATCTGGCAGGATCCGATCCCTGCGCTTGATCATGCCCTGATTGATGAGCAGGACATCGCTGCCCTGAAGGCCAGGGTTCTCGCGTCCGGTCTTTCGATTTCCCAGCTGGTCACCACTGCCTGGGCTTCGGCAGCCACCTTCCGCGGCAGCGACAAGCGCGGTGGCGCCAATGGGGCGCGTATCCGCCTCGCGCCGCAGAAGGATTGGGAAGTCAACCAGCCAGCCGAACTGGCGAAAGTACTGACAAAGCTGGAAGCAATTCAGCAGGAGTTCAACGCCTTGCAGTCCGGCAGCAAGAAAATCTCGCTGGCCGACCTGATCGTTCTGGGCGGCTGCGCAGCCGTCGAGGCGGCTGCCAGGAAGGCCGGCCATGACGTACAGGTTCCCTTCTCGCCAGGACGCATGGACGCGTCGCAGGCACAGACCGATGTGGACTCCTTCGCCGTGCTGGAGCCGATGGCAGACGGTTTCCGCAACTACTGTCGTCAGGGGCTTGAGGCATCACAGGCCGAACTGCTGGTGGACAAGGCGCAATTGCTGACGCTGACCGCCCCCGAGATGACCGTGCTGATCGGTGGCATGCGCGTTCTCAATGCGAATGTCGGGCAGGCCAGGCATGGCGTGTTCACCAAGCGTCCGGAGACACTGACCAATGACTTCTTCGTGAACCTGCTCGACATGAACACGCAGTGGCAGAAGTCCGGCACCTCTGAAGGCGTACTGAATGGGCAGGACCGGACGACAGGTGATCTCAAGTGGACAGGCAGCGTCGTCGATCTCGTCTTCGGCTCGAACTCCCAGCTCCGCGCCCTCGCGGAAGTCTATGCGTGCAGTGACGCGCAGACGGCATTCGTGCATGCTTTCGTGGCGGCCTGGAACAAGGTGATGAACCTGGATCGCTTCGACCTGAAGTGATCTGGAAGACAGATCCTGAAAATCCTCGACAGCGCAGCCTCGACCTGGTTTCAGGTGGTCCCGAAGCAGGCAGGGGCTACGCGAATCTTGCGTGGCCAAGAGGTACGGCTGGGAGATTGCGGCGGAACGCCCCGCCGGGGCTTGCGCCCTACCGCATTACGCCGTTCCGCAACATCTCTTGTATTTCATGCCACTGCCACAAGGGCAGGGCTCATTGCGACCGATTCTGGCCTGCTCGTGGCGAAAGGTTCTGACACTGCGCTGCGCGACCCAGAAACGATAGATGTTGGTCACCGCCTGCGGCAGCTTTTCTTCACATTCGTTTCGCATATGATCGAGATCCCTGCCCGACAGCCATTCCTCGCCGGCCGCAGCGGCGGCCGCAGCGGCGTCGCCTGTGAGCATGAACAGCGGGAAGAGTTGCTCGTCAAGGTAGGCGATCTCATCGCTGTCTTCCTTGTCGTCGTTTGCACCAAGCGCTTCGAACCAGCCTGCAGGCGCCGAATCGATGCCGTGCAGATAGGCCTGGCACCAGGGTACGTAGTCGCTGGGAGAATTTTCGTCTTCGTCCTGGGCATACAGCAGCAGCATGGGTGGTTCGCCACTGGCCAGTTCGGCCTGCAACTGGGTGGCGAGCAGGCGCAGCAAGTCGGCAGCTTCGCCTCCGGCGGCGCTGGCGATCGCCTCCGCATTGCCCAGCGCTTCGCTCAGCCACAGCGCCTCGGGGGTCGCCTGGGGGCCCGATAGCGCCGCGCAGAGATAGCCCTGTACCTCGTCGAGGCGCATCGACTGGGCGAGCGCAGGCTCTTCGAGCAGTTGCTCGAGGCGCAGGAGTTGCTGGTCGGTGAGTGCTGTCTGGATGGTCATGATCTCAGCCACGGGTGTTGGATTGGCTGGAGAAGTCGGCGAGTTGCACCGTCGGCGCTGGCGTCCAGCCCGCCTGACGGCGATCGGCGACCACCGTGGTAAACACGCCGCCGCGCACGTAGAAGCGTGCCGTCAGTCGCATGTAGCGCGGTTGCGTGGCGTTTGCCAGGTCGTCCAGGATGCGGTTGGTGACATCCTCGTGAAAGCAGCCGGTGTTGCGGAAAGACCAGATGTAGAGTTTCAGGCTCTTGAGTTCGACACAGGTCTGGTCCGGAATGTAATCGAGAAGCAGGGTCGCGAAATCTGGCTGGCCGGTTTTCGGGCACAGGCAGGTGAATTCGGGGATTTCCATATGAATATGGAAATCCCGCTGCGGCGCCGGATTGGGGAAGGTTTCGAGGGTGTTGGCGGAGACTGGGTTCATTGTCTTTCCGAGTGGTATCCAGCGAGAAACGAATCGGGCAGGCAGGATGCTATTATAAGCGTTTATAATGGCATTCCGCAGGAATATTCGCGGGTCGTCCACCTCCCGGGTGCGGGGTGACACTCGCTGGGAACCATGCTTTTTCCGATCTCTTCTGGCGCGGCGGCTGCCGCGGCCGCGTTCTGGTTCATGCGCCTGACCAAACTGAAACTTGCCGGCTTCAAATCCTTCGTCGATCCGACGACCATTGCGCTGCCCGGTCAACTCGTCGGCGTGGTCGGCCCGAATGGTTGTGGCAAGTCCAATGTGATGGATTCGGTACGCTGGGTGCTCGGCGAATCGAAAGCTTCGGAGCTACGTGGCGAGTCGATGCAGGACGTGATTTTCAACGGTTCGGGGAGCCGCAAGCCGGTGTCGCGAGCGGCGGTCGAACTGGTCTTCGACAACTCGCTCGGCCGTCTCTCCGGGCAGTGGTCACAGTATGCGGAGCTGTCGGTCAAGCGGCTGCTGACGCGTAATGGCCAGTCCGAGTACTACATCAACAATCTGCATGTCCGTCGCAAGGATGTCACCGACCTCTTTCTCGGCACCGGCCTGGGACCGCGTGCCTACGCGATCATCGGCCAGGGTACCATCTCGCGAATCATCGAGGCCAAGCCGGACGAGCTGCGGGTATTTCTCGAAGAGGCTGCCGGCGTGACCCGCTACAAGGAAAGGCGCAGGGAAACCGAGAACCGGCTGGCCGACACGCGCGAGAACCTGGCGCGGGTCGAAGACATTCGTCTTGAGCTCGCTTCGCAGATGGAGCGGCTCGAAGGTCAGGCCAGCGTTGCTCGCCAGTATCGCGAGTACAACGACGATCTGACGCGCAAGCAGCAATTGCTGTGGCTGCTGCGACGCAATGAAGCGCAGCTCGAGCGCGAGCGACTGGCGCGTGAAATCGATTTGGCGAGTATCGATCTCGAAGCCAGAAACGCTGCCCTGCGTGATCTGGAAGCGCGTCTCGAGGAGGCGCGGGAAGCCCATTTTGCTGCCAGCGACGGCGTGCATGCGGCGCAGAGTGAACTTTTTGCCGCCAATGCGGAAGTCGCAGGTCTCGAAACCGAGATCCGTCACCGCCGCGAATCACGGCGCGAGTATGAAACACGGCTGGCGCAGCTGACCGAAGACCGGGCGCATTGGCAGGCACAGGCCGGCAAGCTGACGAACGAAGAGGAACGCTGGCAGGATTTGCTGGCGCTTGCCGACGAACGTGTCGAACACGGCCAATTTCGCCTGGATGCGTGCCAGGAGCGCTTGCCGCTGGCCGAGGAAAGGCACGCTGCTGCGCTGGCGGCGGTCAATCGCCAGCGTGCCGAGATGACCCAGGCCGAACAGCGCCTGCACGTCGAACAGGCGAATCGTGGGCATGCGCTGCGTTCGCTGCAGAGGGTCACCGGCCGCCGCGAACGTCTGGCAGTCGAACGCGCGGCGCTGCTGGTTCCCGAGACTGTCGATCTTGCCGCCAAGCAGGAGGAGCTTACCGACTTGCGCGAGCGTATTGCCGAGGCACTGCAGATTCAGCAGGGACAACAGGATGAATTGCCGAGTCTCGAGCAGCAGCGGCGTACGATTCTGGCTGAGGTGCAGCACGCGCAGAGGGAACGTGCCGAGGCGCAAGCCCGCCGGATGGCACTGCAGCAACTGCAGCAACGGCTGCAGGCCAACGGCAAGCTCGACGACTGGCTGCGCCGGCATGGCTTGCAGCACGGCGAACCGCTGTGGAAAGCACTGCAGGTCGAAGCCGGCTGGGAGGATGCCGTCGAAGCCGTCCTGCGCGAACGCCTGGCCGCCTTGCCCGCCGCTGCCGCCGATGCGGCGTGGAGCAAGGATCGGCCGGGAGGCAAATTGACCTTGCTGCTGCCGCTGGACGGAGTAAGACCGCCGGCGCTGCCTGCCGACGAACTGTTGCTGGCGCGAATTCGTTGCGCCGATGCGGCATTGACGGCGATTCTTGCCGACTGGCTTGGCGAGGTGCACAGCGCTCCCGATCTGGCGGCTGCACTGGCGTGCCGCAACGGCCTGGCGGCGAGCGCCTGTTGCGTCACCCCCGGCGGCGACATCGTCAGCCGGCAGAGTGTGACGCTGTTTGCGCCGGACAACGATGGGCATGGCCTGCTCGAACGCCAGCGCGAGATCGACGCACTGGCGACGGTGATTGCCGAGCGTGAGGAAAACGTCGTGCAGGCGCAGGCGGGCCTTGGCGAAATCGAGGGGCGCCTCGCCGACGTGCAGCACAGCCTGCACGAATCTCGCCAGCAAGTGACTGCTCTGCAGAGCCGGGCACACGCGCTGCAGGTCAGCACACTGAAGCTTGCGCAGGCCAGCGAACGATTCCATGAGCGGCAGGCGCAGATCGACGCCAGCCTGGCCGAAATGGCCGCCGAGGAAGAGAGCGAGAGCGAACGCCTGAACATCGCCGACGCAGCCATCGATCGGCAGCGCCAGCAGATGCAGGAACTGCAGACGCTGATCGATGCGGCGCAGGGGCGGTTCGAACAGACCGAGCAGGCGTTGCAGGACCAGCGCGAGCAGCTCAAGGGAACGGAACGGGAGCTGCGTGAAGCCGAGTTCTCGCAACGCGAGTGCCGCAACAAGCTGCAGGAGCTGGCCGGCAACCGGGAGCTGGCGCGCCAGCAGATCGAGCGGATCGACACCGATCTGGCGCGCTGCGCGGAAAATGCCAGCGCCCTGCAGGCAGAAGAGCTGGAGCCCCGCCTGCAGGTCGCACTGGATCATCGCGTCGCTCGCGAGCACGCGCTGGCGAACGCCCGCGATGCCCTCGAAGCCGCGGCAAATGGCCTGCGCGCACTCGACGAGGAGCGCCTGAAGGTCGAGCAGAGCCTCGACCCGCTGCGCAACCGGATCGGCGAATTGAAACTCAAGGAACAGGCGGCCAGCCTCAATTTCGAGCAGTTCGCGGCACAACTGGCCGCTGCCAGCGCCGACGAATCCTCGCTGCTGCCCGAACTCGCGGCAGCACGTCCGGCGGCCCTGCAGAGTGCGCTGGCCGCGTTACAGCGCTCGATCGATGCGCTGGGCGCAGTCAACCTGGCCGCACTCGACGAACTCGAAGCGGCCCGCGAACGCAAGGGCTATCTCGATGACCAGTCGGACGATCTGACGCAGGCCATGGGGACACTGGAAAATGCGATTCGCCGCATCGACCGGGAAACGCGGGATTTGCTGCAGAGCACCTATGACTCGGTCAACCGCAGCTTCGGCGAGATGTTCCCGATACTCTTTGGCGGTGGCGAGGCGCGCCTGCTCATGACCGGCGAGGAGATTCTCGACTCCGGCCTGCAGGTCTTGGCGCAGCCACCCGGCAAAAAGAATTCGACCATTCATCTCCTTTCTGGCGGCGAAAAGGCATTAACGGCGATTGCGCTGGTATTCTCGATGTTTCAGCTCAATCCCGCGCCTTTCTGCCTGCTTGACGAGGTCGATGCGCCGCTGGACGATACCAACACCGAACGTTTCTGCTCGATGGTGCGACGCATGTCCACACACACGCAGTTTCTGTTCATCAGCCACAACAAGATCACGATGGAGATGGCGCAACAGCTCGTCGGGGTGACCATGCAGGAATCCGGCGTCTCGCGCATCGTTGAAGTCGATATGGAAGAAGCGCTGCGCATGCGCGAGCAACTCGTTTAGGAATGAATATGACCGACTTGCAGATGGGTTTGATCGCCCTTGGTGTCGCCGCAGTCCTTGGCGTCCTGGCCTACAACAAATGGCAGGAGCACAAGCACCGCAAACTCGCCGAGGCCTTGTTGAGCGCTCGCCAGGCAGATGTTCTGCTCGACGAGTCGGCGGCGCTGGTCGACGATGCCGCCGGCGTGGCCGAGCGCCCGGGTCTGGAGCGGGTCGAACCGCTGCTGCACCCGCAAGGCGGGTCGAAAGCGGGGCCCGCGATGAGGCCGGCGGCGGCCGATGATGCCGAGGCACTGCCGGCCGGCGAGCGAACTGCGCGACCGACACGTGCAGATGAGGAGAGGCCCGCGGTCAAGGCGGGCACGGTGCCCTTGTACCTGTTGTCGCCAGCGATCGATTACATCGCTGCAATCGAGGTCTCCGAACCGGCCGCGGCCTACCAGATCCGTGAAGCGCAGCGTGCTGCTCTGGCGCGGCTGGGAAAACCCTTGCACTGGATCGGTTTCAACGAACAGGAACACGCGTGGGAAGCGATTCTCGAAGACACCGACAGCGCTTACCAGCACATCCGTATCGGGTTGCAGCTGGTCGATCGCCAGGGTCCGGTGCGCGACGGTGACCTGTCGATTTTTCACCTCGCCATGCAGGATCTGGCGACCGAATTGATGGGCTTTGCCGAGCTGCCGCTGCGCGAACCGGCCTTGCAGGCGGCGGCGCAGCTCGACGAGTTCTGTGCCGGCGTTGACATCCAGATCGGCGTCAATGTGATCAGCCAGGGGCAGGTTTTTCCGGGAACGAAGTTACGTGCGCTCGCCGAATCGGCGGGAATGACCATCGACCCGGAAGGCCGTTTTGCTCGTTTTGATGACGAAGGAAAACTGTTGTTCGTGCTCATCAACCAGGAGACGCAAGGCTTTTCGGCCGAATCGATGCGCACCATGACGACGCATGGCGTGACCTTCCTGCTCGATGTGCCGCGGGTGGCGAACGGCGATCGCGTCTTGATCCAGATGGTCGAACTGGCACGGCGCTTTGCCGACTCCCTGCACGGTGCGCTGGTTGACGATAACCGGCGGCCGCTGTCGGAGGGTGGCATCGAGCCGATCCGCCGGCAGGTGGTGCAGTACCAGACGGCGATGGCGACACGCCAGTTGCCGGCTGGCGGTGCCCTGGCGTTGCGCCTGTTTTCCTGACTTGGAAGCACCGTACATGCCTGCCCACGAGCGCGTTCTGGCCTTGCGGGTCGAGATCGAGGAGCACAACCACCGCTACTATGTGCTCGATGCACCATTGCTCAGCGATGCCGAGTACGACCGGCTGTTCCGCGAGTTACAGGCGCTGGAGGCCGAACACCCTGAACTGCTGAGCCCCGATTCGCCGACGCAAAGGGTCGGCGCGGCGCCGCTGCCCGAGTTTGCTGCGCTGGTGCATGCGACGCCGATGTTGTCGCTCAACAATGCCTTTGCCGACGAAGAGGTCGCCGCTTTTGACCGCCGTGTACACGAATGGCTGGCAGCCAACGGCGACCTCGATTACTCGGCCGAACCCAAGTTCGACGGCCTTGCCGTCAGCCTGACCTACCAGGACGGCATCCTGCTGCACGGCGCGACGCGTGGCGACGGCACCACCGGCGAGGACGTGACTGCCAATCTGCGTACCTTGCGCAGCATTCCGCTGCACCTGCAGGGCAGCGGCTGGCCGGCGTTGCTCGAGGTGCGTGGCGAGGTGCTGCTGTGGCGCAGCGACTTCGAACGGCTGAATTCGCGGCAGCGTGAAAAAGGGGAGAAGGAGTTCGTCAACCCGCGCAATGCCGCGGCTGGCAGCCTGCGCCAGCTCGATCCGCGCATCACGGCGACGCGGCCGCTGCGCTTTGTTGCCTATGGCATCGGCCTGGCCGAAGGGGCCGGCTTGCCGGCAACGCACTCGGAATTGCTCGACCGGCTTGCCGACTGGGGTTTTCCGGTCGCTGCAACGCGGCGCCGGGTCAGCGGCCTTGCCGGCCTGCTCGGCTACTATGCCGAGATCGGCAGGCAGCGCGCGTCACTGCCTTACGATATCGATGGCGTGGTCTACAAACTCGATGATCTGGCCGCGCAGGAACGCCTCGGTTTCGTATCGCGAGCGCCGCGTTTTGCGATTGCGCACAAATTTCCGGCCGAGGAAGTGCTCACCGAACTGCTCGACATCTCGGTTCAGGTCGGCCGTACTGGCGCACTGACGCCGGTGGCGCGGCTGGCGCCGGTTTTCGTCGGTGGCGTGACGGTGACCAACGCCACCCTGCACAACGAGGACGAGGTACGACGCAAGGACATTCGCATCGGCGATACCGTCGTCGTTCGTCGTGCAGGCGATGTGATTCCCGAAATCGTTCGCGTGCAGCGGGACAAGCGACCTGCCGGGGCGCCCGAATTCAGCATGCCGACGAGCTGTCCGGTATGCGCTTCGAAGGTCGTCCGTAATGCAGAGGAGGCGGTAGCGCGCTGCAGCGGCGGCCTCTACTGCCCGGCGCAGCGCAAGCAGGCACTGCTGCACTTTGCTTCGCGGCGGGCGATGGATATCGAAGGGCTGGGTGACAAACTCGTCGAACAGCTCGTGGACAGCGCCATCGTGCGCACCCCGGCCGACCTCTACCGGCTGGGATTGCTGGCGCTGGCCAATCTCGAACGGATGGCCGACAAGTCGGCGAGCAATCTGCTGGCGGCGATCGAGCAGAGCAAGCAGACGACACTGCCGCGCTTCATCTACGCGCTGGGAATCCGCAATGTCGGCGAGGCCACAGCGCGGGATCTGGCGCGCCATTTCGGCAATCTCGATCGTCTGCTCGCTGCTGATGAAGCAGATCTGCTGCAGGTGCCCGACGTCGGTCCGATTGTCGCGCAATGCATCCGCCAGTTCTGCAGCGAGCCGCACAACCTCGAAGTCATCGAGCAGTTGCGCGCTGCCGGAGTCGTCTGGCCTGACGGCGAGGTGCTGGCGCCGGCCGGCTGCGCCAGCGCCGGCAAGGTGTTCGTGCTGACCGGAACCTTGCCCACACTGACGCGCGATGCTGCCAGACAGATGATCGAAGCAGCGGGCGGCAAGGTCAGCAACTCGGTGTCGAAGAAGACCGATTTCGTCGTCGCCGGCGGCGAAGCAGGCAGCAAGCTCGAAAAAGCCCGCACCCTGGGGGTCACGGTCATCGACGAAGAACAGTTGCTGGCGCTGTTGAATCTGGTGCAAACGACTCAATGAACCCGTTTGTGGTGTTGATTGCGTGCTGGCCCGGCAGCAGCGCCGCTTCACTTCCTGTGATCAATAGGGAGCAACCATGATCGACCCTCGCCAGGCGATGGCCATTCTGGCCTCGGCCGATCTCATCCACTCGGCCGATACCATCGATGTTGCGGTTCGCCGCGTCGCGCGCGAGATCAGCGAACGGCTGCGTGACCACAACCCGGTATTGCTGTGTGTGCTCAAGGGCGGCGTTCCTTTTGCCGGCCATTTACTGACGCAACTGACCTTCCCGCTGGATTTCGACTACCTGCATGTCAGCCGTTACGGCCAGGCAAAGAGCGGTGGCGAGTTGTCCTGGCGTGTCGAGCCGGAGATCGAGCTGAGCGGCAGAACCGTCCTGGTGCTCGACGACATCCTCGATGAAGGACTGACGCTGGCCGCGATTCGGGATCGCCTGCTGGCACGGGGTGCAGCTGCCTGCTACACGGCCGTGGCTGCTGACAAGCGGATTGGCAGGAAGAAACCGATTCAGGCCGATTTCGTCGCGCTGAGTGTTCCTGACCGCTTCCTTTTCGGTTATGGCATGGACGTTCGCGGCGCCTGGCGCAACCTGCCAGCGATCTACGCCACGCGGGGGGATTGAGATGCTGGCGATCATCGGTGGCAGCGGGCTGACCCGCTTCGTCAGGATGGAGGTAGCGGAGCGCCGGCAGGTGGCGACGCCTTATGGCGATCCCTCGGCGGCGCTGACCTTTGGCCATCTCTGTGGCCGGCCGCTGGTCTTTCTGGCGCGTCACGGCGACGAACATACGATTCCACCGCATCAGGTAAACTATCGAGCGAATCTCTGGGCTCTGCGCATGTGTGCGCCAGTTGGGATCGTCGCGGTGGCGGCGGTCGGCAGCATTCGTTCCGACCTCAGGCCAGGCGATCTGGTGATCCCGCACCAGATCATCGATTACACCTGGGCTCGCCACTCGACCTTCCACGAAGGGCCGCACAGTGCAGTCACGCACGTCGACTTCACCGAGCCCTATGATTTTGTTCTGCGCAGGCAAATTGGCGCCGCGGCCGCAGCGCTCGAGATCAGGGTCAGTGACGAGGCGGTCTATGCAGCAACGCAGGGGCCGCGCCTGGAAACGGCCGCCGAGATCAACCGGCTCGAACGTGATGGCGCCGATGTGGTCGGCATGACCGGCATGCCGGAAGCGGTGCTGGCACGCGAACTGGCAATTCCCTATGCGGCGATCAACGTGGTCGCCAACTACGCCGCGGGACGCGGCGACAGCCGCGAGGCAATCTGCATGGACGCCATTCACACCGTCCTGGAAGGGGCGATGCAGCAGGTACATGCGATTATCGAGAAGATGCTGACGAGCGATGATTAGATCCGTTCTCAGAATGGGCGACCCGCGCCTGTGGCAGAAGGCCAGACTGGTAGAGCAGTTCAACACGCCGCAACTGCACGCGCTGATCATTGACCTCCAGGAAACCATGCGCCACCTCGATGGCGCCGGTCTGGCCGCGCCGCAGATCGGTGTCGGTCTACGGGTGGTGATCTTCGGTGTCGATGGCAATCCGCGCTACCCGGATGCCGAGCAGGTGCCGAGGACAGTGTTGATCAATCCGGTGCTGACGCCGCTTGCGCCGACGATCGAAGAGGGCTGGGAAGGCTGCCTCTCGGTTCCCGGTCTGCGCGGCTGGGTGCCGCGCTGGAGCCAGCTACGTTATACCGGTTTCGACGCTTTCGGTCGGGCGATCGACCGCAGCGTCACTGGTTTCCATGCGCGCGTGGTGCAACACGAATGCGACCACCTCGACGGCATTCTCTATCCGATGCGGATCAGGGACTTCAGCCGCTTCGGTTTCGTCGAAGAGCTTTTTCCTGGTGGTGGCGGCGGTGCGCTCGAATAGCCAGGCTTGACCTGAGCAGCGCGGAATGCATTTTTGCGGAGGACACGAACCGTGGCAGAGCCATACCGGATTCTCTTTGTCTGCATGGGCAATATCTGTCGTTCACCGATCGCGGAAGCGGTGACGCGAACGATGGCGCAGCAGCAGGGCCTGGCGGCGATGCTGTTGCTCGACTCGGCAGGTACGCACGGTCATTACCACGCTGGCGAAGCGCCGGATGTGCGTGCGCGCCGGATCGCGGCCAGGCGGGGATACGATCTCTCCCGATTGCGCGCACGCTCGGTCATCGACGCCGATTTTGATCGTTTCGACCGGATTCTGGCGATGGACGAGGCCAATCTGTTCGCTCTGCAACGTCAGAGCTCCGAGGAAAACCGGTCGAAGCTGGGCTTTTTTCTCGATTATGCTCCAGGTCTCGGAATCAACGAAGTTCCCGATCCGTATTACGGTGCCGACTCGGGATTCGAACGGGTGCTCGATCTTTGCGAGTTGGCGGCGTCAGGTTTGTTGGCTGATTTTGTACGCCGGCGGGGCTTGCGATAGGGCGGAACTGCTTCGTTCTGCCGTATTGGCAAGGAGGATGCACGCAGGCGATTGCACGACAACCGCGAGGCGGCCAATTCTTTGTGAACGGCTGCACACTAGCCGGGTCCGGCCAGCCAGCGTTCACGCACTTCTTCGCGGTGGCGGGCGAACCACAACAGGGCGATCAGTGGCCAGGCGGAGTCGGTGCACCCCTGCTCGGACAGGGCGACCGCCTGCGCAGCAGCAAGGCAGACGACGCGGATGTCCTCTCCCTCATGTGGCAGACCGTGAATGCCGCCGGCACTGCTGCTGTCGACGCGTCCCAGGTAGAGATGGGTGCGCTGCGAGGTCTTGGCCGGGCTGGTATAGAAAGTGCTGATTGGCAATAGATCGATCAGCATGCAGCCAGTTTCTTCCATCGCCTCGCGGCGTGCCACCTCGGCCGGAGTTTCGCCATCTTCGATCAGACCGGCGACGATCTCCAGCAGCCAGGGCCCGCGCGGGTCAGCACGGGCGCCAATGCGAAACTGCTCGATCATCACCACTTCATCGCGCTGCGGGTCGTAGAGCAGGACTGCCGCGACGTCTCCCTTCTCGATGGTCTCGCGAACGATCGCCGGGCTCATGCCGCCGGCGAACAAGCGGTGGCGCAGCCGCCAGCGCTCCAGCCGGTAGAAGCCCTGATAGCAAATTTCCTGTTCGAGAATCTCAACATCCTGCTCGCGCATGTCTGCCTCCCCAACGCGCGCTACGCGCTGTCGCTGATGCGTGGGCCGCTGGGCAGGGTGTTCTGCCCATCCGGGCCATACAGGCCGAGGGCATTGTGGGTTCCCAGGAGTGCTTCGAGTGCCTGCGCGTTGTGTTGCATGCGCATCTGGATCAATTCGCCATTCAGGCGATTCAGTTCACGGGCCTGGCTGGCAATGGACAGCAGCGAGGACCAGGCGGCGCGAGCACGGCTTGCTGTCGGATGAGCGGCAAACCAGGCGGACACGCCAAGGCGATCCGCTTTCAGGCCCTCTGCGGCAAGCGCCTGGTGGCGCTGCTCGGCGAGCGTCGCCAGGGTCAGGGCAAGCTCGTTCTTCTGCTGTACCAGGGCCAGCAGATGATCAACCTCACCTTTGGTGAGCATCTCCTGCTCAAGTTCGAGCAGGCTGACAAAGCGCCTTGCCGCGGCGACTTCCGCCTCAACCGTAGGCAGGAAACCCGTCGTCGTCGCCATCAAGGCTCAGGGAATCAGGCCTGCCTGGAGGAAGCGACGAGTTCGCTGGCAGACGCGATCAGCCGGTCGGCAATCGCCCCGGAATTGATCGTGAAGCGGCCTTCGGCGATTGCCTGCTTGATTTCAGAAACCCGAGCAGCATCGAAGGTCGATGCCTCACCGGGGGACTGCAGCTGTCCGGCGAGTTCACTGAGGTGAACTTCCGTGGCAGAGCGTGTTGCGGGCTGGCTGCCGCTGGTGCGAGGACGCATCTCGGTGGCAGTGATGGCGGTGCTGCTTGTGCGGTCGATCTTCACGGTCGTGCCTTTTAGACGGTTGTACTCAACCCAGGTATCGGCGGATAGCGGCTGAACTTTAACATTCTTTTTCAAAATACAGAAAAATACACTCCGCGTCCCCGCGTACTATCCGGCGGGAAGAAGTCTGCATATCAATACGACACCTCAATACGACACCTCGACGACGCCAGGGCTACGGGCGACGCCACTGACGACCTGTCCGGAAGCTGTTCGAACCTGCGCAATCTGGCCTTCCGTGGCGTTGTTCAGCGCCTTCCCCTCGTTGCTGACCGTGAACCCTGCCCCTCTCGACAGCAGCTTGACGCTTTGCCCTTGCTGAACAAGCCATGGCGCGCTCAACAGATCGCTGCGCAGCGGCTGACCTGCCGCAATGCCGTTCCTGACGGTTTTGCCGATGGCCTGCGCTGGGTCGGTCACGACGCTGGCCGGCAGCGCACCGAGATCACCACTTTGCGCGCGCAGGTCGGCGCTGTTTACGACCTGGCCGGGTGTTAGCTGGCGTGCCGTGACCAGATAGTTACCCGCGATCCTGACCTGTACGGGTACATACACGGTCCATGCTTTCGGGGCAAGGCAGCGTATGCCAACCATTGCATTGCCCCACAACCGACTTCCCGGTTGCAGGAAGGGCTCGAAGGCGATGCATGGCGTTTTTTTGGGCGTGTTGATCAAGTTGCCCGACGCTATAACTGACTTTGCCCGGCAATCCTTGCGTCTGGATACGCAGAAACTCATCGAGGGCAGTCGACAAGGAGGCTTGGCCAAGCACGCCATTACTCGCGAAGGCGAGCAGCATGAGGAGTTGCTTCGGCAATCTGCCGAGGGACTGGAAAACGGGAGAAATACGCATCCCGCCATTCTGCCTGAATCTGCCTGGCCGGCGAAGGATGCGTGTCCTTGGGCAGCCCTGACGCATGACCCGGTCGAATCGGAGCCGTTTGCTGGAAGCCCCTGCTTTCACCGCTGGAGCGACCACTTTGCGAAGTAACTGCTTGGGACTATGGGCAGCCTGATCAGGGTTCAGTCAGCCGGAACGGGCCGCGCATTCGCCTCGCTCCATCCAGTGTGCATCTGCACGAAGTGCGCGATGTGATCGATCGCCAGGGTTGCCTCGGGAAGAAAATCCGCCATCTGGAATGCGTGCGGCACGCCGGGCCAGATCTCGAGCTCGACGTCCACACCCGCTGCGTGCGCCCTTTCGGCGGCGCGAATCGCTTCATCGCGCAGCATTTCGCTGCTGCCAGCTTGCAGGAACAGCGGCGGAAAGCCGTGAAAATCTGCGAACAGTGGCGACACTTCGGGGTCGATGTACTGCTGAGGCGATTGCACATAACACCGACGCAGGACCAGCAGGGTGCTCAGCTGGAGCATCGGGTCCTCGCCGTCGTAATCAGCCATGCTGGGGCTGGTGAGCGTGCAGTCGAGCGCTGGTGAGAGCAGGACGGTGCAGCTCGGCAAGGGTTCGCCGGCCGCTCTTGCTCGGTGGATCGTTACCAGAGCCAGATTTCCGCCCGCGGAATCGCCGGCGAGCACGATGCTTTGGGGATTCAACCCCTGTGCAAGGAGCGCTCGGTAAGCGCGATGGCAATCGTCCGGCGCTGCCGGAAACGGGTGCTCCGGCGCCAGCCGGTAATCGGGGAGGAGGGCGCGCGCGCCGAGGCGCCGGCACAGGCGCGACACCAACGCCGCGTGCGCGTTGGGGAAGCGGAACGCGAATGACCCGCCGTGCAGGTAGAGGATGACCCGCTCGTCGCGGCTACCGGGGACTGTGATCCACTCGGCCGAAACACCGCTGCAGTCGACCGGCGTGCGCAGCACGTCGGGCGCGAGGCGAAAATAGCGGGTGTCGATCTCCTCGTATTCACACCGCAAGGCGGCGACATCGGATTCCTGGGTCAGCCGCCGGCGCATCGTCAGCCGCAGCAGGCCGTTCAGCGCGCGCGTCCGCCAACTGGGGCCAATTTCGATCGTGTGGAGGTAGGTCGGTTCGCTGTGCATGGCATGGCTGTCCTGTCGTGGGTACAGGCTACGCGAAATTGCGGGGTTGTGGAGACATCGCGGCGCCCTGATCGCAAAAGATTCGGCTGAGGCCAGACAGGATAGAATCACATCTTCCATGATCTACTTGGCCAAACGATGACTTCATTGCCCACCCGCTGTCTGCTGGCTGTTGTGTTCCTGCTCGGCGGTTGTGCCAGCCGACCGATCAATCCGCCGATCACGCAGGCTGACCCAACGTGTCCTTTCGGCAACGCTGCGAAACCCCGGTCGCGCGGGCCTCAGCCGCGCGGTGGCTGATCCGCGGTGACCGCCACGGGTGGCGCGCGGCCCCGCGGCCGTGCGCAGGCAAGCCCCAGCGGCAACCCGGCGTTCGCTTCCGTTCGGAACGTTGGAGATCGTTGCGCTGCCGGGTTAGTCCGGCGGAGGTTCGGTACTCTCCGCCTCGGCGTGTGCGAGGGCTTCGCTATAGTTCCAGGGCATCCAGGCCGCCGGATCGAGCGCCACCTTGCCCGAGTGGCGCAGCAGGGAAACGAGGTAGTGGAACGGCTCGATCTTGTGGAGTTCGGCGGTATGGATCAGGGTCATGAACAGATCACCGACGCGCGCGCCGTTCAACGTGCGATAGAAGAGCGCGTTCTTCCGATGCAGAATGGCCTTTTTTGAGTATACGTTCGGTGATGGTAACTACTCAGGGCGACCACGCCGAAGCTCAAGCGAGGCGAGGCTGAGGGGGCTGGCCCTGGAAAGTGAGGATCAGGGCGTGGAAGAGATTGGCGCCCTGCTTGTGCATGGTTGCGAGATACGAGTGAATGATGCAGTAGGCATCGGCCCCCTTCTTGGTCCGGAAGCCGCCGGAGACTTTCTGTTTGACCTTGGACATGCGCACGGCTTGCTCGGCCAGGTTGTTGGTGAACGGAACGCCGGGATCCGTGGCAAAGCGCCAGACATCGTCGGTGTAGGTGCGCAAGCGCAGGAGGAGGTTCGTCGCCTTGCTTTGCCGGGGACGCCCGCGTTTGCCCGAGGGTGG
>NZ_SPMX01000028.1 GCF_012940005.1 Candidatus Accumulibacter contiguus | reverse complement strand
CGGTCGGCATCGAGTCGACGATTCTCGATCTGACACCCGCCGAGTCGCTGCCGCCGCGTCTGCTGCGCCTGGGGCGGGTCACTCCCGAACAGATCGCGACGGTCATCGGCGTCATGCCGCAGATCGTCACTCGTCCGCCGGACGCCGCTATGCCGCGGGTTCCCGGTTCGCTGGCCGCACACTACGCGCCGACGACGCCGCTGCACCTGCTGCCATCCGCGCGCATTGTTGAGGTCATCGACCTTCTGCAGAGCACGGGTCGGCGCTGTGCCGTACTCTGTCACAGTCGGTTGCCCGCCACGCCGGCAGCACACGCCTGGCGCTGCTTGCCGGCCAACCCCCGCGCTTACGCCAGTGCGCTCTACGCCGCCCTGCGTGAACTGGATCAGGCCGACGCCGAGCTGATCATCGTCGAGGAGATTCCGGCAACGCCGGCCTGGGCGGCGGTCGCCGACCGTCTGCAGCGCGCGGCAGCCGGTGGCGGCGCATCAGGCGCCTGATCCGTTATACAGCCGGGATCGGCAAATTGAAGGTAGAACTGGACTGGCCCAGCAAAATCCGGGACCAGACGGGTGCAATCGAAAGTCACGGGAGCGTTGTGACTCGAAGGAGGCAGTGGGATGAGGCGGCAGGCACGAAACGTGTATAGTCGGATAGGGTGACCTTATCGGAGAGATGCCATGGATCTGGAGAGGAAGATTGCGGTGGGCAAGCGAGAAACCGTTGCGGAGCGGTTGGAACGTCATCCGGCCTTAAAAGCTCGGATGGAAAGGATGCTGGATGTTGTCGAAAACGCCTCAGGGGACGGGCGACGAGCAGACGAAGCAGAGCGCCGAGCGATTGAAGAACTCCGCCAAATGGGGCTTGAGGTCATGCAGGACTGGGGCCGGAAGACTGCAAATGAGGCTGCAGTCGGGCTGGAAGCAAAGGGTGGGGTTGTTCGCGAGGTAAAAAAACTGCACTGGACTTGCACGTTCGGAGACGTGACGGTGGAAGAGCAGACCTACCGGACAAAGGAAGGCGGCAAATTGTGCCGGCCCTTTCAGAGCCAGGCGGGCATTTCTTGCCGGGGATACTCCACACGGCTGCAGAGGGCCATCACCGATTTGGGTGCTGACGTTCCATTTGCCCAGGTTCGGGAGAAGATTCGCGAGCATGACGGGATCGACATTGCGAATGGAGCGGCGGCAACGATTCTGGAAAGAAGGAAAGCGGTCGATGATCCGACGTGCTGGCGAAGTAGCGCCCACCTTCGCGGTCACCTTGGGCGATGCCGCAGCCGCAGGAGCCGACATCCTGCGGCTGGCGATAGCTGCCGGCTTCAACGAGCGCAGCCCTATCCATGGATTGGGTGACGGCGCAGTTTGGATTGAAGATCAGATGGAGCGTCAGTTCGGTGCGCGATGCAAGTACCTCGTCGACTTCTTACCGTGATCTGATCAACCGCCCAGGGCAATTCGACTATCAGGCCGCCATTCAAGCCGGCTTGCCTATCGGCTCGGGCGAGGTCGAGAGCGCACATCGCTATGTGATTCAGAAACGCCTCAAACTACCAGGCGCCTGGTGGAAACCAGAAAACGCCCAAGCCATGCTGAACCTCCGCGTCACCCGTGCAAACGGCAGCTGGGATCGGTATTGGGACGCCTTGGCTGCTTGAGGTCTTTGCAACCGTCACTTTCGATCACACCCGGACCAGACTGTCACCCTCAGCTCCTGCCAGGGCCGACGAATTCCCTGCGCCGCCACCCGCACGTTTGTTGAGGCTGTCGAGGTATCTGGCGCTGGCTTACCTCGTGTTGATCATCTACGCGAGCCTGTATCCATTCGCCAACTGGCGCGATCTCGGCGTCTCGCCACTGGAGTTCATTGACGCAGCCTGGCCGCGTTACTGGACAGTTTTCGACCTGATGGTCAACGTTCTTGCCTACGTGCCGCTGGGCTTTCTTCTGGTGGCGCTGGCGCTACGCCGACTGCCCGGCGGGCGCTGGACCGCAACCCTCGTCGCGCTACTGCTCGGCAGCCTGCTGAGTCTGGCCATGGAATTCCTGCAGAACTGGTTGCCTGGCGCGCTGTCCTGGATGTTCCGCAGTTCCAAACTACCGTGGTCCGGGTTGCTTCAAGCGAGCCGCTCAGGATGCGGGTCTCCATCAGCGCCAGGCCTTTCATCGCCGACAGGATGCCGCCGATATCGGACAGGGCGTCCAGCCGCCTGGCGATCTCACGCCGGCGGCTCATCGCCCGCCTCCCGCAACCCTGCTCATGCAAAGGCCATCTGCCTTGTCCACTCGCTGCAAAGCTTGCGAAAAGATCGGCTGCGGGCGAACGCCTGCTGCAGGTCCATGCGCGCCGAAAAAGCCGGCTGGTCGGTCGTTTCCCCGTAACTGCCGCCGCACATGTGCGCCGTGATCCACCCCTTGGCGTTGCGCGGACCTTCAGCATCAATCGCTTCAGCAGGCTTGAATGCGAAACCGCGTTGGCCATCGAGCGATTCAGCCGCGGCGATGAACCAGGCCTCGTATTCCCTGTTGGCGAGCACGACCGACACCCGGCGGTGCGGAACGTATGCAGTTGCTCGCTCGAGAATCTGTTTCCCCAACTCAGCCGGACAGTCATCATCGGCGTCGAGCAGCACGAGAATCCAGCCTTGTTCGCCACACTTGGCGGCTGCCAGCAGCAAGTGCCGGCGGAACTCATCTTGCCGATTCAGGAATCGATCCCGATGAACGCGAATCGGCGGTAGCGCCTGCAAATGGACATCCGGAGTGCGCCAGGCGTTGATCCGTCGCAGCAGAATTGGCAGTGCGACCACCTCGCCGGCGCCCTCGACGATCGCGGCGACTGCAATCACGGCTCGACCTCGCCAAACAGATCGGCCTGTTCCTGTGCCTGGGCCGCAAGCACCGCCCGATCAGGCGCCAGTTGATTCAGGCGCAGGAGTTCTCCGGCCGAAAAAAGCTGGTCGCGCATGGCCATGCGCGCGGCTTCGTCCAACGGTGCAATCCGCGTCTCGCCGCCCTCGGAAACCACTGCCAGCAAGGCGTCGGCACTCAAGGACAGATCATCGAGCAGGTCCGGGCTGTGACTCGTGACGATGACCTGGGTGTCTTGCGAGGCGCGCGCCAGCGCCTCGCGCAAGGCCGCGCTGGCGGCCGGGTGGAGTGCCGTTTCGGGTTCCTCGATACCCACCAGCGATGGGGCGTAATCGCGGTTTCCCTGGAACAGCGCCGTCAACACACCGAGCGCTCGCAGCGTACCGTCGGACATGTTCTGCGCTGGAAATCGCCACGGATGCTTTGCCCCAGCCATGTCCTGGCGGAACTCCAGGGTTTCCATCGGCCCGATCGGCTTGCGCTCGACGCCGTGAACCATCGGCGCGACCGTCTGAAGATATTCCTGGATGATCTCCAACCTGTCAGCAGCGACCCGTTCCAGATGTCCGATCACGCTCGCGATGTTTTCCCCCACGGGCTTGAGCAAGCGCCCCTCCTGCGGCTTCTGCAGCTCGCGCATCAACTTCGGATTCAGGTTGTAGAAACCCATCGCCGTCAGGGCATCGAACACCGGGCGAAAGACCGCCATGCCCGACGCGGCCACCAGCGCCAGACGATCGGCGGTTACCGCTGGAAAGGTCGTCTCGCTGCTCGCCTTGAGGTTGCCGCGTTCGATACGGAAAAACGGACCCTTGCCGACACTGCCCAGTACGCACTCCTCGCTTTGTACCTCGTAGCCGCGGCCCGCCAGCGCGCCGATATTGAAAGCGTAGTGGCCGGCTTGCCCGTTGCTCAACGCGAACTCCAGCCGGATGCCGAAGTTCGTCGGGTGACCACTGGAGCGCCGCCGTACCTCGTTCAATCCGCCACGTTCGTTCAGGGCATTGTCGAGAGAACCGGCCAGAGCGTCCCGTACGAGGTGCAGGGCGTCCAGGAAATTGCTTTTGCCCGATCCATTGGCCCCCACCAGATAGGTGAGCGGGTTGAGGCGGACGTCGCAGTAGCCAATGCTCTTGTAGTTGCGCAGGACCACACGCGTGAGAAAAACCGGATCAATCATTCCTGCTCCTTCTTGGTTCATGTGACCAAGCCCAACTCGGTTTGCCAAGCTGCCACTCTGGACTGTTCGAGCATGGCTGCGCACAAAACTCGATGCACTTCGTGGAACGGCTCCGTGGCTACAAGCTCGTCCTGCACAGTCAGCAGATGTGCCCGGATTTCCGCCTGCGTGTGTTCTGCCTGACCACGAGCTATCCGACGCCTCTCGCGGCCAATCAGCACGCTCTGCTGCTTCGCGTACTCGGCCTTGAACTCGCGGGTCCACCGGCTTGCCAGGTTCAGCAGCTTGTCAAGGTTGGTCACCCTTGCCGTGTCCGCGGCATCGGTAGCCGCGCAGGTGATCGACTGCGTTTGCAGCACATAGTCGAGATGCAAGGCGCCGTGTCCCGGACGCAGGTACGGGTGGAACCAGTCATCAAAAACCCCTTGCGTGTGCACCGGTTGATCACCTTCGTTTGACGTTGAATTGCACTCGCCGCAAATTGGCAGGAGGTTGTCTGCGCACACGCTCAACAGCGGAAAGGCACTCACGGCGATCCAGTGGTCCACTTCAGGCGTCTGACCGAGAGGCCCGCCGCATAGAACACACACTTCTCTGGCGTGGGCGACAGGGTTCAGTTGGTGTGCAGCTCGAAACGCCCGTAGAAACCCTGCATAGGTCATTCCGCCGCTGCTCACCGGCGTACCGTTTGCCGCGTAGGGCAAGCCGCTGCGCAGGCCTTTCCGGTAGAAGGCTTCCATCAGTTCCCTGAAGGCCTGCCAGGCGGCGTCCGGGATTTTCGGCTTGCTCCGTGGCCAGGCCGGCGGGTTCGGCTGGAACTGGAAAGCAAGCGCCGCGACTGCCTGTCCCCAGGTGCGCAAGGCGGCCTTCTCGGCGAGGGACATCCCCGCAATCACCAGTGCCCTGTCCAGGAGTGCTCGACCGCCATCGGCCTTCTGCAAGAAGTGCCACAGCCAATCCGCTTCAATCTGCGTCGGCACGCGTGTGGGCTGCAGGTTGGCCTGCGTAATCTCGCCGGCGCTGACTGCCGGATCGCATAACCAAGCCAGCAACTGCTCTTGCAGACGGCGACAGGCATGCAGCGCAGCGCCGCAAAAGGGCTGCACGATTGGCCTAAGCATTGCCGTCGCCGCGCCAGGTATTCAGCAGGGTGCGCAACTCGCTGCGGTAGAAACCCGAGCCCATTCGTGCGATCAGCTGTTCCAGTTGTTGAATGTCGGCAGGCGTCCCCGTCGCCTGCCGCAGCTTGCCTTCGATGAACTCTTGCGCCCGCTTGCCGATGCTGTCGTCGGCCTCGAAGACGGTCATCATCAAGGCGCTCGGGTCGGTGGCGAAGGTCTGTTGGTCCACCGAACGTACGCTTGATCCGTCCGGCGTTTTCTCGACCATCACGATTTTCGTCGTACAGCTTTGCGGCCAGCATGGCTTCGACGTATTGCGAACGTACCTGGCCGTTGTCGGCATCGTGTGACCCTTTAAGCGTGCCGTCGTCCGACTGCCATTCCTCACTGCGCGTCCATTTACGCACGGGAACGACCCAATGCTTAGCCTCGGTAAGCGGCGTCACCTGGTCAATCGCCAGGCTGCGCAAGGTCACGTCAAAGCCGTCCAGCTTGGCGACTTCGCGAGCGATCGTCTCCAATGCAGCAGCCAAGTCAGCTACCGGCTCATGTTCACCAAACTGCACCTTGGGCGCTTCGGTGATGGCTCGTTCGTGCCAGGACAAGCCGGCGTTGCGGGCTTCCCTGACCAGTTCTTTCCACATCGGTAGCGCGGGACCATCTTCGGCCTCGAAATAACGCTCGACCTCGCGCGCCACGCGGTTGAAATCCTGTTGCGGGACCTTGATGGCCTTTTGCCACTCGGACCGGGACATCTCTACATCCATGGCGGTGCCTGTGCTGCTCCACTTCTGCCATACCGGCCTGGTGGGCGCGGCGAAGTACCGAATCACCAGGTCTTCGAGCGCCTTGCTGGCGGCCTCGCGCACCTGCGTTTCGGCTGCCCTGGGATCGGCGGGCAACTCGGGAAACAGCTCGTGCAGGTTCCACACCTGGCCGTCCCACATGCTGGTGTCGGCCAACGACGAAAACGCCTGACCTGCCGGCGTGAGCTTGTCGCCGGTATCGCGCAGCAACGCTTGCCGCCAGCGCTCCGCGCGAAAGCTCGGCTGCAACAAGGTCTTCGAAAGAAGTTCGGTACCGCTGCGGCCTTCGGCCAGCCAGACCTTGAACTTGACGAGCGCATCCCAGAGGTCGTTGCGCTGGCCTGGACGGGGATTGCGCTTGGCATCGCGCGAGAAACCGTCCTCCTCGACTTCATAGAACCACACGTACTCGGTTCTCGGGTTCTGGCCGGTGAAGCTTTGCTTCTCGTCGCGGCGCGTCTCCTTCCTGAAAAGCAGGATTGAGGTCTTGACGCCGGTGTAGGGTTGAAACACGCCACCGGGCAGCGAGATGACGCCTTCGACGACGTGTTCGGAGAGCAGTTCACGCCGCAGCCGCACATGCGCGTCGGTGTTGCCGAACAGCACACCCTCGGGAATGATGACCGCGCAGCGCCCGCCGATTTGCAGCAGGTCGAGCATCAGCCACAGAAACAGCAACTCGCTCTTGTTGGTGAGGGCGTCGTCCTTCTTCTTTCCCTTGTCGGCGGCACGGGGGAAAAGCTTGCTGTCCTTCTCCAGGTCATTGCTGTCCACGGTCCCGGTGAACGGGGGATTGGCCAGCACGAAATGGTAGGACTCGGACGTCAGCAGTTCCGCCAACTCTGGCTTGCCGTCGCGTTTGCTCAGGGAGTCGCCTTGCAGCAGGTGCGGATCGGTCAGGTCGTGCAGGATCAGGTTCATCCAGCCGATGCGCGCCATCGTCCGGTCGTTGTCGAGACCGACGAAGTTGCCGCCATGGTGTATGGCTTTGTACTGGGCTTTGCTGGCACCCGCGGCGTCGGTGCGATGCGGCGCCCCATCCCATTCCAGCACCAGGTTGTCGGGTGCCGAATACTTGCGCATCAGGTATTGCTGGGCGCTGAACAGGAAGCCGCCGGTGCCGGCGGCCGGGTCGATGATGCGCTGACCGGGCTCGGGGTCGAGCAATTCGACCATGAAGCGGATCAAATGGCGCGGGGTGCGGAACTGGCCGTTCTTGCCCGCCGTAGCCATTTCACTGAGCAGGTACTCGAAGGTGTCGCCCATGATGTCCTGGGCAGCGGAACTACCACCGTCACGGGCGAAGAGCTGGTCGATGGTATCAATGGCATCGGACAGGACCTTGCCCTTGTTCGGATCGAGCTGGAAGTAGGCATCGGCCATGCGGTTGTTGAGGCTCGCCAGCTCGGTGCCTTCGGCGCTGGCTCTGGAGAAGTATTTGTCCAGTTCGCGCAACCAGGGGAATACCACTTCGATCAGGTGCGAGGGATTGGTCTTCTCCTGGCGAATGTAGCTCCACTTGCAGTTCTCCTTGCCGGCGTAGATCGACGGGAATCCCCGCTGTTGGCGCTTGAGGTCGATGTCTTCCAGTCGTTTGAGAAACAGCAGATAGGTGATCTGTTCGACCGCCACCAGAGGGTTGGTGAGGCCGGCGGACCAGAACCGGTTCCAGAGTTCATCGACTTTTTTTCTTGATTTGTGGAGCTAGCATCTAAGGTTTTCCTGTTTGGTTCAGGCCGCTTCCGCGTCCAACCGGTTGGCGAAGTCGACGAGTTCTTCAATATCCTGCGCGGGAAAGATCGCCTCGACGCGTCCGATGCGCGACAGCGGCGGTTCGCTGAGCGCGGCGCGGGTGATGCGGCCATGCCGCATCACCGCGGCTTTCACCGCACGCAGGAAATTGAGTTGATTGGCGCGCAGGTAGCCGTGTTGGGCAATGAAGGCATCGAACGCGGCATTGACGCGCTCCTCGCGATTCGGCAAGTGCGCGTCCTGGCAGAGGATGTGGCGCAAGAAATCGGCGAGTGATGCGGCCGGCGCCTCAAAGGCCTTGCGCAAGGTGTCTTCGGTGACAAACAGATCGGCCTGGTTGAGCGTCTGGCTGACGCGCTCGAGTTCGCCCTCCGAAAGGATTTCGCCTTTCTTGAGCCTGGCCAGTTCCGACAACTGGTCTGCCAGACGACGGACCAGCGCTTCGACCTGCTCCCGATAGCTTGCGGCAAAGGCACCCTCACCGGTGGGACCGTAGATGATCCAGCAGCGCTGGGTGATGGTGTCGGGCAGGTCGATTTCGACCGTCGTGCTGGGCAGCGCAATTCGGTAGCGCATCAAGGGTGCAAAGGTGCCTTGCAGCGTGGCCAGCGGGGCGAGGCGCAGGAGCGGTGCGATGGTCTTGCCGAGGTGCTCCTGCACCGCCTGGCTGGGGGCTGGCCACTGCTGCAGCAGCGCGTCGAGTTCGTCCCAGTGGGGGCGCACGTCGATACTCTGCCGTGGCAGCGCGGCCAACATCGTCTGCAGTTCATCGACGACAGGCTGTGTGTTTTCCCGCTGGGCATGCAGCAAGTGCCATTTTTCGAGTCGCAAGCGGAAAAGCCTGACCGGTAGCGGCTCGGAAGGGTGATCCACTTCGCCATCGGGCTTGAGCTTGAACCAGGCAAAGTTCTTCCAGTGGTCGATGATCAGAAAGTCCTGCTTGACCTCGCCAGTGGTCCTGTCGGTGTACGGGCGGGTGCCGCGTCCGATCATTTGCCAGAACTTGACCTTGCTGAAAATCGGTTTGGCAAAGACGAGGTTGCGAATGGGCGGCACGTCAATGCCCGTATCGAGCATGTCGACCGAGATCGCGACCCGCGGCATGCTTCTGTACTTGAAGTCGTCAAGCGTGGCATCGGCACGTTCCATATGGCTGTCGATAATCTCGGCCATGCCCTGGCGCTGCAGCTCGGGGTAAAGCCGGTTGAAGCTTTCGTAAAAGCGCTTGGCGTGTGCGTGGCTGACGGCGAAGATGATTGCCTTGTGCGGCAGGCCACGAATATCCTTGCGGCTCTTGCCCATGAATTCGCGCACCATGGCATCATTGGTGCCCTGGTTGACGACGCCTTTCTCGATATCGCTGCCTTCGAAGTTGAGTTCGTCGAGTTCCACACCCTGGTCGCGAGCCATCTGCTGCAAGGGTTCGGGCAGTGCATCGCCCTGAATGCCCTTGAGCTGGAAGTTGGTTTGGGCGTCCAGAACCCGGTAGTTGACGAGGTTTCCGTCCTCGATGGCCTGCTCGTAGCTGTAGTAGTAGCTCGGTGCGCCGTCGCCACAATCGAACAGTTCGAAAGTGTTGTGGTCGATGTAGTCGGTCGGCGTCGCGGTGAGGCCCAGCTGGATGGCGTCAAAGTGATCGAAGATGGCCTTGTAGCGCTGGTAGATCGAGCGATGGCTCTCGTCAGCGATGAGCAGATCGTAATACCCGACTGACAGGCGATCGTACACCCGCATCATGCTGGGGTAGGTCGAAAACTGGATGCGTGCTCCAGAGGTTTCGCCGTTCTCGATGCGCGCGAGACTCTCGTTCGGAAGATACGACTTGAACTCCGACATGGCCTGGCGAACGAGTTCGCGCCGGTCGGCGAGGAACAGCACACGCTGCGCTCGTCTGGCACGCAGCAAGGTATCGACCAGGGCTATGGTTGTGCGGGTCTTGCCGGTGCCAGTGGCCATGACCAGCAGGAATCTGCGTTTGGCGGCATCGATGCCTTCGGTGACGCGGCGGATCGCCTCGTTCTGGTAGTCCCGACCGGCGATGCTGGGGTTGATCGCGACGTCCTGGAGCGGCTGTGCGTGCCGCTGCTGGTGCCTAAGCCTCTCCAGGTCGTCGCGCGTATAAAAGCCGCCGATCTTTCTCGGCGGGTAGCGGTCAAGATCCCAGAACTGGATTTCCTTGCCATTGGTAAGAAAAACGAACGGATTGATTCCGAACCGGGTCTTGATCGCAGACGCGTAATCGGCCGCCTGGCGTTTGCCCACGAGTTCATCGCGAGACGTTCGCTTGGCCTCGACAACGGCCAGAGGCTGACCATCGGAACCCAGCAGAACGTAATCGGCAAACTGCCCATGGCGATACGCGCTATCGGGTTGCTCGACATGCAGGATCATTTCTTCAACGAGTGTTCGTCGGCTCTTCGACCAACCGGCGCGCGCCAGCTGGGCGTCGATCAGTTCAGTGCGGGTTGAAGCTTCGCTGCGCTCGGCTGATGCCACTCCTTACTCTCCCGGTTCAGCACGTTGAGGCTATTAGTGTATCGGACAGCGCCTCCAGTCGTCTGGCAATCTCACGCCGGCGGCTCATCGCCCGCCTCCCGCAACCAGCCGGCGACGGCCTCCCGCCACGCATCCCGGCCCGCAGCCAGCCCGCAGCCAGCCCGGGCGCCCCAGCCGCCGCCTAGTGCAGCAGTCTCGCCAGCCGCTCCTGGACCGCTGCACCCGCCAGGGCGTCGAATACTCTCTCGTGGTAGGCGACCAGCCAGGCCAGCTGCTGTTCCGGCGACAGGGGTGCGAGGCGTTCCCCCTGCTTGAGGATCTCCCGCAGCAGCCGGCCGCGCCGGATTTTGGCGTCGACGCCAGCCTCCAATCGCGAGAAATGCGCAACGCCAGCGTCTCGATCGCCGGATCATGTTCGAGGGGATCACGCAGCCGCTTGGGAACCGACAGCACCCACTGGCGGACCGGCAACCGCGGAAAAACGGGGTCGGCCAGATGGGCAGCGGTTTCGACCATTCGCCGGGGGTTGCCAGCGGGACAGACACCACGACCTTTGCATGACCAGGCAATGAGAAAATCGTGGCTCGCCTGGGAACTCGCCGAAGCCTTCTGGCCCGGCCCGCTGACCCTGATCCTCAAGCGTGCGGCGGCAGTGCCGATAGTCGTTACCGGCGGTCAGGACAGCGTCGGCCTGCGCGTACCAGCGCACCCCCTGGCACTGAACCTGCTGCGTGCTTATCGCGTGCCGGCGGCGGGCTGGCCGGCATGTGCGGCATCGCCGCGCCGTCGGCCAACCGCTTCGGTCGCATCAGCCCGACCGCAGCCGCACATGTGCGCGCGGAACTCGGCAATGCCGTACCCCTGATCCTCGACGGCGGCCGCTGCCCGGTCGGCATCGAGTCGACGATTCTCGATCTGACACCCGCCGAGTCGCTGCCGCCGCGTCTGCTGCGCCTGGGGCGGGTCACTCCCGAACAGATCGCGACGGTCATCGGCGTCATGCCGCAGATCGTCACTCGTCCGCCGGACGCCGCTATGCCGCGGGTTCCCGGTTCGCTGGCCGCACACTACGCGCCGACGACGCCGCTGCACCTGCTGCCATCCGCGCGCATTGTTGAGGTCATCGACCTTCTGCAGAGCACGGGTCGGCGCTGTGCCGTACTCTGTCACAGTCGGTTGCCCGCCACGCCGGCAGCACACGCCTGGCGCTGCTTGCCGGCCAACCCCCGCGCTTACGCCAGTGCGCTCTACGCCGCCCTGCGTGAACTGGATCAGGCCGACGCCGAGCTGATCATCGTCGAGGAGATTCCGGCAACGCCGGCCTGGGCGGCGGTCGCCGACC
>NZ_SPMX01000027.1 GCF_012940005.1 Candidatus Accumulibacter contiguus | reverse complement strand
CACGCCACTTCGCGAGCTGGCACGCATGCAGGCACAGCGCCACTTCATCGAGCGCGCCTTCGAGAATGCGAAAGGTTGCTGTGGGATGGCCGACTACCAGGTACGCAAGTGGCGGGCTTGGTACAACCACATGGCGCTCGTCTGCGTTGCACTACTCTTTCTCGTCAAGGAGCGGCGGCAACACTCACCCTACGCCGAGTTACTGTCCTGTGCCGATGTCGTCGACATGCTCGTGGCGCAGCTCCCGGTGAAGATTCACGGTCGCGAAGACCTCGTGCGAATCATCGCCGAGCGTCATGCACGGCGACAAAGCGCCCGCGACAGCGCCTACCGAAGGCAGCCGCCAGCACCCAAAAATGCCATTAGAATCTGTTAATGTAGAATTAAAGAAGTCTGCCCAAACAAGTGATTGGAGTGGTCTGGGCGGAAGCTGACGTTCCGTATCGCGACCAGCCGCTTTTCGCTTTTTTTTCGATTTTTGAAGGAGTTTGTGATGAACCGAATAATTCTATCTGCAGGGCTAGCCTTTGGCCTGGCTTTCACTGCCATACCCGCGAGCGCCGTCGTCTATTGCAAGACCGTCGGCGTACCGAAAGGTTGTGTGGCTCGGCCCACGGCTGCTGTCGTTCGGCCCGCCGCGGCTGTGGCTCCGAACGTAAGTGCAACCAATCGGAACGGCGGAGTGAACCGCGCCGGTGTTCGGCGCTAGATAGTGGGTGAAGTGCGTTTGTATAGTGAGTAGTTGGCTAGACTCACACTCATCATCGAAGGCCTTCTTGCAGCCAGTCTTGGTCAAGGCTTCGATCTGAAGGTCAAGGTTCTGATCCTGCGTCGAGACGCGGGCGTAGCCGATCAACATGGCACGTCAGCCTCTCCACTGCAATGGCAACATTGTTCGCGCTAGCGTAGTCCATGATCGCCGAGTCCGGGGCGTCCTTCGCCCCGAGCGTTGACCAGTGAGCCGCCTCGAAGCCGACGCCAGCCAATACGCTCACCCAGCGCGGCGACCGGTTCATATCGACGATCAGCTTCATGCACCGACCAGAATGACCTCACGTTCTTCGGATCGCCATGCGGCATAGCGAAGCGCCTGCATGATGTCCTCGCGTTCAAGTTAGAAAATATGCTTTCAGAATTATTTGTGAGGACCTTAACGCCTTGATTCTGTGTGTCACATGGGGGTGAGTGTGATCAGTCGATTTGACTGCGGGCGCTGATGATTGATCAAGGGGCCGGGCGCAGGGATACTCCTGAAGGGATCAGCGATATACCTCTTGCGTGTGCAGAATTTCACGGCGCGGCGAGAGTCGAACCGCTATTCTCGTGCCAGGGGATTGATCCTTCGTCAGGCTGCGGCATGAGGAAGGCGGGGGGCGTCTTCTGGTGCCGGGCATCCCGCTGCGGCGCAGCAGCCGTCTGACCGTACGCCTGGCAGCGCCGGAGCCGAATGGCGGTTTTACTTGAGTCCTGTTGAGGAGAGCGAATGTGTCTTCCGATTTCGTAGCGGCGATCGACCTGGGTTCGAACAGTTTTCACATGATCGTCGCCCGCATCAGTAATGGGCATGTGCAGATTCTCGACCGTTTGCGCGAGATGGTTCAGCTTGCTGCCGGTCTGGACAGACACAACCGGCTATCCGCCGAATCGCAACAGCGGGCGCTGGATTGCCTGGCGCGGTTCGGTCAGCGACTGCGGCACATTCCGGCGGCACGCCTGCGCATCGTTGGTACCAACACCCTGCGGCAGGCACGCAACAGCGCCGAATTCGTCGCCCGCGCGGAACAACTCCTCGGCCACCGGGTAGAGATTGTCAGCGGCCAGGAAGAGGCGCGGCTGATCTATCTGGGCGTCGCCCACAGCGTCGGCGACGTCGCCGGTCAGCGCCTGGTCGTCGATATTGGGGGCGGCAGCACGGAACTGATCATCGGCGAACAGTTCGACCCGCTGCACCTGGCGAGCCTGCGCATGGGTTGCGTCAGCCTGACCCGTGCCTGCTTCGCCGATGGTCGTGTCACTGCGGCACGCCTGCGCGATGCCGAACTGCTCGTCCAACTGAACCTCGAACCCGTTCGCGAAGAGTATCTGGTGCGCGGTTTGGAGACGGTCACCGGCGCTTCCGGATCGATCAAGGCCATTCAGGATGTGATCATCAGCGAAGGCTGGAGTCGTGAGGGAATCACGCTCGAAGGATTGCGGCGGCTGCGTATGGCTTTGCTCGAAGTGCGCGACAGTGCGGGAGTGGCACGTCGTTGGCAACTGGAGCCGGCGCGTGCGCGCGTCTTCGTGGGCGGTTTCGTGGTCTTGCATGGGCTATGTGAGGCGCTTGGTGTTGCCCGGATGGAGGTTTCGGAAGGCGCGCTGCGTGAAGGCCTGATCTATGATCTTCTCGGCCGCATCCGCCATGAAGACGTCCGTGACCGTACCATTGCCGACGTCATTCGGCGCTTCGATCTGGATGAAACGCAGGCGGAGCGCGTGAGCGCGTCTGCGCTCGAGCTGCTGCGGCAGGTTCGCACACCATGGAAGTTGGCTGGGAGGGAAGCACGGAGCGTTCTCGAACGAGCGGCCCGCCTGCACGAGATTGGTTTGCTGCTGACCCATGACCAGTACCACAAGCACGGCGCCTATGTCCTGCAACATTCCGAGTTGCCGGGCTACTCGCGTAACGACCAGCAGTTGCTGGCTGCGCTGGTCAGGCGCCACCGCCGCTCATTCCCCGCCGACGCCTTTGCCGATCTGCCCAGGGACTGGGCGCGCCCTGCCCGTCGCCTGTGCGCCCTGCTGCGCCTGGCAGTGGTGCTGCATCGCGGTCGCAGCAACGAGCCGCTGCCAGCGATCAGTCTGCGCGTGGAGGGGCAGCGAATGTTCCTGTCCTTTCCGCCAGCCTGGCTGGTCGAGCATCCGCTGACCCGTGCCGACCTGCAGATGGAAGCCCGCGTGCTCCGCAAGGCCGGCTTCGAATTGCGGATTGGCAGCGCCACCCTTGCTGCGACGCCGACGAGCTCAAGATCCTCGTCAGAACCCTCGCCATGAGCGCCCGCTGCGCGCTGACTCAGCTACCTACCCTGCGCGTGCCAGCGTACCGATCGCCTCATCCATGCCATGCGCTTCCTGCTCCGGGCGAGGGCCACTACGGCTTTCGCCGGAGATGACGTCGCTTCTTCGATCGCCGGCCATATCGCTGATGCGTCGCCGGTGCTGGATGCTTGCGCTGCTGCCGCTGCTCATAGCGCTGATCTTCCTTTTCGCCGCCAGCGATCCGGCGCCAATGGTCAGCCGCGACGAAACGATCTCGCCAACATCGATTGCCGAGGCCAGGCGGCTGTTGGTCAGCAACGATCCGCGCCGGCTTCGGCGTGGCGATGAACGAACGGTTGTCATTCCCTCGGCATTGATTGACACCGCCATCAACCATTTTGCGAGCCGCAGCCTGGGGGGGCGCGGCACCTTCGTCCTGAGCGATGATACTGCCGAAATCCAGCTGACCATCCGCGCCCCCGGAATCCCTGGACCCCGCTATTGCAATCTGCGCGCAGTATTTCAGGAAGCGGAGGGCGAACCGCATATCGTTGCCGCATCGATGGGCTCCCTCCCGATCCCGTCTGCTCTGGCCGAATGGCTGATCGCCTCGGCGATCAGCATCGCCGGCTTTTCGGAGGAGTGGAAAATTGCCCGGCAGGCCATCCGGCGCCTGGCCTTCGAGCCCGCTCGCGACAGTGTCGAGCTGACCTACGTTTGGGAACCGCACCTGCTCGACCGTGCCAGGTCGATGGCGTTCACGCCGCAGGACCTCGTTCACATGCACGCTGCCCAGAAGGCTCTGGCGGGCCTTCTCGACCACTACGCTGCACGCGCTCGCGTTCCCTTGAGCCAAATCCTGGCTCCGCTGCTGGCACCCGCAAGCGACCAGACCCTCTCGGCGAATCGCGCGGCACTGCTGGTTCTGGCAAGCTATCTGGCGGAAAAGAACCTGGCGATGCTGTTGCCGGAAGCAAAAGGGTGGCCGCGTGCGCGCCGGGTGAAACTGACTCTGCTCGGCCGTGAGGACAGCGCTCAGCATTTCGGAATTTCGGCTGCCCTGGCTGCCTGGGCCGGCGAGCCGGCAGCGAATGCGATCGGTGTATACAAGGAAATTGACGACTCCCGGGGAGGTAGCGGTTTTTCGTTTGCCGATCTGGCGGCAGATCGTGCAGGAACACGCTTTGGCGAGCTTGTGGTCGACGACTATCCGCGCCTGTACAAGGTGCTACGCGGGAGCGTGACTGACGCGGACCTGCTCCCCTCTCTCGCCGGGCTCCCCGAGTACCTGTCGGAAGCCGAGTTCAAGCGCCGCTTTAGCGACCTGAATATCTATGCGCAACAAACGGACGAGATCGAGCGCCGCCTGGCCATGCTGCCTCTGTATCGCTGACTGAACTGCCGCGCTGCCCCGCTTCGGGGCTGTCGCAAGGCGCTCGGAGTCTCGGAGTCGATCCACGCCCCTTGCCGCTCCTGCTCAGCGCGGCCGGCGGCTGGCAATGCAGAACCAGGCATAGGCAGTCAATTGTATTCCGAGCAGGATCAGAAAAGCGCTGCGGTGAGCCAGGGCCGGACTCTGCCCCTGCTGTTGCAGCAGGTCGATCAGCAGACCGAGTCCCCATTGCACCCCGAAGGCGCCAATGAAAACCATCAGGTTCAAGGCAGTATTGACGCGACCCGAGAGCGCTACCGGGAAACCGGCCGCCGCCTGCGAATAGACCAGGGTGCCAAAGCTCGAGAAAGTGCCGTAGGCGATCCAGAGCAGGTGCGTTTGGGAAAGCGCCTCGGTGGCGATCAGGGCGAGCATCAGCAAGGAAAGGCCGAGTCCGGCAGCGAGCAGCATCACCGGCTGGATGCCACGCCGGGCCAGACCGGTCGCCAGCAGGCCAATCAGGATGTAGGCGGTCAACATGGCGACGCTCATGCCGGCCATGTGGTCGGCGGCGGCTGCGCGGCTGTAGCCGTTCACCTGCATCAGCCAGGAAATCGACCACAAGCTTTGCACGGCCATGAAGCCACCGGTCAGCGTCAGGCCGAGGGGCACGAAACGCCAGAAGTGTGCGCTGCCGAACACCGCCTTGACGCCGGCGAACTGGGCAGCAAGGGGTTCAGGTTTGCTCTGGTTGTGCTGTTCCGGAACGCTGAAGAACAGCCAGATGGCGACGGCGAGAGTCAGGCCGGCCAAGGCGAGGAAGATCTCACGCCAGCCGGAAACCTGCAGGGCAATTTCAAGCGGCGCCGTGGCCGCCAGTGCCCCAAGGCCGCCCGAAGTCATGATCCAGCCGGTCAGCGAAGCCTGTCGAGAGGGCGGAAACCACAGGGAAAACGCCTTGAACGCGGCCATCAGGCATGCCGAAACGCCGAGTCCGATCAGACCGCGGCCGATCGCCAGTTCAGCAATACTCTGACCGAGGGCAAAAGCCGTGGCGCCAGCGGCGGCAATCAACAACAGCCCGGATTCGACACGGCGCGCGCCAAAACGGTCGAGAAGCATGCCGAGCGGCAGTTGTGCGGCAGCGAAAGAGAGGAAGTAGGCGCTCGTCAGCAGGCCCAGTCCACCCGCGTCAAGGGTGAGTTCCTGCGTCAGTACCGGACCGATGACCGCATTGGCCGTCCGGTAGAGATACGAAAGAAAGTAGGCGCCTGCGAAGGGCAGGAACAGCTTCAGCCACAGCATGCTAGAGATCCTGCGTAGATCCTCGTCAGCCTGCCGGCAAACCACTGGACGGTCGCCACCTCAACGCTCGTTCCAGAGCCAGGCGGCACCACGCACGCCTGAGGAATCGCCATGCACGTTGCGCAACAGGCGTGTGTGCACCATATCGGAAAAGACATGCATGGCCCACAGTGCCGGAACCGTGCGGTAGAGGCGATCGATGTTCGACAGACCGCCGCCGAGCACGATCACGTCCGGGTCGATGATGTTGACCACCTGCGCGAGTGCCTTGGCCAGGCGCCGTTCGTAGCGACCGAGCGTGGCATCACTGGCGGGGTCCCCGGCACTGGCACGCGCCGCGATTTCTTCCGCTGCCAGCAATTGCCCGCCATGACGCAGGTGGTCAGCGCAGATTCCCGGACCCGAGAGCCAGGTTTCGATGCAACCGTAGCGCCCACAGTAACACTGTGGCGGCATCAGGTTTTCCTCTTCGAGCCGCGGCAGCGGATTATGACCCCATTCGCCGGCAATGCGATTGGCACCAGTGAGTACGCGCTGGTGAACGACAATGCCGCCGCCCACACCGGTCCCGAGGATGACCCCGAAAACAACTTCGGCGCCATGTCCGGCACCATCGATGGCCTCCGAGAGGGTGAAACAGTTGGCATCGTTGGCCAGGCGGATCTCGCGTTGCAGGCGATCTTCCAGGTCTTGCCGCAGCGTTTTGCCGATCAGGCAGGTGGAATTGGCATTCTTGATTCTGCCGTCAAGCGCGGACTCGGCGCCGGGGATGCCCACGCCGACACGACTATCCCTTTGCGCATGTTCGCTTTCGACCGCTTCAACCATTTCCGCAACTGCTTCGACGGTCCCTTGGTAATCGCCCTGCGGCGTTGCTCGGCGTCGACGTAGCAGCATGCGACCCGACTCATCGAGAGCCATCAGTTCGATCTTTGTGCCGCCGAGGTCGATGCCAATACGTAACATATTATTTATTAACAAATTCGGCTATAGCCATAATCGAATGGCTACGCAATTGGCTACACGTCTGGCGTTGATGAACGTTCATAGCGTTAGCGGGCTGATCGTAACACCAATGAAGGAATGAGCATGGTTGATCGACGGAGATTCTTGATCGGACTCGGCGCCGGTGTTGCGAGCCTGAGACTTTCAGCCTTCGCGTCTCCTGCCCCCTCATGCAAGATCATCGGTATCGGCGCAACTGGCTGCAACCTTGCCGTTGCGTTACGGGAGAGCAATATTCTGGATCGAGCGGGCGCGCTGCTGAGCTCTGTTTGCGTCGACCTTGGCTCGCTCACGTTGTACTTTGTCGAAGGTACCAACGATGCCGATCCTGCGTTGACACCGATCAAGACGTTGATGCGCGCACCGTTCCGTGCTGGCGGACGAGTCAACGCCGCACGCGCAGCCTGTTTGCGCCATCGGGCCACCTGGACGGAACTGCTCAGCGGTTCCGACATGGTCGTTCTTGTCGCCGGACTTGGCGGTGGAACGGGCAGCGGCCTTTCGCCGATCATGGCCCGGTTAGCGCGTGCTGCCGGGGCGGTGACGGTTGCCGCCGTGGTAACGCCCTTCTCACCATATCGCGAGTAGTCTGCAATCGGTCATTTCCCGGCCAAACACTCCGAAGAGCCGCGCAGGTTCCACTTTCGCCTCTGACCGCCTAAGCGTATGATGTACAAAATACTGCACATCTTGTGCGGTTCAGGAGGCCATCATGGGTATTTCAGCAAGCGACGTTATCCCCCTCTCGCACGCCCGAGCGAACTTCTCCGAACTGGCTGAAGAGGTCAAAGGCGGTGCCGAGAAGATCATCACCAAGAATGGTGAGAGCTACATCGCGCTGATTGATGCGCAGCGGCTGGACTACTACCACCAGCTTGAGCGCGAACGCATCCATCTGCTACTGATCGACGAGGCCGGTAAAGGACTCGACGACGTTGCCGCTGGCAAAGTGAAGGACGCCCGCAGTGTGATCCAGTCCATCAAGCGCCGCCGCAGCGCCTGAGTTACGGCGGGGTCTGCTTGTGGCAAGAAAACCTGTCGTCAAATTCACCGCAAATTTCGAGCGCAACCTCGAAGGCATCGAACTTTTCCTGACCGAAGTGGAAGCGCCGCAGGCCTTCGATGGCTTGCTGGATGAACTGCTCGAAACGGTGATTCCGAACATTGAGCGCTTCCCCGAAATCGGTAGGCCATTCTTGGCCCGGCAGCCGCGCTCGGTTGAGGCCACCAATGCTCAGGCAGCGCTTCGCGCAAAGTTGTCGGCGCTGACGCCAGACACGGATGCCTTGCGCGAATATGTGATCAAAGATTACCTGCTGCTCTACGCGCCGCTTGGCGGAACAATTTACCTCCTCGCCATCAGGCATCAGCGACAACTTTCGTTCGACTTTGAAGGTAACTGGGGATGATAGACCAACGCCATAGTACTATCTGGATTTTGACCACGGATTCAGGTGAATGATATGGCTAATGAAAACTCTGTTGTGGCCTGGCTAGACGTTTGCCTTCAAGGCTTGGTCGGGATGATGAGCTCGCGATCATGACCCTGAGAAACCCGTGGCCGGGCGACGACGGCCGGAGCGATCGCCGGCCACCCGCATCAATACCTGGCGCACTGCTGCCTCATCGCGTGTCTCCAGCGCCACGCCGAGCTGCCCAATCAGCCCGCTCAGCACCTCCGCATCGAGACCAGGCTCGTCGCCTTTCATGATTTTGGGGTGCAAGGTGCCCTCGGCGTTACTGCTGGCGATGAGCAGCTCCTCGTAGAGTTTTTCGCCGGGACGCAGACCGGTGATGGCAATCTCGATGTCGCCTTCGGGGTTGTCGTCATCACGCACCGAATGGCCAGCCAGCCGGATCATGTTGTGAGCCAGATCGAAGATTTTGACCGGCTCGCCCATGTCAAGCAGGAAGACCTCACCGCCAAGCGCCAGGCTGCCGGCCTGGATGACCAGTTCCACGGCTTCATGAATCGACATGAAATAGCGCGTCACTTCGGCGTGCGTGACGGTCACCGGACCGCCCTGGGCAATCTGGTCCTTGAACAGCGGAATCACCGAGCCGCTGGAACCCAGGACGTTGCCGAAACGTACCGCACAGAATTGCTGACCGCTGCCTTGCGTGCTGGCCTGCCGGGCGATGCCCTGGACGACCAGCTCTGCCCAGCGTTTGCTGGCCCCCATGATGTTGGTTGGGCGGACGGCCTTGTCGGTCGAAATCAGCACAAAAGTTTGTACGCCGGCAGCAAATGCCGCCTGCGCCAGGGTCAAGGTGCCGAGCACGTTGTTGCGGGCACCTTCGAAGGGATTTGCCTCGACCAGCGGTACATGCTTGTAAGCGGCGGCATGGTAAATGGTTTGCACTCGATGCTCGGCCAGCAGCCCCGACACGAGTGCGGCATCGCCGACCGATCCCAGGCTGGCGATGATCCTGCAATCCGCGATGGAACGTAGCAGGCGGTCGATCTGGTACAGGGCATGCTCGCTCGTTTCCAGCAGAACCATCCGGGCCGGGGCGAGAGCGGCGATCTGCAGACACAGCTCCGAGCCGATCGAGCCTCCGGCACCAGTCACCAGCACACTCTTGCCGGTGATGCAACGACCGAGCAGGCTTGGATCGGCGCCGACCGGGTCGCGGCCCAGCAGGTCGCCAATATCCACTTCGCGAACCATGTTCACCAGGTGCCGCCCCGCGGCAATGTCGGTCAGTGCAGGAAGAATGCGTACCCGTACCGGATGCTCCTCAAGAAACGACACGACCTCACGCCGCCGGGCACTGGAGGCAGAAGGCAGGGTAACGATCACATCGCGAATATCGAAACGCTCGATCAGTGCCGGCAGGTGCTCGGGTGGATACACCCGCAGACCGCCCATGTCCTTGCCTTGCAGGGTGGCATCGTCATCCAGGAATCCGGCGGGGAAGAGATCCCGCCCACGTCGCAGTGATGCGGCCAGTTGCCGACCGGCTTCGCCAGCACCGTAGATCAGCACCTGTCGGCCGGAAAAACGATTGCGCAGCGGAAACCAGAGCAACCAGCGTGCGGAAAACCGTGAACCACCGACCAGCACCATGCCAATCAGCCAGTACAACAGCGGCACTGCCCGGGGTACGCCTTCGAGTCCGGTCATCTGGGTCATGAACGCCAGCACCGCCCACGACAGCGCTGCCAGCGACATCCCCTTGAACACCGACCACAGCGCTTGTTCGCCCAGGTAGCGAATCACCGAGCGATACAACCCCATCTTGAGGAAGACGGGCATCGCCAGCAGTGGTGCGACGGCCATCAATACCAGTTGTGAACGGTTGGGGACGAACCATTCGCCCAAACGCAAGGCATACGACGCCCATACAGCGAATATCAGCAGCACCGCATCGGCAAGCAGCATCAAACCCTGTTTGCCCTGGCGTGGCAAGAGTATCAGCGCGCTCGAAATATGCTCGGGAACGAGTCTATGCATCATTCATCCTGACTGGCTGCGAAGGCCAGGACGGTGACCCACGCAGCCTGCGGCTTCATCTCGGCAGATCCTTCTGCCCGAGCAGAAAAGGGCGTGGGGAGAATCCGAGATCACGCGCTGCATCGGTGTGATCGAACACCAGATCCCGATTCATTCGTTCAGCCATGCCGCCTGACCAGTGCCGGTATCTGGGCAAGCATCTCAAGAGTGCCAGCATCGACTTGAATGCCGCCAGTGGGATTGCAAACAGCCGCGGTCGAAGATGAAGTGCGGCAAAGACGCGCCTCACCATCTCCCGGTAAGGCAGAGTTTCACCGCCGGAAATGTTATATGCCCGGTTTGCCGCGGCCGCACAGTGCAATCCCGCCAGGCACGCCAACGCGACATCTTCGGCATGAACGGGCTGCCGAGCCCCCATTGCCTCACCCAGCAGTGGAAAGAAACCGAAACGTTGGATGAAGCGGGCCATTTCCGCAATGTTCTTGTCCTGCCCGCGACCGTAGATCAAGGTTGGACGCAGGATCACCCATTCCACGCAGTGATCTTCAGCCCATGCTTGCAGGTGTGCCTCGGCGTCGGCCAGGCGATGGGCCACGGCGCGTTCCTGCAGATCGGAGGAATCATCCTTGGTGAAGCGACTGGTCGAAGACAGTGCGACCACGCGCCGCGCTCCATGCGCTGACAGCAAGGCGAAATACTCGGGCAATACCCAGATGGGCGCCACGCAAATCCACAAGGGTAAACTCCCTGCTGCAGATAGAGGTTTGGGACTTGCTGATGAGGGAAAATCCGGGTTCGACAAGCGTCTCCACTCCACCCCTTCAGACACTTGTCCAACTTGTCGAGTCTGCCGCCGCGAGAAGGCGGCCACGCGCCAACCGGCCTGCGTCAGCAGGGGCAACAAGCATTCACCTACTAGGCTAGTGGCGCCGAGGACGCCCAACTGGCACTCAGCCACGGCCCATTCCCATCCTGACCAGAGCGTAGCGGATGCCATGATAGCTGGCAACCACGATGAACCGCATCCATACCCCCACCACGACCAGCCCCCAGAGGAGGCCGGGGTACTGATGATGATAAAACTTGCGATAAAACCGCAACATTCCATGATGCTTGTGCCATTCCACAAACAGGGGACGGTTGCGGCCACACGCGCCCCGGACATGAACGACTTTTGCATCGGGAACGAACATCACTTTCCAACCCCGTTGTGCAAAGCGCATGCACCAGTCGAGATCCTCGCAATGGAGAAAGTATCCTTCGTCCCACAGACCCACATCATTCATTGCCGCACGTTTGACCAGCATGCAGGCACCGGAAATCGCCTCGACAACCGCCGGCTGAGCAGGCAATGGCTCTGCGTGTTGCAGAAAATCCGAAAACACATCAGGGAAGAAGCGGGCCAGGCGAGACAGGCCAAAAGCCCGCAGGAAAGCTCGTCGGGGGGTGGGGAAGGAACGTCGGCCCCCTGCCTGTTCAGATCCATCGGGATTGCACAGCAATCCGCCGACCATTCCTATCGTCTGTGAAGAATCCAGCACCTCGATCATGCGTGCCAATCCGCTCTCGGTCAGAACACTGTCTGGATTCAGGAACAGCAAGCGGCTGGCCGATGATGCTCTTGCGCCAATATTGCAGGCAAAGGCAAATCCCAGATTCTGGTTGTTGCGGAGTAGCGAAAGTTTCTTGCTCGGGATGACACGTTCGAGATATTCCAGGCTGCCATCCATTGAACCGTTATCCACGACGATCACCCGTGTGGCATCCGCGCGGAGCACGGAGGAAACGCAGTCAGTCAACAGTTCGCCTGCGTTGTAATTGACGATGACCACATCACAATCAGGAGGGGATGCCGTTGGCGTCAAGATGCCCCCTGTAGGTTGCTTTCCCAGTGTTGTTATTATTATTCATCTATTGCAGATTTCCAGGTGATTGCCGAGTGGACCAGTCTGGCCAGTGAGGATGAATTCTATCTTGATCACCTCGCTGTGGTGAGATTGCCAGCTTTCCCTTGTGGTCCGACCGCCAATTTTGGCAACTTCTCCGCTTCGCGTACTGTGTCTGGAAGCTCCCAAGTGGTAGACTCGCAGGCCACTCCACTGATGATCTGTCTCGACTGGAAATATCTGCATGAAACGCAAAGGCATCATTCTTGCTGGTGGCTCTGGCACCCGGCTTCACCCAGCCACCCTGGCAATCAGCAAGCAGTTGCTCCCGGTGTTCGACAAGCCGATGATCTATTATCCGCTCAGCACCCTCATGCTGGCGGGAATACGTGACATCCTGATCATCTCGACGCCACAGGACACGCCGCGCTTCGAGCAACTGCTCGGTGACGGTTCGCGCTGGGGGATCAGTCTTCACTATGCCGTTCAGTTCAGTCCCGACGGCCTGGCGCAAGCGTTCATCATCGGCGAGTCGTTCGTTGGCGATGATCTGTCGGCCCTGGTGCTGGGCGACAACATCTTCTACGGCCATGACTTCCACCACCTCCTGGCGAATGCAATGGCTCGTGACGAGGGAGCAAGCGTCTTCGCCTACCATGTGAAAGACCCCGAGCGTTACGGAGTGGCCGAGTTTGATTCCTGCGGCAAGGTGCTGTCGCTGGAAGAAAAACCCAGGCAAGCAAAGTCCAATTACGCTGTTACCGGTTTGTATTTCTACGATCGACAAGTGGTAGAGCTGGCCAAGAACCTGCAACCCTCCGCGCGTGGCGAACTCGAGATCACCGACCTCAACCGCCTGTATCTGGAACAGGGGAAGCTCAAGGTCGAAATCATGGGACGGGGCTACGCCTGGCTAGACACCGGTACCCACGAATCGCTGCTCGATGCCAGCCAGTTTATTGCCACGCTGGAAAACCGCCAGGGACTCAAGGTTGCCTGCCCGGAAGAAATCGCTTATCGACAGCGATGGATCGATGCCGAGCAACTGGTCCACCTGGCGCAACCAATGGCCAGGAACGGCTACGGGCAATACCTGCTGCGCCTACTGAACGAAAGAAGTCTGGCCGGTTGAAGCGGATTGTTTCGGTCGCCTCCACCACAGCATCTTGTCGCGGCACCGCCGACCCATAAGAACTTGCCACATACACACCACGAAAGGCAGTCCAGACGCAATGAAAGCAACCGCTTTGGCCATCCCCGATGTCATGTTGCTCGAACCCAAGGTATTCGGAGACGACCGAGGCTTCTTCTTCGAGAGCTTCAACCAGGCACAAATCGAAACCGCACTTGGCAGGAAAGTCCATTTCGTGCAAGACAATCACTCCCGCTCCGCAAAGAACGTACTGCGTGGTCTGCATTACCAGATCAGACAGCCTCAAGCCAAACTGGTACGCGTTGTGCTTGGCGAGGTCTTTGACGTGGCGGTGGATATCCGCAAGTCCTCGCACACCTTTGGTCGATGGGTGGGCCAAATCCTGAGTGCAGAAAACAAGAGACAGATGTGGATCCCCGAGGGCTTTGCCCACGGCTTCGTTGTGCTCAGCGATGCAGCCGAATTCCTATATAAGACCACTGACTACTGGGCGCCGGAGCACGAGCGTTGCATCGTCTGGAATGACACAACTCTGGCGATCGACTGGCACCTCCAGGGTGAACCGGTGCTTTCCACGAAAGACGCGCAAGGAGCGACACTACAGCAAGCTGAACTCTTTGCGTGAAAGAGCACTTCGCCGTCTCTCCACCCGTTGGCACGGCCAAGCAATCGCCGGGATAGTTCATCGAATTACGATGCGCATCATGCGTCGCCGGTCCTCGCCAGGGAACCCGTCTCTCACCAGGAATGCCGCCCTTGAGAGCCGAAAACCATTGTATAGATCATGAATCCTCATCAAAGACATCCTGCTACGCCCTTGGCGATGGTACTGAGCCTGTGGCGCAACCGGCAACTCGTTATCCAGATGACTCGTCGAGAAGTAATTGGCCGGTATCGTGGCTCGATCATGGGCCTGGCTTGGTCTTTCTTCAATCCGGTGTTGCTGCTGCTCGTCTACACTTTTGTCTTTTCCTTTGTTTTCAAAGCCCGTTGGGGAATTGGCGCGGATGAAAGCCGAGCGGATTTCGCCATCCTGCTGTTCATCGGGATGATCATCCATGGTGTGTTCTCGGAATGTGTCAATCGGGCTCCGTCTCTGATTGTCGGCAATGTAAGTTATGTCAAGAAAGTGGTCTTCCCTCTGCAAATACTACCTTTGGTGGCACTGGGCTCAGCCCTTTTCCATGCAGGTGTCAGTATTGTGGTGTTGCTCGTTGCAAAGTTGATCGTCCATGGTTCTGTACCCTGGACGCTGGTCTTTCTACCGATGACCCTGCTACCTCTGCTGATCGGCACCTTGGGCATCGCCTGGGTGCTTGCGGCGCTTGGCGTCTTCATTCGTGATATTGGGCAGATTACCGCATTATTGACCACCGTACTGCTGTTCATCTCGCCGGTGTTCTACCCGATTTCCAGTCTGCCTGCGCAGTATCAGAAAATTCTGTTGCTCAACCCTCTGACTTTCGTGATCGAGGAAAGTCGCAGGATCATGTTTTTCGGTACCGTTCCAGATTTCCAGGGGTTCCTGCTGGCCACCGGTGTTTCTCTACTGCTGTCCTGGGCAGGGTTCTGGTGGTTTCAGCGAACACGGAAAGGCTTCGCTGATGTCCTTTGACGATCCCGTCATTCGGGTCAATAATCTGTCCAAGTGCTATCAGATCTACGATAAACCACAGGACAGACTCAAGCAGGCCATTATGCCTCGTTTGTGGCGCCTGACCGGGAGGACGGAGCGGCCCTATTACCGGGAGTTCTGGGCGCTGAACAATGTTTCCTTTGAGGTCCGGCGCGGCGAGACCATGGGGGTAATTGGCCGTAATGGTTCAGGAAAATCGACGCTGCTGCAGATACTGTGCGGCATCCTGACGCCTAGTTCGGGTTCGGTAGAGATTGCCGGTCGAGTAGCCGCCCTGCTTGAACTGGGCTCTGGCTTCAATCCGGAATTCACCGGACGGGAAAATGTTTTTCTCAACGCATCCGTACTGGGTCTTGCTGACGAGGAGATACGCGCCCGCCTTGATGACATTGTCGAATTCTCGGAGGTTGGCGATTTCATCGATCAACCAGTGAAAACCTACTCAAGTGGAATGTACGTTCGTCTGGCCTTCGCAGTCATTGCGCATGTCGATGCCGACATACTCATCATCGACGAGGCGCTGTCGGTCGGGGATGTCTTCTTCGTCCAGAAATGCATGCGCTTCCTGCGCAAGTTCATGGAGCGGGGAACCGTCCTGTTTGTCAGTCACGATTCAGGGGCCGTAATTAACCTGTGCCACACCGCCCTCTGGCTGAACCACGGCGAAGTGGTGAGCCATGGGGAACCCAAAGCGGTTTCGGAAAAATACCTGGAAAACCTGGCCAGATCAGCCATTGGCATTGACCATCAGCCGGGTTCACGGTCTGTGCAGCCGGCCGCGACATTGCAGCAAGTGCGGCGGGGCATCCCCAGGGACATGCGCCAGGATTTCCTGAATAGCTCAAGCCTGCGCAACGATATCCAAATTTTTGCGTTCGTCGAAGACGCACACAGCTTTGGTGCCGGTGGCGCCACGATTACCGGAGTCTGTCTGACGGACAGGGATACGCAGCCGCTGAATTGGGTGGTGGGTGGAGAGGACGTCTGTCTGATCATTTCTGGTGTGGCACATCAGGGAATTGTCGGTGCGATTGCCGGTTTCCATTTGAAGGACAGGCTGGGACAGGTTCTGTTTGGCGACAATACTTTTTTACGTTACCTGGATACGCCTGTGAGGCTTCACGGCGGGCAATGTTTCGAGGCACGATTTGCCTTCCGTATGCCCATTCTGCCCGCTGGTGACTACACGGTCGGTGTCGCTTTTGCCGAAGGCAGCCAGGCCCAGCATGTGCAGCATCACTGGATACACGACGCTCTGGCGGTTCACTCCATCAGTTCCAGCGTAGCAACCGGTCTGATCGGCATTCCTATGGAAGAGATTGTTCTGGAGGTATCGGCATGCGCCGTTTCCGGATTGCCTGGCAAGGATGATGAATATTCGGTGCATGCGGCAGGAAATGGGGAAGGCAAATGAAATTTACCGGTGAACGCTTCATCCCTACGGAACACGGTGAAATCTCGCTGGAACACTATCATCGCTATGCGGCTACCAGCGAGTATGTGAAGGGCAAGGTGGTTCTCGATGTCGCTTGCGGTGAAGGCTATGGCTCGGATCTGATGGCATTGGGGGCGGCAAGCGTCGTTGGCGTAGACCTGTCTACCGAGGCTGTGGAGCACGCCAGACAGACTTATGCTGATCGGGGAAATCTGAGATTTCTGCAGGCCAGTGCTATTGCCCTGCCATTTCCCGACAGCAGTTTCGACGTCGTTGTCTCGTTTGAGACCATCGAGCATCTGGCCGAACAGGAGCAGATGCTGTGTGAACTGCGCAGGGTGCTTCGCCCGGCAGGGATTCTGATGATCTCGTCACCCAACAGACCGGTCTATTCGGAAGAAAGTGGGCGGCACAACGAATTCCACGTCAAGGAACTGGATTTTTCCGAGTTCGACAGCCTGTTACGCAGCAAATTTTCACGCATTCGCTACTTTGGTCAGCGTTTCATGATGGGCTCGGTTCTTCAACCGCTTGAGGGTGGTGGCAACCGTTTTGACGCGCTATGCGAACACAACGATGGGATAAGGAACGGCATTTCGCCCCTGCAGCATCCCGTCTATTTCGTCGCAGTCTGTGGTGACGAGGCATCAGTTTTCCCGGAGGCACGTTCATCCTTCCTGCTTCCCAGGGAACTCGACCTCTTGCGGCAGTATCAGGGTTACGCGCAATGGGCTGCGCGTGTAGATGCAGAACTTGCTACTTGCCGGGATCTGTATAGCAATCTTGACGATGAGCATCATCGCGTCGCCAATTGGGCGAAGAGCCTGCATCAGAGATGTGAACTTCTTGAGCGCGAGCTGGCCGAGACCGAGGCGAAGCTCAGCGCGACCCAAGAGAAACTCACTCAATCCATTGGTTCCAGTTCCGGTGGAGCTGCCAGGCTCTCACCATTCGCTGCAGGTCTTGCCCATGGACAATGGACTACGGTCATGAAACCGCTGCGCACCTGGCTGCGCTCCAACGGGCGGCGGCTATACCACCAACTGCCGCTATCGCAAACATACAAACTCAAGCTTGTTGGCGGTATGTACAAGTTCGCAGGTCCCCTTTTTGCAGGCATGGGCCATTACGAATCGTGGAAACGCCAACGGGATGGAGTGCTCCTCCCCATGGCAACGCAAGGTGCCGTGCAACCGGAGGAGATTGATTCCGCGCTTCAGGAACTACGCTTCGAGCAGCCAGAGCATCCGCTGGTTTCGATCGTCATTCCAGCTTATGGCAATCTGCCCGTTACCCTTGGCTGTCTTCGCTCCATCGCGAGGAATCTGCCGGCTGTCCCGGTGGAAGTCATTCTTATGGAGGACTGTTCGGGAGATCCGGAAATCGATCGTTTATCGGAAGTGCCAGGATTGCGCTACCTGCGAAACTCGCAGAACCTGGGATTCTTGCGCTCCGCCAACCGGGCTGCCGATTTCGCCAAAGGGAGCTATTTCTATCTCCTCAATAGCGATACCGAGGTCACCGAAGGCTGGCTGGATGCGATGCTTGCCGTATTTGCATCCCGCCCCGACTGTGGGTTGGTAGGTTCCAAACTGGTATATCCGGACGGGCGCCTGCAGGAAGCTGGTGGCATAGTCTGGAACGACGCATCTGCCTGGAATTACGGCAGGTTCCAGGATCCGTCGCTACCCGAATTCAATTACCTGCGCGAAACGGACTACTGTTCCGGCGCCTCAATCATGATTCCACTGGAACTGTACAAGAATCTCGGTGGATTCGACGAACGCTATGTACCAGCTTATTTCGAGGATACCGACTTGGCTTTTGCGGTTCGTTCTACTGGAAGCAAGGTGTATTACCAACCTGCTTCCGTCGTCATCCATTACGAGGGGGTTTCGCATGGCACGGATACTGGTGAAGGTATCAAGGCCTATCAGGTGCAAAATCAGCAAAAATTCAGGGAGAAATGGCGAAGCGTACTCGAAAGAGAGCATTTCCCAAATGCGCATGACCTATTTCAGGCACGTGACCGTTCCCGTGCCAAAAAAACCGTTCTGGTGATTGATCATTATGTACCGCAACCGGATAGGGATGCCGGTTCCCGATCCATGCTGGCGATCATGCAGGAATTGCTCACCATGGGTTTCAATGTCAAGTTCTGGCCTCACAACCATTGGCAGGATCCTGTCTATACCCCGCGCTTGCAAGCCCTGGGCATCGAGGTTGAATATGGTTCCCGTTACTGGGGGCGTTTCGCGGCCTGGATCGAGGAGAATGGTAAATATCTTGATTATGTTCTGCTCTCGCGTCCAGACGTCGCCGCGGATTTCGTACAGGCTTTGAGGAAACATACAAAAATACCACTCATTTACTATGGACACGATATCCATCACCTCCGGTTGAAGGAGCAATTGAAACTGGAGCCGGAGAATCATACCGTCCGCAATGAGATGAAGCGCATCGAAAAGATCGAAAAGCAACACTGGCGACAAATGGATGCCATTTATTATCCGTCCAACCTGGAGACCGAGGAAGTGGCCAAATTCCTCAGGACTGAAGGACTCGATGATAAATCGGCAACGCTACCGGTTTATGCGTTCGACTCATTTTCAGATAATGCAGCCGAAAATCTGGCCGATCGCCAAGATATCCTTTTCGTGGCAGGATTCGGTCATCCGCCGAATGCTACTGCCGCCCGCTGGTTTGTGCACGAAGTCTTGCCGCTGGTACGGGAAAGCTTCCCTGATGTGCGGCTCACGCTGGTGGGTTCGAATCCAACGCCAGAGGTGGCTGCTCTGGCTTGCGAGCATATCGCTGTAACCGGCTTCGTTACTGACGAGCAACTTGCTGGCTATTATCTTAATGCTCGTGTTGCGGTTGCCCCTCTCCTGTTTGGTGCCGGCATGAAAGGCAAGGTGGTTGAAGCGATGCGCTTCGGTATTCCGATGGTGACCACACCGATCGGGGCGCAGGGGTTGGTGGAGGCAGGAAGTGCACTGGGGGTTTTCGAAGATCCCTCGGCCTATGCCAGAGATGTAATGCGCTTGCTGTCCGACGATGAGGAGTGGCGAATTCGATCAGCAGCTGAACTTGCTTATGTCCAGGAGCACTTCTCTTTGGCAGCGATGCGTTGTTCATTGGAAAGATGGTTTGTTCCGTAAGCTTGCCGGGCATGGCCGACCTGCTTTCGCAGATTATCTCCTGCACTTGTTTCGATAATCGCATATATTGATTCGCCTAATCGGAATGATGCTCTTATCCATCAAGCGCCAGATTTCACGCACCGTTGCAATGCGGGATGATTGAATCGACCGCCGTTTCCACCACATTTTCGGAATGCCCTTGAGCGCATCCCGCTTGGCGCGCAGCATCGTTAGTCCCTGGCCGCGCCAGGTGAACACCGTCAGGGTGACCAGATTCATCGCCAGATGCAAGGGCAGAAACGCCCAGAACAACAGCCAGGGCATGTTTTTCACATAGGTCCACACCAGATTGCGATGCCCGTGATACACGGCAAAATCGCTATGCTGTCCACTGGTCGTTCCCGAGCCAACATGATGGGCCACCGATGCGGACACATAAAGGCAGCGGTATCCGGCCAGTCGTAAACGGAAACCGAGGTCCAGATCTTCCAGGTAGCAAAAGTAGTCCTCATCGAAACCACCGGCCTCAACCAATATGCGCCGCTGATACAGCGCCGCTGCCGCACAGGGCGAGAATTCCTCCCGTACCTGCTCGGAAACAGACGCGACGGGTGCTCCATGTCCCCGCCGCCAGACCAGGCCACTGACGTGATAGGCATCACCTGCCCCATCCAGCACGGCCGGGTCAGCGGCAGAGACCAGCTTGCTGGCGAATACCTCAAAGGCGGGATAGTCGCGCGTTGCCGACAGTAATGCTTCCAGCCAGCGCGGCTCGACGAATGCATCCGGATTGAGCAAAGCGATCCATTCAGACTCGGCTGTGGCCTCTTCGATCGCCAGATTGTTCCCGCGCGCAAAGCCGAGGTTTCGATCCTGCGCCAGCAAACGCACCGAGGGAAATCTGCGTACGAGGTCGAGCGAACCGTCGGAACTCGCGTTATCCACAACAATGATCTCATGCGGTGCCACCGTTTGAGCCAGCAGCGCCGATAGACAACGGTCAAGGAATCGTTCGCCGTTCCAGTTGACAATGATCACCGTCACCTTCGGCCATTTCTCATTCAGCAGATCACTCAATGTGTTCCTTACAATAGATGAAACTTTGGGGGAGTCGTGTGCCTCTGTGGCCGCATGTTAACGCAGAGGCACGATCCTGGACATTCTCGAGGCCATCGTCAATGGGAAGCATCACATCAGCAGCTTCGGGAAGTACAATCGTCCCTGTCTGATCCAGCCATTGCGCTGGTATCCATCGCTCTTCTGATCGCTGCCGGCAGGCCGGTGCAAGGTGACTGCCAGATGAACTGGAACCCCGAGCAATACCTGAAATTCGCTGACGCCAGGCAAAGACCCGCGCTGGATCTCCTGGCCCGGCTGGACGGCAGGTCGGCAAGCCGCATCGTCGATCTCGGCTGTGGGGCCGGCAACATCACGCAGTTATTGGCCGAACGTTGGCCGGGCGCGCAGATCATTGGCGTCGACAGCGATTCAGCGATGCTTGCCAAAGCCGCTGCCAGGGTGCCGACGATCGACTGGCGCTTGGCGGAAATCGCTCACTGGCAGGCAGAGGCCCCGCCCGACCTGATCTTCTCGAACGCAGTACTGCACTGGCTGGACAATCACCCGCGTCTGCTGCCGCAGTTGCTCGTTCAACTCGCTGCCGGTGGCGTGCTGGCGGTTCAGATGCCGGCCAACTTCACTGCACCGTCCCATCGAATCCTGCGCGAACTGGCCGCCGAGGCCGACTGGCACGAGGCGCTCGGCGGTGTCCGCATGGGGAGCATCTGCTCGGCTGCCGAATACTGGCGGCTGTTGATGCTGCATTGTCGACACCTGGAACTCTGGGAGACCACGTACTGGCAACTGCTCAGCGGCGACGATGCCGTTTTCGAGTGGATGAAGGGAACCACATTGCTGCCTTACCTGGCGTGCCTCGGCACGGTATCCGCCGGGCACTTTCTGACGGTCTATCGAGAGCGGCTGCGCCGTGCCTATCCGCGGCAGCCTGACGGACACACGCTTTTCCCGTTCAAGCGCATTTTCTTCGTGGCACAGCGCTGAGCAGCGATGTCGGCGCTGGATGATTCGCTGCTGGCCGGCCTGGCCGTGGCTGCCCTGTTTGCCGGCTTCATCGATGCAGTGGTCGGAGGCGGTGGTCTGATCCAGATTCCGGCCTTGTTCAACGCGCTGCCGCAGGAAATTCCGGCGACCCTTTTCGGGACCAACAAGTTTTCGAGCGTTTTCGGCACCAGCAATGCGGCCTGGCGCTACGCCCGGCGTGTCGAGATGCCCTGGCGAACGACACTGCCGGCAGCACTGGCGGCGTTTGCCTGTTCCTATGCCGGTGCGATGGTCGTCGCCTGGCTACCAACGGCGATGCTGCGGCCGCTGATCCTGGTGTTGCTCGTAGGCGCTGCGGCTTACACCTTCAGTCGTCGAGACTTCGGGGCGATTCATCAGCCCCGGCACGAAGGTCGGCAGGAGTTCGCCTATGCCTTGATTCTGGGAGGTGCGATCGGCTTTTACGATGGTTTTTTCGGACCCGGAACCGGCAGTTTCCTGATCTTTCTGTTTGTCCGCTTTTTCGGATTTGATTTCCTGCATGCTTCGGCCGCCTCGAAAGTGGTCAATGTCGCCACCAACATCGCCGCGCTGGGCTTTTTCATTCCGCACGGTCACTTCCTGCCCTTGCTCGCATTGCTGATGGCCGGCTGCAACGTGCTCGGTTCACTTCTTGGCACGCATCTTGCGATCCGCCATGGCAGTGGCTTCGTCAGGAAGGGGTTTTTGTGTGTGGTCAGCGTCTTTATTATCAAGTTCGCGCACGATACCTTCGTTTAGACTTGTCTCATAATTCCTGCGGCGGCACAATGGTCGTTCGCTGCAAGTCGGTAGGCGGCGTCATCACACCGAACAATCGTGCTAGGACCATGAGAAATAAAACATCAATTGCCAGGCTTGTCGCTCTTCTGGGAGCGGCATTTGTTACCTGTGTCCATGCCGAGGTCAACGTCGGCGTGACGCTTTCCGCAACCGGGCCGGCAGCATCGCTGGGGATTCCCGAGAAGAACACCGTGGCCTTGTTGCCCACAAGCATCGCCGGCCAGAAGGTCAACTACCTCATCCTCGACGATGCTTCCGATACCACCACTGCGGTCAAGAACACCCGCAAGCTGCTGGCCGAAAACAAGGTCGACGTCCTCATCGGTTCGACGATTACTCCCAACTCGCTGGCGATGATCGACGTGGCCGCAGAAGCCGAGACGCCAATGATCGCCATGGCCGCTTCGGCACGCATCATCGAGCCGATGGACGGCAAACGTTACTGGGTGTTCAAGACGCCACAGAATGACGCGCAGATGGCGACGGCCATCGTCGAACACATGCTCAACAACAACGTCCGGACGGTCGCTTACATTGGCTTTGCCGACGCCTATGGCGAAGGCTGGTGGAACGAGTTCTCGAAGATTGCCGAGGCGCGCAAGATCCAGATCGTCGCCAACGAACGCTTCAATCGCTCCGACACCTCGGTGACCGGTCAGGTTCTGAAGGTGCTCGCAGCCAGGCCGGATGCGGTGCTGATCGGCGGCGCCGGCACGCCGGCGGCTTTGCCACAAAAGTCGCTCAAGGAAAAAGGCTACAAGGGAATCATGTATCAGACGCACGGAGTGGCCAACACCGACTTCCTGCGGGTGTGCGGCAAGGACTGTGAAGGTACTTTCCTGCCGGCTGGTCCGGTGCTGGTGGCCGCGCAGTTGCCCGACAGCAACCCGATCAAGAAGGCAGCGCTCGAATACGTCAACAAATACGAGGAAGCGCATGGCAGGGGCAGCGTGTCGACCTTCGGGGCGCATGCCTGGGACGCCGGTAAGCTGCTGGGCAATGCCATTCCCGAAGCACTGAAGAAGGCGCAGCCGGGGACGCCAGAGTTCCGCAAGGCGCTGCGCGACGCGCTTGAAAAAACCCGGAACCTGACCGCTGCGCATGGGGTATTCAATATGAGTCCACAGGATCATCTCGGTTTTGACCAACGCGCGCGTGTGATGGTCAAGATCGAAGGCGGCAACTGGAAACTCGTGCAATAGGATTGCCGGCGCACCGCGCGCTGGTGCATGGCAGTCACTCAGCGTCGCCCCGCATTCGGGTAGCGCCGCGGCCGACCCTGGGTATCGACTGGAATCGTCTTGATGGACTTGCAGATTGCATTGCTGCTGGGCCAGGATGGCATCACCAATGGCGCCATCTATGCCCTGCTGGCGTTGGCGCTGGTACTGGTTTTTGCGGTCACACGCGTGATTTTCATCCCGCAAGGCGAGTTTGTCGCCTTCGGCGCCCTGACTCTCGCCAGCCTGCAGGCAGGCAAGCTGCCAGGGACGGTCTGGCTGTTACTGGCAATGGGCACGCTGATTGCTGTGATCGAGAGCTCCCTGGCGCTGCGCGAACGGCGCTTTCGCGAGATTCCCCTGCTCCTGATGGTCAATTGCGGCGCACCGCTGCTGCTCGCCGGCACGCTATTCGCCATTTCGCCGGCCAGTCTGCCGTTGCCGGTGCAGGTGCTGCTGGCGTTGATGCTGGTAGTTCCACTGGGGCCGATGATCTACCGTCTCGCCTACCAGCCAGTCGCAGAAGCGTCGGTGCTGGTGCTGCTGATCGTTTCCGTGGCAATGCATGTCACTTTGATCGGTATCGGTCTGCTTTTCTTCGGTGCCGAGGGTTCGCGGACGCCGCCTTTCACCGACGTGACCTTCGAAATCGGCGATGCACTGTTGCAGGGGCAGACGATACTGGTGATGGTCGCCAGCGTGCTGCTGATTGTCGCGCTGTATTTCTTTTTTGAACGCACAATCTACGGCAAGGCCCTGCGCGCGACCGCGATGAATCGCACTGGTGCCCGTCTGATGGGTATTTCGGGGAACCTCGCCGGCATGCTGTCGTTTACCCTGGCAGCAGCGATTGGCGCCTTTTCGGGAATACTGATTTCGCCGTTGACCACGATCTACTATGACTCTGGTTTCCTGATTGGTCTGAAAGGGTTTGTCGGCGCGATCATTGGCGGTCTCGCCAGTTATCCGGTGGCTGCTGCCGGTGCCATTCTGGTCGGACTCCTCGAATCGTATTCGTCTTTCCATGCCAGCGCCTTCAAGGAAGTGATCGTATTTACCCTGATCATTCCGGTCCTGCTCTGGCGTTCGCTGACGACGCGGCACGTGGAGGAGGGATGAAACGCAGTTTGCATTCGACGCTCCTGCTGCTGCTCTTCATCGCCGCGCTGGCGATCGCGCCATTGCTGCTGCCCGAGTTCTACGTCACGCTGCTCAACTACATCGGTCTCTACGCCATCGTTGCCCTGGGTCTGGTGATGCTCACCGGCGTCGGTGGCCTGACGTCCTTCGGACAGGCTGCTTTCGTCGGCCTGGGCGCCTACACTTCGGCCTACCTGACGACCGTACACGGCGTTTCACCCTGGCTGACGCTGCCTGCCGGCCTGCTGGTCACGGCGGTGGTGGCTCTCTCGCTTGGTCTGGTCACTCTGCGGCTTTCCGGCCACTTTCTGCCGCTGGGCACGATTGCCTGGGGAATGAGCCTTTACTATCTGTTTGGCAATCTCGATGCGCTCGGCGGGCACACCGGAATCAGTGGCATTCCCCCGTTGCGGCTGCTTGATCTGGAACTCAAATCGGGGCGCGAGTTCTTCTATCTGATCTGGACGGTGCTGCTGGTTCTCGTTCTCGCCACACGCAATCTGCTCGATTCGCGTGAGGGCCGCGCCATCCGTGCGCTCAAGGGTGGCTCGGTGATGGCCGAAGCGATGGGGGTCAACACGCCGCGCTCGAAGATCGTGGTGTTCACGGTGGCCGCACTCTACGCCAGCGTCTCGGGTTGGCTTTATGCGCACCTGCAGCGCTTCGTCAATCCGACGCCGTTCTCGCTGACGCAAGGCATCGAGTACCTGTTCATGGCAGTGGTCGGCGGTGTCTCGCACGTCTGGGGAGCGATCCTCGGCGCCGGCTTGATTACCGTGCTCAAACAATGGTTGCAGGATTGGTTGCCGAGATTACTCGGGCAAAGCGGCAACTTCGAGATCATCGTTTTCGGTCTGCTGATGATCTTCGTTCTGCATCGCGCACGTGACGGCCTGTGGCCGATGCTGCAGCGTTTTTTTTCCACAGCAGGTGTTGTTGCGCATGCAGGCCGAAGGCGCGGCGCCGCTGGCGCGGCGGGTACAGCCCGAGGTGGGTTCAGTGCTGCTGGAGGTCCAGGATGCCAGCAAGCACTTTGGTGGCCTGGTGGCCAATGACCGGGTGAGTTTCAAGGTCAGGGCCGGTGAGGTGATGGCCTTGATCGGGCCGAACGGTGCCGGCAAGAGCACCCTGTTCAATGGCATTTCCGGCGTTGACCCGCTGACTTCCGGGAGCGTCAGCTTTCGCGGCGAACGCGTCGAGTACTTGCCGGCGCGCGAAATTGCACGCCGTGGCATGAGCCGGACCTTTCAGCATGTGCGTTTGCTGCCGGCAATGAGCGTCATCGAGAATGTCGCCATCGGCGCCCACTTGCGCGGCCGCAAGAGCTTTGTCGCCGCTGCCTGTCGCAGCGAACGTGCAGAGGAGGCGCGACTGCTGCACGAAGCTGCCTTGCAGATCGAGCGCTGTGGCTTGGCCGAGCAGATGTACGAAGCTGCCGGCAGCCTGCCGCTTGGCAAGCAGCGCATCGTCGAGATTGCCCGTGCATTGGCTGCCGATCCCTGTCTGTTGCTCCTCGACGAGCCGGCTGCTGGCCTGCGCTACCTGGAAAAGCAGTCGCTCGCCGGTCTGCTGCGGCGCTTGCGAGCTGAAGGTATCGGCATCCTGCTAGTCGAGCATGACATGGATTTCGTGATGGGTCTGGCCGATCGAGTGTTGGTCATGGAGTTCGGCCAGAAGCTGGCTAGCGGCCTGCCCGAAGAGGTGCAGCGCAATCCGGCGGTGATTGAAGCCTACCTTGGGGGGGTCGAGTGAACGCACTGCCGGAAGAGAGTGAAAGAAACCTCGTACTCGAGGTGCGAGGTCTGTCGGTCAGCTACGGCAAGGTGGAAGCGTTGCATGGTCTGGCGCTGCAGGTGCACCGGGGCGAGATTGTCACCGTCATTGGCCCCAACGGTGCCGGCAAAACTACCTTGCTATCGGCGCTGATTGGCCTGTTGCCGGCGCGCGGCGAAATCATCTATCTCGGTGAGTCGCAGGGCGCAGGGCGCAGGGTAGAGCAGCTGGTACGGCAGGGGATGACCCTGGTACCCGAGAAACGCGAGCTTTTTGCCGAAATGAGTGTCGCAGACAACCTCCTGCTGGGGGCATTCGACCGCTATCGTGCCGGACACCGCGATGAACTGGAGACCATGGATCAGGTGTTCGACATCTTCCCGCGCCTGATGGAGCGACGAGCGCAGATGGCCGGAACCCTTTCCGGCGGCGAACGCCAGATGCTGGCCATGGGTCGCGCGCTGATGGCCAAGCCAAGACTGTTACTGCTCGACGAACCCAGCCTGGGACTGGCGCCGCTGATCATCAGGGAAATTTTCCGTACCGTTGCGCAATTGAAGAAAACCGGGGTGGCCATCCTGCTCGTCGAACAAAACGCTCGTGCAGCGCTACAGCTTGCCGATTACGGCTATGTCCTCGAAACCGGAGAGCTTTGTCTGGAAGGACCCAGCCGCGAACTGGCCACCGATCCGAGGGTCATTGAAAGCTACCTTGGCCTGGGAGGCCGGCATTTGGAGCCGCGTTGAGCAATAGCACCAGACGCTGGATGTGCAATGGGCTATCCGATCCTTCGCTAGGAGGGCTCTCCTGGCTTTCGATCTGAAAGGGCAGGCGGATGTCTGCTGCTTTTCCGGAAGGTGGCAGCTGGTGGAGTTCAAGTCCCCAGCGGCTCATGGCCTGAGATACGAGGACCGCTTCGGCACCGCTGATGCACCAGTCGGCATTGACGATATCGAGCATCGCGCGCAGCACCTTTTTTTTGCAGTGCCGGTGAGCGAATGTCGCCGAGAAGGTGAGTGATCACCTCAGGATCAATCTCGATCTGCCCGATGTTGGGGGAACGCGCCGATTGCAGTACGTCGTTGCAGAATTCGTGCATCACCCGATCGAAGGTATCCGGGGTGATGCCGAGCTGATCAAGAATCGAGTGTTTTTCGAGTGAGTCCAGTTCGCTATTGTCCAGCCCACCATCGGCGAGCAGTGCGAGAGATATCAGGCGAGCCGTGGCTTCGGCGCTGTCGGTGGTGTAATTGCGCATGCTTTTCTCCTTGATTGGTTAATGTGAAAGTCGCGTCAGCGACTCACGAATCTCCCCTCCCCCTCGCGGGGGAGAGGGAAACGGTCATGACTTTCATGATCGGGGGTGTCTGGAAAAGTCATGACCGTTAGTCCGGTAGGGTTCGTAGCTCTTTCCGGTCGAGTGCACTGTGCCTGCACCGCAGCATCATGTCCAATGAGATAAAATGTGATTTTCCATTTACTATGGTTTATAAATGCCGCGTCGCCGAATCACTTTTCATCAGCTCGATATCTTCGCCGCTGTAGCACGCCATCGCAGTTTTTCGAAAGCAGCCGATTCTCTACATCTGACTCAGCCAGCCGTCTCGCTGCAGATCAAGCATATCGCCGATATCCTGGGCCTGCCCTTGTTCGAGCAGGAAGGCCGCGCGGTGGTCCTGACCGCAGCGGGTGAGGAGGTGTTGAAAACGGTACGGGAACTCGATGACGTCTGGGCCCGCCTTGAATCGGCGATCGATGAGCTGAAGGGTTTGAAGCGCGGCCGCCTGCGCGTCGCGCTGGTTCCTACCGCCAAGTATTTTTTGCCGCGCATGCTGGGGGATTTCTCACGTCGTTATCCGGAAGTCAGCATCGAACTCGAGATCGCCGACCGTGAACGCATTGTTTCCCGCATGCGTGGCAATCAGGACGACCTGTACATCATGGTTTATCCACCGGAAGACCTGGAGGTGGTCAGCTATCCGTTTCTTGACAACGAACTGGTGGTCATCGCGCCAGTGGACCATTGGGCTGCAGCACAGCAAATCGAATTCGGCGCGCTGCTTGGTGAGCGTTTCATTCTCCGCGAAGTGGGTTCCGGCTCCCGCCGGACGATCGATGCGCATCTGCTGCTGATCGGGGAAAAACTGGACGTCAAGCTGGCGGTCAGCAGCAACGAAGCGATCCGCGAACTGGTGGCCAGTGGTATGGGGCTGGCAGTGCTTTCTCGCCACGCGCTACCGGCGAATCCGGCGAGCGATGGCCTGTGCATTCTCGACGTGCAGGGATTCCCGCTGCGTAAGCCCTGGCGGGCAGTGCACCTCAAATCGAAGCTCCTGTCGTTGCCGGCGAGGGCATTTCTTGACGAACTGCTGGCCTCGCGATCGTCGCCTACAGCCGTTGCTTAGAAGCCGCCCTTGCTGCGAAACATCCCGGAAGCGGTGAACGGAACCACGGCAACACCGTATTTGCGCGCGACGCGATGGTACAAGTCGCGCGCCGAAATCACCCTCGCGTTGCGCATGTCCCTGGCTTGTGCCAGTTGCAGGAAACGAATTCCTCGCCTGGCCAGGGAAGGATCCCAGCCCTTCCGTTCGAGCAGAGTGAAAATCGCCTTCGTCGCATTGACCAGAAACTGCAGATTGGGTACCCGTTCCGCAGCCTCCATCAACAATCTCACCGAGCCTTCGACATCGCCGCGGCGGGCAGCCAGCACACCGCGGTTGTTGAGTTCAACGATTTCCCGACCAACCTGCGCGAGCAGCGCCTGGCCCTCCGCTTCCTTGCCGGTTTTGGCGTAGATGCTCTGGACTTGGGCGATCATGGTGCGGTCTTCATGGTTTTCGGCGGCGATCTTGCGGATGATGTCGCGCGCGTTTTCCTCATCGCCCGTGACGAGGCATGCGTGCGCCAGGTCGAGCGCCAGTTTCTCGGAGACCGTTCCGCTGCGGCCTTCGTTCTTCAAGGCCTCGTGCAAAACGAGTGCCTTCTCCACTGCCTGCCTGGCCTTGGCAGGTTCACCTTCCTGGTTTGCACACAGGCTTTCCATGACCAGCACAGCAAATTCGCCTTGCTGGTTGCCTCGCCAGTCACGGCGAAGTTCTTCGGTGACCAGTCGGGCAGCAGCGGTATGTCCGCGGTCGAGCATCACCCGCGAGAGATTGGTGTAGTCGTCGATGTCCCGCAGGGACGAGTTGCGGCGACGCTGCAGCACCTTGCCGTAGGCCTTCTCGGCGGTCGGGAGATCCTGGTTACGTGCCGCCACGTCGCCAACCATGCGTTGTCGTGTCGAGTTGTTGGGCGAGATCATTGCTGCGCGTTGCAACACTTCCTGGGCTTCCGTGAGCTTGCCCACTTCTTCACGCACCTCGGCGAGAAAATCGTAGGCAGCGATGAATTCCGGGAAGTCGTCGATCAGCGATTGCCCGAATGCTTCGGCTTCGGACATTTGTTGCTGTCCACGCAGCGCAATCGCCAGGCCCATCCGTGCCCAGGGCACGACCCGCTGTGCCAGTACCTGCTGGAAGACGCGTTGCGCTTCCGCATGCCGGCCCAGCGCATTGAGCGTCTCCCCCCTTGAGACGCAAGGCGTCAAAACGAAAGCCGCTGTCCTGTCTGATCAGACGTTCACAAGTCGCCAGCGCATCAACGTAGGCACCGTTGTCGAGTTGTTCGTAGAATTGCGCGAAGAAGCGTTTCCTGTAGAGTGCGCGCGCCAGACGTGCGTTCAATTCATGGGCCGTAAAGGGCTTGATCAGATAGTCATCAGGCGCCAGCTCGGCCACCGAGACGACGTTGTGATAGGCACGCTCACTGGTGATCACGAAGAATACGGTAGACCGCGGCAGCAGGTGTTGTTCGCGCAGCTCTTCGAGCAGTTGCTGGCTGTCGCGTCCGTCTTCGAGCAGGTAGTCGGAGAGGATGATGTCAAAACGGTGCGCCCTGAGTTGCCGGAAGACGTCGGCTGAAGTGCCGGCGTTGTCTATGGCGCCAACACCCATCGCCGAAAGCATCATGCGCAGCGAAGTGCGGGCGTTCGGGTAGCGATCAATCAGCAGGGCCCGCTTGCTCGACATTTCCTTGCCGAGCGTGTGCAGCAGATCCGCCGTCGTCTCGGGGTTCTTCATGGCTTGAACCTTACCTGACTGCGGTCTGGCGATCAAGCCGTCAGTGGAATCACTGCTGCCGGAGCCGAGCGCCAGCGCCCGCAGGCGCTGGCGGCAGAGCCTTCAGGAGACCGAGTTGCGGATCAGGTGGTCGAAGGCGCTGAGTGCGGCTTTCGAGCCTTCACCCATGGCGATGACGATCTGCTTGTAGGGAACCGTGGTGACGTCGCCCGCAGCGAAGACGCCCGGCAGCGAGGTCTCGCAACGCGCATCGATCTCGATCTCGCCGCGCGGCGAGAGGGCGATGGTGCCTTTGAGCCACTCGCTGTTGGGGAGCAGGCCGATCTGAACAAACACTCCTTCGAGGTCGATGCGCAGCGACACCCCGCTGGCACGATCGGTGTACAAGAGGCCGTTGACCTTCTGGCCATCGCCGGTGACTTCGGTGCTCAGGGCCTGGGTGATCACCTTCACGTTGGGCAGACTGAAGAGTTTCTTCTGCAAGATGGCATCGGCACGCAGGATGCCTTCGAATTCGAGGAGGGTGACCTGACCGACAACGCCGGCCAGGTCGATCGCCGCTTCGACGCCGGAGTTGCCGCCACCGATCACGGCTACCCGCTTGCCCTTGAAAAGCGGCCCGTCGCAGTGCGGGCAGTAGGCGACGCCATGGCCACGATACCGCTTCTCGCCGGGAACATTCATTTCGCGCCAGCGTGCCCCGGTGGCGATGATCACCGCCTTGCTCCTGAGCCTGGCGCCGCTGGCCAGACGGACCTCGGTCAGGCCGCCGTCCGTTCCCGGCAGCAGCGCCTCGGCGCGCTGCAGATTGATAATGTCTACGTCATATTCCCTGACATGTTCCTCGAACCCGGCTGCGAGTCGCGGACCGTCGGTCTCCTTCACCGAGATGAAGTTCTCGATTGCCAGGGTATCGAGCACCTGCCCACCGAAACGCTCGCTGACCACGCCAGTACGAATGCCCTTGCGGGCTGCATAAATTGCTGCAGCGGCGCCGGCCGGTCCGCCGCCGACGATCAGTACGTCGAAGGGTGCGCGCGCCGAGACTTTTTCCGCCTCGCGCTGCAAGGCGCCGGTATCGATCTTGCCGATGATTTCCTCGAGCGTCATGCGGCCCTGTCCGAAGGGTTCGCCGTTCAGGAAGACGGTTGGCACGCCCATGATCTGGCGCGCGGTCACTTCGTCCTGGTACAGTGCGCCATCGATCATCTGGTGGCTGATGCCGGGGTTCTGAACCGCCATCAGGTTGAGCGCCTGCACGACATCCGGACAGTTATGGCAGGACAGCGAAATGAAGGTTTCGAAATGGAACTGCCCAGGGATGGAGCGAATCTCCTCGATCACACTGGCTTCGACTTTGGGTGGATGGCCACCGGTTTGCAGCAGTGCCAGGATCAGCGAGGTGAATTCGTGTCCCATCGGGATGCCGGCGAAGCTGATACGCGCCGGTTCGCCAAGCCGACCGACCGAAAAGGAAGGTTTGCGCACGGAATTGCCATCTTGCCGGACGCCGACCTTGTCTGACAAGGCGGCGATGTCCTGCAGCAGGGCCAGCATCTCTTGTGCCTTGTTGCTACCATCGAGCGTGCCGACCAGTTCGATCGGGTGCTGGATTTTTTCGAGGTAGGCCCGCAGTTGAGCCTGGATGTTTGCATCTAACATGGGTCTTGTTCCTGGTGAGTTGCATTGAAAAAGGGCCGCCAAGCAGCAGCGGCCCCTTTGCACTGAGACCCGCCATCACGCTGCAGGGAAAGCCGCCTGCAGCGTGGGTTACACGGTTCTCTTAAATCTTGCCGACCAGGTCCAGCGAGGGGGCCAGCGTTGCGTCACCCGGCGTCCACTTGGCCGGGCAGACTTCCCCAGGGTGGCTGGCGACGTACTGGGCAGCCTGAACCTTGCGCAGCAGTTCCTTGGCGTCACGACCGATACCGAGGTCGTGGATTTCGCAGACCTTGATGACGCCTTCCGGGTTGATCACGAAGGTACCGCGCAGCGCCAGGCCTTCCTCTTCGATCATCACGTCGAAATTGCGGGTGATGGTGCCGGTCGGATCGCCGAGCATCGGATACCGGATCTTCTTGATGGTGTCGGAAGCATCGTGCCAGGCCTTGTGTGTAAAATGCGTATCCGTGGATACCGCGTACACTTCCACGCCGATCTTCTTGAACGACTCGTATTCGTCAGCCAGGTCGCCCAGTTCGGTCGGGCAGACGAAGGTGAAGTCAGCCGGGTAGAAGACGACGACAGACCATTTGCCCTTCAGGTCGGCGTCGGATACGGGACCAAACTTGCCGTTGTGAAAAGCGGTGGTTTTGAACGGTTTGATTTCGGTGTTGATCAGTGACATCTTGAGCTCTCCTTCGAGTTCGGTGAATGAAAACAAGCGACGGATGGATCATAGTAGAGTCGCCAGAATTGTTCCAATTGATTCTGGTAATTCAAGTCATAGTCCAACGCTATTTGCCTGGCCTTTCAGCAAATTGCCGTAGAATGCCGGTCTTTTCCGGAGCCTCTCCCTTGTCACAATTGCCGACTGCCCATGCTATTTCCTGACCGTTTCGACGTCATTGTGGTCGGTGGCGGTCATGCCGGCACCGAAGCGGCGCTCGCCGCAGCGCGGATGGGAGTCAGGACGCTGCTGCTGACGCACAACCTGGAGACACTCGGCGCAATGAGCTGCAACCCGTCGATTGGCGGTATCGGCAAGGGGCATCTGGTCAAGGAAATCGATGCCCTGGGCGGGGCGATGGCGGAAGCGATCGATGCAGCAGGCATCCAGTTCCGGATTCTCAATGCAAGCAAGGGGCCGGCCGTGCGCGCGACGCGTGCGCAGGCAGATCGCGTGCTGTATCGACAGGCGATCCGCTGTCGCATCGAGAACCAGCCCAATCTGATGATCTTCGCGCAGGCATGTAACGACCTGATGCTCGATGGCGACCATGTCGCCGGTGTCGTGACCCAGTTGGGAGTGCGCTTTGCTGCGCGTGCGGTGGTTCTGACTGCCGGCACCTTCCTCAACGGCCTGATTCATGTGGGTTTGTCCAAGCATAGCGGCGGCCGCATGGGGGATCCGCCGTCGGTCTCGCTGGCCGCACGTCTGCGCGAATTGCAGTTGCCGGTCGGCCGTCTCAAGACCGGCACGCCGCCTCGGCTGGACGGCAAGACCATCGATTTCTCGAAGCTGCCCGAGCAATGTTCGGACGATCCATTGCCGGTGTTCTCGTTTCTTGGTGATGCTGCCCAACATCCACCACAGCGGCCGTGCTGGATCACCAGCACCAACCCCCAGACGCACGCCATCATCCGGGCCAACCTCGATCGCTCGCCGATGTACACCGGGGTGATCGAAGGTGTCGGGCCGCGCTATTGCCCGTCGATCGAAGACAAGATTCATCGCTTCGCGGGCAAGGACAGCCATAACGTCTTTCTTGAGCCGGAAGGTCTGACAACCCACGAGATCTACCCGAACGGGATTTCAACCAGCCTGCCTTTCGATGTCCAGCTGGCCATCGTCCGCTCGATGCGCGGCCTCGAGAACTGCCATATCCTGCGCCCCGGCTACGCCATCGAATACGATTACTTTGATCCGCGCGGCCTGCGCAGCTCACTGGAAACGAAGGCGTTGCGTGGTCTTTTCTTCGCCGGTCAGATCAACGGCACCACCGGCTACGAGGAGGCCGCTGCGCAGGGCTTGCTGGCCGGTGTCAACGCTGCCCTGCAGGTGCAGGCAAAAGAACCCTGGACGCCACGCCGCGACCAAGCCTACCTGGGGGTTCTGGCCGACGATCTGATTACGCGCGGCGTCTCGGAGCCTTACCGGATGTTTACCAGCCGCGCCGAGTATCGCCTGTCCTTGCGTGAGGATAATGCCGATCTGCGTCTGACCGAGGAGGGCCGCCAATTGGGACTGGTGGGCGAGCAGCGCTGGACGGCCTTCTGCGAGAAGCGGGAAGCGATTGCCCGCGAACAGGAACGTTTGAAGTCGACCTGGGTACAGCCGGCAATGCTTGCGGATGAGGAAGCGACGAGAATCTTCGGCAAGCCTCTGGAGCACGAATACAGCCTGTATGAGCTGCTGCGCCGACCGGACGTGAGTTACCTCGCCTTGATGACGCTGCGCCTGGGAGAAATGTCGGTCAACGCTGGCCTGCGCGATCCACAGGTCATCGAGCAGGTCGAGATCCAGGCCAAGTATCAGGGTTATATCGAACGTCAACAGGATGAAGTCAGCAAGAACCTGGCCAACGAAGAGACGCGCTTTCCTGACGATTTCGACTTCTGCAGCATCAGCGGCCTGTCCAGGGAAGTGCAGCAGAAACTCGTTCTGCATCGGCCACAGACCCTGGGCCAGGCGTCCCGCATTCAGGGCGTGACTCCGGCGGCCATCTCGATCCTGCTGGTGCATTTGAAGCGTGCGCAAGCCGTCGCACCATGCCAGCGTAGCACCGGCTTGGGTTCATGACGCTGGCGGCGCAGCTTGAACAGGGCCTGCTTGTTCTGGGGATCGATCTTCCGAACCTCGCACGGAACCAGCTGCTCGCCTACGCAGCCCTGCTCGACAAGTGGAACAAGACCTATCGTTTGACCGGCCAGAAAGATCCCTCACTGACGGTCAGCCATCACCTGCTCGATTCGCTGGCGATCCTGCCCTTTGTCGATGGGACGACACTGCTCGACGTGGGCAGCGGTGGCGGCATGCCCGGCATCCCGCTGGCCATCGCTCGTCCGGATCTGCGGGTAGTCCTGCTGGACAGCAATTCGAAAAAGACGGCATTCCTGCAACAGGTGGCTATTGAGCTGGGTCTGGCGAATGTTGCCGTACATTGTGGCCGTGTCGAGGCGTACAGGCCGACGGCCAGGTTCTCGGTGATCAGCGCGCGGGCTTTTGCCGATCTCGCCGAGCTGGTGACCCTGTCGCGTCACTTATTGCAAAGGGACGGTCATTGGCTGGCCATGAAAGGCCTTCGGCCACTGGGCGAGATGGCAAATTTGTCGGTGGATGTGGTGGTGGATGCGGTGCATCGTCTGAACGTGCCGGGCGTCACCGGTGAGCGGCATCTGGTAGTCATGAGCAGCGATCAAGCACGGCATTGAGGAGAAAGTCGATTTGGCAAGAATACTCGCGGTAACCAATCAAAAAGGTGGCGTCGGCAAAACGACGACGGCCGTCAATCTCGCGGCCTGTCTCGCCGAGGTCGGCCAGCGCGTGTTGCTGATCGACCTGGATCCGCAGGGCAACGCCACGACCGGCTGCGGCGTCGTCAAGAGCGAAGCGCTGTCGACGGTCTACCAGATTCTGATTGGCCGATCGACGATGCGAAGCGCCTGCCTGCGAACCGCATTCGGCTTCGACCTGATGCCTGCGAATCGCGAACTGGCGGGTGCCGAGATCGATCTGATCGATCTCGGACAGCGCGAATATCGGTTGCGCGACGCGCTCGCCGACATCCGTGGCGACTTTGACTTCATTATCATGGATTGCCCGCCGGCGTTGAATCTGCTGACGGTCAACGGGCTGGTCGCTGCCGATACCGTGATGATTCCGATGCAGTGCGAGTACTACGCTCTGGAAGGCCTGACAGACCTGGTTGCGACACTGAAGAAGGTGCGTGCCAAACTGAATCCGGTGCTCGAGATCGAGGGTCTGCTACGGACCATGTACGACCCGCGATCGACGCTGACCCTGCAGGTCTCCCGCGAACTGGAAGGACACTTCGGTCCGAAGGTCTATCGGACGATCATTCCACGCAATGTACGTCTGGCCGAGGCACCGTCCTACGGCAAGCCGGTGATTGCTTTCGACCGCGGATCGAAAGGTGCGCAAGCGTATCTCTTGCTGGCGCGGGAGATTCTCGATCGGCAAGCCGGCAGCGTAGGTGCTGTGACCGCGGCGCTTGCAGGGGCTGGAGTGGGGCCATGAAACTGAAAGGTCTGGGGCGTGGCCTCGACGCCCTGTTGGCGGATAACGACGTTCAGAGCAGGGAACAGCAAAGAACGCTGCCGGTCGGTCATCTCCAGCCGGGCAAGTATCAGCCGCGTACGCGCATGGACAGCGCTTCGCTCGAAGAACTGGCGGCCTCGATCCGGGTGCAGGGACTGATGCAGCCGATTCTCGTACGGCCAGTCAGCGACGATCGCTACGAGATCATTGCCGGCGAAAGGCGCTGGCGAGCGGCGCAGATGGCCGGACTGACCGAGGTGTCCACCCTGATCCGGGACATTCCGGACGAAGCCGCGCTGGCCATGGCGTTGATCGAGAATATTCAGCGCGAAGATCTCAACCCGCTCGAGGAAGCGCTTGGCCTGCAGCGATTGATCGATGAGTTCTCGATGACTCACCAGCAGGCAGCCGATGCCGTTGGACGATCACGACCGGCGGCATCGAATCTGCTGCGTTTGCTGCAGTTGGCAGCACCAGCACAGGAACTCCTGATGCGCGGGGAAATCGACATGGGGCATGCGCGCGCCCTCCTCCCGCTGGCGGGTGCGCAACAGATCCAGTTGGCGCAACGGGTAGTACAGAAGGGTTTGTCGGTACGCGAAACCGAACGCCTGGTTCAGTTCGCCCTCAAAGCACCGAAAGAGGCGACGCCGAACAGGCCGGATCGCGATGTGCTGCGCCTGCAGGAGGAACTGGCTGACCTGCTCGGTGCGCAGGTGGCAATACGTTCGAATAAACGAGGGGCTGGAAAGGTGCTGATCGAGTTCGGCGATCTCGATCAACTCGAAGGCATCTTACAGCGCCTGCGCCATTGATGCGCCGCACCATGAAAGCCTGTCCAGGACTCGCCGATCCTGGCTGCAGGGCAGATGCTGTCGAGGAATTCAAACTTTTTTTGCAGTTGCGGTTTGATTCCTCAATGTGAGTCTGGTATCCTGCTCGTGTTTTGGAGGGGCTAGCCGTGCATCCGCAGGTCCGCTGGGTTCTGGCCTGCCAGTTGCTGGTCACACTGGCGGCGGGGCTGCTAGCGGGGCTTGCTCTGGGAGTTGATGCGGCGGTTTCTGCTGGACTCGGTGGCGGAATCGCAATGGCAAGTGCTTTTGCTTATGTATGGCGGGCGTTGCGGCTATCGGGGCAGGTGGATGCGAAAAGAGCGTTTCAGGCCCAGGTGGCAGGTGAAGGTTACAAGTTTGCCGTAACCCTTTTGCTGTTTACCGTGGTCTTCAAGAGCTACGAACAACTCGCAGCCTTGCCGCTCTTCCTGGCCTATGCTGCAACGGTTGTCGTTTATTGGATGGCGCTGCTCAGGCAGCAATAGTCGAACAGGGGAAAAATATGGCTTCGGGCGAGGCATTGACGACGAGTGGATACATTGTCCACCACCTGACCAACCTGACCGTCGGTCACGGATTCTGGACTTTTCACCTGGACTCCCTGATCGTATCCGGCCTCCTGGGCCTGTTCGCTTTCATCGGTATGGCCAGGCTTGCCAGCAAGGCTGCCATCAAAGAGCCGGGCAAGATGCAGACCTTCGTCGAAATGCTGGTCTCCTTTATCGATCAACAGGTCAAGGACACCTACCACGGCAAGAGTGCGCTGATTACGCCGCTCGCGGTCACCATCTTTGTCTGGGTTTTTCTGATGAACGCGATGGATCTGATCCCGGTGGATTTCATCCCCTTGATCCTCGGCATGGGCGGCGTACATTATTTCAAAGCGGTACCGACCACCGATCCGAACCTGACCTTCGGCATGTCGCTGACGGTGTTCGCGATGATGCTGATCATGGGTGTCAAGGTGAAGGGTGTCGGTGGCTTCCTGCATGAAGTGTTCACCGTACCGTTTGGCGCGAAGCTGGCACCACTGAATCTTCTCTTCCGTGTGATTGAAGATGTCGCCAAACCGATCTCTCTCGCGCTGCGTCTGTTCGGCAACATGTACGCTGGCGAGATGGTGTTCATCCTGATTGCCTTGCTGGGCTTGTGGCAGTTGCCACTGGCTCTGCCCTGGGCGCTGTTCCATATCCTGATCATCACCTTGCAGGCCTTCGTGTTCATGATGCTGACCATCGTGTACATGTCGATGGCCAGTGAGTCCCACGGCTAGTGGCCGACAGCCCTTCTTTGTTGCAGGTTTGATTCACGTTGTCTTCGTTTAACCCATTTAGCATGTTTTACTAGGAGAAAGTAATGGAAGCCGCTCTGTCTATGTTGCTTGGTAATACCGCCATCGCCGTCGCCATCCTGATCGGTGCGGGTGCTCTCGGTACCGCTATCGGTTTTGGTTTGCTCGGTGGCCGTTTCCTCGAGGGCGCCGCTCGCCAGCCAGAAATGATTCCGACTCTCCAGGTAAAGATGTTCATCGTTGCTGGTCTTCTCGACGCGGTCACCATGATCGGTGTCGGTATCGCGCTGTTCATGCTTTTTGCGAATCCCTTCATTGCCATTGTCAAGGGCTGATCGCTTTTCGGACTAACTCTTAACAGGAGGTTAGCGTGAATATCAACGCAACGTTGATTGGCGAAGCGATCTGGTTTGGCGTCTTCATCTGGATCACCATGAAATACGTCTGGCCACCGCTGGCCAAGGCCATGGCTGATCGCCAAAAACTGATCGCTGACGGGCTTGCCGCTGGCGAGCGCGGGAAGCATGAACTGGAGCTTGCCGGCAAACGTTCCGCAGATGCCCTGCGCGACGCCAAGGCAAAGGCTGCCGAAATCATTGCTGCTGCCGAAAAGCGCGGCGCACAGATGGTCGAAGAGGCGAAGCTGGTGGCCAAGGTGGAAGCCGACAAGGTGGTCGCGTCGGGCAGGGCCGAGATTGCCCAGCAAGTGGAGCAAGCCAGGGCCGAGCTGCGTGGCCGTGTCGCCGACCTTGCCGTCGCCGGTGCCGAGCGCATCCTGAAGCGCGAGGTCGATGCCAGGGCGCATGCCGAAATGCTGGTCGCGCTCAAGCAGGAACTCTAACATCATGGCTGAACTCGTTACCATCGCGCGCCCTTACGCTGAAGCGGTTTTTCGCATCGCACTGGAAAACAAGGCGCTTGCGGCCTGGTCCGAGCGCTTGTCGCTACTTTCTGCCATCGCCACGGACGAGCAGATGCGTTCCTGCATCGGCAACCCCGAGCTGTCCGCCACGCAGAAGAGTGCGCTCTTCAAGTCGCTGGTTGGCAAGGCGCTGGAAGGCGGCGAGGCCAATCTGATCGAGGTCCTCGCCAGCAATGAGCGGCTTGCCGCCTTGCCGGAAATCGCCGGTCTCTTCGAGGAGCTGAAAGCTGCCCAGGAAGGCGTCAGGGAAGCCACGATCTACAGCGCCTTTCCTGTTGACGATGCGCAGCGCAAGGCGCTGATCGAGGACCTGGAAGCGCGCTTCAAGACCCGGCTGACTGCCGAAGTGGTCGTCGATCAATCGCTGATCGGCGGCGTCAAGATTGTGGTTGGCGACCAGGTTCTCGATACCTCCGTACGCGGAAAATTGGAGAGCCTGCGGTTGGCGCTCAAGAACTAGGAGAATTTCCATGCAGTTGAATCCTTCCGAAATCAGCGAACTGATCAAGAGCAAGATCGAAAATCTTGCAATCAGCGCCGATCTGCGCACCCAGGGCACCGTCGTTTCGGTGACCGATGGTATCTGCCGTGTTTACGGCCTGACCGACGTCATGCAGGGAGAAATGCTCGAGTTTCCGGGCAATACTTTCGGCATGGCCCTGAACCTTGACCGCGACTCGGTTGGCGCGGTGGTTCTCGGTGAATACGAGCAAATCAGCGAAGGCGATACCGTCCAGACCACCGGTCGCATTCTCGAGGTTCCGGTGGGTCCGGAGCTTCTCGGCCGGGTGGTGAATTCACTGGGCCAGCCGATCGACGGCAAAGGTCCCGTAAACAACAAGCTGACCGACAAGATCGAAAAAGTCGCACCTGGGGTCATCTGGCGCAAGTCGGTTTCACAGCCAGTCCAGACGGGGCTCAAATCGATCGATGCAATGGTGCCAATCGGGCGCGGTCAGCGCGAGTTGATCATTGGCGACCGGCAGACCGGCAAGACCGCGGTGGCCGTAGACACGATCATCAACCAGAAAGGCCAGAACCTGATCTGCATCTACGTCGCGATCGGTCAAAAAGCTTCAACGGTGGCCAACGTCGTACGCAAGCTCGAAGAAAACGGCGCGATGGAATATACCATCATCGTTGCCGCTACTGCTTCCGAATCTGCTGCCTTGCAGTACATCGCTCCCTACTCTGGTTGCACCATGGGCGAGTACTTCCGTGACCGCGGACAGGACGCGCTCATCATCTATGACGATTTGACCAAGCAGGCGTGGGCTTACCGTCAGGTTTCCCTGCTTCTGCGCCGCCCACCAGGACGTGAAGCCTACCCCGGCGACGTGTTCTACCTGCACTCCCGTCTGCTTGAGCGCGCAGCCCGTGTTTCCGAAGAATGGGTTGAGAAGTTTACCAATGGTGAAGTGAAGGGCAAGACCGGATCGCTGACGGCCTTGCCGGTCATCGAGACACAGGCGGGTGACGTCTCTGCCTTCGTTCCGACCAACGTCATCTCGATTACCGACGGCCAGATCTTCCTGGACACCGATCTCTTCAATGCCGGCGTCCGGCCGGCCATCGATGCCGGTATCTCGGTTTCGCGCGTCGGTGGTGCGGCCCAGACCAAGGTCATCAAAAAACTTGGCGGTGGTGTCCGTCTGGCGCTTGCCCAGTATCGTGAACTGGCAGCCTTTGCGCAGTTTGCCTCGGATCTCGACGAAGCGACCCGCAAGCAGCTGGACCGTGGCCGTTTGGTCACCGAACTGATGAAACAGCCGCAGTATTCGCCCTTGTCCATTTCCGAGATGGCGATTACCCTGCAAGCGGTGAACAAGGGTCTTTTCGACGATGTTGAAGTGAAGAAGGCGCTTGCTACCGAGAAGCAGATGCACGGCTTCATCAAACAGAAGTACGCCGACCTCGTCACCAGGATCGAAACTACCAAGGATCTTGACGCTGATACTGAGCAGAAGCTCACCAAGGCGATTGAGGAATTCAAGGCCACGCTGGCCTGATCGATCGAGGAGATTGCCATGCCTAGCGGCAAGGAAATCCGAAACAAGATCAAGAGCGTAGAGAGTACGCGCAAGATCACCAAGGCCATGGAAATGGTGGCCGCATCGAAGATGCGCAAGGCGCAGGACAGGATGCGAGCTGCCCGTCCCTACGGTGAGAAGATTCGCCTGGTGGCCGGTAACCTCTCGCATGCCTTGACGGATTATCGCCATCCTTTTCTGACCGTACGCGAGCAGGTAAAGACTATAGGACTGATCACGGTCACCTCAGACAAGGGGCTCTGCGGTGGCCTGAACACCAACGTTCTGCGTCTTGCCCTGACGAAGATGAAGGAGTGGGACGCCGAAGGCAAGAAGCTTCGGGTGACCACAATTGGAAACAAGGGCCTGGGCTTCATGCAGCGCGCGGGCGCGAACATCGTCTCACAGCTCACCGGATTGGGGGATACGCCGCACCTGGAGAAGCTGATCGGTCCGGTCAAGGTTCAGCTTGACGCCTACATGAAGGGCGAAATCGACGTTCTCTACATCGCCTTTACCCGTTTCATCAATACGATGAAGCAGGAGCCGACTCTCTATCAGTTACTACCGCTCTCCGGGGATCTCGTAGGCGGCGAAAGCAATCGCTGGGACTACCTCTATGAGCCGGACGCCAAGGCGGTCATTGATGACCTGCTGGTGCGTTATGTGGAGGCGATGATTTACCAGTCGGTTGCCGAGAACATGGCTTCCGAGCAGAGTGCACGCATGGTCGCCATGAAATCGGCGTCGGATAACGCGAAGAATGTGATCGGCGAACTCAAGCTGGTTTACAACAAGGCTCGCCAGGCAGCGATCACCAAAGAGCTTTCGGAAATCGTTGGCGGCGCAGCGGCTGTCTGACCACGCGATAGTTGATTTATTGATTAGGGATACGACGATGAGTCAAGGAAACATTGTTCAGTGTATCGGCGCCGTGGTGGACATCCAGTTCCCGCGTGACGCCATGCCTCACATTTACAACGCACTCCAGCTCGACAAGGCCGAAGAATCGGAGATGTGCGAGGCCGACCTGATGTTCGAGGTTCAGCAGCAGCTGGGGGACGGCGTCGTGCGCACCATCGCCATGGGATCTTCCGACGGACTGCGGCGTGGCATGAAAGTCAACGACACAGGTGCGGGAATTTCGGTACCCGTCGGCAATGCGACGATTGGCCGCATCATGAACGTTCTCGGCAGGCCGATCGATGAGGCCGGACCGATTGCCACCGAGGAGCGGCGTGAGATTCACCAGCTCGCGCCGAAATTCGACGAGCTGTCGCCATCGGTGGATCTGCTGGAAACCGGGATCAAGGTGATCGACCTCGTCTGTCCTTTCGCCAAGGGCGGTAAAGTCGGTCTGTTCGGTGGTGCCGGTGTTGGCAAGACAGTGAACATGATGGAGCTGATCAACAACATCGCCAAACAGCACTCGGGACTTTCGGTGTTTGCCGGCGTCGGAGAGCGGACTCGTGAGGGCAACGACTTCTACCACGAGATGAAGGACTCCAACGTTCTCGACAAGGTCGCGATGGTCTTCGGTCAGATGAACGAACCACCGGGCAACCGCCTGCGCGTCGCATTGACCGGCCTGACCATGGCCGAGCGTTTTCGTGATGACGGTCGCGACATCCTGTTCTTCGTCGACAACATCTATCGCTACACGCTTGCCGGTACCGAAGTTTCGGCGCTGCTCGGCCGGATGCCGTCTGCCGTGGGCTATCAGCCGACTTTGGCAGAAGAAATGGGCCGTCTGCAGGAGCGTATCACCTCGACCAAGGTGGGCTCGATCACCTCGATCCAGGCCGTCTACGTGCCTGCCGACGACCTGACCGACCCGTCGCCGGCGACAACCTTCCTTCACCTCGATTCGACCGTGGTGCTGTCGCGTGACATCGCCTCGCTCGGCATCTATCCGGCCGTCGACCCGCTCGATTCCACTTCGCGGCAGCTCGATCCCCAGGTCGTCGGCGAAGAACACTACAACGTCGCCCGCGCAGTTCAGATGACTCTCCAGAAATACAAGGAGCTGCGCGATATCATCGCCATTCTCGGCATGGACGAGTTGTCACCGGAAGACAAACTTGCGGTTTATCGGGCCCGCAAGATTCAGCGCTTCCTGTCGCAGCCGTTCAACGTCGCAGAAGTCTTTACCGGCTCGCCGGGTAAGTACGTTCCACTCAAGGAAACGATCAAGGGCTTCAAAATGATCGTCGAGGGTGAATGCGACAATATTCCCGAGCAGGCGTTCTACATGGTTGGCGGCATCGAGGAAGTGTTCGAAAAGGCCAAGACACTCTAGTCTAGCAGGAGCAAATGTCGTTTCCGGGCGCCCTACGCGCCTGGGATACGGCCCAGCAAGGAAAAACCATGGCAATCAGAGTACATGTTGACGTCGTCAGCGCCGAGGAATTGATCTTTTCCGGCGAAACGGACTTCGCGGTCTTTCCGGGTGAGGCCGGCGAACTCGGAATCTATCCGCGGCACACGCCGCTGTTGACCCGCATCAGGCCGGGGACCGTTCGTCTGAAAGTTCCGGATCGCGACGAGTACGAAATGGTTTACGTCTCGGGCGGGATGTTGGAAGTGCAGCCAGCGTTGATTACGGTCCTGGCAGACACGGCGATCCGTGCGCACGACCTCGACGAAGCCAAGGCAATGGAATCCAAGCGTCGCGCCGAAGAAGCACTCAAGAATCGCTCTTCAGAGGTTGGGCTGGCTACCGCCGAAGCGGAGCTGGCGCAAGCGGTTGCTCAGTTGCAGGCAATCAAGAGACTACGCAAACGTCACTAAGTGACCCACTTGTGACTCGTGAAAAAAAGCAGCCGGACGGCTGCTTTTTTTTCTGTCCACGACCTGGAGCGCGGCCAGAGTATTCTAGTTCTAACCCAGTTCCACATGCGCCAGCCTTTTTTCCAGGCGCAAACAGTCATCATGCAACACGTCCACCTCCAGAGAAAACTTTTCGATTTCTCTGCGGCGCACGATGGCTGCGTCCTCTTCAGTCAGGTACTCGGACACACCGATCGCCAACCTCCTGGCAGCGACCAGCTGCCATTGTCCCAAATGCTTCGCAAACTGGAGGCTGCGACGAGCCAGCACATCGCCCAGCATTTGCGACAAATCATGCTCGATATCCCAGCGCAGGTTGCGAAAAACGAAGCCCAGGGTCTCTGCCAGATCCGCAGAGCCAGAAATGGTCGCTGAAGAGAGCAAAGAGGCCTTGTCGGTCAAGGCCAGCGCGGGCGCGTCACCGGGGAGAGTGATGCTGACCGTCGCCGGTGTGCCTGCTGCCCCGGCTTCGAGCAAGCCCTCATCGCCGATCCTGACCAGCAGGGTGCCGCTACCGAATTGCAGGAGAGCGGTTTTTCCAGCAAAGCCGATCAGTCGATCGCGCGCCCAGGCCTCTCCCCGCAACAGGTGATTGACGAGTGCGAGCGCAGGCCGGGCCAGCATAATTCGATCAGGACAGTTGCTGGATACCGGCGATAACCCAGCCCGTCGAACCGTCAAGGGCTTTCGTAAGGTTCCAGACCTCATCGAAAGGTGCAGCTACCGCACCCGCTTCTTCGCGGATCATGCCGTTGAAGCGCACGCTGGCGACGTGCCGGTTGGCATCGGTGACGACCTCCAGTAGCTCGGCGTTGAGCGTTACGACATCCGTTTGCTGCTGCGTTGCCTTCCCTCTTTCGTCGAACTGCAACTTGATTTCTGCAAACATCTCGGGAGTCACGAACTCTCGTATGTCGTCGAGATTTCCTGCGTCGTTGGCAGCCTGCAGGCGAATGAAATTCAGCCTGGCCACCCGCAGGAAGCCGTCCACGTCAAAGCCCGCCGGAATGTTGGCCGACGTCGGCGGGACAGAGCTGACCGGAGGCATGCCCACAGCCGGAAAGCCTTGCTGAGAGTGGCTCGGTAGCGTGGGCGGCATGCCTGCACCTGCCCCGGCATACTGTAGTGGTTGAGAATCCGGGAGCGTCCCCTTGCGACGAAACAGCAATTTGAAGACGAGAACCGCCCCCAGCAACAATAAGGCGATCATCAGGAAATTGGCCATGCCCTCACCCATACCGAAGTGAGATAAGAGTGCGGCAATGCCGAGGCCGGCTGCCAGACCCGCCAATGGACCCATCCAGTTACGCTTGGGTGCTGCTGCTGGTGCAGTCGCGGCAGCAGGTGCTGCCGGCGCTGCATTCTGAGGCGGCGTTGCCTGCCGCTGGGTCACGGTATCGCGCTGCATCCCGGTCGAACGGCCGCCCCCCAGTCTCTTCGCTTCAGCATCTCCGGCCGCAAGACCAAGGCTCAATACACCGACAGCCAGGGCCAACAGAATATTTTTCATCCGTTCATCTCTCCACTCAAAACTTGAAACCAAGGTGCAGGGCGACAACACCCAGCGCCAGATTGTAATATTCGACCTGCTCCAGTCCGGCTTGTTCCATCAACAACTTCAGCGCCTCCTGATCCGGATGCACGCGAATCGACTCTGCCAGGTAGCGGTAGCTCGCCTCGTCGTGGGTAATCATCTGCCCTAGACGCGGGATCACATGGAACGAATAAAAATCGTACGCGGCTGCCAGAGGTTTCCATATCTGCGAAAACTCGAGCACCAGCAAGCGCCCTCCCGGCCTGAGTACGCGTCGCATTTCGGCCAGCGCCTGAGGCTTGTGCGTCATGTTGCGCAGGCCAAAGGCAACCGACACACAATCGAAATAATCATCGGGAAATGGCAGCCTCTCGGCATCGCACTGTACAACCGGGACGATCAATCCCTGGTCGCAGAGTCGATCTCGACCGCGAGCCAGCATGGCGTTGTTGATGTCCGTGAGCCAGATCTGTCCTCGGCCGCCGAGCTTCCTGGCGAAAGCCAGTGCCAGGTCGCCGGTACCGCCAGCCACATCGAGCACACGCCAGCCTTCGCGAACGCCACTCTTGGCGATCGCAAACGCTTTCCAGAAGCGGTGGAGGCCGCCCGACATCAGATCATTCATCAGGTCGTAACGCTCTGCGACAGAGTCGAAGACCCCGGCAACATGACGTGCCTTTTCCTCTTCAGCGACTTCCTGATAGCCAAAGTGGGTCGTATTTCGCTCGTTCATCATGATATGGAGAGGATGAATCGGGTTGGATCAATGCTTGCCGCAAGCGCCGTGGGTCTTGATAGCGAGCGCAGGGATTTCCCTGGGGTCACGGCTGCCGTTTTCCTGCTGCAGGCGCTTCAGATACGCCTGCCATAGCTGGTCGCGATTGACGCCCAGATGGTAGAGCAGATCCCATGAGTACAGCCCGCTGTCGTGGCCGTCCGAAAATACCGGTCTGATGGCATAGTTGCCAACCGCCTCGATCCGGTCAATACCGACGTCGCGCTTGCCAACCTGCAGAACCTCCTGCCCTGGTCCATGACCGCGTGCCTCGGCAGAAGGCGTAAACACCCGCAGGAATTCGTAACTCAGTTCGAAATGTTCACCGCCCTCGAAGCTCAATTCAATGATGCGGGACTTCTGGTGCAGTTTGATCTCGGTGGGGGTCTTCGTGGTTTCGTCCAGGCCGGCCATGGGTGCCTCTGCGTTGATTTGACGACACATCATAACGCAAAATCACTTTGATCACCTCGGCAGCCTGCCATGCCGCGCAGTGCTCGGCGGCGGTCACCCTCAAACAACGATAAAACTCACCCTCTCAAAGTCTGCGCCATCCGCCACCAGGCGTTGTAACCTCACTTGCATCAGGTTTTCCGTGTAGACCTCCAGCAGGCGCTCCGGTCGATACCACCCTGGCGGGAGAATCAGTGTCTGCTCCGAGCCGATGGCCGGAACTGCCGGCAGCAGGAACGCCCGGTGATAGGGATCTTGACGCCCTGGCTCGTAGGTCAGTCCTCGAGCAGCTACCGCCTGTGGTTTGCCAGGCAGAGCGGCGATACCAGCAATCAGACTGCCCCCTTCTTCCTGCATCAGCCACGCCACCTGTGCCAGCAGATGCGAGTTGCCGTCATGCGGGCAGATGGACAGCAGCTGCCCCGGCTCGACTTTCTTGCCGACGACCGAGCGTAGCAGGCGAAAGCCATTCGCGCACTGGTCAAGCACTTCCCAGGTGTCGAAGCCAAAGCCAAGCTGTACCTGGCGAACCTCCAGCATCTGTGTCGGGTCAAGCATGTGGCGGAAGGCAAACAAACTTTCGAATTCCTGGCGAGAATAGATGCTGGCAACCTCCGGCTGCTGGAACTCCTTTCCGGAGATGTGGTAGTGCATTGCCGAAAACCCCGTAGAGACTTTGGAAGTACCTGATGCATTGTGGCGGCGAAACCTGCGTGCAGCGCGCAACATGCACCACGGTTTGTAGAGACGATTGAGCAGTCGATGACACTGCGCAGCAGTGCAATCTTCACCGAGGCCGAGCTGTGCTGGCGGGATTCGTTGCTGCAACTGCCTTTTCACCTGATTGAGCTGGCTCACCAGGCGAGAGGTGTCGAGGCGACGCAGATGTTCTCGTTGCAGGCACTCGCTAGACGCCCGCAAACCACAATCCTGCATCAGGTCGACGACGAAAGGAGGAAGCGGCTCATCCGCCACGGCCGGGTGCATCCCCACCAGCGGCGACCAATTGCTTACCCAGCGACGCACCAGGCTGATGTCAGCAATCGACAGGCTGTAAGGACTTGCCAATTCTGCAAGGAGCAGGCTGATATAAGCGGCAGTACAGTGGCTGCTGCGACCGAGGGAATCGAGAGAATCCGGGACTGGGAGGGTCGCAATGCCCCATTCTTCAGCACTGGCGTAATACCCATGCAGGTTCAGCCACACCCCTGCCGGCAGCTCTTGACGGGCGCGATGGTGCTCGATGATCACCATCCCCGTGTAGAAAATGCAGCGGTGCAGGATCAAGGCGAGTCGTTCGGCATGCACGTCGCTGTCGCTGTCCAGCATCTGCGCACAATGTGAGTAGGCGCGGGCTGCCTTCAGCCAGGTGGCAACGACCTGATGAAAAGTGCTCGCCTCGAAGTCGCCAAGTGGCAGTGCCTTGTTGATGTAGCAGCGGGCGAGTTCCTCCTCGATGAAACAGAGTGAAATACGCGTCTGTTCGAGTAGTTGCAGATACACTTCGCCTTGTGGTGGCGTTTGCAGCAGGCTGTCGAGAAAGTAGTTGATTTCGAGCGCCGCCTGCCGCGAATTGGCCAATGGAAGTCGCGAGAGAATCTGGAAACCGCTCTGCAGGTTGGAAATCTTCATGGGAACCGGGCGTTTGTCAAGAACTGCATTCATGATCTTCTCTGTCTACAGGCTACCGGGTACGCAGGGCGGCGATGATCTGCTCACCCAGTTGCTGGCTATTCACCATGGGTCCAAGATGGCTCTTCGGCCGTTGCGGCATTGCCCAGACGGGCTGGGGAAAATGCCTGTCGTCGCGCCAGCGTGGAATCAGGTGCCAATGAACGTGCGGCGTCTGGTTGCCCAGGCTCGCGAGATTGATCTTGTCCGGCTGGAACAAGGTGCGAACAGCGCTCTCCACGGCAAATAGCACGTTCATGATCTGCATCCTTTCCTTCTGAGGCAGGTCGGTCATCTCGTGCAGGTGCTGGTGCGGAATGATGCGGCAATAGCCTGGGTAATCCGGGTCGTCAACCATGACGACTCGACATAGGTCGCTTTCCCACACCACTTCGCCTTCCGGCGGTTCGCATAGTTCGCAATCCTCAAACTCGTACTCAAGCACTTGTGGTCTCCTTGCTGATCCCAGGGCGCCGATGCGCCATCCAGGGCTCAACAATAAGTCAGGGCGACGGCGAGCATAAGGAACTAGGTCACGGAAGGGGTCAGGGGTTGCAGGGGCAAGGGGGGTGAGGCGGAGGGAAAGGCGCACAACTCCTCCCTCCTGAGCTGAGACGGGGGTCTTCCTAAAACCCAGAATTACAGCAGGACGCGTTCGATACCGCCGTGGTTGGCCCTGGCCACGTATTGCGCCATCCAGTCTTCACCAAGCAGCCGCCTGACCATTTCGACGACGATGTAGTCCGCCTGTGTGCCGGTGTCGTCGTGGTAGCGGGACAGGCCTTGAAGGCACGATGGGCAGGAGGTGAGCACCTTGATCTCGCCGGTGAAATCATCGGAGCGCAGTCGGCTGGCGCCTTTCTCGATCTCCTCCTGCTTGCGAAAGCGCACCTGCGTAGACACGTCGGGGCGCGTGACCGCCAGCGTTCCCGATTCGCCGCAACAGCGCTCGGAGAGATCGACCGGCTGTCCCATCAGCTTGTTGACCACCTTGATGCCCGGTATCGTCCGCATCGGTGCGTGGCAGGGGTCATGGTACATATAGCGGGTACCGCTGACCCCATCGACCCGGACGCCCTTCTCCAGCAAATATTCGTGGATGTCCAGCAGGCGGCAGCCGGGAAAGATCTGCTCGAAGTGGTATTTTTCGAGCTGGTCCATGCAGGTGCCACAGGAGACGATGACCGTCCGGATGTCGAGATAGTTGAGCGTGTTGGCGACACGGTGGAAAAGCACCCGGTTGTCGGTGGTGATCCGCTGCCCCTGGTCGGCCTCGCCGGCGGCCGTCTGGGGATAGCCGCAGCACAGGTAGCCCGGCGGCAGAACCGTTTGTGCGCCGATGTCGTAGAGGATCGCCTGGGTGGCCAGGGCGACCTGCGAGAACAGCCGCTCCGAGCCGCAACCCGGAAAGTAGAACACCGCGTCGCCATCGTAATCCGGTGCGCTGACCTTGATGGGGTCGCGAATGATTGGCACGACCTTGTCGTCTTCGATATCGAGCAGGGCGCGGGCAGTCCGTTTGGGCAGTCCGCCCGGCATGGGTTTGTTGATGAAGTGGATGACCTGTGCTCTGAGCGTTGGCGAACCCAGCGTCGCTGGCGGTTGCCGGGTCTGGCTCTGGAGCAGGTGCAAGGATCTCGCCAGTCGGTAGGCCAGACGCTGCGCTCGGTAGCCCCAGTCGATCATCAGCTTGCGGACCAGCTTGATCGTCGCCGGATCCTTGATCGTCAGAAAGGCCATCGCTGCGGCTTTCGCCGGAACGAACTTTTTCTTGCCCTGTTCACGCAGCAGATTGCGCATCCTGATCGAAACATTGCCGAAATCGATGTCGACCGGGCAGGGAGTGAGGCACTTGTGGCAGATCGTGCAGTGATCGGCGACGTCGTTGAACTCGTCGAAATGCCTGAGCGAGACGCCGCGGCGAGTCTGTTCCTCGTAAAGGAAGGCCTCGATCAGCAGGGAAGTGGCCAGGATCTTGTTGCGTGGCGAATAAAGCAGATTGGCGCGCGGTACATGCGTTGAACAGACTGGCTTGCACTTGCCACAGCGCAGGCAGTCCTTGACCATCGTCGAGATGTTGCCGATCTCCGATTGCTCCATGATCAGCGACTCGGTGCCGAGCAGCGAGAACGAGGGCGTGTAGGCCTTTGCCAGATCGGCACCGGGAAGCAGCTTGCCCTGGTTGAAACGGCCGTCCGGGTCGATCCTCGCCTTGTAAGCGCGAAACGGCCGGATCTCTTCCTCACTCAGGAACTCGAGTTTGGTGATGCCGATTCCATGCTCGCCCGAGACGACGCCGTCGAGCGCCCGTGCCAGCGCCATGATGCGCCCGACCACCGCATAAGCCGCCTGCAGCATTTCGTAATGGTCGGAGTTGACCGGGATGTTGGTATGCACATTGCCGTCACCGGCGTGCATGTGCAACGCGACAAACAGGCGGCTGCGCAGAACCTCCTGGTGGATGGCGACGATACGTTCGCGTACCGGTCGATAGACAAGGCCATCGAAAATCGCTTCGAGCTGCGGCTTGAGTTCGCTTTTCCACGCAACGCGCAGCGAGTAATCCTGCAGGCGATGGAAGAGCGTCGGCATGGCAGCGCGGTTTTTCAGCGCATCGACGTGGATGCCCAGGGCGGCAAACTGCGCCTCGGCCTGCGGCAGGGGTAGATCGAGATTTTCGAGCAGCCACTGCCAGCGTGTCTGCACGCTGGCGACAGCGTCCAGCGCTGCCATTCGCCGATCGCCGATCAGCAGTTCCCTGTCGAAGTCGGCGTCACCGCGATGCAGGGGCAGGTCGCCACGCAGGAATTCCGTCAGCGCAGCGCACAGCGACAGCTTGTTCCTGATCGACAACTCGATATTGATGCGCTCGACTCCATCGCAATACTCGCCCATGCGCGGCAGTGGAATCACCACGTCTTCGTTCAACTTGAAGGCATTGGTATGGCGCGAAATGGCTGCGGTGCGCGAGCGATCGAGCCAGAATTTCTTGCGCGTCTCGGCATCGACGGCGATGAACCCCTCGGCACCACGCAGATTGCACAGACGCACCACTTCCGACGCGGCCGTCATCACCGCCGTCTCATCGTCACCGACGATGTCGCCGATCAAAACCATTTTCGGACGGCCTGCGGTTTCCGCCTTGCGTTTGGCCTTGGTCGCATAGCCGACGGCCCGCAGATAGCGCTCGTCGAGGTGTTCGAGGCCGGCGAGCAGCACTCCGGCCGCCCTGCCGGCACCCCCTGGCTTGAAGTAATCGGTGATATCGACAATCGCCGGCACCGCCTCGCGCACCTGTCCGAAGAACTCCAGGCAGACGGTGCGCGTGTGCGCCGGCATCCGGTGCAGGATCCAGCGGGCAGCGACAATCAGGCCATCGGTCCCTTCTTTCTGGACACCCGGCAGACCGGCCAGGAACTTGTCGGTCACGTCCTTGCCGAGGCCGGCCTTACGAAAACGGACGCCCGGGATTTCCAGGATTTCCGGCGTTCCGTAGAGTGTCCTGCCGTCCTTGCGAAAGCGTCTGACCTCGAAGCGCGCCAGTTCCTGTTCGTGAATCTTGCCGAAGTTGTGGTGCACGCGTGTCACTTCCAGTACGTGACCGCTCGGGTCGATCATCTTCCACCACGCCAGGTTGTCGAGGGCAGTTCCCCAGAGCACGGCTTTCTTGCCGCCGGCGTTCATCGCGATGTTGCCACCGATGCACGAAGCTTCCGCCGATGTCGGGTCGACGGCAAAGACGCTTCCGGCCGCTGCTGCAGCCTCCGAAACGCGCGCCGTGACGACGCCGGCACCGGTACGGATGGTCGCCACAGGGCGGTCACAGCCTACCAGCAGCAGTTCTTCGACGGCGCCGATGTCGATCAGTTTCTCGGTGTTGATCACAACCGACAGCGCCGTCAACGGGATGGCGCCACCGGTATAGCCGGTGCCGCCGCCGCGCGGGATGATCGTCAGCCCGAGTTCGATGCAGTCACGCACCAACGGAGCCATCTCCTCCTCGCTGTCCGGGTAGAGGACGACGAAAGGGTACTCGATTCGCCAGTCGGTCGCGTCGGTCACGTGCGAGACGCGAGCCAGACCGTCGAAGGCGATGTTGTCGCGGCGCGTATGCCGGCTCAGCACTCTCCGGACCTGTGTACGCAGTCGGGCGGTATCGTCGAAATGCTGTGCAAAACGATTGACTGCCGCCTCGGCAGCCAGGATCAACTGCAGCACCTTGGCATTGCCCTGCCGCCGCTTGCCGATTTCACGCAGGCGGTGGCGCAGCGCCTCGACCAGGGCGGTGCGGCGCTCGCGGCTGGCAAGCAGGTCGTCTTCCAGGTAGGGGTTGCGCTGCACCACCCAGATGTCGCCGAGTACCTCATAGAGCATCCGCGCCGAGCGGCCGGTGACACGTTCGGCACGCAACTCGTCAAGCAGCGCCCAGTTTTCCGGCCCGAGCAGGCGAATGACGATCTCGCGGTCGGAGAACGAAGTGTAGTTGTAAGGGATCTCGCGCAGACGTGCGTTCATGGGTACTTCGCCGCCAAAGAGCGCATTCTAACTGTTTGCCCATCAAACGCCGTTTCTGCTGCTAGAATCGGGCGCTTAGCCCAAGGATCTCTTCTCTGCTGCCATGCCCACGGATTACCTCGAAAGAATTCTCAACGCGCAGGTCTATGACGTAGCGATTGAAACCCCACTTGACTTCGCACCCAGCCTATCGGCGCGTCTGGGCAACCGGATCCTGTTGAAGCGCGAAGACCTGCAGCCGGTTTTTTCCTTCAAGTTGCGCGGCGCTTACAACAAGATCGCCCATCTCTCGGCCGAGCGACTCAAGCGCGGCGTGATCTGCGCCTCTGCCGGCAACCATGCCCAGGGGGTGGCGCTGGCGGCAGCCAGGCTGGGCTGCCGGGCGGTGATCGTGATGCCGACGACGACGCCACTGATCAAGGTACAGGCGGTACAGGCGAGAGGTGCGGAAGTCGTGCTCGCCGGCGAGGGCTATGATGACGCCTACACCCACGCTCTGGAACTCGAGAAAAGCGAGAAGCTGAGCTTCGTGCACCCGTTCGACGATCCCGAAGTGATCGCCGGGCAGGGCACGATCGGCATGGAAATCCTGCGCCAGCATGCGAAGCCGATCCATGCCATATTCTGCTGCGTCGGTGGGGGTGGTCTGATTTCCGGTGTCGCGGCCTACATCAAGCGGGTCAGACCGGAAACCCGGATCATCGGAGTCGAAGCCGTCGACGCCGATGCCATGACGCGCTCGCTGAAAGCCGGCAAGCGCGTCCGGCTCGATCACGTCGGCCTGTTTGCCGATGGCGCGGCGGTCAAGTATGTCGGCGAGGAGACCTTCCGCCTCTGTCAGATGTACGTCGATGAAATGGTGCTGGTGGATACCGACGCGATTTGTGCGGCGATCAAGGACGTTTTCGAAGATACCCGTGCCGTGCTCGAGCCGGCCGGCGCTCTGGCAGTTGCCGGGGCCAAGGCCTATGCCAAGGCGCACAGACTGAAGGACAGGACGCTGATCGCAACGGCATCCGGCGCCAACATGAACTTCGACCGCCTGCGTTTTGTCGCCGAGCGTGCCGAGATCGGCGAGCAGCGCGAAGCCGTCTTTGCCGTGACCTTGCCGGAGAAGCCTGGCGCCTACAAGCGCTTCGTTGCGCTGATCGGTGCCCGCAACATCACCGAGTTCAACTACCGTTACAACGACCAGCGTGATGCGCATGTCTTTGTCGGCATACAGGTCGCATCGCGCGCCGAATCGGTGCGGCTGCTCGAACATCTGCGCAAGCACGACTATCCGACGCTCGACCTGACCGATGACGAAATGGCCAAGGGTCACATCCGTCATCTGGTTGGCGGGCACTCGCCACAAATCCAGCACGAGCTCCTCTACCGATTCGAGTTTCCCGAGCGCCCTGGCGCGCTGATGAACTTTCTCAATCGCATGAGCGCCGGCTGGAACATCAGCCTTTTCCATTATCGCAACCACGGCGCCGACTACGGTCGCGTGCTGGTCGGCATGCAGGTGCCACCGAGCGAGATGGGTGATTTCGAGGACTTCCTGGCGAAACTCGGCTACGCGTACTGGAACGAAAGCAATAACCCGGCGTACAAACTGTTTCTCGCCTAGTCCCATTTCAGAGGAGATTTCATCATGCCAATGCACATCGCCGACAAGGTCACCGACCTGATCGGCAACACGCCACTGCTCAGACTCAACCGTCTAGGTGCCGGAATTGACGGCACCGTCGTCGTCAAACTCGAGTTCTACAGTCCCGCGCACAGCGTCAAGGATCGTATCGCTGCAGCGATGATCGATGCAGCGCAGGCCGCCGGCAAGATCAGCTCGGAAACCATCGTTCTCGAGCCGACTTCGGGGAATACCGGTATCGGCCTGGCGATGGTCTGTGCGGCGCGCGGCATCCGATGCTGCTTCGTGATGCCGGAAACCATGAGCCGCGAACGCCGCCTGCTGCTCAAGGCCTATGGTGCCGAACTGGTGCTGACCCCCGGGCCCGATGGCATGGGTGGCGCGATCCGCCGCGCCGAGGAACTCGCTGCCGCCGATGCCCGTTATTTCATCCCGCAGCAATTCGAGAACCCTGCCAATCCGGCGATCCACCGCGCAACGACGGCGGAAGAGATCTGGCGCGATACCGACGGACAGGTCGACATCTTCGTCTCCGGCGTCGGCACCGGTGGCACCATTACCGGCGTCGGCGAAGTGCTCAAAGCCAGAAGACCTGGTGTGCAGGTCATCGCCGTCGAACCCGACGCGTCGCCGGTGCTCTCGGGCGGGGTCAAGGGACCGCATCCGATTCAGGGGATCGGCGCCGGTTTCGTCCCCAAGGTCCTGAACACTGCGATCTACGACGAAGTGCTGCGCGTCAAGGCCGACGATGCTTTTGACATCGCTCGCCGGATGGCGCGCGAAGAAGGGCTATTGGTGGGAATTTCCTCGGGCGCGGCCGTCTGGGCCGCCCTCGAAGTCGCGCGGCGGCCGGAAAATGCCGGCAAGCTGAGTGTGGTGATCATTCCCTCGTTCGGCGAACGCTACCTATCGACCGCACTCTACGCCCACCTCGAAGTCTGAAATCTTGACCCTGGGCTTGCCGGTGAACGGTTTCGACTTTGCTCGTGTCATCGACCGCCGCGGCGGCGATTCGCTCAAGTGGAACAAATACGCCGGTCGCGACGTGCTGCCGCTATGGGTTGCGGACATGGATTTTGCCGCGCCGCCGGCGATCGTCGCGGCCATCGAGAAGCGTGTCGCGCAAGGCTGTTTCGGCTACGCCGTGCCATCGCCGGCGCTCTACGACGCCGTGCTCGGGCACTTGTGGAGCGCGTACGGCTGGCGGGTCGAGGCCGACTGGCTGGTGTGGTTGCCCGGTCTGGTCTGCGGCCTCAACGTCGCCTGCCGGAGCATCGAAGGCGATGTCCTGACGGCGACGCCCGTCTATCCTCCATTTCTCTCTGCGCCGCGATTGTCCGGCCGGCGGCTGGCTAGCGCCGCGCTGTGTCAGAGCGATGGCCGCTGGGGCTGGGATTTCGCGGCGCTGGAAGCCGCGCTGACGCCCAGCAGCCGCCTGTTGCTGCTTTGCCATCCGCACAACCCGGTTGGTCGGGCCTGGGAGCGTGAGGAACTCGAGGCCATCGCCGCATTCTGCCAGCGCCACGGCCTGCTCGTCTGCTCCGATGAAATCCACTGCGGCCTGATCCTCGACGAGGACCGGCAGCATCTGCCGCTGGCGATGCTCGATGCCGACCTTGCCGATCGCAGCATCACCCTGATGGCGCCTTCGAAAACCTATAACATTCCCGGTCTGGGCGCTGCTTTTGCGGTGATTCCCGACGCTGCCTTGCGCCGGCGCTTTGTCGCTGCCGCGCGCGGCATCGTACCGGACGTCAATGTCCTCGGCCTGGCGGCAACCGAAGCGGCATACCGCGACTGCGAGGACTGGCGCAGCGCCTTGCTGCAGGCGCTACGCAGCAATCGCGATCGTGTCGAAGCCGCCCTTGCCGGCATGCCCGGCCTGGCCGTGAGCCATACCGAAGCGACCTACCTGGCGTGGATCGATGCGCGTGGCCTTGGAGTTGCCGACCCCGCCGCCTTTTTCGAGGCCGCAGGCGTCGGTCTGTCGAGTGGCGTCGATTTCGGTCTGCCGGGTTGGGTACGGCTCAATTTCGGTTGTCCACAGACGACGCTCGACGCTGCGCTCGAACGGATGCGGCTCGCCTGACGAGAAAACAGTATCTTCACGATCGCTCCTTCGATAGGCAACGCCGCGGCACACAAAGGGGAAATCCAGATCCACCGGCGAGAGTATACTCCCGGATTCACTGCGCACACCTCGTCTGGAAACCGGCCAACCCATGAGTTCTGTTGCTTCGCCATTGCTCCTTGCCGCCCCCTGCTCGCCAACGACGCTGCCCGCCGCATGGGCGACGCAGCTCGATACGCAGCTCGCCGGCAGCGAGAGCGTCCTGGCCTGGCTTGAAATCGACCTCGACGCCAGCCTGCGTTTCGCGCGCGGCCTGGTGGTGGTGAGCAGTGAGCGCCTGCTGGTGATGCCACCCGGCGGCAGCCAGTGGCAGGGCTGGGCCTACCGGCCGGGACTGTCGCTGTCGCGCCGCGATCATTCCGGGGTGGGCACCCTGGAACTCTGCGACACCCATTCGCTGCTGGCGCACTGGCGCTACACGCTGGGCGCTGACATCGCCGCTGGCCGGCTGGTCGAGCACTTCACGCGCCAGCTCAGCTTTCGGGTCAGCGGTGAAGTGCCGCCTCCATCTTCCGTGGCCCTCTGCCCGAAGTGCGAAACCCCGCTGCTCGAGGGACAGGAAGAATGCCCGGCATGCAGCAAGGAAATCCATGAACCGCCTTCGACCTGGACGCTGTTGCGCCTGACACGCTTCGCCAGGCCCTACCGAGGACAACTGCTGACCGCCTTCGTGCTGTCCCTGCTGACCACAGCCGCAACCCTGGTGGCACCGTACCTGACGATGCCGATGATGGACAAGGTGCTGATCCCCTACCAGAACGGCCAGCCGATCGACCCCGCGCTGGTCGCACTCTATCTCTCGGGACTGCTCGGATCGTCACTGTTCGCCTGGGTGCTCGGCTGGGGACGCACCTATATCCTGGCGCTGGTTTCCGAACGGATCGGAGCCGACCTGCGCACCACCACCTACGAGCATCTGCTGAAACTCTCGCAGGAGTACTTCGGCGGCAAGCGAACCGGCGACCTGATGGCGCGCATCGGTTCCGAAACCGACCGCATCAACATCTTCATTTCGCTGCACCTCCTCGACTTCGCCACCGACGTGCTGATGATCGTCATGACCACGCTCATTCTGGTGTCGATCGATCCCTGGCTGGCGGCGGTGACCCTGTTGCCACTGCCGATCATCGGCTGGTTGATCCACGTCGTCCGCGAAAAGCTGCGCACCGGCTTCGAGCGCGTCGACCGCATCTGGGCGGAAGTCACCAACGTGCTCGCCGACACCATTCCCGGCATCCGGGTGGTCAAGGCCTTTGCCCAGGAAAGCCGCGAAGCGGCGCGTTTCCGGTCAGCCAATATGCACAACCTGGAAGTCAATGACCGGGTCAACAAGGTGTGGTCGCTGTTTTCGCCAACGGTCACCCTGCTCACCGAAATCGGCCTCCTGATCGTCTGGGCTTTCGGCATCTGGCAGATCGCCAAGGATCAGATCACCGTCGGTGTGCTCACTGCCTTCCTCGCCTACATCAGTCGCTTCTACCTGCGCCTCGATTCGATGAGCCGCATCGTTTCGGTGACCCAGAAGGCCGCGGCCGGCGCCAAGCGCATTTTCGACATTCTCGACCATGTCTCCAGCGTTCCCGAGCCGACGCATCCGGTGCACCTGCCGCAAGTCTCGGGACGCATCGAGTTGCGCAACGTCGGCTTCCGCTACGGGACGCGCAGCGTCACCCGCGACATCAATATCGCCATCGAACCCGGCGAAATGATCGGCCTGGTCGGACACAGCGGTTCCGGCAAGAGCACGCTGGTCAACCTGATCTGCCGTTTTTACGATGTCAGCGAAGGCGCCATCCTGATCGACGGCGTGGACATCCGTTCTGTACCGGTCGCCGAATACCGCAAGCACATCGGCCTGGTGCTGCAGGAACCCTTCCTGTTCTTCGGCACGATTGCCGAGAACATCGCCTATGGCAAGCCCGCGGCCACGCGCGCCGAGATCGTCGCGGCTGCACGCGCCGCGCACGCGCATGAATTCATCCTTCGCCTGCCACATGGTTACGACTCGCTGGTCGGCGAACGCGGGCAAGCGCTCTCCGGCGGCGAAAGGCAGCGCATCTCGATCGCGCGCGCGCTGCTGATCGACCCGCGCATCCTGATCCTCGACGAAGCCACTTCATCGGTGGATACCACCACCGAGAAGGAAATTCAGAAAGCGCTCGACAACCTCGTGCGTGGACGCACGACGATTGCCATCGCGCACCGCCTGTCCACCCTGCGCGACGCCAATCGCCTGGTCGTTCTCGACCGTGGCAGTGTCGTCGAGGTCGGCAGCCACGACCAGCTGATGGCTTGCGAAGGCCACTACTACCGCCTCTATCAGGCACAGGCGCGCAACGTCGACACCGAAGACGAGCTACGCAGGATGGAACTCGCTGCCAAGCGCGAGGAAGAACGCGAATGACCGACACGCCAGACTATCAGTTGCGCCGCAATGCTTTCGGCAAGCTCGAATTGATTTCGTCCGACGATGAAATCCATGCAGGCGTGGTGCCGGTGCGCGCTTTTCCGATCAGCGCGCCCGCTGACGGCATCGCCCTGGTCGACCCCTATGGCCACGAACTGGCCTGGATCGACGAACTCGGCGAGCTGCCCGAGGAACTGCGCACACTGCTTGAATCCGAACTCGCCCAGCGCGAGTTCATGCCCGTGATCACGCGCATCGTCAGCGTCGCGAGTTTCGCGACGCCGAGCACCTGGCAGGTCGAAACCGATCGTGGTGCGGCGACGCTGATCCTCAAGGGTGAGGAGGACATTCGCCGCCTCACCCCACCGGCGCTGCTGATCGCCGACAGCCATGGCATTCATTTCCTGATTCCTGACCGTTCTGCGCTCGATCAGCATAGCCGGCGCATTCTCGACCGCTTCCTGTGAGGCAGGCCAGTGTAATCGTTTCGCTGTTCGGTCAGCCAATTGACGCGCGCCACGTTATTCCGACAATGATTCCGATCTGGCTGTCTGCTTGCCTTCCGCCTGTTTCGCGCCGCCGCGCGCCAACCTCCCCGTGCCTGGACTGACGCCATGAAAACGAAAGACATCAAGTTCCTCGAGATCCGCTACCTGCGCGGTCCGAACATCTGGACTTACCGTCCGGTCATCGAAGCGGTCGTCGACATCGGCGAACTCGAAGACTTCCCGTCGAATACCATTCCTGGCTTCCATGACCGTCTGACGGCTCTTCTGCCCTCATTGATCGAGCACCGCTGCAGCTACGGCGAACGCGGCGGTTTTCTGCGGCGCGTCCAGGAAGGCACCTGGCCGGCGCACATCCTCGAACACGTCACGCTCGAACTGCAGAACCTGGCCGGCATGCCCGGCGGTTTCGGCAAGGCGCGCGAGACCTCGACGCGCAGCGTGTACAAGGTGGTGGTGCGCGCCTGGCACGAGGATGTCACGCGCGCGTGCCTCTATGCAGGACGCGATCTGCTGCTGGCGGCGATCAAGGACACGCCTTTCGACGTCGCCGCTACGGTCGCGCACCTCGCAGACATGGCCGAGCGCAAGTTGCTCGGGCCGAGCACCGGTTGCATCGTCGAAGCGGCGACCGCCAAGGACCGCCGCATTCCGGCGATCCGCCTGCTGGCCACCGGCAATCTCGTGCAACTCGGCTACGGTGCCCGTAGCCGACGCATCTGGACCGCTGAATCCGACCGTACCAGCGCAATTGCCGAGGGCATCTCGCGCGACAAGGATCTCACCAAGACCCTGATCAAATCCTGCGGTGTGCCGGTCCCCGAAGGGCGCCTGGTCGATAGTTCCGAAGATGCCTGCGAAGCCGCTGCAGAGATCGGTTTTCCGGTGGTCGTCAAGCCGTCGGATGGCAACCACGCGCGCGGCGTGTTTACCAATCTGATGGCCCGCGAAGAAGTCGAGGCCGCGTATGCCGCAGCAGTCGTTGAGGGCAGCGGCGTCATCGTCGAACGCTACGTGCGCGGCTCGGAGCATCGCCTGCTGATCGTCGGCGGCAAGCTCGCCGCCGCCGCCCGCGGCGAGGTCGCCAAAGTCATCGGTGATGGCCAATCAACGATCAACGAACTGATCGACAGCCAGATCAACTCCGACCCGCGCCGCGGCGCCGCCGAGGAATTCGTCCTCGACATCATCGACCTCTCCGACAATCCGGTTGCCCGGCTCGAAGTGTCGCGACAGGGATTTACCCCGGATGCCATCCCACCGGCGGGTCGCGAGGTCCTGATCGTGCGTAGCGGCAACCATACCGACGACGTCACCGACCTCGTACACCCGGAAACCGCGGCCACGGCTTCGCTCGCCGCCCGTATCGTCGGACTCGACATCGCCGGCGTCGACCTGGTCTGCGAAGATATTTCACGACCGCTCGATGCACAGCGGGGTGCGATTGTCGAGGTCAACGCCGGCCCCGGTCTGCTGATGCACCTCAAACCGGCAATCGGCCAGCCGCGCCCGGTCGGTCGCGCAATCGTCGATGAGTTGTTCCCCAATGGCGACGATGGCCGTATCCCGGTGGTCGGAGTCACCGGCAGTTTCGGCAAGACGACCGTTGCCCGCCTGATCGCACGTCTGCTCTGCCTGTCTGGAAAACACACCGGTCTGGCCTGCAGTGACGGCCTGTTCGTCGACCGGCGTTGTATCGACCAGGGTAATGGTGCGAACTGGGGATCCGCGCACCGCATCCTGATGAATCGCTCGGTCGAAGCAGCCGTCTTCGAAAACGGCAGCGACAGCATCCTCAGCGAAGGTCTCGCCTATGACCGCTGCCAGGTCGGCGTGATCACCAACGTCGAGGCCGCCAAGCATTGTGGCCGTTACTACATCGAGACCCCCGAGCAGGTATTCACCGTCCTGCGCACGCAGGTCGATCTGGTGCTGCCGGCGGGCGCCGCGGTCCTCAACGCCAGGCAGCCGATGCTGGTCGACATGGCGCCGCTCTGCGACGGTGAAGTGATCTTCTTTGCCGTCGACCCCGACCTGCCCAGCCTCGTCGAACACCGGGCGCAAGGCAGGAAAGCGGTATTCGTTCGCAATCGCCAGGTCATCCTTGCCAGCGGTCAGGACGAGAAAGCGATCGTCAGCCTGCAGGGTATTCCGATGACCGACGGTGGGCGTGACGACTTCCAGATCGAGAACGTCCTGGCCGCCAGCGGCGCTGCCTGGGCACTTGGCATCGGATCGGAAATCATCCGTACCGGGCTGGAAACCTTCACCCTTGCCTGAGCCGGAAACCAGCAGCAGACCGGGCATTGCCTGCCGGCCTGCGGACTGAACCAGAAAGAGGAAACTGTCCATGGAAGTATCGCGTATCCGCGCTCTGCGCGGTCCCAATCTCTGGAGCCGGCACACGGCGATTGAAGCGATTGTCTACTGCGAGGAAGAGGAGCGCAGCATCGACCAGATGCCGGGTTTCGAGACCCGTCTGCGCGAACGCTTCCCCGAACTGGCGATGCTCGGGCCGGCAGGTCATGATGAGGCGATATCGATGGCACAGGCCCTGGAGTTCGCGGCGCTTGGCCTGCAGGCACAGGCCGGCTGCCCGGTGACATTCAGCCGCAGTGCGCAGACCCTGGAACCGGGCATCTACCAGGTCGTCGTCGAATACAGCGAAGAGGCCGTTGGCCGCCTGGCATTCGAACTCGCGCAGGATCTCTGCAAGGCAGCGGTCACGGCCACGCCTTTCGACCTCACCGAAGCGCTCGATCGCTTGCGCGAACTCGACGAGGACGTCCGCCTGGGCCCCAGCACCGGTGCGATCGTTTATGCCGCAATGGCGCGCAACATCCCCTACCGCCGCCTGACCGAAGGCAGCATGGTGCAATTTGGCTGGGGCAGCCGGCAGCGGCGCATTCAGGCGGCAGAAACCGACCGCACCAGCGCCGTTGCTGAATCGATCGCCCAGGACAAGGAACTGAGCAAGGAACTGCTGCACGCTGCCGGCGTCCCGGTTCCCGTCGGCCGGCCGGTGCTGAGCGCCGAGGACGCCTGGGCGGCCGCCTGCGAGATTGGCGCCCCGGTCGTCGTCAAGCCGCAGGACGGCAACCAGGGCAAGGGTGTCGCAGTCAATCTCAGCACCCGCGAACAGATTGAAGCTGCCTACGTGATCGCATCCGAAGTGAGCGACGAAGTTCTCGTCGAACGTTACCTTCCAGGCCACGATTACCGCCTGCTGGTGGTGGGGGACAAGTTGATCGCCGCCGCCCGACGCGATCCCCCGCTGGTCATCGGTGACGGGGTGCACAACATTCGCCAGTTGGTCGAACGGGTGAACAGCGACCCGCGCCGCGGCGAAGGGCACGCCACCTCACTGACCAAAATCCGCCTCGATGAGGTGGCTCTGGCCCGCCTGGCCAATGCGCAACTGACTCCGGAATCGATCCCCGCCAGGGGCCAGCGCATCGTCCTGCGCGACAATGCAAATCTCTCGACCGGTGGTACGGCAACCGATGTCACCGCCGACGTTCATCCCGAGTTTGCCGCGCAGGCGATCGCTGCCGCACAAACCATCGGCCTCGATATCGCCGGCGTCGACGTCGTCTGTGACAGCGTCCTGCGCCCGCTCGAAGTCCAGGGCGGCGGCATCGTCGAAATCAACGCCGCACCGGGACTGCGCATGCATCTGCAGCCCTCGTTCGGCAAGGGTCGGCCGGTCGGCGAAGCAATCATCGCCAATATGTTTGCCGCCGGCGACGATGCACGCATTCCACTGGTTGCCGTCGCGGGAACGAATGGCAAGACCACCACCGTCCGCTTGATCGCCCACATCCTGGGTCAGCAGGGTCTGCGTGTCGGCATGACCACTACCGACGGCGTCTATGTCCAGGGCCGGCGTATCGATACCGGTGACTGCAGCGGCCCGAAGAGCGCCAAGAATGTCCTGCTCCACCCCGACGTCGACGCCGCCGTCCTCGAAACGGCGCGCGGCGGAGTGCTGCGGGAGGGACTCGGTTTCGACCGTTGCGACGTAGCCGTGGTCACCAACATCGGTCTCGGCGACCACCTCGGGCTTTCGTATATCAGCACCGTCGAAGACCTGTCGGTGGTCAAGCGCGTGATCGTCCAGAACGTCAGACCGGGAACCGGCGTCGCGGTGCTCAACGCCGCCGATCCGATGGTTGCCCGGATGGCCGATTCGTGCCCCGGCAACGTCACCTTCTTCGCCGGTGACCGGAATCATCCGGTGATGGCCATGCACCGCGCGCAACGCAAGCGCGTCGTCTATCGCGACGGCAATTCGATCGTCGCTTCCGGCGGCGGTGTCGAACACCGCATCGCCCTGGCCGAGATCCCGCTCACGCAAAACGGCGCCATCGGTTTCCAGGTCGAAAACGCAATGGCGGCGGTGGCCGCGGCCTGGGCTCTGGGGCTCGATTGGCCAACGATTCAGCGTGGCCTCGGCAGCTTCGTCAACGATACAAGAACGGCGCCTGGACGCTTCAATCTCTTCAGCTATCGCGGTGCAACGCTGATTGCCGACTATGGCCACAACCCGGACGCCATGCAGGCACTGGTCGACGCCATCGACAACCTGCCTTCGCCGCCGGGCAGCAAACGTTCGGTGGTCATCAGCGGTGCAGGTGACCGGCGCGATGAAGACCTCCGCCAGCAGACCGAGATTCTTGGCGATGCCTTCGATCGGGTTCTGCTTTATCAGGACCAGTGCCAGCGTGGTCGAGCGGATGGAGAGGTGCTGGCACTACTGCAGGAGGGTCTGAAAAATGCCCGGCGAACCTCCGAGGTCAGGGAAATTCGTGGCGAGTTCCTCGCCATCGACAGCGCTCTGGCCGAAGTGCAGGCGGGAGATCTTTGCCTGATCCTGATCGATCAGATCGAGGAAGCCCTGGAACACATCAGCAGGCGGGTTGCCGAGGGTTAGACTCAGATCACCTGCTCTCCCGGATGCTGCGATGCGTCCAGTTTCAGGATGGGTGCGGCTCTTTTGAGCCACGGTTTCTCTGCGATCACGCAGCCAATTTGATGGCATCGTTCTGCGGTGCCGACACATATAGAGCCGATAGCTGACTAGCAGACACTGACGGAGGCATATCCCGTGTCAGAACCCGCAGTGAGGGTCCGTTTCTTAATTAGTGTCTGAACGAAAAGTCTAAAAAACGCCTTTACTACAAATGCTTAGGTGCTACTTTACAAAACGAAGATTTTGGCATTTGAAGTTCATATGCATAAATATGACAAAGTTTGAGCCGTTTAACCCCAAATATCTCTAGTGCATAAAATATTCGTTTCTGAAAAACCCACTCAAAGCCTTGCGCGGCAAGGCTCTTGGAATTTCCGTTCAGACACTAATTAGTGCCTGGCAGAAAATCCCCGTTTTGGCAAAAAAGTGGGGGTCTCGCGCCTCCGGAACGTGGCTGAGCGCCGCGAGATATCATTGATCGCGTTCGACTTTGCGCGCGAATCGAGCTTGACCGCCAAAAGGATGCATATGGCATTATCGATGGTCGAGCGGAGCGCCGCATCGTTCGTTTGACCCTCGTCAGCGGTGTCAGGCGGCTCGGGTTTGCGGCTCGGGCACCAGGGCTTTTGTACGGGCAGTCTGCTCGCGAACCACACCCCCCAGGCGATGGATGTGGCGCGCCAGGACAGCCAGCGCCACGTAGCGTTTGAAGCCGACGATTCCGTGATCCGGGCACAGATCGAGCCCGAAATGCTCCAGGCCATTGATCGCGGATTCCACCGCGGAATGCTTATGCCGCGCCTGGACAAATTCCGGTGCCGTTTCCCTCGCATCATCAGCGGCCGAGTGGCGGCCTTTTTTGGGGAGGGCGACCAAGTCCAGTCGCGCTTCGAGACACGATCGATTCGACGGACTGTGAAAGCCCTTGTCGAAGCTCACGACCCGCAAACAGTCGCAGGTTGTCTTTCAGGGTCTGTAATTCGTACCTGTGCGGATCGTACCAGTCGGCATGCCCCAACATTTGGCGCAACGTCTTGTGCTGATTGGCGAGTTCCTGTAACCGGTCGTAGTCCGCGTCAAGCCCGAGACGCACGACGCCCAGCACCAGGATCTTCCACTGCTCCATGCCGGGTCGCCCCAGTGCACTGCTGGCCAGCTTGCCATCAGCATGGCAGGGAAGCACTTCCTCGAGGATCGCAAAGACTTCGTCTCGCAGTTCGCGATGCGTATAAATGTGCTGCAGCCCGACGAGCAGTTTCGGGATGTCGTCCCGCGATTTGGGATCGAGCACGATGGCTTCGATCGGAAACTCGCCCAAACTCGCTTGCCGCTTCATGACTTCCCGCATCGCTCTTTCCTTCGACTGAAGTTCGTCCCACAAAACCCCAAGCGGTGGAGGAAAGTCGCCTTCCACAGCAATCACCACCAGAATATCAGCTAATAATCAGACATCTACGAATTCAACCCAAAAGTATATTGCTCTGGCATTGCCATCTTCGCTCGTCATCGCGTATTGTAACATACTGATAAAGCGTGTGTTTTCTGGTTTTCCACCAAACACTAACTACCGACTGGTGGAATGGGGTTCCAGTGGCACCCACCCGATGCTCGCGGTTCACCTCCCTCAAGGCACCCGCTCTGGCCGCCTGAAGGATGGTCAAGAATTCGCCAACAGTGTCACGGTTACGTTCTCCACCCGTTCCGGCGTAGCCGCCGGGAATTCAGCCAAAAAATGAGAATTGCTGATCCAGGTCAACAGAAGACCCTGATAGCGATGGTACATTTTTGGTGAGATCAAGGCAAATGGAGTGTAAGCTCCAGACGCAAAGCTTCAGACCCTAACCTGAAGTCCGGGAGGGTGGCTGGGTTTCCTCAGCCCAATCAACGAACTTTGGATCTGCGTCATGCCTGCCATCAAACTCTCGAGTACCGCCGCCGCGACCGGCGGCTTCGTTATCAACGGCGATAGCGCCGGTGACTTGAGCGGTGTCATTGTCGACGACGACATTCACGGTGATGGTCTGGCCAGCCCGATCGTCGAGGCACCTGGCGGCGACCCCGTAGCCGGCAGCGCTGCCGGGCGCCGGCCAACAGCAAACAGCCAAGCGACGGACCTAGGAGTTTACCTGACCCTGGCTCAGAGCACCCTCCGCCAATTCCTGCTCAATCCCGATTTCGAAAACGATATCCACCAGGTTTTCGGAAACGGCGTCGACCCCTTGCGGGCAAGAATGCTTGTTCAGGGCTTCGCCGAGCCGGATTTCATCTCCTGGCCAAGGCTGGAAATCTGCCCAGAAGTGGAAATCAATCGCGCCCAAGGCGCTTATGCGGCGGCAACCGACACGATTTATCTGGCGAGAGAATTTCTCTCTGAAAACGCCGATAAGCCCGAAGCGATCACATCTGTCCTGCTTGAGGAATTGGGGCACGCGCTGGACGTGCGCCTGAATGCTGCCGATTCACCGGGCGACGAAGGGGAGTTTTTTTCGGCTCTCGTCCGAAACCAGGTGCTGACTGCTTCCGACTTGGAACGAATGCGGGCCGAAGACGACAGGGTTGCACTCTTGCTCGATAGCCAATCCGTGCTTCTCGAACAATCGACCTCCAATCTGGGTTCCAGGCAGGGTTATGGCTATCTGACCGACTTCATATACTATGGCGACCCCAGCGACAATTGGGACTTCTCCACCGTCCTTACTGGTGGATCCGGCGACTATGTCCGCGTCTCGTCGAGTTCCACCTACGTCGATCTGGTGCTTCGCTTGTACGATCAATATGGTGTTTTTATCGAAGCGGATTACGACGATGATCCGACCAATGGGAACCTGGAGACTATATCGCTGGCAGATGTTCCGGCCGGCACCTACACAGCAACGGTATTTGATTACTATTCCGGCGATTACCTGGGTTGGAGCAATGCCTACTACACACTCGAAATCAATGCGCCGCAAATTCCCAAGGACCACTTCGAAGGCAACGATACACGTCCGACTGCGACGCCCGTTAACAGAGGGGTATCGCTGCCTGGCATTGGCTACTATTTTTCCGATCTATCCATCGACCGGCCGGGCTCCACCACTGGCGATGTCGACGTCTTCAAACTTACGACCACCCGCGTCGCGACGAATACTGACATTATCCTGAGCCTTGTCACCGGTACCGGCGATATCGATCTCGAACTCGAAGACAGCTCCGGGAATATCATTTATACGACCTACTGGGACGCCACAGGATACGACTGGAATGCAATTCCCTTGGCCGGACTGCAGCCGGGAACGTACTATTTGCGAGCCGGAAGTTATGAAGGGAACGTCACCTCATCCTACGATCTGCTTTTCTACCTGCCACAAGCACCCACACCTGATCACTATGATGCCACCGCGAGCAATAACACCCGGAATACGGCCACAAATTTGGGGGAGGTCAGTGGATTCCGGCAAGAAACCGATTTGTCTATCGATCGTGCTTCTGATGTCGACTGGTTCAAATTCCAGCTTTCCGGACAAGGGTCAAACCAGAATTATCTCCAGATTGATTTCGACGGTTTGCAGGAAGATCTGGATATCGAACTGTATAATTCCGCAAACCAGTTGATCGATTATTCAATCGGAATCGAAGGTGTGGAAGCCATTGCGCTGTCCGGGCTGACCGCTGGAACCTATTATTATTTGAAGGTGTATGGGTATAATCAGAGCACCAGCGATTACAGCCTGACGATCAATGCGCCTGGTACCAATAGCAACATTAGAACCGACTCTTTCGATAGCGTCGCCAGCAATAATACCCGTGCCACTGCAACAAATCTTGGCGCTCCTCAGTACGGCTGGCTTCAGAGTGCGGGGTTTTATGCATGGGAAAAGCTATCCATCACTTCGGGCGATCAGGACTGGTTCAAGTTTCAATTGAACGGCACCGGAAGTTACGGGAATTATGTTGCCGCCACATTTGATACCACCAAGGGTGATCTGGACCTGAAGCTTTATCGGGAAAGCGGAACAACTCCTGTGCTCCAGTCGACCGGTTTCCGGGATATGGAAAGAATCGATCTGAACGGTTTGACTCAAGGCACTTATTACATCCATGTGGCGGGGTATCAGGGCGCGACCAATCCCGATTACACCCTGGCCATCAATGCTCCCGGCAATGACTCCTATGAGGACAACGACCGCCAAGACGACGCGAAAACGCTCACCCGTGCGACGGCGCAGCAGACCTGGAATAATCTGTCGATCGACGACGCCGACTGGTTCAAGTTCAGCCTGCCGGGCAAGGGCACCAACAACGATTTTGTCCGGATTGATTTCTCGCATGCGCTCGGCGATCTGGATCTGAAGCTATGCAACAGCGCTGGGAATACCATCTCCGGACGTACTTCATCTGGCGTCGGTGACCACGAACAGATTTCTCTCGATGGGCTAAACCCAGGCGATTACAAGATTCAGGTTTACGGTTACAACAATGCGAAAAACCCCGCTTATTCGCTCACTATCGCTGCCCCTGTAGCCAACAGCCAGGATTGGGCAGAACCCAACAACAATCGCACACAGGCGACCGAACTGAACTCGCTGACCCATCCCGGTTCCGACCTGGTTCAACTCGGCATCGATGCGGCGCGCCCGCTGTCGATCAATAGCCAAACCGATGTCGATTGGTTCAAGTTCACTCTGGCGACGGCTGGACGCAGCGGCGATTTTGCGCAAATCAGTCTGGATCACACGGCGGGCGATCTCGATTTATATCTCTATGACGCCTCCAACCAACTCATCGGAAAATCGGAAGGCGTCGCCAATCTGCACGCCATTGACCTGAAGGACCTGAAGGCCGCGACCTACTATCTGGAAGTCAAGGGCTACAACGGGGCGACCAACTCCGCCTATGCACTGTCGGTTCAGGCGCCGTTCACCCAGACTGGCGGTGACTGGGCGGAAGGCAACAACGACGCAGTGCATGCCAAGGACCTGGGCGACGTCAGCAGTCCTTACAGTCAGGGCAACCTGTCCATTCAGGCGTCCGATGTGGATTGGTTCAAGTTCCATATCGGTGCAACCGGCGAATCCGGCGACGCGGTCGGCATCAGTTTCAATCACGGCCAGGGAGACCTGGATATCGCCCTCTATGCTGCCGACAGGACGACCTTGCTGGACAGTTCCACTGGCGTCACCGGCCTGGAGAGCATCTCCCTCAACGGCAAGACAGCCGGGGATTATTATCTCAAGGTCTACGGTTACCAGGAAGCTGCCAACCCCGACTACACCCTGTTCATCGACCCGCCCAAGGACACCCAGGGTGATTGGGCCGAAGGAACCTCGGGCAACAATACCGTTGCAAGCGCCTATAACCTCCGCAATGTGGAGGGTTTGCAGACTTGGGCCCCGCTCTCTTTGCATCAAGCCTCCGACGTGGACTGGTTCAGGTTCACCACGCTGAAAACGGATGCCAGTGACTTCGTGCGGATTCAGTTCGACCAGACTCAGGGTGACCTGGATTTGTATCTCTACGACTCGAGCGGCGCGACACTGTTGGGCAAGGCGGAAACCACCGACAACGTCGAGCAGATCAAGCTGGCCGATGCCAGCGGCGCATCGTTGCCCGCGGGAAGCTATCTGGTCAAGGTGGCGGGTTACCATGGCGCGGCCAATCCGAGTTATCAGCTTTCGATCAACGCCCCGGACAACAATCCCGCGGACTGGGCCGAAGGCAACGATACGCGGGCGGCAGCCAAAGCCTTGCAGACCGTCGAGGGGACTCAAGCCTTTTCCGGGCTTTCCTTGGATCACGCCGGCGATGTGGACTGGTTCAGTTTCTCCACCGTCGGAATGGGCGGCCCCGGTCATTCGGTGAGCATTCAATTCGATCACACGCAGGGCGATTTGCAGCTTCAACTGTTCGACAAGAACGGCGAGAAGTTGGGAGAATCGTTGTCCGACAGCGACCGGGAAGCCATTTCCCTGGAAAACCGGCCCACCGACGAATACCAATACTTCGTCAAGATTTACGGAGCCACCGGCAGCACCACAAGTCCGAGCTATTCCCTGGATTTCGACACTCCGCAGACGCTGAAGCCAGATTTCGCCGAGGGCAACGACGGCAACGACACCCGGCAAAAAGCCTACGACCTTCGCTCGGTTTCCGGCACCTTGCAGGTGGGGGGATTGTCGATCAGTCCGGCCGGCGACCAGGATTGGTTCAAGTTCACCCTCGACAAGGATGCCACGGCCGGCGACAAGGTCCGCATCGACTTCGACAAATGGGAAGGCGATCTCAGCCTGGAACTCTACGACGCCAGCGGCAGCCGTTTGGCCAGTTCGACGACGTCGGAAAACTTCGAGGAGATTTCCCTGGCGGGGAAAGCCAAGGGGACTTATTTCGCCAAGGTTACGGGAAACGACGGGGCGACGAATCCGGAATATAACCTGGCCGTGACTGGCACGTCGGCGCCGACATCCGATGCTGCAGAAGACAACAATCGCCCAATCGACGCCTACGATTTGCGGAATGCCACAGATATGAGCGTGGCGAGCTCGCAGACGCGCTCCTCCCCCCCCCTATACATACCCTCCTGGATGGACTGGCATTTTGTCTACTATTCCTGCTTTAAATCTGAGCGCCCAATACTCATATAATCAGGCTTATCATCAGGCAAATGTTCCCACCTCGATTATTTCGCAACAGTTTGGTCAGAATGCTTCGTCGGATTTTGATTTTAGCCGTACTTGGTCTTTATTAGACCAGGGACAAAACCTTAGTAACTTTGGAAACGATTTTTTTTTACCATGGCGGAACAGCACGTCCAAGTTATAATGGTAGCAATTTGAGCTTTGGCAACACATCTAGTTCTTTCCTCTCGCCGAGTTCATCCTACTGGAATACCTCCCTGCCCAGCCCATCGAATTACGGTGGTTCTGGGAATTATTCGCAGGGTAGCTTCACCCCGACTTACTATAGTAATTATGGACGTCCAAGTAACTTCTTCTTACCAACTTCTTCTTATTGGAATACCTCCCTGCCCAGTCCATTGAATTACGGTGGTTCTGGGAATTATTCGCAGGGTAGCTTCACCCCGACTTACTATGGTGGCAACGGGAACTATATTCTAGGCAGTGTCAACCCGATGGCCTATGGAGGTTTGGGAAATCTGGGGCGCGCGGAGACAGCCAGTTTGGCCATGCCGAACCTTTCAATAGATGCGCCTGGCGACCAGGACTGGTTCAAGTTCGAACTCAGCCGCGACGGCGCTGACGGGCAGTTCGTCGGTATCCGTCTCGATCACACCCAAGGTAGTCTGAAACTGGAACTTTTCGAAGCTTTCGATCCGACCACCAATACCACCGAAGCCCAATACCAAAGACACCTGATCGAACTCGCCGACGGCAACGGCGACAGCGAGCAGGTCAGCCTGGCGGGTCTCGCGAAGGGGAGCTATTACGTTCGGGTCACCGGCGTCGAAGGCGCGACCAACCCCAACTACAGCCTGGAACTCAGCGCGCCGCCCCAGGGCGACGCGGCTGGTGATTGGGCAGAAGGCAGCGCAGGCAACGATACCGCCGCCACGGCCTATGACCTGCGCGATGTTGAAGGTGGACGGGTTCTGACCGGCCTGTCTATCGATACCACTAGCGATCGAGACTGGTTCAGCTTCAATACCAGGGGTGTTGGCCATGAAGGTGACAGGGTCCGGATCGACTTCGACAATGCTTCCGGCGATCTGGATATGGTTCTCTACGATCAGAACGGGACCGTCGTGCGAGGGGAATCCAGAGGTACTGAAAATTTCGAGGAAATCAGCCTCAAAGACCTGGCTGCAGGCCCGTACAAGATTGAAGTCTCGGGTTATAACGGTGCCGTCAACCCGCAGTACACCTTGTCGATCATCGCGCCGGACACCTCGCTTTCTCCGGACAGCCTGGAACCGAACAACGGTTTCGAAACCGCTTTCAACCTTGATCTCACCAGTGGTGTCACCACCATCAACGCCACCATCCACGCTGCCGACCACGACTACTTCAAATTCACCACCACCACCAGGGGCACTGCCGGTAGCAGCCTCGGCATCCAGTTCGAAGCGGGCCGAGGCGATCTGCAACTGCAACTGTACGACCAGAACCACATACCCAAGGCCATGGCCACCGGCGTTGGTGGCAACGAATCGCTTTCGCTCGACGGACTGGCCGTCGGCACGTACTACGCCGAAGTCAAAGGGGCAAACACGGCTACCGCCAACGCCTACCAACTGCATCTCGATGCACCGACCAGCGGCGAGACCGCAAAACCGCAAAACGACTGGACCGTCCTGGTGTACGTCACCGCCAGCACTCTGGAGCCATTCTCCTTCGCGGACATCAACGAGATGGAAAAGGCCACGGCTGGGCTGCCGGGGAAGGTCAATTTCGCTGTCCTCTGGGATCAAAGCTCGCTGGGCGAGACCTACGCCACCGGCGGCAGCGCGGCCTGGGGCGACACCGGTCGGGCGGTCATTCTCGCCGATAGCCGCGACGACACCATAGCGACGCCCTTCGAACGTATCGGCGAGAAGGACACTGGCAATCCCTCGACGCTGGTGGACTTCGTCCAATGGGGCGCAACAGCCGCCCCGGCCAGCCATTACGCGCTGGTGATGTGGGATCATGGCGGCGGTTCCATTGGTGGCTTCAATCTCGATAACGAAGGCAACGAAGATGCGCAGTCGGCGACTCGCCTGTATACCTCGGAACTCGCCTCTGCACTGAGCACTCTTGAAGCCTCAGGCATCCACAACGTGGACCTGATTGCTTTCGATGCCTGTCTGATGGCGAACGTGGAAGTCGGATACGCGCTGCGCAGTCACACCGATGTGCTTGTTGCCTCGGAAGAGGTGGTGAATGGGAACGGGTTTGACTATACGCAGGCGTTTTCGACGCTGGGCATCGACTCGCAGGCGTCAGCGTCGACCCTGGCCGCTGGTCTGGTCGACAGCTTCCAGCAACAAAACCAGGGCCGACCCGAGGATACCCTCGCCGCTCTCGATGCCGGGAAGTTCGACAGCTTTGTCGGCAGGCTGAAAGCCTTTTGCGATGGCGCTGTCGCGCTGACCGACTCGGCCAACTGGAACGCCATTTATCAGGCACGCGCCGCTTCCACGCACTTCCAGGATCCGTCTTATTGCGATCTCGGCCAGTTCCTGCAAAACGTCGCCGGCAGCGTCAGCAGTCTCAAGGATGTCGCTGGCGCAGCTTATGATTCCCTGCAGGCCGTGGTGATCGATCAGACGGCCGATCATCGCCAGACGCAGGGCCTGTCCATCTATTTGCCGGGCAGCGGCACGGTGAATGCCAGTTATCCGGTCGAGAACCAGGCTTTTCTGGCGGCGACGGATTGGGGCAACTTCCTCAATGCCTTCCTCACCCGCCCCACCAGCCGTAGCACCGGCTTCCAGGGAGATTGGGCGGAATCCAACGACGTCGCCGCACGCGCTTACAACCTGCATGGATTGATCGGCGATGGTCATTCGTTCACCGGGCTGAGCCTCGACAGTGCTGCCGATGTGGACTGGTTCCGTTTCACCATTGAGCAGGCCGCGGTGACGGGCGATGGCGTGACGGTAAACTATGATCCGGCGGACGGGCAGAAACTCAAGCTTTCGCTCTACTACTACGACCAGACCACCACCGCCTATACCGCCCTTCCGACTTCGAATACCGGCACTGGCCATGAAACGGTCAGTCTGAGCGGGCAAGCGGCGCGCGAATATCTGGTCAAGATCGAGAGCACGGGGTCTGGCGGCGTCTCGCAGTATTCTCTCAATGTGAACGCTCCCGGAACCGTCGCCAACGGCAAAGACTGGCTCAATGGCAACAAGAGCGTTGGCAAGGCGCATGACCTGGGCGTGATCGCGGCGGACGCCTGGTTTGCCGGCCTACGGGTGGATCCCGCCAATCCCGACTGGTTCCAGTTCGAAGCGCCGAAAACTCAGGAGGCTCAACCGGGCACCGTGCACATTGAAATTCCCGGTAGTCAGGTGGTCACCGTTGAGTTATTCGCGGTACACGACGACGGAACAGCCGGGAGCCTGCTCGATTCCGTGACCGGCAGTACGTCTCTCGAAATCCACTATCCAGGCGATCCAGGAGACAAGTACTTCCTGAAACTCAGCCAGCAGAGTACGGCTTCCGCCGCTGGCTACACATTGGACTTTGCTCCTGCGGAAAACACTGCAACCTCAACCTATATCTTGGCTGCCAATGCCGCAAGTTACGATGAAGGATCGAGTGCAATGTTCACGCTCGCCACCACGGGTGTCTCGAACGGTACAGTTTTGCCGTATGTCCTGTCCGGCACGGGCATCACCGCGGCCGACCTGATAGGTGGTGCGCTAGCTGGCAATGTCACAGTGAACAACAATACGGCGACCATTACGGTACCACTCGCCAATGACGCCCAGACGGAAGGCGACGAGACGCTGACCGCCTCGATCAGCGGCACATCCGCCACGGCTTCCATCCGGATAAGGGACACCAGCACCGGTACCATACCCTCGCCGCCTCCCATCTCATACACCGTCCCCGGCACCTTGGGCAACGACTTCTTCCTTCCATCCGCCGGCAACAACTATCTGGGCGGTGGCGGCAACGACACCTACGTCATCAGCCCCCATACGCTGTCTGGTGCCGTCACCGCCAAGATCACCGACACGGAAGGCAACAATATCATCCAGCTCGTCGACGGCATGACGATCAGCGCCAGCAGCTTCTACGGCAATGCGGCGCAACTGACGCTCGCCAGTGGGGCCATCGTCCAGGTCCTCGGCGCCTCGACGTTCCGCTATCAGGTCGGCGCCAACGCACCCGCCGGTGACACCGCCACCACCCAGACCTATTCCCAGTTCGCCGCTACCCTGGGTGCTTCCGTACCTCCCGGCTCGACCCCGGTTCCCGGCACCGCGGGCTACGTCGTTCCCAGCGGTTTCACGCAGGCTCCAACGCTCACCCCGGCCGTTGCCGGAAGTACCTTCACGGTCCCCGGCACGCTCGGCAACGACTTCTTCATTCCCTCGGCGGGCGACAACTATCTGGGTGGCGGTGGCAACGATACCTACGTGATCAGCCCGATGACCTTGGCCGGTGCCGTTACCGCCAAGATCACCGACACCGAAGGCGCGAACGTCATCCAATGGGTCGACGGCATGACCCTCACCGCCAGCAGCTTCTACCACGACGCCGCGCAATTGACGCTCTCCACCGGCGCCAAGGTGCAGATCCTGGGTGCGTCGAAGTTCCACTTCCAGCTCGGCGCCAACGCGCCCGCCGGCGACACGGCCACCAGTCAGACCTATGCCGAGTTTGCAAACACCCTGGGAGTGACCCTTCCGGCAGCCGGTGCCGCTCCGGTCAGCGGCACCCCCAACTTCATCGTCCCGAGTAGCAGCGTCTCCGCCTTCACAGTGGTCGACCTCAGCTCCGGCACGGTGACGGCGAGCGCAGCGGCGGAAGAATTCCGCTACGACTTCCAGATCGTGGGCGGTCGAATCACCAAAGCAGGAGATGGCGAAGTGACCATCCACGGCTTCGACGTCGTCAAGGACAAGCTGGTGTTCGTCAATACGACCAATCATACGGTCTATAGTGAGGCCGAGTTCAAGGTGCTGCCAGGCGTGTCTGTCGCCGCGGATCCATTCGGTAACAATACCTCGATCTATTTCGACCCCGCCTCCGGCATCGCAGGGGGAGTGACCCTGACGGGCATCTCTGATGCATTGCTTTCCCAGATTGTGGTGGAAATGATGTAGGAGAAACCGTGATTCGTACAGTCCACTGGTGACGCTGAGAACTCTGAGCAAGGCTCAACTTCAGAGCCAGAAAAGCCGTGGCATGCTGCCCCACAGCCCGAAATTGCCTACAGTTCCTCTGAAACAAGGAAAAAGATCATGCCGCGCCAAATCCTCTCGGTCGATCGCAGCGTTCGGGATAGGGAGATTCCGCTCGCCAGCGCAACCCACAATGTCCCTGCCTCCGCCGATTTCAGCGCCACACGCATCGTCGGTGGCGATTGGTTACCAGAAGCCACTACAGAACGTGTTGAAGCGGTCACAGTGGCGAGCGAGTTGTTCGAGATCTACAGCAGCAACTTAGTATCTGTCCAGAAATAACTTGTACAACTTATACGAGTAGGCGACGATCTCGTCATGAGTAATGACGAGCTAGTTGAAACGATCCGTAAGAAGTTCGAGCGCGTGTCCACGGTTTTGGATGAGCGGGGGCGGTCGTGTGTGGGCGTTGGCGGAAGCCGAGGCGCTCGGTTACGGCGGACAAAGCATCGTCGCTAAAGCCACGGGGCTATCGCGAATGACGCTGTATTCGGAAAAATGCGGTCATGCCCAAGGACGACCCGGCGGGTTCTCGTAGACACGTCCGAAAAGCAGGGGGTGGACGCAAGAAGCTGATCGAGCACGAGCCGACATTGCTCTCGGCGCTGGAA
>NZ_SPMX01000026.1 GCF_012940005.1 Candidatus Accumulibacter contiguus | reverse complement strand
CTGATCTTTCCGCACGTCCGCGTACCGCATCTGGCCAGCCATGTGCTCGGGCAACTCGCGCGCCGCACACGCGCGGACTGGCTCGATCACTGGGGCTTCGAGCCTTGGTTGCTGGAGACCTTCGTCGATCCGCGTCACCATGCCGGCACCTGCTACCGTGCCGCCGGCTGGCAGTGGCTTGGGGAGACCAGCGGGCGCGGGCTGGCCCGCCCCGGCCAGTCGTATCACAGCACACCCCGCCAGGTGTGGGTCAAACCGCTGACCTCGGATTATTGCGACCGACTGTGCGCCGTGCCGGGGAGCACAAGGTCATGAGCAAACCCTGCCGTCGCCCGGCACGCGCCGCCATCCAGGAGCTGCGCTCAGAGAAGAGGCGGCAGGAGAAAGCACTGAACGCGAAACTGCGCGCGACGGGACAAGTTCCCCACTCCGCCGCTTCTTTGCCCAACCGAGGCTCGGCCTTGGCGACCGTCGACGAGGAACAGGAGGCCCGCGAGGACGCCGTGAGCAAACAGATGCGTCCCTGCGCAAAGAGCTGCCCACCTTGCTCGCCCGACGGGAACCAATTCCCGACCCGAGAGACCCCAGGAAGCGCCGGCACAAGCTGACCTCGCTGCTGCTTTACGGCTTGCTGATGTTCGTCTTTCCGTTCTCCTCCCGGCGCGAGACCCACCGCGAACTATCCCGTCCGCAGTTCATGGCCAACCTCCAACTGCTATTCCCGGAGATCGATACCCTGCCACACGCCGAGACCCTGTTTCGGCTGCTGCGCGACATCGACCTGGAGCACCTCGAACAGGCCCACATCGATCTGGTCAAGCCGATCCGGCTCCTGCTCGACGGACTCTACGCCAACGGGCCGGTGATGCAGCGCTGCCGTGGCTACCACTGGCAGTTCATGATCGTGCTCAAGAACCAGGATTTGTCCACGGTCTGGCAGGAGTTTCGCGCGCTCCACGTCCTGAAGCCGCAAGCCTTGCAGCGCTGCTGGGGACGACGCCAACAACACTTCACCTGCAACGAACTGCGGCTCTTCGATGTGCTGAGCGCGCCGGACGGTACGCTGCTGATCTTCGGCACCGCCCTGCCGCGCCGCGCCAGCGAACTGCCGCCATTCGCTGCCAGTGCCGAGGTCAGCGAACGCCGGGTACTAGCCCGGCCCGAGCCACTGGCCTTTCCGCTCCACACCCTGGTGGTCGACCGCTGGTTCGCCGAGCGCCCATCCCGTGGCGGTCCGGCGCGGAGAGAAGCTCCGGCAAGCACCAGCGTTGCATGGCAGCCCCCCGGGAGTCCAGCCACGCCGACCCCGTCCTGATCCTTTGCGCTCGATCCCCGGCGGGAGGACTGACACAAAATGGCGTCACCGCAACTGGCGCGGCTCGACTTTGAGGACTACGGATACGCTCGGCATTCCCCTGCCTTGCATTCCGCATCCTTACCCGCCCTGCCAGCGCCATGCTGAGCAGACCCGCCGCTACTCCGATATAGCCGACCAGATGGTAGCCGGTGAAGCGCCCATCGGTATCCTGCGCGATCACGAAGCCGGCGAGCGAACTCGCGGCGCCCATGGCCAGCGATTGCACCATCGAGCCGAGAATACCGCCGAACGCCCCGGCCAGCCCGCGCGCCACGAGCAGCGTGGCGTAGCTGGTCGCCAGCCCGCAGGCCAGCGTCGCCAACACAAACAGCGCAAACAGGACGAGCATCAGCCGCTTGCGTTCGAAGCGGTCGACGAAGCCGGCCGCCGGCACGCCGGAGGCACAGAAACTGTAGGAGGCGACCAGCAGGCCGAACTGCCGCGTGTCGATACCCAGCCCCTGCATCAGGAAGGGGTCGAGCGGCATCGTCACCATGAAATCGACGATGTGGCTGAACTGAACGGCGGCCAGCGTGAGCAGGAAACAGCGCTCGCGTTCGGATGAGAGAGTCGGGATCGGTGCCCCTTCAGGTGCGCTCAAGGAGCGGCGCGAGGTTCGGACTCGAAGCGAACGAGCAGATCATCGTAGCGCGCCGAACGCTTAGCGAGCACCCCGCTGGTGCCGCCCAGTACCTCCTCAAAGAAGGCCAGCGTCAGATCAACCGTCGCCGCCTTGACCAAGGGATTCAGGTCGCGCCCGCCCGTGCCGAGGCGGTCGGTGAACATGCTGTGCGAACCGTCGCGAAATGCCACGAGCGCCTTGCGCGCACTGCCGGTCGCCGCGAAAACACGCAGCCGGTCCTCGTAGCCGGAGCGATAGCCGGGAATCCGGATTTCGTCGCCCTTCGCCGTAATGTGCAGCGTCGGGATGCCGACCGGCTGCACGACGGACTCCGGGTCAGGCTCGCCGTGGAAGGGAGGCGCACTGATGATGACGGCACCGACGATTCGGCTGTCGCGGTAACTTTGCATCCCTTGCGGGCGCGCAAACACCGCCCCGGCGGCCAGCAAGGCCGTGTTGGCTCCGTAGGAATGACCGGCAGCGAGAATCCGCCCAGCATCGATCGCGCCGGCAAGCTGCAGATCGGCGAGCACCTCGTCAAGCGCGAAGCGAAGGTCGCGCACGCGGTTGACCGCCTCGGCCTCGCTTGCCGCCGATTGCAGCCGGGACACCATATCCAAAGGGTTTCCACTCCACAGGCGACTATCGCTGCCGGCGTGCTGCACGTGCAGGCTCGCATAGCCACGCGCCGCCCAGTTGGCGCCGAGATAGGAATAGCCCTCGCGCGAACCGCCCATGCCGTGCGAGAAAGCCACCATCGGCAGCGGCCCGTACCGCACCGCCGCGGGCGGCAGGTAGAGTTTGGCGAGCACCTCGCGCTGCCGGTCGCGGTCGAACCACTGGAAATAGCGGATTTCATAGTCGGCCGGCTTTGGAACCAGATCGGCCTCGACCAGCGCCGCCTGGTTGCGTACCGACCAAGACTCGACAAATCCGCCCTCGCGCCCATCCGGCGCCCCCGCGCAGGCGACGAGCAGATTCGCACATGCCGCCAGCACCAGCACGGCGGTCCAATGGATGTGCTTCATCAAAGATCGTCTCCGCGGAGGATTAATTTTTTCCAACTCCCGTCTGATCATCCAGCGCCGAGCAAGTTCAGGTTTCAAAGGAACTTAAACGCGTAGGTTGCGGCGAAGCCGGGCCGGTGCGGACGAATGTCCGCAGGCGATCCGTAGGCGATTCACCTGCCGAAGATGTTTCCGACAGTGCCAAACCTGGAGCAAGACCGATCAGTGCTGAAGTTGACCATAGAGCCGGCTGTAAAGCCCGTCGCCCTTGATCAGCTCATCGTGCATGCCTTCCTCGATGATCTGGCCGCCATCGAACACGTAGGCCCGGTCGGCTTGTTTAACCGCGCTCAGCCGATGGGCGATGATCAGGGTGGTGCGGTTCTTCAGGAACCCGCGTAGCGCCTCATGCAGTCTCGCCTCGGTTTCGGCGTCGAGCGCCGACGTGGCTTCGTCGAGGATCACTACCTGGGGGGTGGACAGCACTACCCGAGCGATCGCGAGGCGCTGGCGCTGGCCCCCGGACAGGCGCACGCCCTGGCGGCCGACGATGGTGTCGAGGCCTTTCGGCAGCTCGCGTACGGTATCGGCCAGTTGCGCCACGTGCAGGGCCTGCCAAAGCTGTTCATCGGTGATTTCGCGGCCCAGGGTCAGGTTCATGCGCACCGTTTCGTTGAACAGCGCGGGATGTTGCAGTACGGTGGCAACATGGCTGCGCACCACGTCCATTCCGATCTCGGTCATCGGCACGCCGTCGAAACTAACCGTGCCGGAGTCCGGTGGATACAGGCCGAGCAGCACCTGGACCAGGGTCGACTTGCCGCCGCCGGAAGCACCCACCAGCGCAACTTTTTCTCCCGGCCGGATTCGCAGGCTGACACCGTTCAACACGGGGGTATCGCCGTAGCTGAAGCGGACGTCTTCCACCTCGACGCCGACCGTATGCTGGCCGGCGAAAGGGTTCTTCCGGTGAGGGTAATGCGGCTCATCCTTCAATTCGAGCAGGCAGTTTATGCGGCTCAAAGCCGCCTTGGCGGCATAGAAGGCGTACTGGATGCCGAGGATTTCCTGCACCGGGCCCATCATGAACCAGAGGTAGCCGAAGACCGCCATCATCTGGCCGATGCTGAGATTGGAGTACACCACCATCAGCATGCTGATGGCGCGGAATACGTCGAAGCCGAACAGAAACACCATGAAGGACAGCCGCCCGGCCGCATCGCTCTGCCAGGAGAAAGCGGCAGCATCAGCGCGAATGCCGCGCGCCCGGTCGATCACCTTGGCAATGTAGTGGCGCTCGCGGTTGATGGCACGGATTTGCTGGATTGCATCCAGGGTTTCGGTCAGCGCCTGCTGGAACAGCTCGAAAGCGCTGTTTTCGCGCTTCTTCAGATCCTTGACACGCTTGCCCAGCACCGTGGTGAAGTAGATGACCGCCGGGTTGAGCAGCAGGATGAACAGAGCCAGCTGCCAGTGCATCCACAGCAGGACGATGGCGGTTCCGACGATGGACAGCAGCGCTACCAGGAATTTGGACACGGAAGCGCCGATCAACGTGTCAATCGCGTCGAGGTCCTTGACGAAATGGGAAGCGACAGCGCCGCTGCCCAGCGTTTCGTACTCGGACATGGCGATGCGGCTCAAACGAAGCAACATCTGCTCGCGCATGCGGAAGACCACGTCCTTGGCGATCAGGGTGAAGCTGCGGCCCTGCCATACGCCCAGGATCAGCGCCGTCAGCCGCAGTGCCAGCGTCAGAGCCAGCACCGCGCTGATATACAGCACCGGCCCCTGCCAGGCGGTGGGGAACTGGCTATTCAGCCAGAACACCAGGCGACCGGGCTGTTGCAGCAGCACTTCGTCCACCAGCAGCGGCATCAGCAGGGGAATCGGCACGCTCGCCACTGCCGCCAAGATGGCGACGATGTGCGCACTAATCAGATCCTTCTTGTGCTTGCGGACGATGCCGAGGATTGAGTGCCAGGTGTATTGCTCGGGCATGATGTGTGGACCGAAAAGGCACTAGAACGCAAAGAGCCTGATCTTTGCAGGGCATCTGCGGCTTTGCCGTGAATGATATCTGGATTATGGCCGCGTCAGTCGCGCGCTTGGCGGCCGACCGCTGCGGCACCGTGGTCGCGGAAATGCACCGCCACTCGTTCTCCCAGTTGCCTGCCACTCAGCCAAGCGCCTTCGACCTTCCCGCCATTCAGCCAGTCGCCACACAGGCCGATCCGGCCGCCGGCTTGCTGTTGTCTCGGGCAATCCAGCGTAGCGGCCCGGCATTCACGAAAGCGGCATCGAAAGGCAACTCGAGCGGCGCGGCGAAGCGCAGCATCAACGCCCAGGCGCCGTGCATGACGACATTGCCGGCGAGCGCCGCCAGACCGGGAGCCGCTTCGCGCAGAAGGGGCGCGGCCTGGGGGGCGGGCAGCGCGAGCAGCGCGGCGTCAAAGCTGCGCTCCAGCCAGCCGCGTTCGGCCGAGAGCAGATGCCAGCCATCCGGGCGGCGCTGCAGTTGCCGGATGCTCGTGTTAACCTCGAGATCCAGCTCGTCGGCGAGGAAGCGGCATGGTGCCGACATGCGCGGCAGGCCGACGAAACGTTCCAATGCGGGGTCGGGGACATGCGCCGACGGGTCACCGAGGACGTGCAGCCTGGGGTGCCAGGATACGGCGACGCCGGCGTGTTGCCAGCGGGCAACTTCGGCGCGAAAGCCAGGATCCCGGGCGGTGAAGTACTGGGCGCCGTGGTCGCACTGCCAGTCGTCGCCGCGTCGGGTGCTCATGCGCCCGGACGGGCCGCGGCTCTTGTCGAAGACGCCCACTTCGAAGCCCGCCGACTGCAGGAGCGTGGCGCAGGAGAGGCCGGCGATGCCGGCGCCAACCACGGCAGCGCGGGGCGGCGAAATCATGTTTGCTTGCTTTGTCACAGCCGACATCGCTCAGCGCCAGCCCTGCAGCCAGCGGCGGCAGTCGGTCAAGTCCCGCCAAGGCAGGGTGAAGCTGCGCCGCGAAATCACGGCCTCGATTTCGACGAGCTCGTTCCGGATGGCGGTCGGCTCGGGGTGCATGACCCGGGTGACGATGAAGTGCTTTTCCCGGTTGCGGGGGACCCGCGCCGTCCACTTGCTCAGCAGCAGCTTCCCTGGGTTGGGACCAGGAGCGGCCGGGCGTCGCTGCGCAGCGGCTCCGGCCGTCACCAGGATTGTCTCGGGCTTCATGGCGGCTTATTTGTCCTGGACAAAATCTAATTTGTATTCTATCATCTTCGCGTTTCGGTGGTAAACAATCCGATATGTGTCCACTACAAAAGCTGACACCCCAAAGGCCGTTGCTGGTGCGGTCAGCAATGGGACGGCCCGAAGATGTGCCGTGCGCCTCTGGCGCGGGCTGAAAGTCCTGGCCCGTCCGCTGCGAGGGTGGCGGCGCGTCCACCCGCCAGAAGCCACGCACGATCTGCAACCCGATGAGTTCCAACCAACGGGTGGGTTGGGTACGACGCGAGCTCGGTGGTCTCGCAGTCCTCGGACTGCTGATGCCGTTGGTTGCCGGTGCGGCCCGCCTGGGTGAGGCGGATGTTCGCGCCGTCCGCCAAGTGGTCGAGTCACGGCTCGGCGCGTTCGCCGCGGGCGACGCCAAGCGTGCCTTCTCCTATGCCTCGCCGTCCATCCGGGCCAGGTTCGGCGACGCGAGCCGCTTCATGGCCATGGTGCAGGGCAGCTACCCAATGGTGGTGCGACCGACCGCCGCTCTTTTCTTCCTGGCGCAAAAGGATCACGGGACCGAAGCGGCCAACGTGACGGTGCGCCAAGCAGTGCAACTGCGTGACCGCAAGGGTCGGCTCTGGAAGGCCACTTACCTGCTCGAGCGGCAGGCGGGCAATGTTTGGCGCATCAACGGCTGCGTGGTTGTGGCCGGCAATGCGAAGTCCTTGACCTGATGCCGTGGCGCAACGGTCCATCGACATGACAGGCGCGGCGGCGCTGCTCTGGTTCAAGCGCGATCTGCGGGTACGCGACCACGCCGTCCTGGCCGTGGCCGTGCCGCGCCGGAGGGCCAGGGCCGGTTGGTCTGATCGAGCTTGAATCGAACCACCCCAACCATCGCGAGGTCACCATGAACCTGTTCAACAAGCTTCCCGGTTTCCAGAGATCGGCGCCGGGTTCGGAGCAGCGCATCTGGCGGCGCCTGCCGGCCATCCTGCTGTGGGGTACGCTGCTACCGCTGCTGTCCGCGGGCGTGAATCGGGCGCTGGCGCCGTTCGTGTCCCTGTCAGGTAGCAACGAAAGCGCACTGCTGTTGTGGGACTACGCGATGTTCGGTGTCTCGCGCTGCACTGGTCGCTGGTGCTGACGGTGGCCCTGGGCTGCTTCATCGTCAGGGTGATGAAGGGGCCGGCTTATGTCGCCGATGCCTACCCTCTGAGTGATGGCGATGTTCCGTCATGCAAGCGATGACCCTCTATTTCGATGGCGCCTGCCCGCTCTGTGCTGCGGAAATCCACCTGCTGGCAGCGCGCAACCGACGCCAGTTGCTGCGCTTTGTCGACCTCAGTAAGCCGAATGCCGAGTTGCCTTGCACCGTGGTGTGCGCGCAAGCGATGGACAACATCCACGCCATCCTCGATGATGGAGGTACCCTGATCGGCGTGCCGGTGTTTGCCGAAGCTTATCGCCGCGCCGATCTGCCGTTGCTGGCCTGGCTGTTTTCGCGCCCCTGCCTGCGCTGGTTACTCGAGCCAGCCTACGCCCTCTTTGCCCGACACCGGGCCCGAGTCTCGGCTTTGGCGGGACCGCCCTTGTTGCGTTTGGCGCAGTGGATTTTCCGTTAGGCAGACAGGCCTGTTCAGCGCCTGCAGAGTCTGACGTCTTCTTGATTTTGCCGATCCCGATTTGAATGACTTCAGTGCTGTTCGATTTTTCCGACCCAAGGTCGGTGGCTTTGTGGAACCCGATCAACGATCGGGTGATGGGTGGGGTATCCCACAGTCAATTACGCAACGACCCAGCGGGGCATGCCCTGTTTTGCGGGCATGTGTCATTCGAGAACAACGGCGGGTTCGCCTCGGTACGCTGCCAGCCCGGTGATTTTGGCAAGAAAGAAGTCATTGCTTATCTCCTGGAAGTTTGCGGCGACGGCAAGCGTTACAAGCTGAATCTGCGCACAGACGAAGGCTTTGACGGCGTCGTTTACCAGGTGGGGTTCATCCCTCCAACTGGTCAGTGGGCGACCTGCCGTCTCGCCAGCGCCGACTTCTTGCCGAGTTGGAGAGGGCGACCGGTACCGGATGCCGCACCGCTCGATACGTCTTGTGTACGACAGATCGGCTTGATGATCGCCGACCGACAGGCGGGGCCATTTGGATTGGCCGTGCGATCGATTGCGACAGAAAGCGCCTGATTCTGCTCGAATTGCCGGGACTTGTCGCCAGGATCGTTCTGTTGGCCGTCCTGCGCCTGGCCATCCATTGCAGCCTGCCACCGGAACGGGTGCTCAAAGCCGGGACGCCGGCCGATATAGGTTGGCAATATCACGATGCCGGCATTGGAAAACCCTTTGTTGGAGATCGATGGCTTGACCCACTGCAAGCAGAGATGCGTATTGCGACAGAGCATCAGGGATAGCGGTAGGCATCGGCCGTCTAAAGCAGCCTGATTCCCCTTAGGTCGGGCAGATTTTTGAAATCGGCCAAAGACAACAGCTGCGGCAAGGCCAGCTTGTGCCAGCTCTGCCACAACCGGCCGACTGCGGCCGGCAACGAGTTGAGCACGCCGTTCGGCGCCATCTGCGACATGAACAGCTGATAAACGCCTTCCTTCGCGCCCGCCAACACCGTGCTGGCGAGCACGCTGCTGCCCGCGACCAGATAGGTCTGCAGGTCGCCGAACGCGATCAGCAGTGGCTTGGGCGCCGGCATGAACGGCTTGAGTGTGCGCCCGGCGAGCAAGTGCGCGACGTTGGCCACGGCGAGCGCACCCATGTCGATGGCGTTGTAGGCCTGCTTGCCGACGGCTTGCGGCAGCTGCGACGCGTCGCCGACGACGAAGGTGTTGTCGAAATATCGACTCTGCAGCGTCTGGTGCACGTCCGCCCAGACCTGTGGTGGCCGCGCCAGGCCCGACTCGCACAATAGCGCTGGCGGTGCCAGACCGGCCGTCCATAGCGTGAGCTCGGAGCGCAGCCGCGTGCCGTCCGTCAGGCGCACGCCTTTTGGAGATACGCTGGCAATCGTCGTGCCGGTGCGGAACTTCACCGCATACGGCTCGCACAGGCGGCGAAGATCGGCATCCAGTGCCGCCGCCAGACCGGGCAGCAGCTGGGCGCTGGCTTCGACCAGCTCGACCGACAGACTGGCATCGTCGCGGTGGCGACGCAGTATCTCGCCCAGTGCCTCGATGCCAGAGATGCCGCCGCCGGCGATGACGATGCGCAGCGGCTTGCCTTGCTGCACGAGCATGTGCAACCTGTGCTCGATCGCCAGGGCGTCGGCGACGCTGCGAAACCGCATGGCGTAGCGGTCGGCGCCCGGGGTGTGATGCGTGTTCCATAGCGCGCCCACCGCCACGATACAGGCATCGAAGCCCAGTTCACAGCCGCCGGCCGTAGCCAAGCGGCACTGCGCCGGCTGCAGTACGGTCACGCGATCCCGCAGGAAGCGGTGTCCCGCCTGCTCGACGATGGCGATGCGGTCCAGACGCAGTCCCTGGGGCGTCTTCACGCCTGACAAGATCTCGTGGATGTTTGGCAACCACTCGAAGTGTTCGCTCGGGTCGATGACCGTCACCACATGGTGGCGTGACAACTTGATCGCGGCCGTCAGGCCGGCGAAATTGCCGCCGACGATGGTGATGCGCTTGCGCTTGCGCTTTTCGGACATTGAGTTCCCTGTTGAGGCATCTGGGTCATGCGCAGTCCGGTTTACCAGGTAACGATCGGACCTGGCCCGCCGTCCGGCAAATCCCCGGGGGGAGACGCCATGGTTGCAGTCCTAAAGGGACAGGAAATTCAGCGATCTCTCGCGAAGTATCGCCGCGCTTTTCTGCCCATGTCAATCGGCAATGTCGTTCAGGAACGTAATCGGCTGCGGCCCGCGGCGGCCAGACGCCTTTTTCGGCCGCACGCTCAGGTCCATCTGATTGACCGCGGCCAGAACAAACCGGGCCAAGTGATGCTCCGGGAGCCACTCTGCTTCACACGGTCGACGCCAGCGTGCGCGTCGAAGGGACCGACCGCCAGGGCCTGGAACGGCTGTTCGCCCGTTACGCCTGGGCGCTGCTGCTCGCGCGGATCTATGAGGTCTTTCCGCTCCTCTGCCCACGCTGTGGTGGCGAGATGCGAATCATCGCCTTCATCACCGACGCCGGGGCCGTTCGCGACATCCTGACCCATCTGGGCGAACCGACATCGCCGCCACGCCTGATGCCCGCCCGTGCGCCCCCGCTATGGGAGAGGCCGGGCGCCACCCTGGCCGAGGACGAACGGCAGCCACAACCGGTGCCGGAGTACGAATTCGACCAGCGCATTACCTGGTAGGTGCCAATGCGCAAAGGTCCAGACTGAAAATTCGGGATGCGCCCGGCGCAGGATCGCCCGCACCCGGGAAACCACCTCGCGGGGGCTTGGCGACGTAGTCGTCAGCGCCGAGTTCCAGCCCGACGATGCGGTCCACCTCGTCGGCACGGGCGGTGAGGAAAATCACCGGCACGTCCGAATGCCGCCGCAGAGCGCGACAGACGTCAAAGCCGCTCATGTCCGGCAGACCGACGTCGAGAACGACCAGATCGTGCTCTCCGGCCGCCAGCCGGGTCAGCGCTTCCGCCCCGAGAATGCAGCAATCACTGGTGAAGCCGTCGGCTCGCAGAACATAGGCCAGGGTGTCGGAAATGGCGGGCTCGTCGTCGACGATGAGGATCTTCATGACCACGATGGTAGTACATTCCGCGGCCGTCGTCGTCGCCCACGGACAGCCAGCCGCGAGCGTGGACGGGAAGCCGACGTTCAGGAAACTTCCCTCTTCTGCCCTCCCGCTCGTGCGCTTGCCCGGCCTTCTTGTTCAATCAAGCACCGTGATCATCCCATTCATTTCCTCATGCCCCGATCCGCAGAACACGTCGCATAGAAATTCGACTTTGCCGACCTTGGCCGGCAGCACGCGCAGGCGCGTGGTCTTGCCCGGCACAATATCGGCGCGCACACCAAGGTCCGGCGCGTTGAATCCCATGAACACGTCTTGCGTGGTGAATTCCAGGATGACCGGCACGCCTTTCTTGAGCTGCACGTCGTGCGGGGTGAATGCAAACTTCCTGGCGGTGATCTTGATCACCTGCTCGTCCATCGCGACGGCTTGCGCGGCGACATAGGCAGCGGTCATCATTGCCGTGGCGCTCGCCACGGCAATGAGCAGTTGTGCTTCACGTTTTGTCAGTAGCATTTGCTTGCGCTTTCTTGACGACCGTGAATTCGCTGAGCGCGGTTTGCCCCGATTGGGTGTCGACGCTGACACCGCGGAAGCCCAGCCCCTTGTACGGCTCCGACGCGTCCCATGCGAGCGGCGCACGTTTGGGCACACTGCCGGCGACGGGCAACGGAAATATCAGCGATTTCGCCGCATGGTGCGCAATATGGCCGGTCATGTGGTGATGTTCCTGATGGATGTGGCCGTAGAACACCGTCAGGTTTTTGTACGGCAGCAACAGGTCGATGGCCCTGGCTCCGTCGCGCGTCGCCCAGTCCCATTGCGGATACAGAGCGAACAGCGGTCGGTGGGCAAATACGACGATGGGCGAATCGGTTTTCTGCTGCCTGAGATCGGCGGCGAGCCACTCGAGTTGCTCGCCACCCATGCTCGCGCCGGCATCGGACACGTTGTCGACGACAATGAAGTGCACGCCCTTGTGATCAAAGGTATAAGTCGTGGCGCCGAAAAATTCCCTGTACGCCGCGCTGTTGTCGAGCGCAGAATCGTGTTCGCCGGGCATGAAGCGAACGGTTTTCACCTTGAGATCGCTGGCGATCTGAGTGAATTCGGAAAGTCGCCGGCGACGTTCCGCCGGATCATCCGTCGTATGCGTGAGATCGCCGGTGAAAATGATGAAATCCGGCTGCCGTTCAAGCGCGTTGACCGTCGTGATCGCCTTCTTCAGCGTGCCCTTCGCGTCTGGATTGGGCGGACCTTCAAAGCCCCAATGGCAGTCCGACAATTGCACAAAGTAGAATTCGTCCTGCCCTGCCGCCAGCGCAAAGCCCGGCAGGCCGGACGCAAACACCACTCCACCGAGTCCCGCAAGTTTGAGAAAATCCCGTCTGTCGATCGCATTGCTCATTGCCGTCTCCTGTTTTTGGTGGATTGAGATACAGTCGCGCTTGCCACCTCCCTATAACCGGCGCGGCAACGGAAATATTCCCGGCCGGCACGGGAATAAAACGTGCACCCAATCGGTAGTATCGGCAGCACATCAATCGCCTTGGACTTGAGCTTGGAACCACAACGGCAGACGCGATTCGAGGAAACCGTGATGGCGCATTTCGACGCGGCCTATAACCTGGCACGCTGGCTCGCGCGCGACGAGCACGACGCCGAAGACGTCGTGCAGGAAGCCTGCCTGCGCGCGTACCGGTTTTTCGGAAGCTTTCACGGCGGCAACGCGCGCGCATGGCTGCTCGCCATCGTGCGCAACACGTATTACACGTGGCTTGAAAAGAATCGGGCGCAAACGCTGAACGTGCAATATAACGAGGACACGGTCGCGGCCGTCGATTACGACATGGCGACCACCGGCGACAGCGTCGAGCGCTTATTGCATGCAGAAGACACGCGGCGGTGCGTGCACCGCGCGCTCGAGCAGATCCCGGCGGAATTCCGTGAGGTGATCGTGTTGCGCGAACTCGAAGACCTGTCGTATCGCGAGATTGCCGAGATCGCTGATATCCCGCTCGGGACCGTGATGTCGCGCCTGTCACGCGCGCGCAAACTGCTGCTGCACGCTTTGCAAGAACTCGACCAGGAATCCTGATATGGACTGCGCGCGAACCCGTAATTACATGCACGGCTATCTCGACCGCGAACTCGACCCGGTCACGGCGTCCGGCATCGAAGCGCATTTGCAATCGTGCGCGGCGTGCGCGCAAGCCTACGCCTTGCAAACCTCATTGCATAAGGCGATCAAGGGACAGGCCACGTACTACACGGCGCCCGAAGCGCTCGCGGCGCGCGTACGCGCAGGATTCAGAACGACCCGTGAATCAGCCGGCAAAACGTACACCCCTCCGCACACCCCTCGCCGACAATGGTTGGCGCTCTTCGCGGCGGTTGCGGCGAGCGTGTTGATAACCTGGACTGCCGTCATTCAACTCGAAACCGGATCGCGGGATGAGCGTATCGGCAGCGAGGTCCTTGCCGGTCACGCGCGCGCGGTGCTGACGAACCATCTGGCGGAAATCGCATCCTCCGATCGGCACACCGTCAAACCCTGGCTGAGTTCGAAGCTCGATTTCTCGCCGCCGGTGACCGATCTGACCACTGCGGGATTCCCTCTCGTCGGCGCGCGTCTCGACTACCTTGACAATCGTCCGGTTGCGGCACTTGTTTACCGCCACCGCCAGCACGTGATCGATCTTTTCATCTGGCCGGACACGCAAGCGTCCGCCGCCGCCATGCAGGCATCGTCGAAGCAGGGATTCAACCTGCTGCACTGGACCCATGCAGGCATGACGTTCTGGGCGATTTCTGACCTGAATCCGGCGGCCATCAGAACTTTCGCCGAGACTTACATGGGCCTGGCAGAGGCGGCAGGCTGAAAACCAGCACTCATCGGGAGCAGAGCAGCCCCAACTCAGTGCAGGACGATCGGGCGTGCTGCACCAGCGCAGTAGGTGTCGAGGAGGGCGTCGATCGATTCTTCGTCGCGTTCATTGTCGGGAATGGCGTCGATGGCCTGGCGCAAGTCCCGTGCGACTGATCCCTGGACATAAAGGCTGCGGCTGGCCGCCTTGTCGACCAGCTCAAAACCCTGTTGTACCGGGTAAGTGACTTGGAAGGGCTCATTGAACCCGTCACAAGAGGAGACCCGGAATCGCCATTGAGATGGACTGCCAGGAGTGTGCGCAATGCTGAAGTTCATGGACGAGCGTCGGCACAGCGGTCGTGAGCATGAAGGCGGGTTTGAGGCCTTCGAGCGGGAGGTACGGCAACGCTTCAGCGAAGCGGAGCGCGAATTTGTTGGGGAAGAACTGGCGCGGTTGGACGTCAGTCTGCCGGAGATTTTCATTAGCGGAGTGCTGCACCGACGGGTCATCAGTGGCTACGGTGAATACCTGACGGCGGCTGGGCCGGTGCGCGTGCTGCGGCACCGCTACCGTGCGGTGGGGACGAACGGGCAGAGCGAATGCCCGCTGGAATGGCGTGCTGGAATAGTGGAAGGTTTCTTCACGCCGCTGGCGGCGCGGATGGGCTATGGGCGGTGACGCATCTGAGCCCGAGCGAGAGTGAAAGCTTGTTTCGCGAATTGGGCGGTATGAATCCCTCCCGCAGCAGCCTGGACCGTTTGCCGAAGGGCGTGAGCGAGAAGTGGGAACTGGGGCGCCGGGAATGGGAACCGGCCCTGCGTGCGCAGGAAGAGGAGGTCGCCGGTGCGGCGGTGCTGGCGGTATCGCTGGATGGCGTGATGGTGCCGATGAAGGACGGACAGCGCGAGGCCAAACGCGAGCAGAGCCGGCAGGAAGGCAAGCAAACCCGTGGTCCAGCGGGCTGTCGCGAGGTAGGTTGCGGGACGGTCAGCCATTACGATGGGCAAGGCGAGCGCCTGCGAACGGTGCGCTATGGTCGCATGCCGGAGTCGAAGAAGCCGACCTTGAAGCGCCAATTGGCAGCGGAAGTGGAAAACGCCTTCCGGCAGCAGCCGAACTTGCGCCTGGTCAAAGTCGCCGATGGGGCGCGCGACCACTGGGAATTCCTAGCCAAGGAACTGCCGCCGGGAATTGAAGTGGTGGATTTCTTTCACGCCGCCGAACATCTGCGGCGCGCCTTCGATTCCATCTACGGCGAGGCTTCCCCCAAGGCCAAAGCGAAGGCCGAGGAATACCGACAACGGATGCTCGATGCCGAGGACGGCGTCGGCAAAGTCATCCGGACCCTGACCTATCACCGCCGACGTAAGCTACGCTCGAGAAAGAACTACAGTACTTTCGGCGCAATCGATCGCGCATGGACTACGCCAGGCTCCGCGCCCAGAACCTACCGATTAGCTCCGGCGTGATCGAAGCCACTTGCAAGACCCTGGTCACCCAGCGCATGAAGCGATCCGGTCAACATTGGACCATCGATGGCGGTCAAGCCATCCTGACCTTTCGCGCCCTGGCTCAGAGTGAGCGCTTCGACGCTGCCTGGAAAATGGTCGCTGCCGAGTATCAGCAGGACATGGTCTTCCCCGAAAACGTGCTGCCTTTCCCGGCTCGGAGAACATCAGTGAAGCCAGACCTAATGCTACCGCGCCACATCTCGACTCTACACCCAGTCTCAACAACTACACCATGAAACTGGTCGCGCTCAATGTCCAGCGAGGCAAGTTCTTCCTCCGAGAGCTTGATTCCCGACGAGTAGGCGTTTTCGTCGAGCGCAGCCCTAATCCGCAAGCCGCTATCGGTGGTCGTGTTGCCGATCCGGTTGACCACAAGCTGCCGGCTCACTAGCGGTCGTTCGTGCCAATTGGCGGTGATGTGGCAGAACATCCGATGCTCGATCTTGTTCCATTAGAACTGTCGTTGTCACGCCAAGGTCGTAGAATCGGTAGCAGTCATTTTCGGACATTCGGACCATGCTCGAGGAAATCAATCACCTGGCGTTGATCGGCGGTCTGATGCAGCAGATGTGCGTCTATCTGGTGATTGCCTATCTGTTGAGCAAGACGCCGCTGTTCGCGCCGCTGATGCAGGTCACCGTGCGCCTGCCCGGCAAACTGGTCTGTTACTTGGTCTTTTCCGGCTTCTGCGTCATGGGCACCTATCTCGGTTTCCAGATCGAAGGCGCCATTGCCAATACCCGCGCCATCGGCGCCGTACTCGGGGGGCTTCTCGGTGGGCCGATCGTCGGACTGGCGGTCGGCCTTACAGGGGGTCTGCACCGCTATTCGCTCGGTGGTTTTACCGACACGGCCTGCGCGGTGTCGACGACTGTCGAAGGCCTGATCGGTGGCGGTCTGCACTTCTACCTGTTGCGCCGCCATCGTGCCGAGCAACTGCTCAACCCGATGATCGCGCTCGGGACGACGCTGTTCGCCGAATGGATGCAGATGCTGATCATCCTGCTGATGGCCAGACCCTTCGATCAGGCCGCCCGGCTGGTCGCGCATATCGCGCTGCCGATGACGCTGACCAACGCCCTCGGCGCGGCCCTCTTCATGCGCCTGATCCTCGACCGCCGGGAGACGCTCGAGAAGTATTCGATCGCCTTCTCGGCGAAAGCGCTGCGTATCGCCGAGCGCTCGGTCGGCGTGCTGATGCAGGGTTTCAACGAGAGCAACTGCAGCCGCATGGCGAAAGTCATTCAGGAAGAAACCGGCGTCGGCGCGGTGGCGATCACCGATTGCGAGAAGCTCCTCGGCTTCGTCGGCGTCGGCGCCGACCATCACCTGCCGGGAACGCCGATTGCCTCGCCACACACCCGGCACGCCATTGAACACAATGACGTCGTCTATGCCGACGGCGCCACCGTTCCCTATTGTTGTTCAGTCAGCAAGGACTGCAAGCTCGGCTCGTGCCTGGTCATCCCGCTGCGCGGCGAAGAGAACCGCGTCTTCGGGACGATCAAGCTCTACGAACCGAAGCGGAAGTTCTTCTCCTCGCTCAATCGCACTCTCGGCGAAGGGATCGCCCGCCTGCTCTCGAACCAGGTCCTGGCCGGCCGGATCGAGGAGCAGAAGCGGCTGCTCGCGCAATCGGAAATCAAGCTCCTGCAGGCGCAGATCAACCCGCACTTCCTGTTCAATGCGCTGAACACGCTGGCGGCGGTCATTCGCCGCGACCCGGAAGCCGCGCGACAGCTCGTGCAGTATCTGTCGACCTTCTTCCGCAAGAGCCTCAAGCGGGTCGGCAAGGAAGCCACGCTCGGCGATGAAATCGAACACGTCGATGCCTACCTGCACATCGAACTGGCGCGCTTCGCCGATCGCCTCGAGGTCGTGTTTTCCATCCCGGACGAGCTGCTGCCACTGCGTCTGCCCGCCTTTTCGCTGCAGCCGATCGTCGAGAACGCGATCAAGTACGGCATTTCGCAGATGCTCGAACCCGGCACCATCAGGGTCAGCGCCGAACGCCAGGCCGACGTGCTGACCATTATGATCGAAGACAGCGCCGGCCTGTATCGACCCCTGCCCGATGGCGACGGACTGGGAATGAACCTCGTCGATCGGCGGATCAAGATTCGCTACGGCGCGGCCTACGGCATCGAGGTGAGCTGCGAACCCGATTGCTGGACGCGCGTCGCCATCCGTTTGCCCATTGAGGAGGAGCTGGCGCCATGCTGACCGCACTGATCATCGATGACGAAGCGCCCTCGCGCGAGGAACTCAAGGCGCTGCTGGCTGCTGCCCCCGACGTCGAGGTCCTGGGCGAATGCGCCAACGCCATCGAGGGGCTGTCGGCGATCCATCGCCTCCGCCCCGACGTGGTTTTCCTCGACATCCAGATGCCGCGCCTCAGCGGTCTCGAAATGGTCGGCATGATCGACGCCTCGGCGCTGCCGCAGATCGTCTTTGTCACCGCCTACGACGAACACGCCCTGAAGGCTTTCGAGGAGCACGCCGCCGACTATCTCCTCAAACCCATCGATCCGCAGCGTCTCGCCCGCACGCTCGACTGGTTGCGCTCGGGAGTACGCCACTCCCCCAGAGCATTTCCGGGATCGACCGAAAAGCTGCGCCAGATTCCCTGTTTCGGCCGCAACCGCATCTTCCTGCTGGCGCTCGACGAAGTGGAATTCATCCACACCGACCTCGCCGGCGTGCAGGTCATCGGCAACCAGCGGCAGGGAACCACCGAACTGAGCCTCAAGATCCTGCAGGAGCGCACGTCGCTGATCCGCTGCCACCGGCAGTTCCTGGTCAACCTCGACCAGATCACCGAAATCGAATTGCTCGACAATGGCGCCGCCGAGATCATCACCCGCAGCGGCAGGCGGGTGCCGGTCAGTCGCCGGCATCTGCGCGAGATGAAGGACCGCCTGCTCATTCCGTGAGCACGCTCGAAACCGTCCGCCTTGCATCGAAGCGTGCCATTGCCCGCCCAACCCCTTGCTGCCAGCCGCGACAGTTCTGGGAACCTGCGCTTCTTCCGGGCAGGAAGAGCAGCGCCATTCACAACGCCCAGAACGCCGCTCAATCCGCGTGCCAACCGCTCGCCAGATAACACGCCGTGCGGCCTTGATCGGAGCTAGATTTCGTGGCGCACCACGTCAGGAGTCGCCATGCCAAGGTTTCACCTCCTGCCAGTGCCTGGTCAATGGGCCATTCTCAGGCTTCGACGACCGGTTTCCCGAGACGGCCACAGCGACTTTGCGAGAAGCCGTGGCAGGCCGCCATGACGCAACTCACTCCTGGAGGAATCGTGAACATCGTTTCCAAACATGCCATCTGGTGGCTCCTGACGGCGGTCGGGGTATTCTCCCTCGGCATCGTGGCGCTATCGCGGGGCGAAACCATCAACGCCTTGTGGATAGTCACCGCCGCGGTCTCCATCTATCTCGTCGCCTACCGCTATTACAGCCTGTTCATCGCCGACAGGGTCATGCAACTCGACCCGACACGGGCGACACCGGCTGTTCGCCACAACGACGGTCTCGACTACGTTCCCACCAACAAGTACATCCTGTTCGGCCATCACTTCGCGGCAATCGCCGGCGCCGGTCCGCTGGTCGGCCCGGTACTGGCGGCGCAGATGGGCTACCTGCCGGGAACGCTGTGGATCATCGTCGGCGTCGTCCTCGCCGGCGCGGTGCAGGATTTCATGGTGCTGTTCGTGTCGACACGCCGTGACGGCCGCTCGCTCGGCGATCTGATCAAGTCCGAACTGGGTTTCGTCCCCGGAATCATTGCCCTGTTCGGTACCTTCATGATCATGGTGATCATCCTCGCAGTACTCGCGCTGATTGTCGTCAAGGCGCTCGCCGAAAGCCCGTGGGGAACCTTCACCGTCGCCGCGACGATCCCGATCGCCATGTTCATGGGCGTCTATAACCGCTTCATCCGTCCCGGACGTGTTGGCGAGATCTCGATCGTCGGTTTCGTGCTGCTGATCGCGGCGATCATCGTCGGCGGGCAGGTGGCGGAGAGCGCCACCTGGGCTCCGCTGTTCACCTTCAACGGCAAACAACTGACCTGGATGCTGATCATCTATGGCTTCGTCGCTTCGGTGTTGCCGGTCTGGCTGCTGCTCGCGCCGCGCGACTACCTGTCGACCTTCCTGAAGATCGGCACCATCGTCGGTCTGGCGCTGTGCATGGTCTATGTCGCACCGAACCTGCGCATGCCGGCCGTCACCCAGTTCGTCGACGGCACCGGTCCAGCGTGGTCGGGAAGCCTGTTCCCGTTCATCTTCATCACCATTGCCTGCGGTGCGGTTTCGGGCTTCCATGCGCTGATCTCGTCGGGAACGACACCGAAACTGCTCGACAACGAGAAGAACGCGCGCATGATCGGATACGGCGGCATGCTGATGGAATCCTTCGTGGCGATCATGGCGATCGTCGCCGCTTCGGTCATCGATCCGGGCGTCTACTTCGCGATGAACAGCCCACCCGCAGTCATCGGCAAGACCGTCGAAGGCGCTGCCCAGGTGATTTCGCAGTGGGGTTTCGTGATCACCCCGGAAGTGCTGGTGCAGACCGCCAGGGACGTTGGCGAGAACAGCATCCTGTCGCGAGCCGGTGGCGCACCGACGCTGGCCGTGGGAATGGCCCAGATCTTCTCGCAGGTCTTCGGCGGGCAGACGATGATGGCCTTCTGGTATCACTTCGCGATCCTCTTCGAGGCGCTGTTCATCCTCACCGCCTGCGACGCCGGGACGCGCGCCGGACGATTCATGCTGCAGGATCTCTTGGGTACCTTCGTGCCGTCCTTCAAACAGACCAACTCCTGGCCGGCCAACCTGACCGCTACCGGCCTTTGCGTCGCCGCCTGGGGCTACATCCTCTACCAGGGGGTGGTCGATCCGCTCGGCGGCATCAACAGCCTGTGGCCGCTGTTCGGCATTTCCAACCAGATGCTGGCCGGTGTGGCGCTGATGCTGTGCACGGTGGTCCTGTTCAAGATGAAGCGGCAGAAGTACGCCTGGGTGACGATCGTTCCGGCGTGCTGGCTATTGGTGTGCACGCTGACCGCCGGTTGGGAGAAAGTCTTCCACGCCAATCCCAAGATCGGTTTCCTGGCACTCGCCGACAAGTTCCAGGCTGCGCTCGACAGGGGGGAGATCCTCGCGCCGGCGAAGAGCGTTGAGCAGATGCAGCAGATCGTCTTCAACAACCACCTCGACGCGGTGCTGGCGACCTTTTTCATCTTCGTCGTGGTCAGCATGCTGTTCTACACGATCATCGCCTGTCTGAAGGCAATGCGTGACCAGAAGGTCACGACGAGCGAAATGCCCTACCAGGCAATGCCGACCGCCAAGGCCTGAACCCCTTGTTCAACGACCTTTCCCGGTTCGGCAAGTATCTCGGGCAGGCAGCCAGATTGATGGTCGGCCTGCCCGATTACGAAACCTATGTCGCCCACATGCGCGCGACGCATCCCGAACTGCCGGTGATGAATGAAACCGACTTCTTCCGCAATCGTCAGGAAGCGCGCTACGGAGCCGGCCGTTCCGGCGGCTGCTGCTGAGCCGCCGGTGCGGCCCGCAGCATTGTTCTGCGAAGACGAGGAGCGCCGGTCGAGGCCCTTCTCTTTCGCTTCTTCTTGTCCAAGGTCCATGAATCAGCCCATCGCCGCAGCACTGCCCGTCACCCTGCTATCCGGTTTTCTCGGTGCCGGCAAGACCACCGTTCTCAATGAATTGCTCAATCGCGCCGACGGCGTGCGCTTTGCCGTCGTCGAAAACGAGTTCGGCGCCGTCAACATCGACAGCCAGCTCATCTCGCGCCAGCGCGGTGCCATCGTCGAGCTGAGCAACGGCTGCGTCTGCTGTACGGTCAACGCCGACCTGGTGCGTGGTCTGCAGGACCTCGCCGCACAACGCGCCGCGGGCGAACTGTCCTTCGACTGGATCCTCATCGAAACGACCGGGCTGGCCGACCCCGGCGCCGTCGCGCAGACCTTCTTTGCCGCGTCCGAACTGCGCGCCGACTTCCTGCTCGACGGCATCGTCGTCGTCGTCGATGCGCTGCACGCCTGGCAACAGCTCGATCAACACCCCGTCGTCCAGCGCCAGGTCGGTTTCGCCGATCGCCTGCTGCTCGCCAAGTGCGACCTCGTCGATCCGCAGGCAATTGCCGATCTGTCGGAGCGCCTGCGCCGCATCAACCCGCGAGCACCGCAGCAGGCGCTGCAGCACGGTCGCGCCACGCCGGGTTCGCTGCTCGGCATTGGCGGCTTTCATCTCGATGCCTCGCTGCTGGCCGACGGCGCCAGCCCTTCCCCTGTCCGTTTCATGCCGCTGCCGACGCAGGCGGTTCCGGCTGCCGTCCGATGGTCTCGCCGCCCGGCCGCGCATGATGACGAAATCTCGTCTTTCCTGCTCGAAGCCGGGGAAGTCGATCTCGAAAGAATCGGCACTTTCGTGCAGTCGCTGATCGACCAACTGGGCGACGATCTGCTGCGCTACAAGGGCATCCTGGCAATCCCTGGCGAGGACCGGAAGCTGATTTTTCAGGGAGTCCAGCGCGTCGCCGGCTTCGATTACGGTGAAGTCTGGGGGAGCAGGGAGATGCGCACGTCGAGAATCGTGCTGATCGGCAAACGCCTGCCGGAAGCGCGGTTACGCGACCTGTTTCTGAACGCTGCCGAGGCGGCTAAAGGCCATCCTGGCAAGGCAGAGCAGTAGCCCACGCAGAAAATTCCACTGCAAATGATCATCGCGGCGTGGTAGCCTGCAAACTCCTTGTCCTGGAGCAGAAGAAATGACGATTGGATCTGGTTTCCGTAAATTTCGCTTTGCCGCGTGCGTGACAATGGCGATGACTTGTGGTGCTGTTGGCGCAGTCGAGGTGCCGCTGGTCGATGGCACGCTCTGGATCAAGTCCTCCGAAGACGTGAAGAAGGCTTACCTAGTCGGCTTGGCCAATATGGTTCAGGTCGAGGCAGCATATAACGCAGACAATCCACTGGTTGTCGAGGGCGGTTTTTCGCCACGTGTCGCCAGAGGGATGAAGGAGCAGACTCTGGGTAGTGTGCTGGAAGCGCTGAACCAATGGTACGCGGCGCACCCCGAGCGCTTGCAGCGCCCGGTGGTCGAGACCATCTGGTTCGAAATGGTGGTGCCCGCACTACCCAAGACCAAGTAAGGGAGAAGCGAGATGGAAAAAACTGCATTGGCTGTGGCACTTGCGGCGGCGCTGGCCGCGACGGGGTGCACCAACATGAGTTCGCGCGAGCAGGGAACGATCAGCGGTGCGGCGATTGGCGCCGCTGCGGGGGCCGGTATTGCGGCAATCTCCGGTGGCAGCGGTTGGACCGGCGCAGCAGTTGGCGGGGTGATTGGCGGAACGGTCGGCAATATCAAGGGCAAACAGCAGCAGGAGCAGCGGGGCTACTGAGCCGGCGTCTGGCCTGCCGCAAAGCTCCGGGCAGCGCACTGCCGAGGAGCCAGGTCTACGCTTACTTGGTGATCGCCATGTTGCGGCCCGAGAACTGGTCAGTCAGACGCAATGCCGCATCACTGAACAGGCCGAGTGGTTTTTCAGTGCAGTAGCGATTCACGTACTGCTCGACCGTGCCGCTGGAGATGACCGATACCTGTTGGCTCTGATTGGCGTAGTTGTGACCGGTGAGAACGCCGCGCACCCAGGCGACATAGAGCGCACGTTGGTCGGCATCGTCCTTCGATGCCGACCAGGTACGGCACGACATGTCGTCAAAACCGACGATCTTGAGCGGCACGGCAGCACCGGCCAGCGATTGCACGGCCAACAGTACCGCGCTGGTCTGCATCCATTTCGATCGGGACATTCGCTTGCTCCTCGCCGGGTGGTCATCGCAAAGCCGTAATTTTCGTCGGTATCGGCGGGCTCGTCCATGCCCATGATCGCCAGGAGCGTGCCCCTGCCGTTCGGTCATTCGGCCACAGCTTCGGCAGCAGCGCCTGCACGCGTGGCAGCGCTGATGCTGGCGTCGCCTGTCGACAGCGCCGGGGGCGCGGGTACAATTGTGACTTGCACACACTGGCCGAAAACATGATTGGAGATCTCTACATTCTCACGGCGCCTTCCGGCGCAGGCAAGACGACGCTGGTGCGGTTGTTGTTGGCGAACGATTCGGACATTCGCGTGTCCATTTCTCACTGCACGCGCGCACCGCGATTGGGTGAGCGAGATGGTGTCGAGTACCATTTCGTTGGTGTGCCGGATTTTCTCGAGAAGGTTCGCAAGGGTGATTTCCTCGAATGGGCGGAGGTACATGGCAACTACTATGGTACATCAAGAAGCGGCATCGAAGCCGCCTTGCTTGCCGGTCAGGACGTGCTCCTCGAGATCGACTGGCAAGGCGCGCAGCAGGTGCGGGAACTGTTCCCGACAGCCATCAGCGTGTTCCTTCTGCCACCGTCACTCGCCGAGCTTGAGCACCGGCTTTGCGCGCGCGCGACGGATACTGCCGAAACGATCGCTCGCCGCGTCGCCGCGGCACGCGAAGAGATGCGGCATATGGTGGAATTCGACTATGTTATTATCAATGACGAGTTGCAGCGTGCGCTGCACGATCTATTGGCAGTGGTTCGCGCGACGCGGCTTCGTTACTCCGCCCAGCGTCAGCGACATTCCATCCTGTTCGCAACAATGCGCTGATTATCCAGGGAGATATTTGCATGGCACGAGTGACCGTAGACGACTGTCTATATCGTATTCCGAACCGCTTTCAGATGACCCTGGCGGCTACTTACCGTGCCCGTCAGATCACTGCCGGCGCTTCACCGCTGGTCGACGCCGGTCGGGACAAGCCGACGGTGATTGCGCTGCGTGAAATCGCTGTCGGCAGGGTCGGCCTGGAAGTTCTCAACCGCGGTCAGGCCTGACCGCAATCCCGCGGTGGCGCAGGACGAGATCATGGATCCCGTGGTTGCAGCCAGCCTGTCCGCTGCATCGCCAGTGGCTGGAAACACTTCTGAGTCGGCACTTCCCGAGGACGATCCGGCATTCCATGTCTTCATCGACAGCCTGAGCTATCTTCCGCCGGAAGAGATCGAGCGCGTACGAGAAGCGTATCTGTTCAGCGAGCACGCGCATCGTGGGCAGAAGCGCTTGTCGGGTGAACCCTACATCACCCATCCGCTGGCGGTGGCGGGCGCCATCGCTGAATGGCAAATGGATGTCGAGGGAGTGGTTGCAGCGCTCTTGCACGACGTGATGGAGGATACGTCGGTTGGCAAGAGCGAAATTGCCGAGCGTTTCGGCAAACCGGTCGCTGATCTCGTCGATGGCCTGTCGAAGCTCGACAAGATCGAGTTTCAGTCTCAAGAAGAGGCGCAGGCGGAGAATTTCCGCAAGATGCTGATGGCCATGGCGCGCGATTTGCGCGTGGTGCTGATCAAGCTCGCCGATCGTCATCACAATCTGCAGACGATGGCGGCGGTACGTGCCGACAAACGCCGCCGCATCGCTCGCGAGACGCTCGAGATTTACGCACCGATTGCCAACCGGCTCGGTCTCAACAAGCTTTTCCGCGAGTTGCAGGATCTCTCTTTCCAGCTCATCTATCCGATGCGCGCACGCGTTCTGGCGCGCGCGCTCAAGGCGGCGCGTGGTAACCGGCGCGAGCTGTTGTCGCGAATTCTCGAAGGGATCACCGGCAAGCTGCGCGAGGCCGGCGTACAGGGGCAGGTTTTCGGTCGCGAGAAGAGCCTGTATTCGATCTATCGCAAGATGCTCGACAAGCATTTGTCATTCTCGCAAGTGCTCGACGTCTACGGTTTCCGCGTGCTGGTACGCGATGTGCCCACCGCCTACCTCGCCCTCGGTGCGCTGCACGGGCTGTTCAAGCCGGTGCCGGGAAAGTTCAAGGACTATATTGCCATTCCCAAGCCCAATGGCTACCAGTCCCTGCACACCACGCTGATTGGTCCGCATGGCACCCCGTTCGAGGTGCAGATTCGCACTGAAGCGATGGAGAACGTGGCGCAGGAAGGTATTGCCTCGCACTGGCTGTACAAGGATAGCGAGGACTTCGGTGCCGATCTGCAGCAGAAAACGACCACCTGGTTTCACTCGCTGCTCGACCTGCAGAGCGCGACCGGAGATACTTCGGAGTTTTTCGAGCACGTCAAGGTCGATCTGTTTCCGCACGAGATCTACGTGTTTACGCCCAAAGGCAAGATCATCGCCTTGCCACGCGGCGCCACGGCGGTTGACCTGGCGTATGCGGTGCACACGGATATCGGGAACCACTGTGTTGCCGCGCAGATCAATTTCAAAATGCTGTCGCTGATGACCGAACTGACCAACGGCGATCGGGTCGAGATCGTCACCGCCGCCGACGCGCATCCGGACGTGGCCTGGCTGACGTCGGTCAAGACCGGCCGGGCGCGCAGCAAGATCCGCCATTACCTGAAGAGCGTCCACCATGACGAGTCGACCGCGCTCGGTGAAAAGATGCTCAATCAGGAGTTGCGGGCGCTGGGCGTGGTCGCCTCAGAGCTGCCGGTTTCCAGTTGGAAGAACGTGCTGCGCGATTCAGGAAACAAACTGATCAAGGAGGTGTACACCGACATCGGTCTGGGTTTTCGCCTCGCCGGTGTCGTCGCTCGCCGCCTGTTGGCGCGCGAGGAAACGCCGCAGCCGGTTGACCGGCCGCCCGCTTCGCTGGTGATTCGCGGCACCGAAGGCATGGCTGTTCAGTTCGCGCCCTGTTGCCAGCCGATTCCCGGTGACCCGATCATCGGCTCGATCTGGAAGGGCAAGGGTCTGGTGATCCACACGCATGATTGCCCCGCCATTCGCAAGGCGCGTAATGCCAAACCGATGAAGTGGATCGATGTCGAGTGGGAACCGGAGCCCGGCAAGCTGTTCAGCGTGCGCCTGCTGATCGTGGTGCAGAATACTCTTGGCGCCCTGGGGCGGATCGCCACCGAGATATCGACTTCCGGCACCAACATCGAGCATGTCAACATGGAAGACAAGCGTCCCGGACTGTATACGACACTGCATTTTACGGTGCAGGTGGCCAGTCGTACTTCTCTGGCGCGCCTGATGCGCAGTCTGCGGCGCATTCCCGAGGTGGTGCGCATCACGCGCGATCAGGGATTGACTGCATGAAGCTTGTCGTTTTGGGTGCCGGTGTCGTCGGAGTCACCAGCGCCTGGTATCTGGCCAAGGCAGGACACCAGGTGACGGTGCTGGATCGTCAGTCCGCTGCCGGGCTGGAAACCAGCTTCGCCAATGGTGGCCAGATTTCGGTTTCACACGCCGAACCGTGGTCGAACCCGCACGCTCCATTGCGTGCCCTGGCCTGGATGCGGCGCGAGGATGCGCCGCTGCTTTTCCGTCTGCGTTGCGATGCCGCTCTGCTTGACTGGAGTCTGCGCTTTCTGTGCGAATGCACGGCGCGGCGAACGCGCGACAATATTCGCCAGATCGTCACTCTTGCCCTCTACAGCCGTCGCCAGTTACAGGCGCTGCGTGCTGAAACCGCACTGGCCTACGATCATCTCGAACGTGGCATCCTGCACATCTATACCGACCGCCGCGAGTTTGCCAGCGCCATCGAAGCCGCTGCGGTGATGCGTGAATTTGGCTGTGAGCGACGCACCGTGAGCGTCGACGAGTGCATCGCCATCGAGCCGGCGCTGGCGTCGGCGAGGCCGCTGCTGGTCGGCGGCGATTATACGGCTGCCGACGAATCCGGCGATGCCCACCGCTTCACGCAGCAGCTTGCTGCCCTGTGTGCGGCACGCGGCGTGGTCTTTCGTTACGGAGTCGCGGTTGACCGGCTGAGTGTGGTGGCTGGTCGGGTGGCCGGAGTGATCGCCGCCGGCGAGTTGCACCAGGCCGATGTCTATGTCGCTGCGCTCGGCAGCTATACGCCCTTGTTGCTGCGTCCCCTCGGCCTGCATCTGCCGGTTTACCCGGCGAAGGGTTATTCGGCCACCGTGCCGCTGTCAGCAGATAGCATCGCACCGAGTGTCAGCATCACCGACGATGGCCACAAGATTGTCTTTTCGCGTCTTGGTCAAAGCCTGCGCATTGCCGGTACGGCTGAATTCAATGGTTACAATACCGACCTCAACGTAGTGCGCTGCCAGGCCCTGACCAAGAGGGCCGGCGAGCTTTTCCCGGCTTTGCGACCGGCCGACGAAGCCCGGTTCTGGTGTGGTCTGCGTCCGGCGACACCGTCCAATGTGCCGCTGATCGGCCGCTCGGCAATTCCCAACCTGTATCTCAACACCGGTCACGGTACGCTCGGCTGGACGATGGCCTGCGGTTCCGGCGCCGCGCTCGCCGATATCGTCAGCGGCCGTTCGCCCGAGCCGGGTTTTCGCTTCCTGCCCGAACCAGGCTTTTGCTTCCATTGAGTCCGCGAACGCGAATCGCACCATACCGCGCCACACATACCGCGCACAGGAGACCCCATGAGTACCGTGATCTACGAGTTCAGCGAGCACGTCGCCACCTTGACCCTTAACCGGCCGGGGTCGCTGAACGCGCTCAATCTGGCGATGATCGACGAGTTGCGCGCGTTGAGCGCGCGCGCCGCTTTCGATCCGGAGGTGCGCGTCGTCATACTGCGCGGCGCTGGCGATCACTTCATGGCTGGTGGTGACCTGAAATGGTTTCGTGACCAGCTCGCCTTGTCGCCGCATGAGCGGCAACGTTGCTTCGAGGAACTGATTGCCGTCGCGCATGCTTCGATCCTCACCCTCAAGGGCATGGGCAAGCCGGCAATCGCTGCCGTGCACGGCGCTGTTGCCGGCTTCGGGATGTCGCTGATGATGGCCTGCGATCTGGTGCTGGCCGCCGATAACGCCTACTTCACGCTGGCTTACAGCAATATCGCCCTGTCCCCGGATGGCGGCGCGACCTGGTCCCTGCCGCGGCAGGTCGGCCTCAAGCAGGCGATGGAGATTGCCCTGCTGGGCGACCGCTTCGACGCCACGCGGGCGAGGGAACTGGGCCTGGTCAACCGTGTCGTGCCCTGGGCGCAATTGTCGGTCGAGGCGGCGATGCTGGCGCAGCGCCTGGCCATGGGGCCGGCTGCGGCGCTGGCACGCACCAAGGCCTTGCTCAACCAGTCGCTGGGTACTGCGCTGGAGGCGCAATTGCAGGCCGAGCAGCGTGCTTTTGCCGCCTGCGGCGCCGATCCCGACTTCAACGAGGGGCTAGCCGCTTTCTTCGAGCGTCGCAAGGCATCCTACGGCCTGGGCTAGTACCATGCATGCTGATTGACACCCATTGCCACCTCGCAGCGGCTGAATTCGCGGCCGACCGGGACGAGCTGCTGGAGGCGGCGCAGCTGTCCGGGGTGGCGGCCATCGTCGTGCCGGCGGTCGACGCGGCGAGCTTTGCCGAGGTGTACGATTGTTGCACGCGTTACGCCGAATGTTCGCCGGCATACGGCATTCACCCGCTTTATGTGCAGCACGCCGGCAAAGACGATCTGAAGACCTTGCGCGAATGGCTGGTGCGAGCTTCTGATGCTCCACAGCGGCCGCTGGCAGTAGGGGAGATCGGCCTCGACTTCTTTGTTGCCGATCGGCAGATCGAGCAGCAGGAGTTCTTTTTCGTCGAACAACTGAAAATCGCCCGTGACATGGAATTGCCGGTTCTCCTGCATGTCCGCCGCGCGGTCGATCAGGTGCTCAAGAATCTGCGCCGGATCAGGGTGACCGGCGGCATCGCACACGCCTTCAATGGCAGTCGTCAACAGGCGGAAGAGTTCCTCCGGCTGGGCTTCAAACTCGGTTTCGGTGGCGCAATGACCTACAGCGGCTCGACGCGCATCCGCCAGTTGGCGGCGGCACTGCCCCTGGACGCGATCGTGCTCGAAACCGATGCACCGGACATGCCTCCGGCCTGGCTGGCCGGTGGCCGCAACACGCCAGCACAGTTGTCGCGGATCAACACAGTGCTGGCGGAGTTGCGCGGCATCGACGCGAGTGAGCTGGCGAAGGCGACAGCGTTGAACGCCATGGCCGTGCTGCCTCGGTTGCGTTCGGCTGACTGATCGGGTAGGGTACGGCCTGAGGGCTTTGGGCTGCGTAATTTCCGCGCAGGTGGGCTGCGGATTCCCGAATCCGCGGAACAGCATGCAGGAACTTATCTGCTAGGGCAGGATCTATGCAGGCACTTCGCCCAGGCTCACCGATCTTGAAAGGCATTTTGCTGAACGCAAATGTTCGCACTCTCTTATATATGAAAAATAACTTCGATGCACCCGTTTCCACCTGCGTGGCGGTCAAGAAGGTTCTGCCTGCCATCCCTCAGTACTTACAAGCCCATTATTGGTGGGCCTATGTGCATCCGCGTGCAGTGCATGTCTTCGAGCGGCAATGGCTGGTCAATCTGATTCTCTGGGGCAATTACAAGCGTCTCTGTAATGCGGTGCTGCATGATTACGGACACCAGCTTCCGGGCCGTACCTTGCAGATCGCCTGTGCCTATGGCGATCTGACGCCGCGACTGGCGGCCTGCGTGGCGCCGGGGGGTTCGCTGGAAATTGCCGACATCCTGCCAATCCAGTTGGAGAACCTCGCTGGCAAGCTGGGCCCGCAGGCGCCGATCAAGCTGCATTGCATGGATTCGGCGGCGCTCGGTTTTGCCGACGCAAGCTTTGACCGGGCCTTGCTGTTCTTCCTGCTGCATGAGCAGCCGCAGGCCGTACGCGAAAGAACGCTGGCCGAAGCGCTGCGGGTCGTCCGCCCCGGCGGTACCCTAACCATCGTAGACTATGCTCCGCCGAGCCGCTTCAACCCGCTGCGCTATTTCTGGAAGCCGGTTCTCGACCGGCTCGAACCCTTTGCCCGTGATCTCTTCAGTGAGGAAGTCACGGCCTGGTTGCCGAAAGATGGGAGCTTCGTTTCACTCGGCAAACAACGCTTCTTTGGTGGCATGTATCAGATGTTGACGCTCAAGGTTGCTGAAACAGGTAAAACATCAGCAAGCCGGTGAGTAGCTGATTCGTTGGTCCTGTCGGAGCGAGCATTTCCGACGGGGCTTTGGGAATGTGGATCGTCGCCGGCGATGCCCGGCGCGAGAAAGGAAAAAGCGTGGAGATATACAAGGCAGACGTGGTGATCGTCGGCGGCGGCGGGGCAGGTCTGCGGGCAGCGATTGCTGTGGCAGAATCTGATCCCGCACTGAGGATTGCGCTGGTTTCAAAGGTCTATCCGATGCGTAGCCACACGGTTTCTGCAGAAGGTGGCTCAGCGGGAGTCAAGCAGGCGACGGACAGCCTCGAGTATCACTTCAACGATACTGTTGGGGGTGGCGACTGGTTGTGCGAACAGGATGTGGTCGAGTACTTCGTGGCGCAATGCACCGAGGAACTGACGCAGCTCGAGCACTGGGGCTGCCCGTGGAGCCGGACCCCGGACGGCCACGTCAACGTGCGCGCGTTTGGTGGCATGAAGATCGAGCGCACCTGGTTTGCCGCCGACAAGACCGGCTTTCACATGCTGCACACCCTCTTCCAGACATCGATCAAGTACCCATCGATCAAGCGCTTCGATGAACATTTCTGCGTTGATCTGGTGGTCGAGGACGGGCGCGTGCAGGGCGTCGTGGCGATCGAGATCGCTTCGGGAGAATTCACTCTGGTCGAATGCAGGTCGGTGATCATCGCCACCGGCGGCGCCGGCCGCGTGTTCCGCGAGAACACCAACGGCGGCGTGGTCACCGGCGATGGCATGGCGCTCGCCTATCGTCACGGCGTGCCCTTGCGCGACATGGAATTCGTCCAGTATCACCCGACCTGCATGCCTGGAACCGGCTTGCTATTCACCGAGGCATGCCGCGGCGAAGGCGGCTTCCTGGTGAACAAGGATGGCTACCGCTACCTTCAGGACTACGGTCTCGGTCCGGCGGAGCCGTCGCCACGGAACAAGGCCATGGAACTCGGACCACGCGACCGTCTCAGCCAGGCTTTCTGGCATGAGCAACAAAAGGGCCGCACCATCGAAGGCAAGCACGGTTCGGTGGTGCATCTGGACCTTCGTCATCTGGGACATGCCAAGCTGCGCGAGCGACTGCCGCAGATCTGCGAACTGGCCGAACAGTTTCTTGGCGTCGATCCGGCACTTGCGCCGATACCGATTCGCCCGGCGGTGCACTACACCATGGGAGGAATCCTCGTCGACGGCCTCTGCGCCGCGCCGCTGCCGGGCCTCTATGCCGCCGGCGAATGTTCGAGCGTCGGTATCCATGGCGCCAATCGTCTGGGATCGAATTCCCTTTCCGAACTTCTCGTCTTCGGCAAGGTGGCGGGCGTCGAAGCCGCTCGCTTCGCCAGATCGGTGGTGCCGGGGAATTCGGCAAGCCTGCTCAAGCAGGCGCAGGCCGTTGAGCAGCGGGTTGTCGGCCTGAAGACGAAGAGCGGTGGGAGCGAACGTATCGCGACGCTGCGCAAGGAAATGGCGCAAACGATGGAGGACGGCTGCGGCATCTATCGCTTGGCCGAGACGATGCAGAAAACCTGTGACAAGCTCGACGAACTCAAGGCGCGTTTCAAGAATGTCAATCTCGAGGACAAGTCGAGCGTCTGGAACACCGAGTGGCTGCTGGCGATCGAGCTCGATTACCAGCTTGACGTCGCCCAGGCGATGGCGTATTCGGCGATCAACCGGCGCGAGTCGCGCGGTGCGCATCAGCGACTCGACGGTTTCGAAGCGCGCGACGATATCAACTTCCTGCAGCACTCGCAGGCACACTATGTCGCTGGTGGCGCGCCGCGCATCGACTACGGTCCTGTCAAGATCACCAAATCGAAACCGGGCACGCGTGCCTACGGTGCCGCAGGCGAGAAAGCCGAGCAGGAAAGGAAGGCATCCAATGTCTGAGAATCAGAAAGTCATCGAAATCGAGGTTCTGCGCTATCACCCGGAAAAGGACAAGGAACCGCACAAGCAGGTCTTCGAAGTCCCCTTCACCGACGACATGTCGGTATTGCAGGGCGTGCAGTACATCAAGGACTACCTCGATGGTTCGCTGAGTTTTCGCTGGTCGTGCCGGATGGCGATCTGCGGCAGCTGCGGCATGATGATCAACGGCGAACCGAGCCTGTCGTGCCAGACCTTCCTGCGCGATTTCTACCCGGCACGGGTGCGCGTCGAAGCCCTGTCGCATTTTCCGATCGAGCGCGATCTGGTGGTCAACATCGAGGGTTTCATCGAGAAACTGGAAAGTATCCAGCCCTACATCATCCCGAAGGAGCCGCGTACGCTGGCGCAGGGTGAATACCTGCAGACGCCCGAGCAACTGAATGCCTACGAGCAGTTCAGTTCGTGCATCAACTGCCTGTTGTGCTACGCTGCCTGTCCGCAGTTCGGTCTCAACTCCAGCTTCATCGGACCGGCAGCGACGGCTCTGCTGCACCGCTACAACGTCGATTCGCGCGACGGCGGCAAGGCGGAGCGCATGGAACTGGTCAACTCGGAAGAGGGCGTTTTCAATTGCACGGCGGTGGGTTATTGCTCCGAGGTGTGTCCGAAGCAGGTCGATCCAGCGAACGCTGTCAACCAGAACAAGACCAACAGTGCTGCGGATTATTTTCTGCGTTTCCTTACTCCGAAGGGAGGTGCCAAGTGAACAAGCGTCGACCCTATGTTCGCTCGATGGACGGCTGGTGGAAGAAGAATCCATTCTTCGTCGAGTACATGATTCACGAGGCGACCGCCCTCTTCGTGGCGGCCTACGCAGGGATTCTGCTGTTCGGCCTGCTGCGGCTGTCGCAGGGTGAGGCTGCCTGGAACGAATGGCTGATGGCGCTGAAAAACCCGTGGTACATCGGCTTCCACCTGCTGGCTCTGGTGGCGATCGGCTACCACACCTACACCTGGTTCAAGATCATGCCGAGGACCATGCCACCGGTGATCGTCGGCGGCCAGCGGCTCTCGGCCTGGGCAATCACCGGGAGCGGCCTCGCCGTCGCGGCGGCGGCGAGCGCTGCCCTGCTTGGTCTGGTATGGGGGATGGCACGATGAAACCTACGACACTGAAACGTTCCAACGCGCCGATCTTCTGGGCGCTGTTCGGCGCCGGCGGCATGTTGTCGGCGCTGCTCGGTCCGATGCTGGTGTTCATTACCGGCATCGCCGTGCCGCTCGGCGTTGTCCTGCCGCCAGATACGATGAGCTACCCGCACATGCTTGCTTTTGCCCAGAATTTTATCGGCAAGGGCTTCATCTTCGCGATCATCGCGCTTTTCCTGTGGCACGCCGCGCACCGGATCTATCACAGCCTGCACGATGTCGGTATTCACGCCGGCACGGGTGCCAAGCTGCTCTGCTACGGGATGGCGATGCTGGGGACGCTACTCGCCGCGTACGCATTGCTGCGGATTGGTTTCTAGTCTTTTCAGGCAAGGGGGCGGTGGCCGCTACGGAAGTTTCTCCGGATGGGGCGGCCCCGCCGCGGCAGCACAGTACGCTGCCGCGCACTTCGCTAGGCCATGCCACTCAGCCGCGCTTTGCGCTCGCGCTCGATGCGGTTGATGTAGCGTTGCAGCATGTTCATCCTTGCACCGGGCAAGGCAATGAACTGGCAGCCGACACGAACGTAGTGGGACCCACCCTTGGTGGTCAAGTCCAGTTTGTTGCGTACGCACAGACTGGCGACCAGCAGACCCTCGTCAGGCAGACTGACCTTGCAGTCGCTCATGACAGCGCCGCGCTGCAGCAGGGCGGCCAGACTTGGCGGTGCCATCAGCCCGATCCCGCCACCACTGATATCCAGCAATGATGCCTCGAGCAGGAAGGTGCTGCCATCGGCACGTTTGATCATGGCGATGCATTTGACCGGCTTGGTGATCGGTGTCGAGAGGCGAAAACACTCACGCCGCTGTAGTCTCAACAGCTTGTCGGGAAGCGCAGCGCTGAAGGCAGGTAGTCCGGCATGCTGCGTCTCCGAGAGTTTGCCGAGGGTGAACTGCACCTTCACCTTGTCGATCGCAGCGGTCAGCAGCAGTTGTTTGGCCAGCAAGGCCTGATGGTTGGTCCCGCTCTCGCGACCGCAGTCGAGAACCAGTGTGTCTGCCGCCATGTCCACCGCCAGCACCGCAGTCAGCAGGAAGGAGCGGTTGTTGTTGAAGTAGGCGCTGACCAGTGCCCTTTTCTGCATCAGAGCGCGTAGGATCGCGGCAATCTCGGCTCTAGAGTACAACAGGTATTGATCGTATTCTTTGGGCTGTTCGATTTCGAATCGGAGCGGTGCCTGTTCTGCTTGTACGTCCGTGTTTTCCATTGTCCTTCCCGGAATCGGCTGGAGCGGGCAGTTTAATGCAAAACCGCAAGCGGGGTAATGGACGACGCGGACGACACCGATCTCATGGCTTCAGAGCTGCTTCAGCTGTGGCCGGGAAGATGGGTGCTGGCGACGCTGCCTGGCCATTTTCGAGCCGGTAGAGCCAGGCCAGCAGTTCGGCTACGGCCAGATAGAGCTGCGGCGGGATGTGCTGGTCGAGATCGACCTGCATCAGCAGCGATACCAGTTCCGCTGATTCATGCACATAAACGCCATGCTCGTGCGCGCGCGCGATGATCTGCTCGGCCACCAAGCCCCGCCCTCTGGCCACCACGCGTGGTGCGGAGTCAGTCTGGCTGTAGGCGAGGGCGACGGCATTTTTCTGCGGGTTGACTGGTGCTTTGGGCATGTTCCTCCCTGTGGTGCCACGAGACCCTTCGCGATCAGGGTTTGTCGTCTTTGCCTCAATAATCGATTGACAAAACGACCGTCACGTGTATTATTCGCTACATCTTATCCAAAGGCAAACGGGGAGAAATCTCCGGACGCAAAGCCGAGGGCCCTAACCTGATCGTCAGGAAGGGTGGCCGGGTTGCATAGATTCAGCGATTTTTGCTGTTCAATTTCTGCTTGCCCTCGACCTTGCTGCCTTCTCTCATGAAGGATTGGTCGCGTGGCACTCGCATCCTGGACACAGCAGCAAATTCTCGCGCAGCTTGATTCCGGTTCTCATTGGTCCGGCAGCACAATCACCTACGCCTTCCCGACCTCATCGAGCGGTCTCTACGGTAGTCAGGAGCAGGCGGGATTTCAGGGACTGAATTCCCTCCAGCAGGCTGCCGCCACACTTGCGCTGCAGACCTGGGATGATCTCATCGTCCCGGATCTGGTCAAGGTCACGTCCGGTTCGTCGAATATCGAATTCGGGACTTCGACCACTGGTGTTGAATACGCGCATGCCTACTTCCCGACGACTGGCAGCGTGTGGTTCAGTCGTGCCTATTCCGACCTGATGAACCCCGAGGTGGGCGCGCATTCGTTTCTGGCCTACGTGCATGAGATCGGCCATGCTTTCGGGCTGGATCACATGGGCAACTACAATGGTGGAGGTTCCTGGACGCCATCGAGCTATCAGGACAGTGGTGTCTATTCGGTGATGTCCTACTTTGGTCCCAATTGGGGTTCGGGTTCGTCCAGTGGGGTGGGCCTGGTGGCCTGGGCCGACTGGGTCGGTGCGGACGGGAAGTTGTATTCGCCGCAGACGCCGATGCTCAATGACATCATGGCCATACAGAGTATGTACGGTGCCGAAACCACGACCCGCACAGATGATACGACCTACGGATTTGGCAGCACCGATTTCGGCACCCTGTCCACAATCTACAATTTCTCGGTCAACCTTCATCCGATCCTGACCATTTACGACTCCGCTGGAACCGATACGCTCAACCTGAGCGGATGGTCCACGCCGAGCCTGATCGATCTCACGCCTGGCGCCTATTCCTCATGCAACAGCATGACCTACAACATCGCCATCGCGTATACCTGCAATATCGAAAATGCGATTGGGGGCACCGGTGCCGACTCGATCACCGGCAATTCCCTGAATAATTATCTCGATGGCGGTCCCGGAACAGACTCTTTGGTTGGAGGGTCGGGCGACGACACGCTGGTGGCAGGTGCGGGCAACGATACACTCGACGGCGGGGCCGGCAATGATACGGTGGTGTTTGCCGGTGCTTTTTCGGAGTATACGTTCTCTTATACCATCAATCAGGGCTTTACCTTCTCGAGTAGCGGCTCCGGTTCGGACTTGATCAAGAATGTCGAGACCTTCGTCTTCTCGAATGTGACCAAGTCGGCCAGCGAGTTGTCGGCAGATGCGTCATCTGACCCTGATCCTGGATCCGTGCAGGTATCGATCGCCGCTGGCGCTGCTTCGATCGCCGAAGGCAATAGCGGATCCACGGCCTACGTTTTCAATGTCAGCCTCAGCAAAGCGAGCGGGACCACGCAAACCGTCGGCTGGACTCTGGACGGATCCGGTGCATCTCCGGCCAACTCTTCCGACTTTACCGGCGCCACTTCCGGTGTCGTCACCTTTCAGCCCGGCGAAACGACGAAGACGGTCCAGGTGCTCATCGTCGGGGACACCGTCGTCGAGTCTGACGAGAATTTTACCCTCAGCCTGGGCAACCCTTCATCAGGGCTGGTACTGGGTACGACAAGCGCTACGGGCACGATCCGCAACGATGACGTCACTGCCGTTCCGGACGACTATCCCATGACGACGAATACGCGCGGAGCGATTACCGTCGGGGGGGGCGGCCGTGTCCGGCGTCATCGAGCAGGCGTCCGACGGCGACCTCTTCAAGGTCACCCTGAAGGCCAACAACAGCTATATCTTCAAACTGGCGCGGGTCAGCGGGAGTATCGACCCCTACCTTGAACTGTATTCCTCCAAATTGGCAGTCATTACTCAGAATGATAATGCCGGCCTGTCCACCACCGATTCACAGATCATTTATACGCCGACCGCCAGCGGAAGCTTTTACCTGGCAGCCAAGGACCATGCCCTGTCCACCGGCAGTTACCTGATCAGCGCCGCTCCCTGTTCCGGGTTGACGCTCGAGGGCGATGATACGGTCAATGTCCTTACCGGTACGGCAGGAAATGACTCCTTGTATGGTCTTGGCGGCAACGATACGCTGGAAGCCGGAATGGGCAACGACTTGCTTGACGGTGGTACTGGCACGGACCAGCTCGCCGGCGGAAAGGGCGACGACATTTACCTGGTGGATAACGTCTCCGATGTCGTTACCGAAAGCAGCGCCGCGGACGGCAAGGATCTGGTAAAAGCATCGGTATCCTGGACCCTGGGAGCCAATGTCGAAAAGCTCGAACTGACCGGGACGGCCAATCTCATGGGAACGGGCAATACGCTTGCCAACATCATCACCGGCAACAGTGGTGATAATGTCCTGAATGGTCTGGGCGGGGTCGACAGCCTGAATGGTGGTGAGGGTTCCGACCTTTACCTGTTCGGACTACCTGCCGAGCATTCGTCGGCCGAGATCGCCGATGCCGGCAGCACCGGGGTTGATGAAGTGCGTTTCGCGGCCACCAGTGCCGGTACCCTTAAGCTGTATGCCGGAGACACGGGCATCGAGCGGCTGGTGATTGGTACTGGCAGCGACGCTGTGGCGAACAGTGCGGGTACGATCGCACTCAATGTCGATGCGTCGCCGTTGAGCAACGCCATCACCATGATTGGCAATGCCGGTGCGAACATCCTGACCGGAACGGCCTTCGCTGACCAGATCGATGGCGGCAGCGGCAACGATCTCCTGAACGGCCAGGCCGGTACCGACCTGATGGATGGTGAGGAGGGTTCCGACATCTACCTGATCGGGCTCGCCGCCGCTCATACTGCAGCCGAGATTGCGGATACTGGTAGCTCCGGTATTGACGAAGTGCGTTTCGCAGCCACCACCGCCAGTACCCTGACACTGTTTGCGGGCGATACGGGTATCGAGCGGGTGGTTCTTGGCACGGGTACCGGCGTGGTGGCCTCGAGCACGGGTTCGGCAGCACTCAATGCCGATGCGTCGGCATTGGCCAACGCGATCACCATGATCGGCAATGCCGGTGCCAACGTCCTGACGGGAACGGCATTTGCTGACCGGATCGAAGGCGGAGGAGGCGCCGACCAGCTACTCGCTGGCAACGGCAACGACACGCTGTTCGGAGGCCTGGGTAACGATACCCTTACCAGCGGCGATGGTGAAGATCATTTCGTGCTCAACACGGCACCGAACGCTGCCAACAACCGGGATGTCCTCGTCGATTTCGAGTCAGGAACAGACCATATCCAACTCAGCCTGCTGGTATTCAAGGGACTGGGAAAGACGACCGGCGCTTTGGGTGAAGCGCAGTTCTGGGCGGGTGCCGATGCGGTCAAGGGCCACGATGCAGATGACCGGGTGGTCTATAACACGAGCACGGGCTCCCTGTACTACGATGCCGATGGCAGCGGCAAGGGCGCAGCAGTGGAAATCGCGGTCTTGGGTCTTGCAACTCACCCCACACTTGATCATGGCGACTTTCTTCTGATCTGAATGGGGGTCCGCATGCGCAGGGTTTGCGAAGATGGACTTTTCCGGAACACTCCTTTACGGTTCGCGGACCGACTCATCGAGTGCCTTGATCAGCGGCCATAGCAGATAGGAAATCACCGAGCGCTTGCCCACCGTGATCTCGGCGCTGATGGTCATGCCGGGAAGCAGGCGAGCGTGTTTGGGAAGCCGGTTGAGCTGGGTCGTGGTCAACCGGATACGGCCCAAATAGTAGGCCTCGCTGCCGCCAACAGCGACGTTCTCGCGACGGAAGGCGTCTTCGCTGATCGTGCGCAGTTCTCCATCCAGGGCACCGTGCAACTGGAAGGGATAGGCATCCACCTTCATGTGCACCCGGTCGCCGAGTTTGACATAACCCACATCCGCGGATTCGATCTGGACCTCGGCCTCCAGGCCCTCTCCCAGGGGAACCAGGGTGAACAAGGCTTCGGCGGCCTTGGCGACGGAACCGGCGGAGAGCTTGGCGACCTCCAGCACCACGGCGTCAGAGGGTGCGGTCAGGACCACCAACTGGTGACGTTTGTCCGCCTTCTGCAACTGCTCGTTGACCGAATCCCGCTCACGGGAGAGGGCGAGAAGTTCCTCCATGATTTTTTGTCGCCAGCCGGTCTGGAAGGACAGACGTTCGGCTTCCAGTCCAGTACGTTCCTTCTGGAGTTCCTGTTCCCGACTACGGGCCATTTGGGCGCCTCGCTCCGCTTCGAGCAGGCGATCCTGGGCGTCCAGCAGGCGGGCGCGCACCGCGTATTGCTGGGCTACCAGGGGTTCGAGCATGGCGACCATTTCCCGGAGTACCTGGACGCGGGAATTCATCGCGGTCTGGTCGCGGCGGTTGGTTTCCTGGGACGCCCGGAGGCGGGCAATATTTTCATCCAGTCGTCGCATCTGGGCGAGATAGCTGGCCTGTCGCTCGTCGGCAAGGCGGCCCTGGATCTTCTTGTCATCACTGGCCATGGCGTCGGTGGTAACGGTTTTGCCCGACAGTTCCGCTTCCAGTCTGGCACGTTCATTATCGAGGCTGCCCAGGCGGGTCCTCAACTGGGTTTCATCCGCTTCGGTAAAGGTCGGGTCGAGGGTGGCGAGTTGCTCCCCCTTTTTCACGATCTGCCCGGGCTTGACATTGATCTGCTGGATGATGGCGGTGTCCAGCGGTTGCAGGACGATATTCGGCAGAGGGGTGATCAATCTTCCCCGGGCGGTGATCACCAGGTCGATTTCCGAGAAGGTCGCCAGCAGGAGGAAGGCAAGCAGTGCCAGAGCGAGGAGGTGCAGGGTGAAACTGGCCGAGCGGGGCAGTGGCCGCCTTTCGATTTCGTCCGCATCGGGCAGGAAATCCAGGGCAGGCTGATCAACCGTCTGCCGGGACCACAGCCGGCGAATCAAAGATGGCCTGTCTGTTGGTTCCATAGGTGCTGGTAGGTTTGACAGCGAGAAAGCAGTTGTGTATGCGTACCCCAGTCCGACAAGCGGCCATTCTGCATGACCAGAACCACATCGGCATTGATCAGGGTGGACAATCGGTGGGAAATCATCATCACCGTCCTGCCCACGGCGATCCGGGACAGGTTGCGGATGAAAATGGCCTCGCTCTCCGGGTCGAGAGCACTGGCGGCTTCGTCGAGAATCAGGATGTTGGGCTTGGCCAGCAGGGAACGGGCAATCGAAAGGCGTTGTTTCTGCCCGCCACTCAGATTCGATGCGTTCTCCTCCAGCAGCGTGTCGTATCCTTGCGGCATTCGTTCGATGAATTCATCGGCCCCGGCCGCCTGGGCGGCCGCGACGATTTCCTCGATGCTGGCATCGGGCTTGGTGATGGTGAGATTGTCGCGAATGCTGCCGCGGAAAAGAAAATTCTCCTGCAGGACTACCCCGATCTGGCGGCGGAGATGAGAAAGATCGATCTCCCGGGCATCGATGCCGTCAAAGCGGACGAGGCCTTCCTGCACCGGGTAGAGTCCCTGGATCAGCTTGGTCAGGGTGGTTTTTCCTGAACCACTGCGTCCCACGACACCGACGACGGCGCCCGCCGGGATCGTGAAGCTGGTCCGGTCCAGTGCATTGACGCTGGCGCCAGGGTAGCGGAAGGTCACCTCCTCGAAGGTGATCTGTCCTTTCAGCAGGGGCCGCAGGCCGCCGGCGCCGATCCGTCCTTCCGGAGGCCGGTTCATGATTTCCGCCAGCATGCGCACGGACACGGCCGTCTGCTGATATTCGTTGATCAGGCTCACGATCTGGATCAACGGATTGATCACTCGTCCCGACAGCATCTGAAAGGCGATCAGTACCCCGACGCTCATGGTCTGATCGAAGATGCTCTGGGCACCGATGAAGACGATCACCACCGGCATCAGCTTGCCCAGGAAGTCCGTGGCCAGGTTGCCGGAAATCGCCAGTTTTCCGACTGCGAAATGGGCGTTGATGGCTTCCGCCGATAACTGGTCCCAGGCCTTGCGCTGCACCGGTTCGATGGCCAGGGCCTTGACCGTCCGCATGCCGTGGATGGTCTCCACCAGCAGCGCCTGGCGGACGCCTTCGGCACTGTTGAGCCGGTCCAGACGTTTGCGGAAAGTGGGTAGCAAAATGGTGATGATGAGGGCGATGATGAGAGCGAATCCCAGCACGATCAGCGCCAGCTTGAAGGAGTAGGTGAACAGCAGCGGCAGGAAGATCACCAGGGCCAGAGCATCCATGCCGGCAAACAGCAAACGGCCGGTGAGGAAATGGCGGATGCCTTCCAGTTGCTGCATCTGGCGGGTGACCACCCCGGCGGTGGAGAGCTCGAAAAAGTCGATCGACAGGGAGAGCAGGTGGCCGAAAGCCCGGCGGGTCACATGCATGTCGATCTTGTTGGTCGCCGCCAACAGCAGTATCTGGCGCAGATAGCCGAAGGCCGCATCGAACAGCATGGCAATGATCACCCCGGCGGTGAGCACCATCAGGGTCGATGCATTCTGGTGTACCAGCACCTTGTCGATCACTACCTGGAAGAACAGGGGTGAGGCAAGGGCCAGGACGTTCATCGCCATGCCGGCGATGAACACGTCCCGGAAGGCGGTGCGCTGCTTCAGAATTTCCGGAATGAACCAGCGCAGGCCGAAAGGCTGTTGCGCATCGAAGAGCGAATGAGCCCTTTTGAGCAGGATGACATCGCCGCCCCAGATCGCGCCAAACGCCTCTTCGGAATAAAAGGTGATCGCTACCGCACCAGCACAGGGATCGACGACCGCCACCTGTTTGCTCTCTCCCTCCTGCCGGATCCCGACCACGATCACGCCGGCACCCGTGTTGAGGCGGGCCAGCACGGGGAACACCCCTTGCTGGGCGACGAGTTTGCTCCAGGTCAGCCTGTCCGCCTTCGCCTTCATGCCGATGTCGGCGGCCATCCGCAACACCAGGGGCGCTGCCGGCTCTTCATCCGCCAGGGCGAAATCGTGGATCAGGCGTTCAGGATTGATCCTGATCCCCTGATTCTGGGCGATCGCGGCGAGGCACTGAACAACGCTGTGCGAGAATTTTTCAGTCATTACCAGGAAATTGCTGACGTGAGGCCAGAGGCCAAGGTGTCATTGAATTGTCGATAAGCTTGCATGCTGCCAGAGGCAGCGGCGACTTTACCATTTTCCACCACATAGGCCGTCACCAGGTGCAGAAGCTCATTGCTTCCTTTCTTTCCCGATCCACGCAAGGTCTTCCCATCGAAAGCAGCCACTCCGTCTACAACGCCGACCACCCCCGCGATCCACTGCCGAAACCGCTCCTCGAATCCCTTCGCATCCAGCACCCGAAAGAGATCGCCAAACGGGTCGTGCGACGGGGTGCCTCCCTTCAGAGACCACCCGAATCGTTCCCGCAAGCACTGTTGCCGATCCCGACACCAGTCCGCTACCTCCACCCAATGGTCGGCGCCACACAGGATCGCGCATAAAGCCATCACTACCATCTCCATCAAGACGTACCGCTTCGCCGGACCTCGACGGCTATCCGGCAATCCCGAAAACGTTTCTACCAGAGTCATCCGGCCACCCTCCCAAAAAGAGGAAGTAGACCCCATGGCCATTCCAAAATCAATACTTCGTCATAGAGGATAGGTAGCGAGCATTGTCAGTTGCTTACGACATTTGCGTAGGCGATTGCCCTGCTGTTTGGCCATTTGGTTGGTGATATTGTGTCTATAGTGGGTATCATATAGGCATTCTGCCACTAAACAACCACCGGCTAAAGCCGGTGGGTCTATGTTGCGGACTGAAAGTCCGGATACGCGTCGCCTAAACGACGCGTCCTAGTCAGCGAATCCTTGAGCGCGGCCTTCAGTGGCACCACCTGCCGATCGCGGACCTGAACGCACCGGGTTCCGGGTTCGAGGCGGATTGGCCCGGCGTGGCCTTGCAGTTGCACCGGTTGGTCGCCGATGGCGGCCGCGTCCTGGTCCATTGCCGAGGGGGACTGGGTCGCGCCGGGACGGTGGCGGCCTGCCTGCTGGTGGAACTCGGCGTGGCGCCGCAGGACGCGATCCGGCGAGTGCGTGCGGCTCGGCCCAATGCGATCGAAACTGCGGCGCAGGAGCGCTACATCCTGGGCTATAGGCCGAGACCGGCCTGAGCCGCCACCTGTATCGAGGCACACATCATGGACTGGTTCGAACGCATCACGGGTTTCAGGGAGGACGGCTACGACGAGACGCGCGCGCGGCTGTCGATCGTCAACGGGCGACTGCACTCGCGCAACAGCGCGCGCACCTGCGCCGTCGGGCAGTTGGAGACGCCCAGCTTGGCGGAATTGCGGCTCCGGGCGGCAGGCCTGGTCAGTGGTCAGGGGCCCACTCGCGTTTCGTGCGTAGCGGGCGATGTGCGGCGCATGCACGCCAACCGCGGCAACGCGGGTGCGCTGTTTCAGGTGGCTTCGCAGTTCAATCTGCTGGAGATGGTTTCGGAGAGGGTCACGCCGGAGCAGGGAGTGACGCGCTACGAGCAGGACGCGACCCAGGGGCCCGCCTGCGCCATCGCTGCGGGGGCCGGCACCATCTACCGCAACTACTTTGCACCGGTGGATGGGCAGTTCGGCCAGCGCGTGGATCGGCAGATCGACTGCCTGCACGACATCGGTACCGCTCTGGACAATGTGCAGGATCGGCTCTGGCAGATGCGCAACGGCTACTGCCTCACGAATGATGAGGGCCTTGCCAAGGTCGATGATCTGTTGTCATCGATGGATTCGGCGCAACTCGATGAGCTTCGAGGGCGACTGCGCATTGGCGTGCATTGGGATGTCGAGGTGACGGACGAGGGCGCCGGCCATCGGGTGTCTCAGGTCTATTGTTCAGCACTTCCGGTGAGCTATAACCGAATTCAGAGACCGGCGAACTGGGCGCGCTTTGCAACACTGATCCTCGAGGCAACCTATGAGGCCACGCTTTTGTCGGCGATGCTCAACATGCAGCAGCACGGCAGCCCGGTGGTGTACCTGACGCGTGTGGGAGGCGGCGCCTTCGGCAACAATGCGCGCTGGATCGCTGCGGCAATTCGCAGAGCCCTGTCCTCCATGCAGAATGCAGGAATCGAAGTCCGGATCGTCAGCTATTCAACGCCAGGGCAAGACATGCTGGAACTCGCAGATGAATTTGCAGCTATCACCAAGTAGAAGGCTGCGTCGGCCGGCGGCTGCGCAGGAAGAGCCGTCGCGTCTTGGAGTAAGTTCCGCCAATATAGTTACAAAATAGACGACAATGGCCGTGGTTCTCATACCACACATGAAAGCTGCCTGATCTGTAGCCCATTTAATGGAACGAACTACTAGTACCAGGGCGCCGGGAATGCGCATTGTCCAGAAGCGTGGCGTCCGTCTCCGGGGAGACCACCCGACAGCGTTGCTGATCGGCTTTCAGGGTGAGGCAATATTCTTCGGCCTCCGCCTGACTGTTGAAATTCGCGATGTACAACTGATACCAGGATTGCTGAACGCCGTCACCTTCCTCGATGCGGCCTTTGAGCTGTGGCTGGAGGCTGCGCCCTTCCATGTAAAATGGATAACGATTGTGCAGGTCACGCCAGGTTGCGTCGATCGTCGAGTGATGATAAAGACCGGCCAGTTCCACCTGCCAGAGAGTGTCCGCGCTTGCTTGCGAACCCTCGTACACCGGGATGACCGGCATGGCTTCGGTAGACAGCGGTAGCCGCCGGGTCGAACCGGCAGTGGCTTCGCCGCCGGCCGGTGCACGGCGCTCTGCCTTCAACCCGCCGCCCAGAGCCTGGAACAGGCTGATGTAACCCCGAAAAAATTCCATTCGGATCCTCTGGTAGTCGTCCAGGTAGCGGTGATAACTGCGTTGGGTTTCCAGCAAGCTCAGATAGTCGGTTCCTCCCACCGCGTAGACCCTGATGTTGATATCCCAGGCACGGCGAGCGGCCTTGCTGGCTTCCCATTGGGCGGTCAGGCGCCGTTCCGCCAGGCGAACAGAAGTCAGAGCGCTTTCCACTTCCTTCATGGCCTGGTAGACGGTGCGCGCATAGCTTTCCACCATTTCTTCGCGGACGGCTTGTGAGAACAGCTGCTCGTTCCGCTTCCTGCCACCATCGAAAATACTGACGACCAGGTTGTCCACGACATTCCAGAACAAGGTTTGGGGCTGGAACAGTTGCGACAGGGCAATGCCGCTGTAGCCGATCTGTGCCGACAGGTCCATGGGGGGGGAGAATGCGCGCCCGGGCGACGTTCACGTCGGCATTCGCGGCCAGAAGCTGGGCTTCCGCCACGCGCACATCGGGCCGGCGTAGCAGCAGGGCCGAGGGCAGGCCAGGGGCCACACTCGGAATGGTCAGGGAGTCGAGTCCGTCATTGGAGAGCTTGAGTTTGCCGGGGACCGTACCCAGCAGAAACGCCATGGCGCCAATGGCGTCGAGCTTCTGCTGTTCCAGGGTGGGGATGGTTGCGCGTATGGCGAAAATTGCCGCCCGTTGCTGCTCAAGTTCGGAAAGGGTGGCGTCGCCAGCCTTGACCCGCTTCTCGATGGTGGCCAGGGTTGCGCTCAGCACTTCTTCGGTCTCGACTGCGATTCTGAGGCGATCATTGAGGGACAGGAATTCAACGTAGTGGGTAGCGAGGCTGGCCGTCAGATTCCTCTGGACGTTTTCCCGTTCATGGACGGCCCGCCAGAGCTGAAAGTTGGCGGATTCCGCCAGGGCGCTTTGCTCGCCCCAGATGTCCAGCCGCCAGTCCGCCCGGATGCTGGCCTGATAGGTGCGTTGCGAAGTTCTGTTGCTGCTCACATTCGAGACGCCGCCAGCCGGAGCCGTTCCTACCGTAACGCCACCGGGAGACTGTTGCGCAATCACCAAGGGAGCGGAAAGGCCTGGATATTTACCCGCAGCGGCCTGCTCTGCCCTGGCCTTGGCCTGGACGATACGGTTCAGCGCAATCCGGATATCCGGATTGTTGGAGAGCGCACGATCGATCAGACCCTGGAGTTCACGGTTTCCGAAGTCACTCCACCAATCCACCGGAGTTTCGGCAGGGGCTGGTTCCGGTGGGTTCGATGGACTTGCTTCCGCGGGCGGAGCGGCGGTCTGCCCTGAAGTGGACGGGGCCGTCCCGGTACTGGCCGCATCCTGGTACTGAGCGGGCAGGGAAAGATCGGGTATGCGGTAGCTGCCTGGCAGGCTGATGCAGCCAGTCAGTGCCTGTACACAAAGCAGGGTCCACAGCCCATGCCGGCCGGCAAGGTGCGACCTGTTTGAAGCTGCAAGCTTTTGATTCATTCGGTCAAAGCAGTTGGCCTGTCCAAGAGAGCTGCAATCACCGGTTCGCAGCTCCCGCCGCCACCGCCTCAGCATGCGCGTTTGATGCGCCAGGAAAGGGTTGAATTATCGCTTGTATTGTGCAAGTTTGAACGGGATTTTCGGCCTTGATCATCATTCCGGCCACCCACGCTACGCCACCACCTGCATCAGATAGGGCTGCTTGGGCGGGCGAGGTCGTCGGTGCGCCGGTCGTGGGGGCAGCGGCATGCGCTGGCGGATCTGCGTTGAGTGCGAAGTCCGCAAGGACTACGTCCAGGTTTCGGCGATGTAGCCGGATCAGTGTCACCATTGAGGCAAACCTCGATTTTTCAACGATATTCATAAAGGATTGATACAATCCGTTCATCCGATAACCTTCGCGACCAGCTTCGAGAGTCTGATCGATTGACAGAAAGAACGCACGATGATCTGGACCTCAAAATCCCCCATACCAAGGCCGGCCTGGAGCACGCCGACCCGAAGGATCTGATCGGATACTTCCGTTGGGAAGAAACTTAGGGAAGGTCCTGGCGAATGAGCGACCATCGACTCAACGTAGCCAACCGCGGTCAGGTATTTACGCCCGAGCGGATCGTGCGCCTCATGTTGGGATTGCGACAGCAACAAGGTAGAGTGCTTGAACCCTCGGCGGGCGATGGTGCGTTTTCGACGCGCATCGCGAACTGCGTCGCGATTGAGAATGACCCGGCAGTGGCTCCGGAAGGGGCTTTGGTCACAAACTTCTTCGCCTACCCCGAGACGGAGCGATTCTTCACCGTCATCGGCAATCCGCCGTATGTCCGCTATCAGGATATCGAACCGGCGACCAAGGCGCTGCTCAACGCCAAACGCTTCGACGCCCGTAGCAACCTGTACCTGTTCTTTATCGAGAAAGCGGTGCGGCACCTGAAGCCGAGAGGAGAACTGATCTTCATCGTGCCTCGCGACTTCATCAAGCTTACGGCCGCTAGACACTTAAATGCCTGGTTATACGAGCAAGGTACGATCACTCACTGGATCGAAACGGGAGATCAGAAGATATTCCAGGGTGCGGTGCCGAACTGTGCCATATTCCGCTTCGAACTCGGGAATTTCTCACGTACGACGAAATGGCAGGTTCTCGGCGACCAGGATTGGGAAGATCGCAGGTTTACCGAGATGAAAGGCCAGATCGCCTTCCTGGAAGCGGGAATGACTGTCCCCTTGTCGTCGCTGTTCGACGTAAGAGTCGGGGCTGTGTCCGGGGCCGATCCGGTCTTTGCGCATCCCGAGGGCAACGTCGAGTTCGTCTGCTCGAAGACGCGCGATACTGGAGAGACGCGCCGGATGCTCTATAACATCCAGCATCCCAGCCTGTTACCACACAAAGAGCATCTATTGGCGAGACGGGTTCGGGCCTTTGATGAGGGGAACTGGTGGAAATGGGGCCGGGCCTATCACCAATCGTCCGCGCCCAGAATCTACGTAAACAGCAAGACTCGTCGACAGCAGCCTTTTTTTTGTTCATGACTGTCCTGCCTACGATGGATCGATCCTTGCTCTGTTTCCGAAGTATCCCGAGATGGATCTCGGCCGGGTAGTGGATCTGTTGAACAGCGCCGTCCCGTGGGAGCACCTCGGCTTTGTCGTGGATGGACGTTTCCTGTTTAGCCAGAGGACCCTAGAAACGGCCATGCTTCCCGCAGTGTTCCGCGAAATGCAGAAGCCGGCACTAATCAAAACCACTGCCGGTGTGACGGGGCCTGCACGTCAGCAGAAGATCGCATAGCTGTGTTACGGTCGGTGTGGGACCGTCCCTCGTGGCTTCCTTGGCTCGGGTCTGGCTTCGGCTCCGCTCAAGCCGAACATTTCCAGGATCCTTCAACGAAGCCCGCTCCGAAGAGCGGGATGAGACATCCTGAACGGGTACATCTGCGATGCCCGGATCACCCTTCAACGAAGCCCGCCCCGAAGAGCGGGATGAGACCAACATTGTCAATAAATTGATGACGAAGTTGCTCCAGGTTGTGGTCGGCCGTGAAGAGTACCGGGCTGGCGAGATCGATGTCGGCGAGCGCCCGCTTCAGGGCCTGCCGCGCATCTGCCACGGTGACTGCCAGGGGCTCGCTGCTGCCCGTTCCACGGATGGCCCAGGCGACGCTGTCGGCAACCAGTTCGCAGTCCCGGCGCAGGTCCAGACCATCCTCGATGACGGCGGCGATCCCGTAGATGCCCATGAGCGCGAGCAGCGTGCGCGCGGCCACGTCTTGGCTTTCATCTCCACCGAAGCGGTAGCGGCGCAGGCGCGACAGGCTCAATGCCCCGGACAGCTTGATCTCTTCGACCAGGACTCCTTTCGGGCTGATCGTCGGTGCGATGTTGCCGTGGTTGATCTCCGAGGGGCGCTCTGCTCCAGGTGGTGCCTTCTCTCCCTCAGGGACCAGTCGGTAAGAGGCGCCCTCGCGGATCACCCGCCCGGCATCCAGCGTAATGCCCAGTGGATCGAGGCGCCCGCCTGCCCGATGGATAGGCGTCGCATGGGTACCGTAGATCTCGACGCTCACTGCCGCCGGCCATTTCCTCTCCTGCCCCTTGTTGCCGTGCAACCCCGTCGAGTCCCAACCGCCGAACAGCAGCACGGCCGGATCGTAGCGCAGCAAGGCCGAGGCATCGGCCGGGCAGGCGGCGATGACCGCCTGCCCAATGGCGGTGTTGCGGAATGACTCACCGTTGAGAGAGGAGTCGCGCAGGATCGCGTCGTATGCCCGATGGGGTATCTGGTCGTTGGTGTCTGTCTCGCGATGTGCGGCTTGAGGGCCACCAAGCCCTGCGCAGCCAGTCGTGTCAAAAGACTAGTACGCCTGCATCAGGGAATCATCGCCTATAATGTCCCGCGAATTTCCCATCTCGTTCCCATTTTTCCATTTCCAGAGAGGGGATGTTCGTGAGTCGCTCACGCAACTTTCACATCAATCAAGCGGAAGGAGAATGCTTCATGAGCAATCTGATAGTGGTCGCCTACGACGATCCATTCCAGGCCGAGGAGGTGCGCACCAGGCTGCGCAAGTTGCAGCAGGACTACCTGATCGATCTCGAGGACGCGGTGGTCGCGGTCAAGGACGACAAGGGCAAGGTGAAGCTGCACCAGATGTTCAACCTCACCGCCAGCGGCGCGCTGAGCGGCGGCTTCTGGGGGACGCTGATCGGCCTGATTTTCATGAATCCCCTGCTCGGTCTGGCGGTCGGCGTCGGGGCGGGTGCAGTCAGCGGGGCGCTGAGCGATGTCGGGATCAACGACGACTTCATGAAGAACCTGGCGGCGACTTTCCGGAATGGCAGCTCGGTGCTCTTCGTGCTGGTACGCAAGGCGACGCCCGACAAGGTTCTCGAAGAGTTGCAGGGGACCGGCGGCAAGGTGATCAAGACTTCGCTCACCCACGAAGAGGAAGCCAAGCTGCAGGCGGTGCTTGACGCTACTACCCAGGCAGCAACCGCCGGCGAGGCCTGAGCCACCCCCGAGGGTCGCCTGAAAACAATCAGTGGCTGTCGTGGATCCCTCCGGCAAGGTGATCATCGTTTCTCCTGTAGTGCGCTTCCACGTGCATCGAGCAAGCAGGCGGTGATGTCGGTTTTCTCGCTTTCCGGAACTTGATCGGTTGCCAAGGACCTTAATTGAACGACGCACGTACTCTGCCTGCACACCGAGGGTCGAGGCGCATACTGAGGGAATGGCCGATGGGAAAGGAGATTGGCAACAACGGTTTCACCGCTGACGACTTTGTACGTTTCAGCCAGCGACTGGCGCTGGAGACACGGCACGCCCAGGACGCCTACGCCCGTGGCGATTTCGCCAACACCGGCCTGGTCGCAGGTTTCGAACTCGAAGCCTGGCTGATCGACGAAAACCTGTTCCCGGTGCCGCGCAATGTGTCGTTTCTGGCGCGCATGGCCAGCCCGCTGGTGGTGCCCGAGTTGTCGCGCTTCAACGTCGAACTCAACGGCACCCCGCAGCCTCTGTGCGCTACGGCGCTGTCGCTGCTGGAGAACGAACTCGTCGCTACCTGGCAGCAGTGCCTGCGCGTCGCAGCGCTTGAAGATGCGGCCCTGATCGCCATCGGCACGCTGCCGACCATCCGCGAGGCCGATCTGTCGCTGGCCAGCATGTCGCCATACAGGCGTTACGCGATGCTCAACGAGCAGATTCTACTGCTCCGTGGCGGTCGGCCACTGACGCTCGATATTGCCGGCATCGAAAACCTGTCCACGACGCACGCCGACGTGATGCTCGAAGCGGCGACCACGTCTTTCCAGGTGCATCTGCAGACGCCGGCCAGCGAAGCGGCGCGTACCTATAACGCGTCGCTGATTCTCGCTGCGCCGCTGCTGGCGCTGTCCGCCAATTCGCCGTTCCTGTTCGAGCGCGCACTCTGGCATGAAACGCGCGTGCCGCTCTTCGAGCAGGCCGTCGATTGCTGTGACCCCGGACATCCGCAGCATATGCGGGTGACTTTCGGCTCGGGCTACCTGGGTGCCGACCCGACGGCGTGTTTCGCCGAGAATCTGGCGAATTATGCGGTGCTGCTGCCGGTCGAAATACCGGGGCCGGTCGAGTCGTATGCTCACCTGCGCCTGCACAACGGCACCATCTGGCGCTGGAATCGCCTGCTCATCGGCTTTGACGACAACGAGTTGCCGCACTTGCGCGTTGAACAACGGGTGATGCCCGCCGGGCCCAGCATCATCGACATGATCGCCAATGCGGCCTTCTATTACGGCAGCGTACGCATGCTCGCGAGACAGGATCTTCCGCCCGAATCACAACTGCCTTTCGCCATCGCACAGGACAATTTCTACCGTGCCGCGCGGGACGGTTTCGACGCGCAACTGATGTGGCTCAATGGACGCCGCATGCCTGCCGGCGAGTTGCTGGAACAGGTCTTGCTGCCGCTGGCGCGCGCTGGGCTGGTGCAGCTCGATCTGGCGGCCGCCGACATCAAGCGCTACCTGGAGGTGATTTCCGGCCGCTTGCGCAGCCGCTGCAATGGTGCAGTCTGGCAGCTCGCCCATTACCGGAAACACCATGACTTCTTCCGGCTGACCGCCGATTATCTCGACCACCAGCGCCACCTCATGCCCGTGCATGAGTGGCCGATATGAGTGCTGCATGCTGACTGTCCTCGACACCCTGCCCGAACGTTTTCTTGACACCCCGGCCCGCGAACTGCACCGCATTCTGCCCGGACCGACGCTGATCCACTTGCCCGGACGCCGTCCGACGCCGCTGTTCGTCTCGGTGCTGCTGCATGGCAACGAAGACAGCGGCGTCGTCGCGCTGCAGAGTGTTCTGCGCGCCTACGCCGGACGGCGGCTGCCACGGGCACTGTCGATTCTGATCGGCAATATCAGTGCAGCGCGTGTGGGAATGCGCCGGCTCGACCAGCAACCCGACTACAATCGCGTCTGGCCAGGGGCGATTGCCCACACGGATTCGCCGGAGCACGCGGCGATGAGCGAGGTGCATCGCTTGATGCAGGCACGCGGCCTCTTCGCCAGTATCGATATTCACAACAACACCGGTCTCAATCCGCATTACTGCGTGGTCAATCAGATCGACCAGACGGTCCTGCACCTGGCCTTGCTGTTTTCCCGCACCGTCGTCTGCTTCCGCGGCCTTGCAGGGACACAGACGACGGCGTTTTCGCCACTTTGTCCGGCCCTGACCATCGAATGCGGCAAGCCCGGAATCGCCGCCAACGAGGCGCATGCTGCACGCTTCGTCGAAGCCTGCCTGCATCTCGCGCAGTTCCCGTCCCACGACGTGCACGAGCATGACATCGATCTCTACCATACGGTCGCGACGGTGCGGGTGCCGATTACGGCATCGTTCGGCTTTGGCAAGGCGTTGGCCGACATTGATTTCGATCCCCAGCTCGATCACATGAATTTCCGACAGCTCGATCCCGGTACGGTCTTCGGACGCACGCGCCTGCCTTTGCCGGTCGAGGTGCGTGACGAGGGCGGAAGCGACGTGACGGCGGAGTTCTTCGACTGCCGCGCGGGGATGATCCGTTTGCGGCGCGCGGCCATGCCGGCGATGTTGACGCTGGACGAGCGGGTCGTTCGCCAGGACTGTCTGTGTTACCTGATGGAAAGACTGCCTTTTCCCCGCCGCGAACACGCTGCCCTGGAGTTGTGCGCTAGCGTCATCGACTAGCAACCGGGCCAAGAATCAAGAATACGCATAGCACATGGGAAAACTGCTGCTGGCACCAATGGAGGGTCTGGTCGATGACGTTCTGCGTGACGTACTGACGCGTATGGCGGCCTACGATCTGGCGGTGAGCGAATTCATTCGCGTGTCGGGCAGCCTGCTGCCGATACGGGCCTTCCGCCGCATCTGTCCCGAACTCGCGCATGCCAGCCGCACGCGGGCGGGTACGCCGGTGGCCGTGCAACTGCTTGGCAGTGACCCGGCCTGTCTGGCAGAGAACGCCGCACAACTGGTCGAACTGTCGCCGGCGGGAATCGATCTCAACTTCGGTTGCCCGGCACCAACGGTCAATCGCCACGGGGGCGGCGCTTCCTTGCTCGCCGATCCCGAACGACTATTTCGCATCGCTACTGCGGTCAGGCGAGTGATCCCGCCGGCGATTCCGTTCAGCGCCAAGATGCGGCTCGGTATCCGCGATACGGCGCGGACGCTGGATTGTGCGCGGGCGCTGGCTGCGGGCGGCATCGTGTCGCTGGTGGTGCATGCACGCACCAAGGCCGAAGCGTATCGACCTCCAGCGCACTGGGAATGGGTGGCGCGCATCAGTGAGGTCGTGCAGCAGCCAGTGATCGCCAACGGCGAAGTATGGACCACCGACGACCATTGCCGCTGCTGCAAGGTCAGCGCTAGCCAGGACGTGATGATCGGGCGTGGTGCGGTCGCCGATCCTTTTCTCGCCCAGCGCATTCGTGCGCTGGCGGCCGGCGAGGTGATCGCTAGCGATCGTTCGCGCGACTGGCAGCGACTGCTACCGATGCTGGCTTCTTACTGGCAGCAGGTCTGTGCCAAGGTCTCGGCACGCCAGGCGCCGGGTCGCCTCAAGCTCTGGCTGCGGGCGCTGCGACGGAATTTCGTCGAAGCCGAGGCACTGTTCATCGCGGTTCGGTCGCTGCGCGACGTCGCTGAGGTCACGCGCGAACTGCTGCGACACGGCGTGCCGGTGCTGCCGCCGGTCGTCTAGCGGATCAATCGATGTACGGCAACTCCCGCGTTCCTGCGAGCGCCCAGAACGGCATTCATCCGCATTTGTCGATGCTGCTCGATCGCCATGCCGGCACGCCTTTTCGCAAGCCGTATGCCGACTACAATCGTGTCGCGTTCGTGGCGAGCCTGCAGCGTTTTCAGTACGCGGCACCGGGGACGCCATTGATCCTCGACTCATGCTGTGGGGTAGGGGAGAGCAGCCTGATTCTTGCCAGAGCGTTTCCGGACCATTATGTGATCGGGGTGGACCAGTCGGCAGTACGGCTGGCGCGCGGCCAGCGTGACCAACAGGGCGGTTCCGCCTGGCCATCCAACCTCGATCTGGTGCGTGCCGACGTCGTCGATTACTGGCGCTTGCTGCACACCGCGGGTATTCGGCTCGATCGTCATTACCTGCTTTATCCCAATCCGTGGCCGAAGATTGCCCACCTGAGCCGACGCTGGCATGGCCATCCGGTTTTTCCGGCCCTGCTCGGGCTCGGAGGGATGCTTGAGTGTCGGAGCAACTGGCCGGTCTACCTGGCGGAATTCTGCTTCGCGGTGCAGCAAATGACGCAACGCCCAGCGCTGATCGACCAGTACTTTCCGGATCCACCGATGACCCCCTTCGAACGCAAGTACCTGGCTTCGGGTCATCGCCTGTTCCGTACCATCATCGATCTGGCTTGAGGTCGGCATTTACGGACTGCGGGTCGAAAACCCTGGCTACGAGAGATTCCTCGTTGTGGAGATGAGCACAAGCGTCGTAGAATAGCGCTCCTGGCGGACGTCGTATAATGGTAATACCCTAGCTTCCCAAGCTAGAGCCGAGGGTTCGATTCCCTTCGTCCGCTCCATCTTGACCGCAGGTGATGGGGCCATGCACTCCGGCTGCTGGTGAAGTTTCCTGTCTGTCAACGACCGCCGGGAACGCCCGAAGAATCAGCCTTGGCCGGTGTCGCGGTTTTGCAGACTCAGTCGAACCAGATCGGCGATACTGCTGACTTCCAACTTGGCCAGCAGTCTCGCCTTGTGCACCTCGACGGTACGCGGGCTGATGTCGAGTGCGCGCGCGATTTCGCGGTTGTGCCGGCCGGCTACGACTTGTTCCATCACTTCCTTTTCGCGGGGCGTCAGGTTCGCCAACAAGCGCGCAGCTTCTTTCTGGCGATGGCGGTGCTCCTGCGACGCGCTCTGGCGACTGAAGGCCTCGTCGATCGCCCGCAGGAGCTTGTCGTGGTCGATCGGCTTCTCGAGGAAGTCGACTGCCCGCGCGCGAAACGCCTGCCGCGCCGACTCGACGTCACCGTGGCCGGTCATTACAATCGCCGGCAGCCAGCAGCCGCTCTCCAGGAGGCGCTTCTGCAGAGTCAGTCCATCCATTCCCGGCATGCGAATGTCGATCAGCAGACACCCATACCAGTCGGGGCGGCGGGCGGCAAGGAAGCTCTCGGCGTCGGCAAACAGTGCCACCGAAAAGCCCTGCAGGCCGAGCAGAAGCCCCAGTGCGTCGCGCACCGATTGGTCGTCCTCGATGATGAATACGGTATTCGGGCTAGGTACCATGAACGGCTTTTTCCTCCAGGGGAAGGACCAGTTTGAACACGCCGTGATCGGCTGCTTCGGCCCAAAGACTGCCGCCGTGCGCCTCGATGATCGCCCGGCTGATGGCGAGACCAAGGCCAAGACCGCTTGCCTTTGATGAATGAAACGCTTCGAACAACTGCTCCAGCATATCCTCCGCGACGCCGGAACCACTGTCCTCGATCGTGACACAGACACGGCCGGCGCCTTCCTGACGCGCCGAAATGCGCACCCGACGCTCACTTGGCGGACGCTCGACAGCCGCCTCCAGGGCGTTGGCAAGCAGGTTGCGCAGGACCACTTCGAACTGCAGTCGATCTGCCCAAAGCGCGCAAGGTGAAGCCGGATGGAGCAGCAGTTCGATTTCCTGCTGCTTCGCCTGCGCGGAGAAACGCGCCGCCACCGAGGACAGGATGTCGCGCAGCCAGATGCGCTCGAGTCGCGTCGTGCCGGTACGAAAGAAGTCACGCAGGCGACTGACCACATCGGCCGCACGCTGCGATTCGGCGACGATGCGATCGATCACCTCGCGCAAGCGCTCGCCGCTTTCGCCCTGGGCGAGCAACTGCTGGGACGCCCGGGTGTATGCCAGCAGGGCGGTCAGCGGCTGATGCAGTTCGTGTGACAGCGCGCCGGCCATTTCGCCGGCAGCGGCGAGGCGCAGCGTCTGTTGCAGTTCGGCGGTCAGCCGCTGCTTCTCGTCGACCACGACGCCGATGAAGAAGCCCGACAGGGCAAGGACGACGATGAGGACTTCAAGCTCGAGCAGGGTGAAGGCAGAAAGACCGAGCAGGCGGCCAGCCACGATCACGCCTGCCTGGGTCAGACTGATGGTCAGTACGGCACCTGCCAGCCCTTGCCTGGCGGCTGACCAGGCGATCGGCAGAAACAACACCGGGAAGTACTTGAACTCGGTCATCTCGCCGACGACGAAGGCCAGCGCAAGGATGCCGCCGGTACTCACCAGACTCAGCGATTCCCGGCCCAGCAGCAGCCGGCGCAAGCGGGCTCGAGCGCGCGCTTCGAGCAGCATGGCCAGCAGGGGCATGGAAATCAGGACACCGACGACGTCGCCCAGCCAGTCGTGCAGGAAAACCTCGACTGCTTCTGCTGTTGGCAGGAAGCCGGCCAGGTTCAGAGCGGCAATGAACAGCAGGCTGTTGAGCAGGGTGCCAATGACCGCGATGGTGACCCAGTCGATCAGGCCACGGCGATCGGCAAACATCCCTTTACTGCCCAGGCGCCGTCGCAGAAGCGTCGCCACCATCCAATAACCGGCGCTGAGCTGTACGGCGAGGCCGCAGGCGAGGGGCCAGGGTAGCGGCAAGTCGCGCACCCAGGCATCGGCGGCCAGAATCGCCAGCGCCAGCGGTGGCACGGCTCTGCCGCCGTGGCGCACGAGAAAAAGCAGGCCAAGCGCCGGTGCCGGGCTCCATGGCGTGACATCGAGACCGTGCAGGGGATGGACATGACTCGCCCAGTCGAGCGCGAGATAGCCGACAAGGAGCAGCAAGGTTTCGCGCCAACCGAGCAGCAGTGTCGCCGATTTCGGCATGTGGGGAGCCGTGCGGGTTGATTGAGGCCCCATTGTGCCCGCGCCGCGGCGGTTTGGGTATGTAAAAATTCCGTAAGGGTTTCCCTTACCACTGCCCCGGATGCCTGCTAATGCGTCAGTCTATGAACGACCCGGTGCTCACCACGCTGGCAGGATCACTTACGTTGCCGCCCTAATTTTCAGCCGCGCAGAAGCCTGCAATGATGGCTGGTCCTGTCATCAGCAGGCAACGATTTCCGTTACCCACTACCACCCGGAGAAACTACAGATGACCTCTCGCTCGATGTTGCGCAAGCTTGCCGTCCTGACTCTCGGCGCGATGGCCGCCGCTGGCGCATCCGCCAGAACCGAGATCCAGAACAAGGGCTCGGATACCCTCGTCAATGCGGCCCAGTCGCTGGCCGAACAGTACGGCAAGGTCAATCCAAAGGTGGCGGTGGCGGTTTCCGGCGGCGGTTCGGGCACCGGCATTGCGGCGATGATCAACGGCACCGTCGACATCGCCAACTCCAGCCGCAAGATGTCGGAGAAAGAAATCAAGGAGGCGCAGGCGAAGGGCCGGCAGCCGGTCGAACACATCATCGGCTATGACGCGCTCGCCATCTTCGTCAACAAGAAATTCCCGGCCGACTCGATCACGGTTACCGATCTCGCCAAGATCTACGGACGCGACGGTGGCGCCAGCAAGTGGAGCGATCTCGGCATCACCATTCCGGGCTGCAAGGGCGAGATCGTCGTCGTCAGCCGACAGAACAACTCCGGTACCTACGCCTATTTCAAGGAGGCCGTGCTCGGTGAAAAGGGCAAGTTCCGTCAGGGCACGCTCGACATGCACGGCTCCAAGGACGTTGCCGACCTCGTCGAGAAGACGCCGTGTGCGATCGGCTACAGCGGCCTGGCGTACGTCACCGACCACATGAAGGCGCTGTGCGTCGCTCCGGCAGCCGGCAAACCCTGCGTCAAGCCGACCGAGCAGACCGCTTTCGACGGCACCTATCCGATCGCCCGGCCGCTGTTCATGTACACCAACGGCGAGCCGACCGGCGAGGTGAAGAAGTACATGGACTGGATCAAGAGCAACACCGGCCAGTGCATCATCGAGAAGGAAGGTTACGCACCGATCAAGAAAGTCACCTGCAAGTAAGTCGTTTGCGGCGGGCGCCGGCACGCCACCGGCACCCCGCGCAAGCCCGTGTTCCTGCGCCTGAGGAAGAAGCCAGCGATGAGTCATTACGAAGAACGTCTCGAAAGAGATCTGTCCCGGATCAAGCAACAGGTCGGCCTGCTCGCCGGACTCGTCGAGAAGGCTCTCGACGATGCCGTGCACGCGCTGCTGGCTGACGACGACCGGCTTGCCTACGCCACGGTTCTCGCCGACAACCGGATCAACGCCGTCAGCAACGAACTGGATCGCATGCGCATGGCCTTCATCAGCGTGCACCTGCCGACCGGCAGTCACCTGCGCCTGATGGGCGCCGTCGTCCATGCCAATGTCGCTCTCGAGCGCATCGGCGACTATGCGGTGACGATCTGCCGCGAGGCGGTGCAGGTCCCGCGCCCGCCGCAGGGGCTACTCCAGCGTGAGATCGAGCTGATGGCCGGCGAATCGCGGCAGATGCTGAAGCAGGCCGTCGATGCCTTCCTCGAAGGCAACGCCGACAAGGCAAAGGCGACGATGGTCATCGCCGACCAGGTCGAGAGGACCTTCGACATGGCCTTCGACGACCTGATCGGTGCCGGCGGTCAATCGAGTGTCAAGGATCTGTTCGCTTTCCTGTCGGTTTTCAACGCCCTCGAACGGGTTTCCGATCAGGCCAAGAACATCTGTGAAGACACGGTTTTCGCGGTCACCGGCCAACCCAAGGGGCCAAAGTTCTTCCGTATCCTCTTTGTCGACGAGGACAACAGCCTTCTCGGCCCGATCGCCGAGGCGATTGCGCGCAAGAACTTCCCGGAGGTTGGCGAGTACCACAGTCGCGGCCGGACGGCCGGTGTCACCGATCCCCAGTCGATTGCCTTGCTGCAGGAACTGGGAATCGACCTCGGCAACCACCGGCCGCAAGCGATCCCGGCGCACCATCAGGAGTTCGCTGCCTTCCAGATCATCGTCAGCCTGCAGGGGCCGGTCAAGTCGTACGTCGAGCAGATTCCTTTCCATACCGTGGCGCTCGAGTGGGAAGTCACCCGACCCGGTAGCGTGCCGCCTGATCTGCGCATCCTCAGTCGGGAGATCGCCCTGCAGGTCAGCAATCTGATGACGGTTCTGCGTGGCGAGGAGGCCAACTGAGATGGGCACCACGACGCAGGCGCTGCGCAACCGCGCCACCGACGCCCGCATGGCCGAGGATTTCGACCGCCGTGACCCCGACTGGTACGTCGACAAGCTGCTTGCCGGCATCGTCTTCGTCTGCGGCATCTCGGCCATCCTCTTCGTGCTCGGCATCTTCTTCTTCGTCACCAAGGAAGGAATCGGCTTCGTTTTCGAGAAGATGGACTTCCGCGAGTTCTTCCTCACCCCCTACTGGTCGCCCAGCGACGCCGAGGATCCGGAGTACGGCATCCTCGCGCTGATGGCCGGCACGGCCAGCGTCACCGGCCTGGCGATGCTGGTCGCGGTGCCGTTCTCGCTCGGCGCCGCCATTTTCATCGCCGAGTTTGCCAGCGGCAAGACGCGCGAGGTGCTCAAGGTGCTGGTCGAACTGCTGGCAGCGATCCCGTCGGTGGTCTGGGGCTTCATCGGTCTGGTGATCATGAATCCGCTGCTTATCAAGTGGTTCGACATTCCGGTCGGCCTCTGCGTGCTCAACGCCGGCATCATCCTCGGCCTGATGGCGGCGCCGATCATGACGTCGATCGCCGAGGATGCCCTGAAGGCCGTTCCCGACCGCTATCGCGAGGCCGCCGAAGCGATGGGCGCGACTCGCTGGCAGGTGATCTACAAGGTGGTGCTGCCGGCGGCGAAGAACGGCCTGCTCGGCGGCGTGCTGCTCGGGGTCGGGCGTGGCTTCGGGGAAACGATGGCGGTGCTGATGGCCACGGGCCATGCAGTGAACATTCCGGACAGCATCTTCGACTCGGTGCGTGCGCTCACCGCGACGATCGCCGCCGAACTCGGTGAGGCGGTCGTCGGCGGCGAGCACTACCAGGTGCTGTTCACCATCGGCATCTTCCTCTTTCTCGTCACCTTCATCATCAATCTGAGCGCCGATCTGATCGTGCGCGGCATACGCAAGGGGTAAGCCATGGCCACCGCCAATCCAACGATGTTTCAGGCCAGCGATCTGAACCAGCACAACGAGCGCGTGCAGAGACGCTATCGGCTGCTCTTCGGGCTGATGACCCTGCTCCTCATCACGCCCGTGCTGCTCATCCTCGGCACCCTGGTGGTGAAGGGCGGCGCAGCGATCTCCTGGGAGTTCCTGCTGACTGCGCCGACCGATGGCATGCGTACCGGCGGCCTGTTTCCGGCGCTGCTCGGGACCATCTGGCTGGTGACGGTCGCGCTGCTCCTGTCCGTGCCGATCGGCATCTTCGCGGCGATCTACCTCAGCGAGTACGCCGGTGACAACTGGTTCACCCGGACAATCAACCTGGCGATCATCAATCTCGCCGGCGTTCCGTCGATCGTCCATGCCCTGTTCGGGCTCGGCGCCTTCGTCCTCTTCTTCAAGTTCGGCACCAGTATCCTGGCTGCCAGTCTGACGCTCGCGGTGATGACCATGCCGGTGGTCATCGTCGCCACGCGCGAGTCGCTGCAGGCGGTGCCGCAGGCCTTCCGCGAGGCCTGCTGGAACATGGGGGCGACACGTTGGCAAACGATCCGCCGCGTGGTCCTGCCGAACTCGATCACCGGCATCCTTACCGGGGTCATTCTCGAGGTCTCGCGAACGGCCGGCGAAACGGCACCGATCATGTTCACCGGCGCCGTCTTCTTTACGCCGTTCCTGCCGCAAAGCGTTTTCGATCAGACGATGGCCCTGTCCCTGCATCTGTTCGTCGCGGCGACGCAGGTGCCGGAGATCGCCGAACAGGTCCCCTTCGGCATCGCGTTGGTGCTGATCGCCCTGGTCCTGACCATGAACAGCGTCTCGATCGCTTTCCGCATGTGGCTCAGGGGGAAAAAGAAATGGTGAGTTCCAGCGCAGCGGCGGTGGCCAGCGACAGCGCGGCACCGGCCGACAACTTCCCGCACAAGCTCGAGATCAGGAACCTGACCATCCGCTATGGCAACGCTGTGGCGCTGCGAGGAGTCAATCTGGCCGTCCGAGAGCACGAGATCTTCGGCATCATCGGTCCGGCCAACGCCGGCAAGACCTCACTGCTCAAGGCGATCAACCGGATGGATGTATTCACCTCGGGGATGAAGGTGGACGGCGAGATCCGTTTCAACGGTCGCGATACGAGTCGATTGAAAAACATCTATGCCCTGCGCAGCCGCATCGGCGTCGTCTTTCCGCTGCCGGTGGGTCTGCCGATGACGGTATACGACAACGTAGCCCTGTCGCCGCGGCTGCGCGGGATCAACAACAAGGCGGACCTGGACGTCATCGTGCAGCGCTGTCTGACCCGCGCGGCCCTCTGGGACGAAGTCAAGGATCGCTTGCAGGCCCTCGGCAGCCTGCTGTCGGGTGGTCAACAACAGCGTCTGACGATCGCCAGAGCGCTGTCGCAGGAACCCGATCTGTTGATGCTCGACGAGTTCTCGATCGCCGTCGATCCGGTCACCACGATGCGCATCGAGGACGTTCTCAAGGAATTGCGACAGGAAGTGACGATTCTCCTGGTCACCAATCTGGTGCAGCAAGCGCGGCGCCTCGCCGATCGAACAGCCTTCTTTCTCAACGGCGAGTGTGTCGAGGTTGGCGTCACCGAAGACCTGTTCACCGGCGAGGTAAAAGACCAGCGCACGCGCGACTACGTCGAGGGAAGATTCGGCTAGCCGGACGGCGCCGGCGGGCAAGCAGCGCACGCGCGCCGATTCCCCGCCGATTCCAGTATTTCCTACCAAGGACACGATGCAAGATGAATACCGACCAGACCGCTGCGCTCCCGCAGCCGACGCACCAGTACGCGATCGACAGCCAGGGACTGAACCTGTGGTACGGAACCTTTCAGGCGCTCTACGACGTCGATCTGCGCATTCGCCAAGGCATGATCACCTCGATGATCGGGCCTTCCGGATGCGGCAAGAGCACCTTCCTGCGCAGCGTCAACCGCATCAACGAGCGCCTCGGCTACGTTCGTATCGAGGGCAGCATCCAGGTCATGGGCGAGAACATTTACGACCCCCAGGTCGAGCTGGTGCAGGTGCGCAAACAGGTGGGGATGGTTTTTCAGCGACCGAATCCGCTACCCATTTCGATCCGTGACAATATCCTCTTCAGTCACCGCTTGCATGCCAAGGGTGGCGGCGACGTACACCAGGGCACTCCGGACGAGATCGTCGAGCAGTCGCTGCGTCAGGTGCTGCTGTGGGACAAGGTGAAGGACCAACTGAAGCGCAAGGCGACCGAACTCTCCCTGGAGGAACAGCAGAAACTCTGCATCGCGCGCCTGCTGCCGGTGAAGCCGAAGATGCTGTTGATGGACGAGCCCTGCTCGGCGCTCGATCCCAAGGGCACCGAAGCGGTCGAGGAACTGCTTTGGGAACTGCGCGGCCAGTATACGATTCTCATCGTCACCCACAACATGGCGCAGGCCAGACGCGCCAGCGAAGAGTGCGTGTTCATGCTGATGGGCAAGGTGGTCGAGCATGCGCGCACCGATGAAATGTTCGTCACCCCGGCGCACAAGGAAACCGCGGACTACATCGAAGGGCGGTACGGATAGACGATCGTGGGACCCGGCGTCTCCTTGATCATCTGTCCGGGACTGCTCGGCTCAGCGCAGGCGTTCAGCCGATTCGCGCGCCGCCTCGCAGAGGACCAGCAGGCCGGTTACGCGCCGCTGCGCAAGCTCGTGCAGCCCTACATTCTGCGGCGTCTGAAGAGCGACCGGCAGATCATCGCTGATCTGCCCGACAAAACCGAACTCAAGGCCTACTGCCCGCTGACCCGGATGCAGGCCGCCCTCTACCAGGAGTCGGTGGCGACGCTGGCGCAGCAGATCGAAACGCTCGACGGCATCCAGCGACGCGGCGTGGTGCTCGCCTTCCTGATGCGCTTCAAGCAGATCTGCAACCACCCCTCGCAATGGCTCGGTGACGGCGCCTACGCACCCGGCGACAGCGGCAAGTTCTCGCGCCTGCGTGAATTGGCCGAAGCCATCGCGGCGCGCCAGGAGAAAGTCCTGGTGTTCACCCAGTTCCAGGAGATGACCGGCCCGCTGGCGGGATTCCTGCAGGAGATCTTTGGCCGACCAGGCCTGGTGCTGCATGGCGGAACACCGGTGAAGGCGCGCCAGTCGCTGGCCGAAGCCTTCCAGCGTGAGTTTGGTCCGCCGTTCTTCCTCCTCTCGCAGTGACTACGAGAACCGCCTGCCGCGCGGACGTACCTATGTGCGCAACGGCTCGGTGGTCGTCTCGCCACGGTTGGCGATCAGAATTTTCTTGAACATCTTCTCCCCGTCGATCAAAGCGGCGAACCAGCATCAAGGCTTCGACATTGTTCTCGAAAGCCAGGTCGGCGACTCCGGATCGGGAGGTATGCGTAGAGACAATTCCTGCGGGGGAATGCCTCCTCATGGATCTCGTGCAGAGGCGTAGGAGCAGACCAGGATTGCTACGCGTTTAAGCCAACCAATTCTCAACCATAAGCCCCGGCACTCTGGAGAACTCGCGCAGGTTGTCCGTGACTAGCACAGCACGTAAAGCCACTGCCTGGGCTGCAATCCAATAATCATTGGCGCCAATGGGCATGCCCTGACGTTCCAGCGTCTCCCGAATGATGCCGTAATGACGGCTGGTTCCGGCGTCCAAGGCGACGAGTTGGAGTCCGTCCACCATGCGGGCGAGGCGTGCGGCGTTTTTCTCTCGATGCAGGCTTTTTTCCACGCCGTGCCCCAGTTCACCCAACACTACGGGCGAGAGTATGAGTTCGGACAGAGGCGTTGTTTCCAGTTTGTTGCGTATCTGTTCCACGCCCTTCATGCCTGCGATAAAAATGTTGGTGTCAAGCAGGTAGCGCATGTCAATCCCAATCCGGAGTCGGCTCCGGGAGCATGTCTGCCGGGGCTTCCAAGTCGACATCCGTATCTTCCCAGCAGGATCGGAAGACATCCGCGGCCATACGCGGGGTGTCTGGCACGATGCGCGCCACGATTTTGCCATGGCGAGTGATGGAGATTTCCTCCCCGGCTTCGACGGCGGCAAGGAGCGCGGAGAATTTTGCTTTGGCTTCGGCGACTTGGACAGTACGCATCATCAACCTTAAATTATGACCAAGTGGTCATAATACCCTTCGATGAGGCGATGTCAATCCTCGTTTGCACGGGATGTCAGAATATTCCCGTGGGCTGCCATTCCCGCCCCAGACCTGCCAGACCCCGCCCCATGCACTCGCGCGCCTGACTCGCCGGGCGCGGCAAGGCGCCAGGAGCAGGCTCGGTCGGCGTCATCCCGGCGCCTTGCCCGCTGCAGGTCGCTCGCGTCGAAGCCAGCACAGCAGCAAGCCCGCCGCCAGGAATGCGCAGGCGCCGGACAGCAAGAACGCGGCCAACGGGGAAGCCGTTTCGTAGAGCCAGCCAAACATCATCGAGGCAGGCAGCAGGAAGGCGCCTGCCGTCAGATTGAACCACCCGAAAGCCGACCCCCGGCGCGCAGCGGGGGCAATGTCTGCCACCAGCGCCTTTTCCACACCCTCGGTCGCCGCCATGAACAGGCCGTAGAACGCAAAGAGCGCGAACAGCAGCACACCGTCGTCGGCGATCAGGCCCAGGCCAACGTAGAAGAAGCCGTAGGCCACGTAGCCGCCCGCCAGCAGGCGCACGCGGCCCACTCGATCGGAGAGGGCGGACAGCGGCGTCGAGAAGATCATCGCCACTGCCGAGACGGCCGCCCAGAGCAGCGGGATCTGTGCCTCGGGAACGCCGAGTTGCCGCGCGCGCAGCAGCAGGAACATGTTGGATGAGTTGCCCAGGGTGAACAGGGCGACAACGACCAGATAGCGCTTGAAGACTGGCGGCATTCCAGCGAGACGCCAATCGAAGGAGCTGTGATCGAGCGGCTCCCGGGTCGGCGGTTCGTGAATCATCAAGGTCAGGGCAAGACACCCGACCGCCGGAATCACCGACCACAAAAAGATGTCCCTAAGCGCTACCTCCGACGCCAGCAGCAGCGCTGCCACCAGTGGACCGACCACCGCCCCCGCGTTGTCCATCGCCCGGTGTACTCCGAAGGCCAGGCCACGGTGTCCGTCGTCGACGCTGGCAGCGAGCAGTGCATCGCGCGGCGAACTGCGCAGACCCTTGCCAACACGATCTGCAAAGCGGATCGCCAGCAGCCACGGCCAACTGCTGACGAAGGCGATCAGCGGCCGTCCGAGGCCTGCCAAGCCGTAGCCGAAAACGATCCATGGCTTGGCGCGGCGGGTGCGATCGACGATCACGCCGGAAAAGAGCTTGAGCAGGCTGGCCGTCGCTTCGGCGACACCCTCGATGATTCCCATGGCGCGCGGTCCGGCCATCAGTACCGATGACAGGTAGAGCGGTACCAGTGGATAGAGCATTTCGCTCGCACCGTCGTTGACCAGGCTGATCAAGCCGATCAGCCAGACCGTGCGCGGTAGTGCACCCAGGGCCTTGAACATCAGTCCGGCTTAGGCGGCGTTGTACTGGGTGGCCAGGGTCTGCATGTGCTGGGCCGGTTCAGCCACGACCACGCAATCGACCAGAATGCCCGGAATCTTGACCTGGCGTGGCGGCAGCCCGCTGTGCTCGGCGATCCGTTCGACCTGGGCTATGACGATGCCGTTGCTGTGCCAGATTCCGGAACAGCTGGCAGATGATTCCCTGGGGCAGGTTGTACGCCTGGATGCGGTTGTCGAGTGCCAGTTTCGCCACCGTCGGCATGCGGCCCCAGTGGCCGGCCACCACCCGGCGCAACAGCCCCTCGTGGCCCAGGTGATTGAGCCCCAGGGTCTTGCCGTCGCCCTGGCCGGCGGCGGCGAACAAGGCCAGGTTCCTTGGGCTGCCGGTGGTGAGGAAGCAGTGCTCGAGTGCCGACAGCAAGGCCTCGGTGAAGCCGGTCTGGACGAAGCCGGTACTGGCCAGGGTATCGCCGTCGCGGATCAGGGCGATCGCTTCGTCGGCGGTAACGATCTTGCTGCGCATGCCTATTTCCTCCCGATCACGTTCATGATTTGATTCCGCGCTGAAGGCCTGAGCGACGGGAGTATCAGCGCGGCGGTACTTGCCGCGTCGCCGCGGTCGCCAAGCCGACCAGTACGATTGCTTGACAGCGTGAGCGTTGCTGCCGATGCCCCGACGCCCACCAACAGCAACATCAGCGCGCCGAGACGGGTCGATGAAGCTCCACCCGCGTGCTCAGGTCTACCTTGCAACAGGATACTCCCAATACCTGGCAGTCGCCCCTTCGGCGCTGTGCACCCGACTTCGAACCGGGCCCCTGGCACGACCGGATTCCCGAACCAGCGTTTGACTCGTCCATCCCCTGTTCGCGGTCGACGCCTGCAAGTGCACGCCAGGACGGACTCAATGCTGGTTGTAACTCTTCTCGGCAAACAGTGACCATGCGGGCAACTCACGCAGCTATCGGCAGTCGCGAGGCTACCTGGCAATCGGATTCGGCCCTACAATCGCGCTACTCGGAAACCTTCCGTCGTCCCCTATCGGCGGCTGACCTGACGGAGAAATCCATGAACATATTGACCCTCGACTGGCCACAAAGCGCCGGCTCACTCCTGTCTCAGGCCCGATCGGCGAGCGCTGGTGATGGCGAATTCCTTCGGCTGATCATGGCGGGAACCTGCCACGTCGATTCCTGGCTGATTGAGAACAGAGTTCTTCCCGCGTTGCGGGAGAAAGGGCTCCACATGCTTGGCTTCTCTTTGCGCATCGCGAATCGGCAGGAGCGTTCGGCCAAGCTGCTACCGCTGCCGGATGGCAGTGCCTTTGCTTGCGCCGCTGACGAATTGTGGTCGGCGCTCGAAGCGCGCGACGCATTGCACGAAATTTCCTACGTTGGGTATCGTTATGCTTCGGGCAATCACTGGCCGGATGAATTCCAGGCGACGCTGCAGTTCGCGGATGGCTTGGCCCGTCTGCTCACGCCGTCCGAGGTAGCAGGAATCTGGCGGGACGCCACCGGAGTACAACCGGCCGGCTATGCGTCAGGCGCTGTCGACCACCTGCAGGCATGGGGTTCCGAGTTGCTCGACAAGGCGTTCAGGGCGCAGGGACGGCTTGGCCTGTAGTTCCTCGTTCACGACTCGTGGGGCTTCTGCTACTTCAACAACATGGCCATCGCCTTGGAAAAACTCAGGAACGAGGGAAAGATCAGGAAAGCCCTTGTCCTCGACATCGACCTGCACTTCAGCGACGGGACGGTCGATATCCTCGACAGCAAGGGCTATTCTGGTGGCGGACGATTGCGACGACCCGCCGGGCTGCTCGGCGGCATCCTGATCCATCCTGGGGTGGTCGCCAATGACCGTGCTGTCTGTCGGTCAGTCCGGCATGACCGTTGGCGGTGATCCGCTTGCGCACCCCCCGATAGTTCACGGCCGCTTAGGCGGGAAACTCAGGACTCATACTCAGATCGTCACTTGGCTCGAACGCTGGAGGGGCGCGCGTCTGTCTTGGTGTCCTGTGCCGCGACGCCGGATTTCACACTGCCGTCCGGCATCGGGACCGAGATTGGGGCGACCTCCACCTTGGCCACGCCTTCGTCTCGCGTGATCCCGATCTTCTGCGCCGTGGACGGCGAGAGATCCACTATCCGCCCATTCACATGCGGCCCACGGTCTTGAATGGTGACGACCGCGCTCTGTCCGGTGTCGATGTTGGTGACCTTGGCGGTGGTGCCGAGCGGTAGCGTCTTGCTTGCCGCGTTGCTACCGTGCGGCCTCATTGCAGTGCCGTCCGCCATCTTTTTACCTGTAGACTTTTTCGAATAGAACGAAGCTTCACCAACTCGCTTATGGCCCGACAGATCAGGGTTGGGCCTGGCTAGCGCCTTGGCATGCCGTGACGACACCGGTTCCTGTGGTGCGGGGCTCCCTACGGCATGAGCATGGGGTGCCAACAAAATCGCGCCGACGCCGACGCTCCAGACGATCACAAACATGGCGGATCTATTGAATCGGGAGAACTTCGGCATGTTGTCAATGCTCCTTGAGGGGGTGATGGTGATTGGGCGCGCCGGACTTGACATCGATTTGCGTCACAGGCCCAGAGTCGCGTCAATCGTCTCGTCGGCAAAGGCGATGTGGTAAGCGGGCGAAGGTGTACCACATCCTCAAAAACGCCTATCTGTCGCGATACGCCAACAGCCGGATCAAACGCCATCTCGCCGGTAGAGGTAGATCGCCGCCCTTTGTTGTGGTTGGTCGAGATCGCCTTGCCTGCAAGTTCAGCATTTACGGTCACAAGGATATGGATTGAATTCGATTCATTCTGTACGGTAGCGCGCAAACAAGAAGATGGACTGCGGGTATGATCGGGCTCACCCATCCCAACGAGTACGCCTGACCATGACTACTTTTCCCGCCCCACCCCGTGCGCTGCCCGACATCGATTGGGTCGAAATCCCCGGCGGCGACTATATCTACCAGGAAGGAAAGAGCCGCTCGCTGCCGACTTTCTATATGGCACGCTACCCGGTTACCAATGTGCGCTACCAGGCCTTCATCGACGCCGGCGGCTATGACGACGAGCGCTGGTGGCAAGGAATCGAGCGCACGCAGCCACAAGAGTCGCGCTGGCCGCAGGCGACACGGCCATGCACCAGCGTCAACTGGTACGAGGCTGTGGCGTTCAGTCGTTGGCTCAGCGAGCAACTCGGCTACACCGTGCGACTGCCGAGCGAAGAGGAATGGGAACGTGCGGCCCGCGGCCGCGATGGGCGTGCCTTTCCCTGGGGCGACGATTACAGCACGGGCTACGCCAACATCAACGAGACCTGGGATAGCCCCGGCGGCCAGAAGCTCGAGCACACCACTGAGGTTGGCGCCTATCCGCAGGGCGCCTCGAAAGAAGGCGTGCTCGACCTGGCCGGCAACGTCTGGGAATGGTGTCTCAACAAGCACGACCACCCGCAGCAGGCCGAGGCCGATACCAGTGGCGACGCCCGCGTCCTGCGAGGGGGATCGTGGTATGGCAACCCCGACGCCGTGCGCAGCGCCGAACGCAACTGGAACGACCCCAGCGAGCGGGTCGATAACGCCGGTTTTCGTCTGGTGTCGTCTGGTCCAATTCGCTGACCCGCGGTTTTCTACCGATCGTCCAGCCATCCGCCGCCAATGAAAAAGGCGGTCAAGCTGACAAAACCTTCGCTCTGTTTGGACAGACGCACACTGGCCGTGGTATCCACGTTGGTAGTCGCCAATCCCGCTTTCTCACAGGCGAACGAAAACGCCATCGTGAAGCAGGCAGCGTGAGCTGCAGCAAGAATTTCCTCGGGGTTGGTGCCGGCTCGGGCATCCTCGAAGCGGCTGGCAAAACCATAGGGGTATTGGTTCAGCGCACCGGTCTCGGTGCTGATCGTGCCCAGGCCCTTCTTGCCCTGGCCTTCCCAATGAACGCTGGCGGTCTTTTCAATCATGTTCTTTCTCCTTTTTACCGGGTTTGGCAGCTGGCTTGCCAAGCAAGTCTAGCGGCGCACGGAAGCACCGTCTGTTTGCTATCGCACCGACAGCACGGGTGAGCCATGCAAACGTGCACACTGCGCAGACGCATGACTCTCGCGAGGGCCCAATACGATCCTACCCCACCGACGTACTCGCTACCGACCGGCGCCAGAGGTCTGCCAGGAACTGGTGACCAGTCCCCTGTAACCTTGAAACGAGGCCATGAAAATATCGACCACCGGAACGTGCTCCGAGTTAGAGGCCATCCTCGAGCGGCAGCGGGCGACGGGCGCCATCGAAAACATCCACATCAACCTTGCTGGACAGCAGGCAAACACGCTCCTGCACGACGGCCATGCCTGGAAGGACTTCGCCCGCCTGACGCTGGCCGGAACCCACCGCGCGGTACGCTCTGCCAGCGCTGGGGCCTCGCCAATACTAGTCCACGCCAGTTTCGCCTTCGTGCATGCCGTCGAGCATGGGGCCAAGCTGCACGAACCGCTGCGATCTTCGGTCGAGGCCATCCTCGAATGCGAAGCGCTGGTCCTGTCGAGTCAGGCACCTGCCTGTGTCGTGCGCCTCGGCTATCTGTACGGCCCGGAGAGCGATGATCTGCGCGCCTATCGCACTGCCTTTAGTCTCTGGCGGCCGTACTGGTCTGGGCCACCCGATGCACCGCAGTATCACCTCCATCAGTTCGATGCCGCCTCTGCGCTGCTCGCCGCAGCCAGACCACGAAACGTCGGAAAAATACTCTACGCTACCGATGGTGTCGCGGCTTCGTTCATGCGGCTGATGGATGCGTTTGCGAATCGCGTCGGGCGGCGAGCCCCACTGCATCTGCCATTGTGGTCGAAGCCGCTGGCCAGAGTGATCATTTGCGAAGAGCACATGCAGCAAGCCGCTCTCCCGATGCCACCTCGAACACCGACGCCGCGCGTGCCGGGATGGAAGCCGAAGTTTCCTGACTACCGGGCAGGGCTCGATCAGGTCATCGAAGCCTGGGGCAATTGAGCCGCCTTACGGCAGAGATGATATGGAGACGCCGAAAATGCAGGCAATGGCAAGCCGCTCTCGACAAGCCGATAGAGCTTTCTCAGACCCCGGTTGAACCAGGAGAGACGACTACGGAGCATTTTCTTTACACTCCAGTGCTCGTCCGAGGTCTGCTCCTGGGCTTTCTTTTCCAGAGGGGTCGGGCACTCCAGTTGATCCTGACGGCCAATGCGGACACACCAGTGCAAAGCCAGGGCCATGATCAGCAGCATCTTGTCCAGGCGATCCGCCTGTTCGAGGTGGGTCTTCTCCCATCCAAAGCCGCGCGATTTGAATCGACAGATCCGTTTGGTCCATCGACAGGAGGACCGTCTGACCGCTACTACTGGCCATCTGCAGAGATTCTCGGGCAAAAGGCTCCAACTCGCGATCACTGCGCAGCTCACCCGTCGACAGGAGGCGTCGTAGCCATTGCTGCCGCATATCCTCACGCGCCAAGTCCAGCGGCAGCATCGCCGCCAATACCGCCGTATTCGCGGCAACTTCTTGAGCACCGTCTTCCGCAACCAGGGCATCATCCCCTCCATCCCTTTCCGGATCTCGTCCGCCAACGTTCGCACTGAACCCATCTCGATCGCCTCCTCAGCGTGTCATTTGCATAGCCTCAAATAGTACATATAAACTGATGGGTGTTAAGCGCCGGCGATAAACGTCCGTCCCAAGCCCGAAACATTGGCCACTACCGGTATGCCCCACAATCGGGCGAGCCTGATGCTCACGCCGCTCGAACGGTTCGAGCGTCTGGCGGCGCTGATTCCGCCGCCGCGCCGACATCGGCATCGGTACCACGGCGTACTGGCAGCCAACGCACCGCTACGCGTACAGGTCACCGCGCTTGCCGGCGTGCCGGACAGTACGCCGCGTGCAGCAGCGACTGATCCACCTGAGCCCATCGCCACAACCGCTTCGCAGATCAACCCGCGCCCAACCCGTCGTCCATGGGGACAGAGGAAGCACCGGGAGAAGAGGAAGCACTCCTGCGTCGCGCCGCCCGCTACGTCTGGGCGCTGCTGCTCGCGCGGATCGATGAGGTCTTGCCGCTCGTCTGCCCACGCTGCGGCGGCGAGATGCGAATCATCGCCTTCCTCACCGACGCCTGCGCCGTGCGCGACATCCTGACCCATCTGGGCGAGCCGACCTCGCCGCCACGCCTGATGCCCGCCCGTGCGCCGCCGCTCTGGGAGAGGCTCGACGCTACCATGGGCGAAGACGACCCGCAGGCTCAACCGGCGCCGGAGTTCCAATTCGACCAGCGTATCGCCTAGTAGGTGCGGGAAGGAAGTAGCCATGCGCAAAGGTCCAGACTGAAGCGAGACGAGCCGTCATCGCCCGTCGTGGGACGACTCGTGCGGGGCGGGATTCGGATGACTTTTTAGAGGATCCCGGGGCCAAATTCGAGATTGACGCTGCTTGATGAAGGCTCATATATTCTCGTCGGTGCCGTTGGATTTCCTAACCTTACTTCGCGGCGGACTCCATCTTCGGCACCGCGGGGCGCGGCGAGTCAGTGACGATCCTCGCCCCGACGTCCTTCAGCAGGCGCTGGAATTCCGGCGAGTCCATGATGATCGTTCCGGCTGCGGCCCGCAGGCGATCGACGGCCTCGTCTGGCAGCACAAAGGACGTCGGTTGCTGATTCAGATAGGCGAGTTCATCCTTGTCCTTCAGTGCCGGGAATGACACGTCGATGGCGTAGATCTCGGCGTTCGGCACGCGCAGCGCGGCGGCGACCACGGGATCCTTGTTGGTGGCCATTGCCGCCGACCCGCCAATCAGGCGCAAGGTCTGCCAGCGCGCAGCCATGTCTCGCAGCAGTTCGACCGCTTCGTACGAGTAGCGGTCGATCGGCACGCCGGCCGACTTCAGCAGGATGTTCACGGTGCCGGGCGGGGCTTCGGATTCGTCCCAGTTGGTCGGCGGCGAAGAGAGTGAGTTGACGATGAAGACGATGATCCGGCGCGCGCGGTCGAGCGGCGTTGGTGCGCCAGCCTCGTGCAGGGCCTGCGAGATCTCCAGCGAGTCGAGCACCGAGCGCATGCCGACGTTGTCGGAGACACCGCCGTCCACGAGGTGCAGGTAGGGCCGGTGGACGCCGTCGCCGTAGGCCTGCATATCCTTCAGCGAGCGGATCGCCCGCGCCGCTGGCCGGGGAGGTTCCGTGGCGTTGGCGAACAGTTGCATCCAGGGGGGCAGCCGCGTATCGCAGGTGCCGCCATAGTTGTTGATCGTCACCGGCGAGAGCACCACCGGCACGGCCGACGACGCGGCAGCGGCACGCGACAGTGGCACGGCATTGAGATCCGAACAGATGACATCGAAAGTGCTCTGGTTGAAAACAAAACGCGCGCCGGTCGAGATGTCGGTGGCCGACGCCAGGATCAGCGGGCCACGGCCGCGATCCAGGTCGCCGAAGGTGGCGCCATCGAAGAGGATCTCGTCGTACAACTGGGCGGCCAGTTCGGAACGACCCCAGCCCAGCGACCACAGGGCCCCCCAGTTGCTCGGGCTGAAGGTACGGGCGATGATTTCGCCCTGCACATCGCGCTTCAGGAAGCGTTGCTCGTAGTCGGAGAACAGCTTGTCGCCGTAAAGGCCGTAGGCCAGCGCGGTGAAGCTGCCACCCGAGACGCCGGTGATGATGTCGACGGCATCGAGCAGGCGCACGGTGTTGCCGTCCGGTCCCGTCACCTCGGTACGCCGAAGGAACTCCAGGACGCCGTACGAAAAGGCAGCAGCGCGTGTGCCGCCGCCCGAGAACGCGAGGACGACCAAGTTTTCCTTGTGCATGCCATGCGCCTGGCGCGTATCGAAGCGGTAACCCGTGCGCGGGTCGGCCTTTGTAATCGGCGGGTTGATCGGGCGGCTGGCACAGCCACCGAGCGCGAGCAACAACACAGCAGCCAGCAGGAGTGGGGTACGAAACAGAGTCATCGGTTCGGGCCAGCGGATAGAGAAAGTCCGATTCTACCCCCTTCCTATTTCGCGACAATCGCCCGCTGAGCTGAACAAACCGATCACCGGTTTGCCGATTGGCCGACCGGCTTGCCTGTGCCAGGATGCGATCCATGTCGAAAACCATGCAAGCCGCTATCCACTCCTTTCTGATTGTCCTCGTCCTGTGGCTTGGTGCGTTGGCGCTCGACCGGGCCGCGGCGCAAACGGGCGGTCGCGGCGCGCCGCCACTGCTGGTGACGGCCGATGTGCTGCAGGCCAAAATCAGCGAGGCCGAAGGCAACCCCGAGCTCGACGCCAAGGGTCGCGCCGGTCTCATTGCCCTCTACCACGACGCCCTGAGCAACCTCAAGAAAATCGACGCCCACACTGCACGCACCGACACTTTCGCGGAAACCATGCGAACGGCGCCCCAGGAGACCGATCTCGTCCGCCAGCGGACCGCCGCCTTGAAGAGTGCGGATCCGCCGTCAGCGAGGCCCGACGACGCTGAACCGACAGGTGTGCAGATCGCCCGTGATCTCAAGCGAGAGGAAGCCGATCTGGCGGCGGTGCAGGCCCTGCGCGCCGACATCGAGCGGCAACTGGCCTATCAGGAAAACCGGCTGACGGCAATTCGCCAGGATCTCGCGACGGCCCAGGAGCAGCAGCGGGCGATTGCTGCCGCACTGCAGAGTGCACCCGCTGCCGACGGGCCGGAGATGCTGACCGAGGCCAGGCGCTGGAGCGCGGAAACCCGCTATGTCGCGCTGAGCACCCTGATTCAGGCGCTTGATCAGGAGCTGCTCAGCCTGCCGATGAAATGGGATCTCCTCGGCGCGACACGCGACGAGAAGACGGTCAAGATCGATCGCATCGGCCAGCGGGTCGGCACCCTGAAGGCGCTGAACAGCGCCTGGCGGGTGGAGCAGGCAAGGAAGGCAGAACGCGCAGCGGAGCGCATGCTGCAGACCGCGGCCGGTCTGGGCCCGACCCTGGCGGCCTTCGCCGAGCAGAATCTCGTACTCGCCAGAGATCTGAATGCGGTCACGCGGCCCCTCGCTACGCTGGAGAAGGAACAGGCGCTGGCGGTGCAGCTGGGCGAACGGATCCGGGCCAATCACCGGCGCGAACAGGCGGCAACGGAAATCAGCGCGCTCAGTGCGGGACTCGGCCCGCTGCTGCTCGCGCACCGGCAGGCGCTGCCGGACCTGAAGGTCTACGAACGCAAGGCGCGCGAACTCGCGCAGCGGATTGCCGAAGTCAACGTACGGCGTCTGCGCTACCTCGACGAGGCGGCGCGTGTCGCCAACGGTCCGGCAGCCGCCGCCGAACTCGCCGCCGGACTTCCGCCCGAACAGACGGATTCCCTGCACGAGACGCTGCAGGCCCTGATCGGGCAGAGGCAGGCTCTGCTGAGCCAGCAACTGGAGACCGAGGCGATGTATCTCGAACGCTTGCGCAAGCTGCGCGCCGCCGAAGGCGAGGTGCTGGAGGCCACGCGTAGCTACGACAGCTTTCTCGAAAAACACCTTAAGGATGTTGTTGTTTTCGTTCTCGATTTTCCATCTGGCACGGCCGGGGGCGACGATCTCTGCGACCTGCTCGTCGTCGATGGGTAGCGAGGTGGCGAAAGCGTTGTGGTAGAGGATCGTGCCGTCTGCGCGGGTGGTGGTGAGTTCGCACCACTGGACCGTCAGCGCCTCGTCCTGATTACGCAAGGGCACGTCGCTGACATAGCGATAGGTGTCTGTGTCAGCGGCGTTCTGAAAGTCATCTAAATTTGGCGGTTTGAAAGTCCTGGGCTTTCTTCGTCGATCTTCTTCGATGGCTTTTATCTGAAGGTCTTTTTGCCTCTTCTTCCTCGCTCTTCGGTCTTCTTCGTTCTTCGCTTTCTTTCCGTCCCTATCCGCTCATAGTGTGCTGTGCAGCGCGCTTTTGCGCCGCATTTTTTAGCGGGATGAGAGGGCCGTCATGGTGCGAACAGAAGAGCGCAACTGTCTGTTTTGCCACGCATGCTTCGTCGCCGATGCGAGGAACGCGAGACACCAGAAATACTGTTCGGCGCCGGCGTGCCGGCAGGAGAGCAAGGCCGCCAGTCGGCGGGCCTGGCTGGCCAAAACGGAGAACCTGGACTACTTCCGTGGTGCCGAGAACGTCGCGCGGGTGAAGGCCTGGCGAGCGGCCCATCCGAGGTACTGGCAACGGCCGAAAGGCCAGGGAGTGGCAGCGGCAGTAGATCCGATTGCGTTACAAGATGTCTTCATGGCGCAACCGATTGAAATCACTGAAGATCCTCAAGAGGTACGGCAAGCTGTGTTACCAGATATCTTCCTCGATCAAGCGGCTGTTTTGATTGGCTTTATTGCTCACTTTACCGGCACTACGTTACAGGATGACATTGCCAGGAGTGCCCGCCGGCTGGTAGAACTGGGGAATGACATCTTGGCGGGAAGGAATGGTGATGACCATCAAGCGCGTTCTTTGTCCGGAGCGGATCCGGCAGATTCCGATTCATTTCAGTTGGCTCGACCACCGCCTGGTACGCGAGCGGCACATCGAGCGCTGTGATCCGCCAGCGGCGGCATTGTACCTGTTTCTGGTGACGGTCGCCGATGCCCAGGGGCTGAGGGGTGCAATTGGAAGTGCGACTGTGGATCAGGCCGCCTGTTGTCGTCTGGACTGCCAATAGCTGTCCCACTCCTGGTTGGCACGGCAGACACGCAGCGCCAACATGTGCTTGGCGTTTTTCAGTTTCCACCAAGCGCCAGCCCGTTTGAGACGGTCCTGGATGACGTAACGGTGTGCACTTTCGATTTCACCGGAACCTATTGGCAGCTCGGCCAGGAGCGCGTCTTGATAGTTGAACTGTCCCGGGCGATTGGTGAGATAGCGATGCGCCGCGCGCACCGGAGCGTTGTCATCGGGAACGGTGTCGTCCTCGCCGAATCGGTGCAGTTCGTCGACGACGTCCTGGAGACGGTTCTGTTTCAGCCGATCTTTCTGCGTTTCTAGCCAAGGAACGCCCACGAAATAACTTCCCGGTTTTATGCTGTTGAATTTGGCAGGATGGTGTAATTCCATGGGGGCAGTAGTGCATCGGCGACGATGCGCAGGGATGCCTTGAGATCAAGCGCCGCTTTCCGTCCGGTTTCGTAGACGCGATCGATAATATCGACGGTGACCTGAAGTCCAGTTCGAGTCTGGGTACGCTCGATCAGTTGTTTGACCAGAGGCACGCTTTCAAATACGACGCCTTCGCAAGCGCGCGTGACATGGGGGGAAGACGCGGTGCTCAATCGGATTGTGCTTGGAGCAATACGGCGGGAAGTGGGCGATCCGAATTTCCAGCTTGAGCCGATTGGCAAGCGCTTGCAAGTCCTGCTGAAACAACGGCGAGCGTGAGGGGTTGCT
>NZ_SPMX01000025.1 GCF_012940005.1 Candidatus Accumulibacter contiguus | reverse complement strand
TTAAAAATCACGCGGCGGTTTGAAGCGGCTCTGCGGCAGACCTTCGGCAGCACCGAAGACGACCCCGCCGCCATCACCCCGGACGACGCCCTGGTGGCCCTCGGACGATTGACCTATCTCTACACCACCGACCGCAACGGTCAGCGTCACACGCATCTGCCACGCCCGGACGATCAACAGGCCAAAATCCTCAGCGCCATCGGTCTGTCCTTCCCGCTCAAGGCCAAAGCCGACAAGCTCGCCGCGTAGGCAGGCGCCGCTTTTGCGGCATCGGCTATTTTTTTAACAAAAACCGATAGTTACAGCATAACTGCGCTTGCTGGCTGGGGGAAGATCCGCCTGACTGTGCCGAACCGGATTTTCATGGCCCCCCTGACCCGCTGCCGGGCCGACGCCGAGCACGTGCCAACTGCATTGATGAGCGAATACTATGCCCAGCGAGCGACTGCCGGGTTGATCATTGCCGAAGCCACCATGGCGATGGAGAACAACTCCGCATTCTGGAGGGAGCCCGGAATACACTCCCCCGCCCAGGTGGCCGGCTGGAAGCGGACCACCGATGCAGTGCACGCCGCCGGCGGCCGAATCTTCCTGCAGATCTGGCACGGCGGCCGCGCGTGCCATCCGCTGCTGAACGGTGGCGCCCAGCCGGTGGCCCCGAGCGCGATTGCGATCACAGGTGACGAGGTGCTGACACCGCAGGGCAAGCAGCCCTACGTCATCCCGCGCGAACTGCGCGACGACGAACTGCCGGGCATTGTCACCGGCTTTCGGAAAGCGGCCGAAAATGCCCGGGCAGCGGGCTTCGATGGCGTCGAAGTCCACGGCGCCAACGGCTACCTGCTCGACGAGTTCCTGCGCGACGGCGCCAACAAGCGCTCGGGTCCATACGGTGGCTCGCTCGAAAACCGGGCTCGCCTGCTGTTCGAAGTGATCGCAGCCGTCAGTGGCGTCTGGGGCAGCGACCGGGTCGGCCTGCGCCTTTCGCCGCTCAACAGCTACAACAGCATGATCGACAGCGACCCGATCGGACTCGCCACCTGGCTTGCCGAACGGCTCAACGATTTCGCCCTCGCCTACCTGCACGTGATGCGCGCCGACTTCTTCCGGCAGCAGAGCGGTGACGTACTGACGCCGGTGCGGGCGAACTACCAGGGGGCGCTGATCGGCAACATGGGCTACACCGCCAGCGAAGCGGCGCAGGCCATTGGCGAAGGAAGGCTCGACGCGGTTGCCTTTGGCACCGGCTTCCTCGCCAATCCCGATCTGCCGGCACGAATCCAGGCCGGCGCAGCGCTGAACAAGCCCAATCCGGGGACGTTCTATACGCCGGGACCGGAAGGCTACACCGACTATCCGGCGATGACCGCCTGATCCCTGGCACCATGAACAACCTCTTCGCCAACATCCCTCGCGACCTCCCCGAAGAACTCTGCGAAACCCTGGCCCGGAGTGACGCCGTCCACATCGAACGTATCGTCTCCCGAGGCCATGTCTCGCCGGAACAATTCTGGTATGACCAGGAGCGCAACGAATGGGTGCTGCTTGTGCAAGGTGCCGCTCGCCTGGCTTTCGCCGACGGTCATGAAGTCCGCCTGGGCCCGGGCGACTGGCTGCTGATCCCGGCACACCAGAAGCACCGGGTGGCGTGGACGGATCCGCAGGCGGAGACGGTCTGGCTGGCAGTGCATTACGCTCGCCAGTGACATGCTGCCCGGACAATCGCCGAGTTCCTGAACCGTCACCACATCACCCCAGTGAAGAACGAAAGCGTACCCCGAGCCGGCGCAGCGTTCTTTCTGCGGCCAGCACGCCGCGGTACTGTGCCTCCTCAAACAGCGAAAAGCCGCTGACGTCGGCGTGTGCGAAGCGCAGGCGTTCGCCGTCGATGGCGAATTGCTGGCGCGCCGCACCAGTGATCAGACCGGGCAAGGGGCGGGCCATGGCATGACCATTGCGAAAGACATCCAGGCGAGTCGTCAGTTGCCGGATGTCAGGATGCGGCTGTTCGAGTTCGGCGAGGATCTGTTCGGCCCAGATCTCGCGTGGCGTGTCGCGCAGCGCTTCTCGGCCCTGTTGCGGGCTCATGTCGTCGAAGGCCCGGTAGCAGGTGAACACCGTTGCCCCCGGTCGCAGGCGCATCTGCTGGTGCGTCGCCACCACATAACCCAGGCTGGCAGCGCCGTAGAGGACGTTGTCCCAGGCCGGTGCTGCGCCGGCACGGTCGTCGGGGAAGCGCGACAAGGTCAGGTTGGCGACCAGCCAGGGCGCGTAGCTGTAGCTGCGAGCGGCGGCCTGCAACGCGGGCTGTCCGGCGAAGACCTGGGGAACGAGAAACAAGGGCGCGGCCCAGATCAGTTGTTCGGCGAGCAGGCGCAGCGTTTGGTCTTCGCCTGGCAAGTACAGATCGACGGCGATCGGGCGGCCGCGCGCAGCGGTAGCGACATGGAAGACCAGCGCACGCGTCAGCAAGCGCTCGCCAACGCGCGCCCGGATCGAGCGCAGCATGCCGGCCACCAGCCAGGCGTTGCCTGCCGGTGCGGTGAGCACGGTTTCGCTGCCTGCGTTCTGCGCCTCGCCGTCGCGACACGCAAAATAGTGGATGCCGGCCCAGGCCGAAACCGCCGCGCTGCCGGTTCCATAGTCATCGCGGCAGGCGTAGTTGACGTACCAGTGCAGATGCGGTGAATCGAAACCCTGCGCGAGCAGCCAGTCGCGCATGCTGATCCGGTCGAGCGCCAGCAGCTCGGGAGCGCGGCTCGACAGCGCCATCGGCAAGGCGAAGGCACGTCGCCCGAGGCCATCGCGGCGGAGTCTGAAATCCTCCATCAATTCGCCGAACTGCTGATACTGGTGGCGCTCGGCGGCACTGACCCCGGTCTGTGGCAGCAGGCCTTCCTGCCAGCGGCCGTGACGATAGAGTCGCTCCTGCGGCGTCGCACACAGGTAGCGCTCGTCATAGACCGGCTGCACGGCGCGCGGATCGCCCTGCAGCACACCCAGCTCGGCGAGCAACTCGCGCACCGCTGTCGCCTCGCGTGTCGGCAGTGGCAGGTAATGCGCGCCCCAGGGATAAGCGCTGACGGCGTTGCTCCCGGCGCGCGAATTGCCGCCAGCTTCGCTCTCGAGTTCAACGATCAGGAAATCGGCGAAGCCCGATTGGGCAAGTTTCCAGCCGGCGGCGAGTCCGCCGATACCAGCGCCGACGATCAGCACCGGTACCTGCCTGGTCTCGCCGGGCGGAGCGAAGTTCCGCTCACGCAGCCGATGGCCGAGGTCGAGCGAAGCCCCGAGCAGATCGCCAGGCGGCAAGGGAACTGGTGCGCTGCTGCAGCCGGCGAGCGAAACTGCACCAGTTGCGGCAACTGCAGTGAGGAAATCGCGTCGATCCATCAGCGGATCACCTGCCGCCACTCGTGCTCGAAGTAGCGGACCAGCACCTGGTTGTTGAGCCGGTTCACCTCGGCCTCGACGCGCGCCATGTCCTTGGGAAAGAGAAACAGTGCCGGCGTCGTCTCGGGGCTCAGGAAGCGGGTGTCGACGGCATAGGACTGCGGCGGCCGATAGTCGCGGCGACCGGCGAGCACGAAACCCCATTCCCCGAACGACGGCACCAGGGCGTGGTAGGGGGTGGCGATCAGGCCGACGCTCTCCAGCGTCGTGACGACGCACCAGAAGGATTGTCGGGCGTAGAGTGGCGAGGTGGACTGGACAACCATCAAGCCCCCTCCCGCCAGGTGCTTTTCGAGCAGGCGGTAGAAAGCGGCGCTGTAGAGTTTGCCGATCGCAAAGTTCGACGGATCGGGAAAATCGACGACGACGAAATCGAATAGATCGTCGTTTTCCTCGAGCCACTGCAGCCCGTCGGCATTGACTACCTGCACCTTCGGTGAGTGCAGCGCGTCCTGATTGAGTTTGCGCAGGGGCGGCGCGCTGGCGAAGAGGCGCGTCATCGCCGGGTCGAGGTCGACCAGCGTCACCGACTCGATTTGCGGGTACTTGAGGATCTCGCGCAGGGCCAGCCCGTCACCGCCGCCCAGCACCAGCACGCGGCCTGCTGCCGGCAGCGTGGCCAGCCCCGGATGGACCAGTGCCTCGTGATAGCGGTACTCGTCGCGCGAACTGAACTGCAGGTTGTTGTTGAGATGGAGGCGCAAATCATCCTTCCAGCGGGTGACGACGATGCGCTGATACGGCGTGTTCTCGGCATGCACGATTTCATCGGCGTAGAGATGCGCTTCAGCCAGTGAAGTCAGTTCGCCCGCCGCGGCAAATGCCGCGAGCAGCGCCAGCAGCGACACACCGCCCTGCACGCGCAGCCAGCCGGCGTTCTGCAGTTGCTGGCGAAACAGCCAGCACGCCCAGAGCGCCACCGCGACGTTGAGCAGACCGAACAACAGGCCGCTGCGCATCAACCCGAGATGCGGCACCAGCAGACACGGGAAAGAGAATCGAAACGGCAAGCGCGCCGAGGTAATCGAAGGTCAGCACCTGCGAGACGAGATCCTTGAATACCAGGTCGCGCTTGAGGATGCGCATGATCAGCGGAATTTCCAGCCCGACCAGCACGCCGATGGCGACCACCACCAGATACAGCGCCAGCCTGAACGGCGCCGACGACCAGGCGAAGATGAAGAACAGCGCCGCCGCCGAGAAGCCGCCGAGAATGCCGACCAGCAACTCGACCTGAATGAAGCGCGCCACCAGATGTTTTTCGATGTAGCGCGACAGCCACGAACCGATTCCCATGGCGAACAGGTAGGTCCCGATGACCGTCGAGAACTGGGTGATCGAGTCGCCGAGCAGATAACTCGCCAGCGCCCCGGCGATCAACTCGTAAGCCAGCCCACAGGAAGCGACTATGAAAACGGAAAAGAGCAGCGCATGGTTCATCATCGGGACGGGTCAGCGATTCACAGGCAATCGGGCAAGGCGCCCGCGGGCCATTCTATTCCGAAAAGCGCAGCCTGCCGCCAGGCACAGGAGGTCTGCCGACTGGCGAGCAGGCAGCCACTTGCCTGGCCAAGCCGCAGCGTAGCTCGCCAGCCCCGAATTGCGCTACCATGCGCTCGACAGGCAAGCCAGAGAAGTCCTTGCCGGGCGAATCATGGATCACGCTTGCAGCCCCCCCGGAAAACCCTGGATTTGGATGACCATATTGATGAACCCCAACGAACCCGAAATGGCCCGTCCTGTACTGGCGGTGCTTTTCCTCTGTGCGCTGATCGCCGCTTCGGTCTGGATCCTGCGCCCGTTTCTGCCGGCACTGATCTGGGCAACAATGGTCGTCATCGCCACCTGGCCCCTGCTGCTGCGGGTGCAGCAACGTCTTGGCAATCGCCGCGCCCCGGCAGTGATCGCCATGACCCTCCTGGTCCTGCTGGTTCTGGTCGTTCCTCTGTCACTGGCGATTGCCACCCTCGTCGACAATGCCGACCGGATCGTGGAATGGGGAAAAGACCTGACCGAGTTCAAACTTCCGTTGCTACCCGCATGGGTCAGTGATCTGCCGCTGGTCGGCGCACGTGCCGAGGAGGCCTGGGCGCAGCTTGCGGCCGTCGGAACGGCAGAACTCACCGCCAAGGCGGCACCCTACGCGGGCAACCTGACCAAGTGGTTCGTCAGCGAGGTGGGCAACTTCGGACTGGTTTTCGTGCAGTTTCTGCTCACCGTCGCGCTGTCTGCGATCCTCTATGCCTCTGGCGAGAGCTTCGCTGCCGGCGTACGGCGTTTCGGCCACCGTCTCGGCGGTGCGCGCGGCGAGAGCGCGGTGGTGCTAGCCGGTCAGGCGATTCGCGCCGTGGCCCTCGGAGTCGGCATTACCGCATTCGTACAGTCGATCCTTGGCGGCATCGGCCTGGCCATCGCCGGCCTGCCGTTCGTCCCCGTCCTGACCGCACTGATGTTCATGTGCTGCATCGCGCAGCTTGGACCGGGGCTGGTTCTCGCACCCGCCGTTTTCTGGTTGTACTGGAGTGACAGCAGCGGCTGGGGCACTTTTCTTCTCGTCTGGGCGATTTTCGTCGGCACCATGGACAACTTCCTGCGTCCGCTCCTGATCCGGCAAGGCGCCGACCTCCCCTTGCTGCTGATCCTCGCCGGCGTCATCGGCGGCATGCTGGCCTTTGGACTGGTCGGCATCTTCGTCGGCCCGGTCGTTCTGGCCGTCGCCTATACCCTGCTGGAAGCGTGGATCAACGAGCTGCCGACCGAAACGGGAGTGGAAGAGGATTAGAGACTGACCGGTGCCCGCGCAGCGCCCGCCCGCATGCCGGCGCAGGAACGGGGGCAGTGCGACATGTTAAGATCTCCCATCTCTTTTCGGTCCGATCGGTATTTGCCATGTTTTCTGGAATCATTGCCGCTGTTGGCCAGATCACCCACATCACCCCGCGTGATGACGGCGCCGCAACCGTCCGGCTGACGGTCGACGCCGGCCCGCTCGGACTGGATGATGTCGGGATCGGCGATTCGATCGCCTGCAGCGGCGTCTGCCTGACGGTGGTCGACAAACAGGACAACTGTTTTTTTGTCGATGTCTCGCCCGAATCGCTGGCGTGTACCGTTGGTCTCGCGGCACCTGGACCGGTCAACCTGGAAAAGGCGCTGCGTCTGGCTGATCGCCTGGGTGGGCATCTCGTCTCCGGCCACGTCGACGGCGTTGGCGAGGTGCTGCGTTTCGATCCGGTCGGCGACAATCGCCTGCTTGAAATCCGTGCGCCGGAAAATCTCGCCAGATACATTGCACGCAAGGGCTCGATCAGCGTCGATGGGGTCAGCCTGACGACCAACTCGGTCGACGGTGCGGCCTTCAGCATCAACCTGATCCCGCACACGCTTGCATCGACCACCCTTGGATGCCTGCAAACCGGCAGCCGGGTCAATCTCGAAATCGACCTGATCGCGCGCTATTGTGAACGCCTCATTGGCGTGTCCGATACTGTCAAATAGGTGTGCAGTGATTTTAATCTGTATATCGTACAATTGACGGTAAAGTAAAAATCACATAGCAGAGACGTTGTTTTACATAAAAATAATATTTATCTATTGTCATTATGTCATCATCGCCTGAAAAAAATTCCCAAACTCATGGCCGATAAATTCGCTGCCATCACGGCACTCACCGATGAGTTCTGCGCTAGGCAGCTTAACGAAGAATATCGGCAAGTGATCCATCACGTCGTCGGCGCTCTGGCCAGGAAGCGACCCTCGCCATTGTCAAGAGGCACGGAGAATGTCTGGGCGGCCGCTGCGGTCCTGGCGGTCGGGCGCATCAATTTTCTCGATGACTCATCTCAAACGCCGCATTGCAAGTCAAGAGCCATCTGTGAGTTTTTCGGCGTAGCCGGAAGCACCGGGCAGAACAAATCAAAGGAAATCCGGGATCTGCTGAAGATGAGTCCGATGTCTCCTGAATGGAACTTGCCCAGCCGACTCGCTGACAACCCCTTGGTCTGGTTGCTGCAGGTCAACGGGTTCACGGTCGATATACGCGAAATGCCTCTCGAAGTACAGCAGATGGCTTTCGAGAAAGGTCTGATTCCATTTATCCCACCCAGGCGAGAGTCTTCAGGCGAGAAATGACCGAACTTGAGCAAACCCCACACCCATCACCGCTCGCGCAATCAATAACAAGGGATGGATCAAGCGCCAGTCAGTGGCCAGCGCGGTCGCACCGCGAAAGCGCCGGGCGGTTTGCTGGAGATTCCCGCCTGGAGCCGCAAGGCTCCGGCCAGCGCGATCATCGCGCCGTTGTCGGTACAGAATTCCAGTTCCGGGTAGAAAACGGCGATCCTCGCCTTCGCTGCATGGGCGTCGAGCTGGCGCCGCAGTTCGCGGTTGGCACCGACGCCACCAGCGACCACCAGTTGCTGCAGACCGCTGACAGTTACCGCGCGCAGCGCCTTGCTGACCAGGACTTCGACAATCGCATCCTGGAATCCCCGCGCAATATCCGCCCGCTGCTGATCACTGATCGTCGCCAACTCGCGCACCTTCACCAGCACTGCGGTTTTCAGACCGCTGAAACTGAAGTCGAGGTCAGGGGAGTGCAGCATCGGGCGTGGCAGCTTGACCTGACCGGGCCGACCCGTATCGGCCAGTGCAGCCAGTGCCGGGCCGCCAGGGTAGCCGAGACCGAGCAGTTTGGCGGTCTTGTCGAAAGCTTCGCCGGCGGCGTCATCGAGGGTTTCACCCAGCAACTCGTATTCCCCGACGCCGGTCACCCGCATCAACTGGCTATGGCCACCCGAAACGAGCAGGGCAACAAAGGGAAAACGCGGCGGCTTGCTCGACAACAAGGGCGACAGTAGATGGCCTTCGAGGTGATGCACCGGCACGGTCGGGACTCCGAGCGCTGTCGCCAGCGCTTCGGCAAAAGCCGCCCCAACCAGCAGGGCTCCCGCCAGGCCTGGCCCCTGCGTGTAGGCAACGGCGTCGAGCCCCGCCAGCGAACAGCCGCTGTCGGCCAGCACCTGGCGCAGCAGTGGTACGAGTCGTCGGATATGATCGCGCGACGCGAGTTCCGGCACCACCCCGCCGTAGTCGGCGTGCATGCACACCTGCGAGTGCAGGGCGTGCGCAAGCAGAGCGCCGCCAGCATCGGTGCTGTACAGCGCCATACCCGTTTCATCGCAGGAGGATTCGATGCCAAGAACCAGCATTGGCAGCATTCTACTCCAGTCGGTGTGCTATCTTCTCGCCATCGACACCCGCAGGGAAACACCCCATGGCCAACCCCGCTTCTGCGCCAACTGCCACCCACACGGTACGCGGCGCCTGCCCACACGATTGCCCGGATACCTGCGCGCTCGACGTCACGGTCAGCGAGGGCCGCGTGCTCAAGGTCGCCGGTGCTGCCGATCACCCACCGACGGCCGGCGTGTTGTGTACCAAGGTCGCTTTCTACCCCGAACGTATCTACCATCCCGAGCGCCTGCTGCACCCGGCGCGCCGGATCGGTGCCAAGGGTCCGGGAGCAAGATTCGAGCGCATCTCCTGGGATGAGGCGCTGGCCACGATTGCCGATCGCTTCCGCCGCATCGCCGCCGCAGACGGCGCCGAGGCAATCGTTCCCTACAGCTATGCCGGCAACTCCGGCATGCTCGGCTATGCTTCGATGGACCGCCGCTTCTTCCACCGTCTCGGTGCCTCGCAACTCGACCGAACGATCTGCGCCAGCGCCGGCGCGATGGGTTACCGGGCAACGATCGGCGCCAGCGTCGGTTTCGACGCCGAAAACGTTGTCGATGCGCGCCTGATCATTCTTTGGGGAACCAACAGTGTCGTCTCCAACCTGCACTTCTGGCGCCTGGCGCAGGAGGCAAAGCGGCGCGGTGCGCGCCTGATTGCCATCGACCCCTGCCGCACCACCACCGCCGACAAGTGCGACCAGCACATCGCGTTGCTGCCGGGAACCGACAGCGCCCTGGCGCTCGGACTGATGCACGTACTGATTCGCGACGATCTGCTCGACCACGATTACCTTGCTCGCTATACGCTCGGCTTCGAAGCGCTCAAGCAACGCGTGCTGGAATACCCGCCGCAGCGGGTCGCGGCGATCTGCGGCATCAGCACTCAGGAGATTGAAAACCTCGCGCATGCTTACGGCAGCACCCGACCAGCAGCGATTCGGACCAATTACGGCATCAACCGCAGCGCCGGCGGCGGCATGGCGCTGCGCAGCGTCGCCTGCCTGCCGGCGCTCACCGGTGCCTGGCGAGACGCAGCGGGTGGCGTGCTGCTGTCCAGTTCCGGCAATTACCCGGTCGATACCGCCGCCCTCGAACGACCGGACCTGATGCCGACGCCGGCACCGCGAACGGTCAACATGAGCACCATTGGCCATGAGCTGCTGCGCGCGCAACCGCCGATCAAGGCGCTGTTCGTGTACAACAGCAATCCGCTCGCGGTTGCTCCACAGTCGGCCGAGGTGGAACGTGGCCTGGCCCGCAACGACCTGTTCACCGTCGTTCATGACCTTTTCCAGACCGATACCGCCGACTACGCCGACCTCCTGCTGCCGGCCACCAGCCACATGGAACAGCTCGACATCCACAAGTCTTACGGGCACCTGCACCTGCAGGTCAACCTGCCGGCGATCGTGCCGCTCGCTGAAGCGCTGCCGAACACCGAACTGTTCCGCCGCCTGGCCCGGCAAATGGGCTTCAGCGAAGCCTGTTTTGCCGACAGCGACGAAGACCTGTGCCGCCAGGCTTTCGACTGGAGCGATCCGCGCCTTGCCGGGCTTTCCTGGGAAAGGCTGAAGGCCGAAGGTCACGCCCGCCTCAATCTGCCACTTGGCGAAGCTCCGTTCGCAGCGGGCGGGTTCCCGACACCTTCCGGAAAATGCGAATTTTTCAGCGAGATGCTCGCCAGTGCAGGGCTCGACCCGCTGCCGACTTTCATCGAACCGCACGAATGGCGGCAAAGTCCGCTGGCAGCGCAATTTCCGCTGGCGCTGATCACACCGCCGGCGCGCAACTTTCTCAATACCAGCTTTGCCAACTCGCCACGCTTTCTGGCGCAGGAAAAGTCGCCCGCGCTCCACATCCATCCGGTCGACGCCGCGGCACGCGGCATTGCCAACGACAACCCGCTGCGCATCCATAACCAGCGTGGCGAATTCCGCGCCCGCGCCGTCGTCAGCGACCGCATCCGTCCGGGCGTCGCCATGGCCACCTCGATCTGGTGGCGCAAGCTCTCGCCAGACGGACGCAACTGCAACGAAGTCACCAGCCAGGCGCTGACCGAGATGGGCGGCGGGGCGACGTTCTACGACTGCCTGGTCGAAGTCGAACGGGTGGTGTAGCCGCGTGACCGGGAATGATTGACGGCCACCGCTCTGCTCGGAGAAACTCTCGGAAGTGCCCTTCCATCCTCCCGCCGAAACGCGTCGTCGAGGTCATGGAGATCAAGGAAATGGGCAAAACCCTGGCGCTGCGGCGCTGGATACTTGGAGGTGCAACATGCGCGTTTTTCAGATTCAGGATGATTGGGGGATGGCCAACCTCAAACTCGCCGATCGCCCGCAACCCCAGCCCGGAGCGGGACAGGTGCTGCTGCGGATGCTCGCCTCGTCGCTGAATTTCCGCGACCTGGTCGTTCCCGAGCGCGGATATGGCAGCTTTACCGGGACACTGCCGCTGATCCCGCTGTCCGACGGCGTCGGCGAGGTCGTTGCGGTGGGCCCCGGAGTCACCCGCGTGGCGGTCGGCGACCGCGTCTGCCCGACCTTTTTCCAGGGCTGGATCGCCGGCGAACCGGATCTTCCCCGCATGACCGGGTCTCTCGGTGGCCCGATCGATGGCACCATGGCGGAGTTCATGTGCCTGTCCGAGCAGGGTGTGGTCAAGGTGCCCGCATACCTCAGCGACGTCGAAGCCGCGACGCTACCCTGCGCGGCCTTGACTGCCTGGAGTGCGCTGGCCACGCATGGCACGGTCAAGCCCGGCGAACAGGTACTGATCCAGGGCTCCGGCGGTGTGGCGCTGTTCGCTCTGGCGTTTGCCAGGATTGCCGGCGCACGGGTCACCGTGATCTCGTCGAGCGACGAGAAGATCGAGCGGCTCAAGGCGCTCGGTGCCGACGCGACGATCAACTACCGGACGACTCCCGAATGGTCGAAACCGGCGCGTGCGCTCACCGATGGTCGCGGCTTCGACCACATCGTCGAGCTTGGCGGCGAGAAAACCCTACCACAGTCGCTGCGCTGCATTCGTCCCGGCGGCACCCTGTCGATGATCGGTGTGCTCTCGGGCTCCTCATTGGCGACACCGCTCGGCCTGATCATCACCCGGCAGGTGCGGCTGCAGGGCATCACCGTCGGCCATCGCGACGGTTTCGAGGCGATGCTGCGGGCGCTCGAGCAGCACCGCGTGCCGGTGATCGTCGACCGGGTTTTCGAATTTCCGGCGCTCAAGGAAGCGCTGGCGTACCTGAAGAGCGGCGCACAGTTCGGCAAGATCTGCATCCGCCATTGAGCGATCCTCCTACAGCGCGCTCGTTCGCTAGCGGCTACGCTACTCGCCCAGATCATCGAGCTTGATCGGCTTGCTGCGTGGACCGATGTGGCGTGGCAGCAGCAGCGACAACAGGCCGGCAAGCACCACAAAGACTGTCGACGCCCACAGACAGGCAATCAAGCCCTTGCTTGGCCCGCTCTGCAGCCCCCACTGATAGAGCGCGCCTGAAAGAACCGTTCCCGCCAGGCGGCCGGATGCGTTGGCCATGTAGTAGAAACCGACGCTCATCGCCACCTTGTCGCTATCGGTGTACGCCAGAATCAGATAGGAATGCACCGCCGAGTTCAGCGCAAAAACGGCGCCAAAGAGAATCAGGCCGGCAACCACGACGGTGCTCGGCGCCAGCCCGGCGCTCAGTCCCAGAGCGATGCCCGCCGGCAGCGTCGCGAGGACGAAAGCGAGAATGGTTGCCGTCCGTCCATCGGGTTCGTGCTGCTCCTCGACGCGGCTGCGCAGCAGGCCGGGAGTCGCCGCCTGGACGATGCCATAACCGATCACCCAGACCGCAAGAAAGCCGCCGGACTGCCAGAAGGTCCAGCCGAGCACGCTCGACAGAAAGACCGGCAGACCGACAACGAACCAGACGTCGCGCGCGCCGAAGAGGAAGATGCGTGCTGCGGCCAGCTTGTTGACTGCGCTGTTGCGCGAGAACATCTGCCCGAACTTTGCTTTCTTGTTGGCCTGACCGAGGCCACCGCGCATCAGCAACGCGGCCAGGATCAGCGTGCTTCCCACCAGTGCGACGAGCAGCTTGAGTGCGGTCTGGAAATCGAGCAGGGTCAGCAGCAGACCCCCAAGAAAAAAGCCGACCCCTTTCAACGCGTTCTTCGACCCGGTCAGAATCGAGACCCAACGGTAGAGCGTTGCCGATGCACCTTCGGGAACGATCAGCTTGACCGCGCTCTTCGAACTCATCTTGGTCATGTCCTTGGCGATTCCGCTCAAAGCCTGCGAGACCATGACGTATACGACCACCAGCCAGCCCTGTGGCGCGAAGGCGAGCATCGACAGCGCCACGAGTTGCGTGCCCAGCCCGATGAACAAGGTCGTCTTGAGGCCGAAGCGGGCGCCGATGTAGCCACCAAAGAGATTGGTCAGGATGCCGAAGACTTCATAGAAGATGAACAGCGACGCGACGGCAAAAGGCGTGTAACCAAGGCTGTAGAAGTAGAACAGCACCAGCATGCGGGTGGCGCCATCGGTGACGGTGTCGGACCAGTAGGCTGCGGTCACCAGGATGTAGTTGCGCAGGCCGGCACGTGCAGCGGGACTTCTGGCTGCGGATGGATCGTTCATCGTTGTCCTCGAGAGGGGTGACCGTGCTTCGAGACCATCTCCTGCCAGGCGGTGACGGCCCCGATCGGCACGGAATCCATGGGCATGTGCTTACAGCGAAGCGGCCAGCTTGCGTGCCAGCTCGACGTAACGATTGGCGTAGCCCCACTCGTTGTCGTACCAGGCGTAGATCTTGACCATCGTGCCGTTGATCACCAGGGTGTGCGCCGCATCGACAATCGACGAGCGCGGATCGCCGCGGTAGTCCATGGAAACCAGTGGCCTTTCCTCATAGCCGAGAATTCCCTTCAATGCTCCCTCGGCCGCCGCCTTGAGCAGACCATTGACCTCCTCGACGCTCGTCGGGCGTTGCATCTCGAAAACGCAGTCGGTGATCGACGCATTGAGCAGTGGCACGCGCACCGCGTGGCCGTCGAGCTTGCCCTTCAGTTCCGGGAAGATCAGCGCGATCGCGGTCGCCGAGCCGGTCGTCGTCGGCACCAGCGACAGGCTCGAAGCCCGCGCGCGCCGCAGATCCTTGTGCATCTGGTCGTGCACGCTCTGGGTGTTGGTCGAACTGTGAATGGTCGTGATCATGCCGTGCGCAATGCCGATCGCTTCATGCACGACCTTGACCACTGGCGCCAGACAGTTGGTGGTGCACGAGGCCGCGGTAACGATGTGGTCGCGGGCCGGGTCGTAGCGCTGGTCATTGACGCCCATGACGATGTTCAGCGTGTCCCCACCCTTGACCGGTGCGGCGACGATCACTTTCTTCACGCCGGCCGCCAGATAGGGCGACAGTTCCTCGACCGTACGCCACTTGCCGCTGGCTTCGAGAACGATGTCCACCCCGGCGTCGCGCCATGATCCGCCGGCGACATCTCTGGCGGTGCTGTAGGGGATCGATTTTCCATCGATCAGCATCCGCCCGTTGCTGCTCCCGACATCGTGCCGCCAGCGGCCATGGACCGAATCGAATTCAAGAAGGTGCGCTGCCGACTCCACCGGCCCGTTCGCTTCATTGATATGCACGAACTCCAGTTCCGGGTAGTCCCACGCCGCGCGCAGCGCCAACCTGCCGATACGACCGAAACCATTGATGCCGACCTTGACAGTCATTTCTCGTTCCTCCGAAGGGTGAATGGTGCCCGGCTGGAAACCAGCGAGCCGACGATTTGGGCACCGCAAGCGATACCGGCTTGCGAAACATTTTTATATTGATAGAATGCTCGAAATAAGTAAACCCCTTCCCGGTTCTCCCATGCGTGTTGCCACGAAAAAACCCTCTGTTCTTGATCTCTACTATAGCCATGAGCCCCAACCATCCATGACCAATCCCACCATGAACGCCCATCCCCATGATTTCCTGCCGCTGAACTCGCAAGGCGCAGGCCTGATTCTGACCCCTTGCCCAGGAAGCAAGGGGGTGGAGCCAGGCGCTGCGCTCGTGCAGCTGAAAGCGGCCGGAGCGGACGCAGTGATCACACTGATGCCGGACGCCGAAATGACGAGCAATGCGGTGTCGAACATGGCCGACCTCTGTTCACGAATCGGCCTGCAATGGTTTCATCTTCCGATCGAAGATGAGCACGCGCCAGAGGAAGAATTTGCCGTCGCCTGGTCGGCGCTGCGACAGGCCGTGCATCAACTGCTGGACGCCGACAAGAGAGTCGTGATCCATTGCAAGGGAGGTTCCGGTCGTACTGGCCTGATGGCAGCTCAAATCCTGGTCGAACGCGGCTGGTCGGTAGATGAAGCCACGGCGGTTGTCAAAGGAATGCGGCCGAATGCCCTGAGCCTGGTGGTGCATCAGGATTATCTGGCCCGCTTACCGGCCTGCTTGCCAGGCGATTCAGACGCGGTTTGAGCAAGGCGACATGGATCAATCCTTAAGTGACCGTCCAGCCAGTTCGTCGATGTAGGCCAGATGTTGTGGCAGGCAGATTCGCTGGAGGTCATAGCGGTCGATGATCGTCTGCCGGGCGCGTTGCCTTAGCCGAGCAAAATCACCGGGGAACTCAAGAGCCTGGGCCACTTGCTCGGCAATTTGCTGCGGTGAGAAAAAATCGACCAGCAGTCCATTGTCCCCATGCGTGATCACTTCTTCCACCGGTGGCGTCCTGGACCCCAGCACCAGGCAACCGGCGCTCATGGCTTCGAGCATCGACCAGGAGAGAACAAAGGGGTAGGTCAGGTAGACGTGAACCGCCGAGATTTGCAGCAAGCCGATGAACACCGGGTAAGGAATCGTACCGACGAAATCAAGACGCCGGAAGTCTATGTCGCCCCTCACTTCCTCGATAAACTGCTCACGGTAGGTCGTTCCCTGGACTGGCCGACTGCCGTAACTGACTCCATCACCACCGACGATCAGGATATGGGCTTTCGGACGCCGGCGCTGGATTTCAGGGATGGCGCGGATGAAACTGTGACATCCTCGGTAGGGTTCGAGGTTGCGATTGACGAAGGTGATGACTTCATCGTCAGAACGCAGAGTGCGGGCCTTTTCCTGAAGAGTGATCTGGGTGTCGGTCTTTGGGGCGATCGCTGCCGTATCCAGGCCTTCATGGATGACGCGGATTTTGTGTTGAAAGCTCGCGGGGTGGGTGGATTTCTGCCATGCCGTCGGTGAAACTCCGGCATCGCATTGTTCGAGGTTCATCAGGTTGGCGAAGTTCTTTGCCAGCAAGCGTGGCGCCTCGTCCGGATTGTCGGGAAACTCCGGGTCAAAGCCGACATCGGCGCCATGGACGTGGTAGTAGAACTCGAAGTAATTCAGCAGCGGGATCTGCGGCCAGACTTCCTTGATGAACAGCGCTTCTCCCCAGCCCGGGTGGGCACAGATGAGGTCCGGGTGATAGCCTTGCTCGCGCAATCGTTTCGCCGCCTTGAAGCAGGCTTCGCCGCGAATCACCTTGGTTTCCGTTTCCTGCACCCACGCATGAATGTTGGGTGTATTGCCTCGCTTTGGACCGTAACGGATCACACGAACACCGGCGGGAACCGGGTTGGTCTCGATGCACAGCGCCGTAACTTCATCTCCCCTTGCCACCAGAGCTGCGGCAATGTGTTTGTACTGACCCGGAAAGTTCTGATGGATGAGGAGAATCTTCATGGCTTGTACTGATGGGACTGGCCAGCATGGGTATGCAGCGAGCGAATGGTCGATTAGTCGATTGGTTTAGCCGAGTCCACCAAAATTGAGCGTTTCGTGCTTGTTCAAGTAGTCCAGGGTAAGTTCTTTGCCGGCGGAAGGAATTCGGGCGGCAGCGCTGGCATGGGCTTCGGCCAGCTCGCCGAGAACAGGCAACTGCTGCATCGACAGCAACTGGCAATAGGCGATGACCAGGGCACCGGCTTTGGCGACTTCATGAAGGGCTTCGGCGGGCAACTGATTCAGAATGGCCTCGTCAATCTGAAAGAGTCCGCCAATCGGCTGGTCACCAGCCCCTGTCTTGACAGTAATTGGCCAGGCTTTGATCAGGTGGTGTTTCTTCAGTACCGTACAGGCCCTGACGGTGATCTGCCGATTGTTCTCGATCTGGGTCAGAAAGTTGAGGACGCCTTGAATCGCTGGCGAGGGTTTGCCTTCATCATCGAAAAAGGGTTCGCCTTCACTGCCGTCGCCAAGGAGTCCCGAATCTTCATCGATGCACAGTACCTGCTGACCGTCATCCCTGCTGGCGAGGCAGAAGGGATAGCTACGCAAGATGGCCGGGATATATTTTCCTGCCCAACGGCCGTCGGGTGCGGCAAATAGATTCTTGCCTGTTGCCAAACCCAGAACGGCGACAGGAACGAAGGTTTCATTCTGCTCGACAAAGGCAATCGGCAGACTCAACAGCGCACGCGGCAGTTCGCCTGCAGTCAGTGGAACAATTGCCTCATGGGCAGCGAAAGCATAACTCGAAATGCGCTGCCAGCGCTTGCTGGCGTGGCGTTCGGTGGAAATGACGTGGAAGTTGGGCATGGGCATCCTTCGGGTGGCATTTTCTGACCAATGGTATTCTGAAGCAGGGATACTCGCCGACCGCCTGGAGGCTGCGGAAACAGCGGGTCTGAATACGGGAGAACATCAAGAGACCCCCCGCTACAACTGGTCGGCGGCAATCGGTCTGCCGGTCAGATAGCCCTGGATCAGCTGGAAACCCATGTCGCGGCAGACCTGCGCTTCCGCCTCGAGCTCGATGCCTTCGGCCAGCGGCACTGAGCCCAGGTTCAGCACCAGTTTGACGAGATCGCTGATCACCCGGCGTTTGCGTTCGCTGGCCAGGTGAATGTCGTGCAGCAGACCCATGTCGAATTTCACGAAGTGCGCAGGCGCTTCGCCCAGTTCGTTCAGGCGGGCCTGTCCTGCCCCGAAATCGTCGTAGGCAAAACGCACACCGATGTCGCGCAGAAAAGCGCCTAATTCACGTAAACGCAGCGGGTCGGTGACTGCGGTTTCATGGATTTCGACAACCAGTTGCAGTTCCGGCATCTGCTGGCGCAGGACAGTTAGCGAAGCAAAAAACGGCTTGCTGAAAGTCTCCTTGGGGTGGGTGTTGATAAACAGGGGGAATTTGCGCAGGCGCGGAGCCATCGAGGTGATCGCGAATTTGCGAAAGGCCACGCTGAGATCAAGCTCGCGGTTCAGCGCTGTTGCCAATTGGAACAGGCGGATGGGGCTACCGGACAGTTGCGGATGATTTGCTCGCCCGAGCAACTCGTAGGCGAAGATTTTCCCACTGTTCGCATCGACGATGGGCTGGGCGGCGCCGGAAATGCCCTGGCCGTTGAGCAGGTCGAGAAACTCGCCCTCATTGGCGACGAAGAGTTCCGACAGGTTCGTGCCCATCGGCATCAACAGGGTTCGCGAGTCGGTCGAGGGCATGAAGCGCGACTGATCAGGCTGATGCCGGCCGAGACGAAACTCTGCCGTAAAGAAATGAATGATGTCGTTTTCCCGCAGCAGGCACGAGCCATCGATGCGCTGTCGATTGACGAAGGTGCCGTTGGTGCTGTTCAGATCGGTCAGGCGCAGTTGCGCGCTGATGTCGTCGTCGAACATGGCGTGTTTCCGGCTGAGGCCCGGTGTCGCCAGTACCAGATCGTTCTCCTGGCCACGACCGATCCGGAAAGGCAGGTCAACGATGTCGTATTTCAAACGGGATCCATCGGCAGCGATGGATTCCAGAAACCAATGACTGCTCTTCACAGGAAGCTCCAGAGACGATCCGCTTGCAGGCCATGGCCTCTTGCCATGATTCTTGCCATGATATGTGGTCAGTGCGCCGAACTTCTCCCGCAGTTCTCTGGCGGGTAGCGCGCAAGTCGCTGGCCTGCCGCCTGCAGGGGGGACACTTGGATGGCGCACGTACGAGTATGCCCAGCCATCTCAGCTGCTGTCAATCTCGCTGCATCCGGCTATGTGCCGGAAGTCGCACATTGCTGCTCTATTCAGTTATGATGTGTGGACGAGTAAGAATGGCAAACGGGACGAAAGCCCCGGACGCAAAGCTGCAGGCCCTAACCCGAAGTCCGGGAGGGTGGCTGGGTTGCCTGATACCGGGATCTTCGTCTCGGCATGCGATATCCGCAGCCGTCCAAGTCTTGCATCCGAGAGTAACCGCATGCCTGGCCCTTTCGATTCGAGGCCGTGTTTCTCTGCGCCCGATCGACCGCAGCCTGGCGCTGAAGTAGCACGCAGGAGGAACTCATGCAAGACCGATCATCAAGAATACTTCCCCTGGGCACTGGCCCACTGTTTCTTGCCGCCGTCGCCGCTGGCCTGCTGTTCTGGAAGAGTGAGGCATCGCTGGCCGTCGACCTGATCCTGACACTGGCTCTGCTGGTGCTCGCCACTGGCGTCTCTTATTGGGAGCGCCGTTCGATCCGGGCTGCTGTCGATCGCCTGCTTGCCGAGCGCGCAGAGACCGGCGCGGCGCCGCCGGCCATCGCCCCCTATACCACCAGCCTGCATCAGGTAGCCGCCGCTTCACTGACCCGCTGGGCCACGCATGTCGCCATCGCACGCCAACAAACCGAGAATGCGGGCAACGCATTGACCAGTGACTTCGCGGCCATTCTGAACCAGTTGGGCGTTATGCTCGATACCCGCGACCGTGAAGCAGCGGAAGGTGTGGTCGCGGTGATCGAACGTTCGCGCAGTGAACTGGCAGCGATGCTGGGCTACCTCAAGGACGCTTTCGACGCCCAGAAACCAATGCTCCGTGAATTCGAGAGCCTGGCGGAAGTGAGCGCCGATCTCAAGCGCATGGCCGGCGGGGTCGCCGAGATCGCCAAACAGACCAATCTGCTGGCACTCAACGCGGCGATCGAAGCGGCGCGGGCCGGCGAGACCGGGCGGGGTTTTGCCGTCGTTGCCGATGAAGTACGCAAGCTCTCGGACCAGTCGGGATCGCTTGCCAAGCAGATCCGGGACAAAGTCGAGACGGTCAACGTGGCGACCGGGTCAGCGCTGCTTTCCGCCGGTCAAATGTCACGCCAGAACGAATCGCTGATGGCCAGTTCGGAAGTGACCATGGCCGCCGTACTGGAACGTTTCAGCAGCGTCGTGCAAGGACTCAGCGATTCGTCGCAGCACATGGCCGAAGGCAGCCAGAGCGTCCGCGAGAAGGTCGAAGCGGTACTCGTGCATCTGCAATTCCAGGATCGCATGAGCCAGATTCTGAGCGCGGTCTGCCAGGATATCGAGCGTCTTCTGGCGCGCACACGTGCAGAAGAGGCGCGCATCGCAGGCGGCGAGACGCCGGAACCTTTCGACGTGCAGAAGTGGATTGCTCAACTCGAACAAACTTACACCACGCTCGAACAGCACGATGCGCAGCACCCGGCTGCACAGGGGCAGGTGGCGGCGAGCGAAATCACCTTTTTCTAACCTGGACAATGGGAGATTGACATGGGCAAGACCATCCTGGTCGTCGACGATTCCGCTTCGATGCGGCAGGTCGTCAGCATGGCGCTCAAGGGCGGCGGCTTTGAGGTGATCGAGGCCTGCGACGGCAAGGACGCGCTGGCCAAACTGATGGGGCAGAAAGTGCATCTGGTGATCAGCGATGTCAATATGCCCAACATGGATGGCATCACCTTTGTCCGGGAAATGAAAAAGAACGCCGCCTACCGCTTCGTTCCGGTGATCATGCTGACCACCGAAGGCAATGAGGAAAAGAAGAAGGCCGGCCAGGAGGCCGGCGCCAAGGCCTGGGTGGTCAAGCCTTTCCAGCCCCAGCAGATGCTGGCGGCGGTTTCCAGACTGTTGATGATGTGAGGCGACGATGAGCATCGTCATCGAGAGCAGCGGGCAGACGGCGCGGCTGACTCTGGACGGGGAGTTGACCATCTATGAGGTCGCCGAAATCAAGGCCGGGCTGGCGGACGTCATGCGCGCTGCCGACGAAATCGAGATCGACCTGGGCGGCATCGCCGAGATCGATACGGCCGGTCTGCAACTGATGCTGATCGCCAAACGCAATCCGGGCAAGCGTGTGCGCTTCGTCAATCATCCGCCGTGCGTTCTGCGCCTGATCGATCTGGCCAATCTCGGTGGCCTGCTGGGAGATCCCTTGTTCATTTCGGCGACGGAATCGGCAAGGAAGGTGCCGTGAACGACGCCGCCCAGGACCTTGCGCAGGCACTCGGAACCTTCATGGAAGAGGCCAGGGAACTCCTCGCCGAAATGGAGGCGATCCTGCTGCGTGCAGAGGACGGCAGCGGCCAGGAAGACGACATGAACGCCCTTTTTCGCTGCGCACATACCATCAAGGGTTCCGGCGGCCTGTTCGGTCTTGACGAGGTGGTGCGTTTCGCGCACGTCGTCGAGAACGTCCTCGATCGCCTGCGCAACGGCAAACTGCAATTCGACAGCGATCTGATCAGTCTGCTGCTCGCATGCCAGGACCACATCGCCAACCTGATTGCCGCGATCGCCGAGAACACCGAGGTTCCGGTCGCGCGTAGCGACCAATTGCTGTCACGCCTGCAGGCCGTTCTCGGAACTGGCGGCGGCGCTGTCGTGGCGCCGCCCGCGGCCGAACCGCATTCCTCCGAAGCCGGGATCGGTGCCGGCGACGGTGGCGCGATGGGCTCTGACCACTGGCATATCTCGCTGCGCCCGGGCAGACAGGTGTTGCAGGACGGCATGGATCCGCTGGCCTTCATCAATTACCTCTCCCAGTACGGCAAGCTGCTGCATGTTGAAACGATCGTCGACGCCGTACCGGAGTTTGCCGCCGCAGACCCCGAGATCTGCTATCTGGGCTTCGAAGTGGCCCTGGCGAGCCGTGCCAGCAAGGCAGAGATCGAAGGCGTCTTCGATTTCATCCGGGAGGGCTCGCAGATCGTCATCGTGCCGCCGCAGAGCCAGATTTCTGCCTACCTCGCGCTGATCGAATCCCACCATCAGGATGCCGAGCGCATCGGCGAGATGCTCGTGGCCTGTGGTTCGGTGACCGCCAACGAACTGGCAGAGGCGCTGGCGGTGCAGAAACAGCAGGAGCCACATGCCCGTATCGGCGAGATCCTGGTCGAACAGGGAGCGGTGCCGCCGCAGGTCGTCGAGGCCGCCGCGGACCAGCAGAAGCGCGTCGAGGAAAAGCGCAGCGGCGAAGCCCGGATCGTCAAGGTTCCTTCCGATCGGCTCGACGCACTGATCGACCGGGTCGGCGAATTGGTCATCGCCGGCGTCGGGACACATCTGCAGATCAGCCGTATCCAGCGGCCCGATATTCAGGAATCGGCGGAAGTGCTGCTATCTCTCGTCCAGGACATTCGTGACATGACCCTGCGCTTGCGCATGGTCGCCATCGGCGAGGTTTTCTCCCGCTTTCCGCGTGTCGTTCGCGACGTTTCCAGGGAACTGGGCAAGGATATCGAGTTGCGTGTCCGGGGTGCCGAATCCGAACTCGACAAGTCGATGGTCGACAAGATCGGCGACCCCTTGATGCATCTGGTGCGCAACTCGATCGACCATGGCATCGAGCCGGCCGAAACGCGCATGGCGCGTGGCAAGCCCGCACGCGGCACGGTCGAACTGCGTGCCTATCACGAGTCCGGCAGCATCAATATCGAAGTCAGTGACGATGGCGGCGGCCTCGATCGTGATCGCATCCTGAGGAAGGCGATCGAGAATGGCATGGTCGCTCCGGACGCCCATCTTTCCGATCAGGAGGTCTATCGGCTGATTCTCGCACCCGGGTTTTCGACGGCAGCAAAAGTGACCAGCCTCTCCGGCCGCGGGGTCGGGATGGATGTCGTGCGCAGCAATATCGAGGCCTTGCGCGGCACGCTCGACATCGAATCGGTGCCAGGACAAGGCACGACCATGCGCCTTTGTCTGCCGCTGACGCTGGCGATCATCGACGGCTTTCACGTCGGCGTCGGCAGTTCGCACTTCATCATCCCGCTCGACATGGTCGTCGAGTGCATCGAACTACCGCCGGATGTCGGCGATCGGGGATACCTCGAACTGCGTGAGCAGGCGCTGCCCTTCGTTCGCCTGCGCGAGCTTTTCGATGAACAGGGGCCACGGCACCCTCGACCGCGCGTCATTGTCGTCCGTTACGGCAGCCGACAGGCGGGTCTGGTCGTCGATCGCATCCATGGCAAGTGCCAGACGGTGATCAAGCCGCTCGGTCCCTTGTTTGCCGAAACACCGGCGGTGTCGGGCTGCACGATCATCGGCAACGGCGAGGTCGGCATGATCCTCGACGTGCAGGCACTGGTACGGCTTTGCGCAGGCGCTGGCCACGGCAAGCATGCGAAGAATTGATCGACGGCACCGGCACGGCTCGTTTCCGGCGGCAGCAAACGCCTGCGGGCATCATTTCTTGTCCAATTATTCAGAATGTCGAGGTGAAAGATGAACTGGTTACGGTCGATGAAGGTGAGCACACGCAACCTGCTCTGGGGAGGTCTCACGGCGATTGGCCTGTTGCTCTTCTGCACGGTGTCGCTGGTTTCGATTCGCGACAACATGCTCGAAGACCGCAAGCAGCGAATCAAGAGCCTGATCGAGGCTGGGAGCGGGGTTCTCGAGCACTATCATCAACTGTCGGCTACCGGCAAGCTCACCGACAAGGAGGCCAGGGACACCGCACTTGATGCCCTGCGCTACATGCGCTACGAAGGAGGTAACTATCTGTTCGTCTTCGATCCTGAAGGACTCTTCTACCTGATGCCGGCCACCCGCGACTTCGAGGGAACCAACAAGATCGATCTCAAGGATGCCAATGGCAAATACCTGATCCGGGAACTGATCAGCGTCGCCAAGGCTGGAGGCGGTTATGTCGCATACGACTTCCCCAAACCGGGCACGCAGGCCGCTTCGCCCAAGATCGGTCATGCGGTGCTGTTTGCGCCATGGAATCTGGTGATCGGCACCGGCATCTACATTGACGATGTCGATGTCGTCTTCCGCCGCGTCCTGATCCAGTTGGTATCGATTTCACTGGCCTTGCTGGCGCTATTGACGGCCATGGGTTGGGCGATCTCGCGTTCGATTTCGGGCCCGCTGAATACGGTCGTCGAAGTATCCGGCCGCATGGCAGCAGGCGATTTCGACTTCAAGCTCGACACCACCGGGCGAGATGAAGCCGGGGCCGTGTTTCGTGCCGTGATGATGGTCAAGGATGCAGTGCACGCGATGATCGGCGATGCCGGCGCGCTGTCGACCGCAGCGGCGAAAGGCCGGCTGGAGACGCGTGTCGATGCAGCCAGGCACCAGGGCGAATATCGCAACATCATCGAAGGACTCAACCGCACGATGGACGCAGTGGTGGATCCGATCAACGACGTCAAGCGGGTCATGGCGGCGGTTGAACGGGGCGATCTCGGCCAGAGCATCGACGCCGAATATCAGGGTGACTTTGGCGCCCTGCAGGCCAGCGTGAATAACACGCTGGCCAAACTGTCGGCGACGATCGCGCAGGTGAACACCTCGGCTGGCGAACTCTCGAACGCCTCGACGCAGGTATCGGCCACCTCGCAGCTTCTTTCGCAAGCCACCTCGGAGCAGGCGGCAAGCCTCGAACAGACGACCTCGGCGATGGAGCAGATGTCGGCGTCGATTGCGCAGAACACCGACAACGCCAAGACCACCGACGCGATCGCGCGCCAATCGGCGGCAGACGCGCTGGCTGGCGGCGAAGCCGTTCGTTCGACGGTCGCGGCGATGAAATCGATCGCCGGCAAGATCTCGATCATCGACGACATTGCCTACCGCACCGATCTGCTGGCGCTGAATGCGGCGATCGAAGCGGCACGAGCCGGCGAACATGGCAAGGGTTTTGCCGTCGTCGCGGCCGAGGTCAGGAAACTGGCCGAACGCAGCCAGATCGCCGCGCAGGAGATTGGCGAACTGGCAAGCAGCAGCGTCGAAACCGCCGAACGTGCCGGCAGCCTGTTCGAGACCATGCTGCCGTCGATTCGCAAGACGGCTGATCTGGTGGGCGAGATCACCGCCGCATCGGAAGAACAGACGACCGGCGCCGACCAGATCAGTCAGGCGATGGCGCAGTTGAACACCGTCACGCAGCAGAACGCCGCGACCGCCGAAGAACTCTCGGCCACGGCCGAAGAGATGAACGCCCAGGCCGAAAACCTCAACGAGTTGATGGCGCAGTTCACGCTTGCCGGCAACGACCAGGCCATGCCGGCGCGCCCCGGCCGGACCGCCAAACCGGGCAAGGCGAAACGCGAGTCTGCGGCAAATCACCCGCTGAAAGACTACGAACGATTCTGAGGGATGCGCCATGAGCACAGAACTGTTGGCAGCCAGCCGGCACGTGGCCGGCAGAGCGGCCGGTCCGGATGTCGGCGACACCTCGCTGTATCTCGCCTTCCGCCTGGCTGATGACGTATATGCCATCGATATCCTGCGCATCCGGGAAATCATTGAGTACAGCGTGCCCACCGGCGTGCCGATGATGCCGCGCTCGGTCCGTGGCGTCATCAACCTGCGCGGCGCGGTGGTGCCGGTGATCGACCTCGCGGTTCGCTTCGGTCGCACGGCCACCGGCGTGGGTAAACGCACTTGCATCGTCATCGTCGAAACGGAACATGCGGGAGCGCTGTACACCCTGGGATTGATCGTCGATGGCGTCAACGCGGTGATGGAGATTGCTGCCGGGAGCATCGAACCCGCCCCGGCTTTCGGTACACGCGTCAACGCCGACTTCATCGCCGGAATGGCACGCGTCAATGGCCGCTTCGTGATCATTCTCGACATCGCGCGTGTCCTGTCGATCGACGAAATGGTGTCGATCACCCCGCCGATGATTGAAACTTAATGTCTATCTGAAACGTGAGGCGCTGATGGCACGAGAAATCAAGGTCATGGTCGTCGACGACTCGGCCGTGGTACGCCGGGTCATGAGCACCATCCTCGACCGCGATCCCGGGATCCGCGTCATCGCCACGGCCCACGATCCGATCTTCGCGATCGAAAAAAATGCGCCGCGACTGGCCTGACGTGCTGACGCTCGACATCGAAATGCCGCGCATGGACGGCATCACCTTTCTCGGCCAACTGATGGCGGAACGACCGACGCCGGTGCTGATCTGCTCATCGCTGACCACCGTCGGGGCGGAAACGACCCTGCAGGCCCTGGCAGCCGGGGCCGTTGCGATCATCAGCAAGCCCGGCCTCGGCGTCGGGAGTTTTCTTGAGGATTCGAGCGACAACCTGATCGCTGCCGTCAAAGCTGCCGCGCGTGCCAATATGGGAGCCGTGCAGCGTGGCGTCCGCACGGCGGTACGCAGTCCGGCAAGGCCGCGTCTGGCGATGGCACAGACAACCGAGCGCCTGGTCGCCATCGGCACGTCCACCGGCGGAACGGTCGCCCTGGAAGCCCTGCTGACCGAACTGCCGCGCGTCTCGCCGGGAATCGTCATCGTTCAGCACATGCCGGAGATGTTTACCGCCGCTTTTGCCGCACGCCTTGATGGCCTCTGTGAAATCTCGGTGCAGGAAGCGAGGAATGGGCAGCGAGTCCTGCCCGGTCTGGCACTGATTGCACCCGGCGGCAAGCACATGCAACTGACGCGCAGCGGCGCGCAATACCTGGTCGAGGTGAAGGATGGACCACCGGTCAATCGCCATCGCCCGTCGGTCGATGTGCTGTTTCGATCGGTTGCCAAGTATGCCGGCAACAATGCCATGGGTGTGATCATGACCGGCATGGGCGATGACGGCGCGCGCGGACTCAAGGAGATGCACGATGCCGGCGCTTATACGCTGGCACAGGACGAGGCGACTTGTATCGTTTACGGCATGCCGAGGGAAGCGGTCAAACGGGGCGCGGTCGATCGCAGCTTGCCGCTTGCTGCGCTGGCAACGGCGATCATGAGCGGTCCTCCCGCTTCGCGATCTGGAATGGCTGGGTTGTAGGAGGTGATCCACTTCTGACGTAAACTAAGCGGTCGAACCAACGGAAAGCCACGCCATGCCCCGCACCACTCTGAAGCTGCCCAACAAAAAGCCTGCTGCTGCCGTCGGCGACACCCGGGCAGCCACCCGCAAACCGATTCGCGGTAGCTCCCAGACAGCAAAGCACACCAGCGCGCGGCGTGCCGACAGCCAATCGCCAGTACCGGCTGCGCCAAGCGGCAAGCCCGGTCAGAGAAACACCAGCCCGGCACGTTTCCGCAACGAACTCCCGAGGGAAGCGGCCAGCCCGGTCGAGCAATTCACAGCCGCGTTTCCGACGAGGCAGGAAAGCACAGTGCCAGCCCCGGAACCTCGCGGCACAACCACCGATAGCCAGGCAGCCAGCCCGGCCCGGCCCAGCCAACAGGCGAAGAAGACCTATCCGCAACGCGGCATAGCCCGCAGCACTGGCGCGCGCGCCTTTCCCCCGGCGCCGCAGCGCGCCAGCCGTGACGCACCGGCACTCGGCGAGAGAGTCTCCCCGGCAGTCGCAGCAGAAGCGCAGGTGCAACGACCGGCAGAAGCGCCGGCTGCCACGCCGGCAGTGACCTCCAGCACGCCACGCGGCTTGGCAAAGGAATCGCCGCGGCTGGCAAAACTGGTCAGCGAAATCGCCGCGTGCTCCCGCCGCGAAGCTGACGAATGGATCGAGAACGGCTGGGTCAGCGTAGACGGCGAGGTCATCACCCGCCTCGGCGCACGCGTCAACCCGAAGGCAAAGATCAGGATCCAGGACGCAGCGAAAAAGCACCCCAGCGAAAGTGTCACGATCCTGTTCAACAAGCCGTGCCACCCGGTCGCTGCCGAGGACGATCATGCCGTCGCACTGATCCGTCCCGACAAGCACTGGGCAGAAGACAGCAGCACCTTCCGTTTCCAGGCCACGCATCTGCGCGGCCTGGCGCTGGCCGGCAAACTCGATGCCGACGAGGGCGGCATGCTGGTGTTCACTCAGGAAGGCAGTGTCGCACGCCGCCTGACAGGAGGTGATGCAAGACTCGAGAAGGAATACCACGTCCGCGTCGAGGGCGAGTTGTCGGCGGATGGTCTGGAGCGGCTCAGACATGGCCTGTCGCTGGACAAGGTCAAACTGCTGCGCGCACAGGTCTCGTGGCTGAGCGAGCAACAACTGCGTTTCGTTCTGCACGAAAACAGAAAGCGGCAGATTCAGGGCATGTGCGAACAGGTCGGTTTGCGCGTCACCGAAATCAAACGCGTGCGTATCGGCAGCGTCTCACTCGGCAAGCTGGCTGCCGGACAATGGCGTTATCTGCGCGCCGACGAGCGTTTCTGAAAAAAGGCCCAGCCCATGCTTGAGCCCTTGCCACAAGACCTTGCAGGCTGGCTGGCCTTTGTCAGCAGAACGGAATTGCCGATTCTGCGCCAGACGGCGCGCCGTCTCGACCAGGCACGGCAACAGATCGACCAGGTCAGCGGTCGCGACATCACCAACATCGTTTTGCAGGATCCGCTGTTGGCCATCCGTGTGCTGGCCTATATTCAGGACGTTGGTCACGGCCACCTGCACAGTGACATCACGAACATTGCCAGCGCAGTGATGATGCTTGGCGTCGACCCTTTCTTCCGGATGTTCGAGCAAGCACTCACCCTCGAAACGATGTTGCAAGGTCAGCGGCAAGCCCTGCTGGGCGTCCTGCAGGTGATCCTGCGGATGCAGCGTGCAGCGCACTATGCACACGACTGGGCATTCGCGCGGCACGACATGAACGTCGAGGAAGTCGCTCTCGCCGCGCTGCTGCACGACCTGGCGGAGATTCTGCTGTGGTGTTTTGCTCCGGATCTGGCGATCGAGATTCGCTCCCGACTGCAGGCCGACCGCAGGCTGCACAGCGCCAATGTCCAACAGGAAGTGCTCGGAGTCAAGCTGGCCGATCTGCAGCTGGCCCTCTGCCGCGCCTGGCACCTGCCCGTGCTGCTGACCACCCTGATGGGCGGCGACAGCGCCCATCTGCCAAGGGTCCAGAACGTGCAGCTGGCGGTCAAGCTTGCCCGCCACTCGACTGATGGCTGGAATAATCCAGCGATCCCGGATGACCTCACTGCCATCCAGAGTCTGCTGCACATCAGCCGCGACACCTTGCTCGACCGCCTGCAGCTACCGCCGGAAGTCCTGCCCAGGTTTCTCCTTGCAGGTGGTGAGCGGGAAGATCACCAAACTAACGGTCATGACTTCTCCAGGCACCCCCGATGATGAAAATCATGATTCCGACGAGCTACTAGGAGGGGTTGTTCTGGCCGACAGCCGTCGCGGCGACGTCCTGGATCAGTTGCAGATCGTTGTCTTGTGCGAAGTGCAGGACGAAGCGATAGGCCATGGGCTCCACTTCGTACAATCGGCCATTTACGAAAACGGCTTTCTCGCCTTTGTAGTTTATTGGAGAAACGTAGGGCGAATAGCGCATCTTCTTTTCGGCGCCAAAAGCCGAGAGAACACCGCAAAGTCTTTCGGCCCAGTCGCTGGGGCGGAACCGCTTGCCTGCGATGGTAAGACCGACGATGATGAAAGAGGAGTGTGACGAAGTGGTCATATCTCGATGGTAGGGTGGCGAGGTGAACCGCGAATTACTCTCTTGGATGGTCGTTTTGCGCCTGCCGACAGAGTCGACGCCACGATTCTAACAGAAAGACGCTAGCCTTGCCGGGTCTTGCCGGCCGTTCAACCGGCAAACCGCTGATTTCTTGCGGCGGACGGGGCAAAATGCGTATCATCGCGCACCGGTGAAAACGACCGGTTTTGATCCCCGATTCTCCAGCCTGAACTCACGGCGGTTTTCTACGCTCACTGGTCCGAGTAAGCAATGATTGCTGATTTTCCCTTCCGCCTGCTCGCCATACTGGTTCTTGCCGTTCTCTCCGCCGGTTCGACGCCGGCAGGGGCAGTGGCGTCGGCTCAAGTGACCATTGACCTCGGGGCCGGCCCCGTCAACACCTTCACTCCGGCTGTCGCTCTCGGCGCCGGTGTGGACGGGCACGCGCGCGGCGACGCGAGCGCCATTTATCGCCCCGCCACCTTGCGCGCCATGCGCTCGGTCGGTCTGCGTCCGCTGACTTACCGCCTGCGCACCGAACTCGGTATCGAGGCCTGGCACTGGAATCCGCGCGGCCACTGGAGTGACCGCAAGAACGCCCAAGGTTACTGGACCTCCAACGATCACCCTGGCGCTCCGATCCTGACCTCCTTTGGTTACCGGCTGCCACGGCGAGGAAATACCATCGACCAGGCCGAAGACAATGGTTATTCGCGACTGGCTGACGGCGACCCCGATACCTTCTGGAAGAGCAACCCCTATCTGGATCGCCGCTACACGGGAGAGGACCGGCACCCGCAATGGCTGATCGCTGATCTGGGACAGAAAATACCGGTGAATGCGATCCGTATCTCCTGGGGGATACCGTATGCCGTGCGCTATTCGGTGCAGTACTGGGATGGCGAAGACCAGGACCTTCCGGATGGGTATCCCGAGGGTCAATGGCGAACCTTTCCCGAAGGTATGGTGACCGCAGGTGGTGGCGGTGACGGAATTCTGCGCCTGGCACCCGATGCACGGCCGGCACGTTACCTGCGGGTGTTGCTCGAAGCATCATCGGCGTCGGCCCCACCGGGAGCCAGCGACCCGCGCGATGCTCTCGGCTACGCGGTCCGCGAGGTGTCCATCGGCACCTTGGGTGCCGATGGCGAGTTGCGGGATGCCGTCCGCCATGCCGCCAGCCGCAAGCAGCAGACCCACTTTTTCGTTTCATCCACCGACCCATGGCACCGTGCGACCGACCTGGACCCCGACGTCGAGCAGGCCGGCATTGACCGGGTGTTCGCCAGCGGGCTGACGCATGGCTTGCCGATGCTGGTTCCCGTCGGGGTGCTCTACGATACGCCGGACAACGCCGCCGCCCTGCTGCGCTATCTGAAGCGGCGCGGCTATCCGCTGCGCGGCATCGAACTCGGCGAGGAACCGGATGGCCAGTACATTGCTCCGGAGGACTATGGGGCCTTGTATCTGCAAGCGGTGGACGCGCTGCGTGCGGTCGATGCGGCAGTACCGCTCGGTGGGCCATCCTTCCAGTCCTTGTGGGATGAGCCAATGATGGCCTGGGCCGGCACTTCGGTTGCTCCCGACCGGCCGTGGCTGGCCCGCTTGCTGAGCTATCTGCAGGCGCGTGGGCGAGCGGACGATCTGGGATTCCTGTCGTTCGAGTGGTACCCGTTCGACGACGTCTGCGCGCCGGTGGCGCCGTACTTGCAGCAGGCGCCGGCGCGGCTCGCCGAGGCCATGGCGAACCTCTACCAGCAGGGTCTGCCGCGCTCGACGCCGCTGTTGATCACCGAGTACGGCTACTCGGCCTTTGCCACGCAGGCGGAAGTCGACCTGGCCGGCGCCCTGTTCAACGCCGACGTGGTCGGCACCTTCCTGACCCAGGGTGGCAGTGCTGCCTATCTGTACGGTTACGAACCCAGCCCCCTCGATCGGGAACCGCAGGTTGATTGTGAGACCTGGGGCAACAATACCCTGTTCGTCTCCGACCAGAAGCGAAACATCCTGGCGCGTACCGCCACCTATCACGGTGCCAGGCTGCTGGCACGGCAATGGGCCGGGAACCCGACCCAGGCGCACTGGCTCTATCCCGCACGAGTGGATGGCGAAAGCACCGATACGCCACCCTTGAGCGCTTATGCACTGCAGCGCCCCGACGGGCTCTGGGCGGTGCTGCTGGTCAACAAGGACCCGACGCAACCGTGGTCGGTCGCGCTGCGCTTCGCCGGACCGGAGCCGGATGCGGTCGCGTGGCTGCAAGGCCCGGCCGACCTGTTCCAGTTTTCCGCTGCCCAGTACCAATGGCGGGCGCAAGGCAAGCACGGTCGCCCGCGCCGCAGTCGGCCTCCCGAGCACCGCGTGCTGCGCGCGCATGCCCCACTAGAACTGCAATTGCCGCCCTGGTCCCTGACGGTGATCCGCAGTGGGGGGCCGCCCGCCCGGCCAGATACGCCCGTGCGCGTGCGTTGATGTGAAACCAGGCCAACCTTTCCAGAAAGCGACCATTCCAGAATGTCTCTGCCATTACCCGGTGATTCTCCAGCAACTGCAGTGACCAACGGCGTGTCCGGCAAGCCGGTCTTCTTCGATCCCGCCCACAAGCGCTGGCCGCGTTTGCGGGCGGGAGTGACGCTGCTCGGCCTGACGCTGTCTTTGTTGCTGGTCATGCTCGTCCTGAGCATTCTCGCCAGTCCGGTACTGCCGTCGCTGCATCTGCCAAGCGTCAGTTTTCTGCCGCAAGGCGCCCACGCCCTGCCGGCCGTACCCACGCTCTCCCCCGAGCGTCCCTTGACCCGCCGTGAGCGCACCTTGCGTAGTGAGCAGATCAGGCTGGAGCGCGCGCGCGCGGCCAGCCTGCAACAATGGCTGGTGCAGCCCCACAAGCCGGGCCTGCTGCCGAACCGGCAAACGCTGGCCATCGGCTTTTTCGTCAACTGGGACGACGCCAGCATGAGTTCGCTCAAGCAGAACCTCGACAGCCTGGACACGGTGATCGCCGAATGGCTGCACCTGGCGGACGAGGACGGTTCGCTGCGCGAAAATGATCCGACGCGCACGGCGCAAGTGGCTGCGTACATCCGCAGCCGTCGTCCCGAGGCGTCGATCGTGCCGCTGGTCAACAACTGGAACGGTCATGAATGGGAGGGCGTCAAACTGGCGCGGATGCTGGCCAAACCGGCGGCACGGGCGCGCACCATCGCACAACTGACCGCCTATGTCGAGAGTCATCACTTTGACGGGATCAGCATCGACTTCGAGAATATTCCGCCCAGGGCGCAGCCCGATTTTCAGCGCTTCATGGCCGAACTGTACGCCGCAATGCACCCAAGAAACCTGTCGGTTTCGGTGAATGTGCCGGCCAACGACGCCGCTTTCGATTACCGCAGATTGGTGCCGCACGCGGACCACCTGATTCTCATGGCCTACGACGAGCACTGGAATGACAGTGGGCCGGGTCCGATTTCCAGCCTGCCCTGGTTCGCCTCGGTGCTGCGTCAGCGACAGCGCGACATTCCCCTCGACAAGATGATCGTGGCCATCGGCAATTACGCTTACGACTGGCAGAAGGGTCGCCCCACCGAGGAACGGACCTTCGAGGAGGCGGTCCTGGTCGCCAAGGAATCCGAAGGCAGGATCCGGCTCGATCCGGTCTCGCTCAACCCGACCTTCGAGTACGCCGACGACAACGACCGCATTCACCAGGTGTGGATGCTCGATGCAGTAACCGCGTTCAACCAGTTGGTCGTCATCCGTTCGGTACAGCCGCGCGGCGTCGCCCTGTGGCGGCTGGGCAGCGAAGACCCGGCGCTGTGGCAGGTGTTCGGCAAACCGGGCGCACTGGATGCGGCGCACGCCGCCCAACTGGGCGACATTCGCTTTCCCTACGGGGTGGACTACGAGGGCAAGGGCGAGGTGCTCGAAATCACCGCCCAACCACAGGCGGGCAGTCGGGAAATCGTCTTCGACCCGAAACGCGGACTGATCAGCGCCGAGCACTTCACGGCCTTTCCTTCCCCCTACGTCATCACCCGCCATGGCGGTGCCGAACGCAAGGTCGCGCTGACCTTCGACGATGGCCCCGACCCCCTGTACACGCCGCAAATCCTCGATGCCCTGCGGCAGGCGGGGGTACCGGGGACCTTCTTCATCATCGGCATCAATGGTCAGATGCATCCGGAATTGCTGCGCCGGGAAGTCGATGAAGGCCACGAAATTGGCAATCACACCTTCACCCATCCCAATATCTCGGCCATCTCTGCCACCCAGTTTCAGCTTGAACTGTCGGCAACCAAGCATCTGCTGGCCAGCACGGTGGGCCGGCATTCGCTGTTGTTTCGCCCCCCTTATGCGGTCGACGCCGAGCCGGAAACCATCGAGCAGGTGCGCCCGATCGAACTTGCGGCTGCCCAGGGTTATCTCGTGGTGGGCATGCAGATCGATCCGGACGACTGGAAGCGGCCAGGGGTGGACGAGATCGTCCGGAGAACGGTCGAGGAAGCCGAGCGTGGCGAAGGCAACATGATCCTGCTGCACGATTCCGGCGGCGACCGCAGCCAGACGATCCAGGCCATCCCCCGAATCGTCGAGGAATTGCAGAAACGGGGTTTCCGCTTTGTCAGCGTCTCCGAACTGCTCGGACGCAGCCGCGACGAAGTGATGCCGCTGCTACCACCCGACAGCGAGTGGCGGACCTGGTTGGACGGATTAGCCTTCGGTGTACTCAACTGGTCCGCGGCGACCATCCACTGGCTGTTCCTGCTGGGTATCGTGCTGGGTATCGCGCGCTTGCTGTTCGTTGGCGCGCTCGCCCTGTATCAGCGCTGGCAGCAGCGCCACGAAGTCTTCGATCCGGCGTATTCGCCGACGGTCGCGGTGGTGATCCCGGCGTACAACGAGGAAAGGGTGATCGTGCAGACGATCGCCTCATTGCTGGCTTGCGATCATTCCCGGCAATTCGAGGTCATCGTCGTCGATGACGGTTCCAGCGACGCCACTTATCCTGTGGCGCGCGCGGCTTTTGCCGACGATCCGCGCGTACGGGTGATCACCAAAGCCAATGGTGGCAAGCCGGCGGCGCTTACCCTGGGCATGGCGCAGACCGATGCGGAGATCGTGGTGGCCCTCGATGCCGACACCTTGTTCACCCGCGACACGATTGCCAAACTGGTCCGCCATTTCGTCGATCCAGCAGTCGGTGCAGTCGCCGGTAACACCAAGGTCGGCAACCGGATCAATCTGCTGACCCGCTGGCAGGCGCTGGAGTACATCACCAGCCAGAATCTCGACCGGCGCGCCTTCGATGTCCTCAACTGCATCACCGTAGTGCCTGGCGCGGTAGGGGCCTGGCGGCGCGAACTGGTCGAACGGGTGGGTGGCTTTACCGATGTGACCCTGGCGGAAGACGCCGACCTGACGCTGGCGATTCGCAAGCTCGGTTATGCCATCGTTTATGAGGACGAGGCGGTAGCGCTGACCGAGGCCCCCGATACGGTGCGCGGCTTCATCCGCCAGCGCTACCGCTGGATGTACGGCACCATGCAGGCGACATGGAAACACCGCGATGTGTTGTTCCGTCGGCGCTACGGCGCGCTGGGTTTTATCGCCCTGCCGAATGTGATCCTCTTTCAGGTCCTCTTCCCGCTGATCTCGCCGATCATGGACCTGCAGTTGATCGGCTCGCTCGGGGTGGCAACGTTCAATCACTGGCAGCACCCGGATGAGTATTCTCCCGACGCCTTGTGGCGGGTACTGTTCTACTACGCGCTGTTCGTGACGGTAGATTATCTGGCGGCGATTCTGGCTTTCGCGATGGAGCGCAAAGAGAGCTGGTGGCTGCTGATCTGGCTGTTCTGGCAGCGATTTTTTTACCGTCAGTTGATGTACTACGTGGCCATCAAGAGCACCCTGACCTCACTGCGCGGCGTACTCGTGGGCTGGGGCAAGATCGACCGCAAGGCGACGGTGCAGGCGGCGACTTGATCGGCTGCATGTTCAGGGTGCAGGCGAACGTTCCGGCCTGGCGGGCAAGAGACGCGTGGCCGCGAGACCGGACAATACGATCAAGCCGATCGCCAGCCAGGACCATGCATCGTGCGCCTCATGCCAGAGGAGCATGCCGAACAGACTGGCAAAAATGACCGTACTATAAGCCAGGGTGGCTGCCAGCAATGGCTTCGCGCCAGCATAGGCGCGGGTCATCGCCAACTGGGCAGCAGTGGCGAAAGCCGCCACGCCGAACAGCAGCGATCCGCTTTGCAGCTCGATCGGATGAATCTCGGAAAATAGCAGCCCGAAACTGCTGCACACCGACGAGACCAATGAAAAATAGAACACCGTGCGGCTCTCCGGCTCGCCACGCGCACCGAGTTCGCGGACACTGAAATAGGCCATGCCGGCGAGCCCCCCTGAGCCCAGGCCAATCAGGCCGCCGAGCAGTTGGTCGGCGTGCAGGCTGGGTTTGAGCAGCAGGCCGACACCCACCAGCCCGAGTAGCAGGGCGCCGAAGATGCCGGCGCTCAGGCGCTGGCCGGCGAGCGCCAGGTAGATGGCGAGAAAGATCGCCGAAGTGTAGTTGAGCGTCACCGCGGTCGCCAGTGGTAGCAGAGTGATCGCCCAGAAGTAGGCGAGCAGCGCCGAGAAGCCGACGAGGCCGCGGCTGATCTGCCAGCGCCAGTGCGGCGTCGCCAGCGACACACCGCGCAGACGAACCAGCGCATACATCAGGATCAGCGAGAGGAGGCTGCGGTAGAAAACGATCTCCACGGCAGAATGGGTGGCCGCAGCCAGCTTGACGCATACTCCCATGCAGGCGAAGAAAAGGCTGGCCAGGATCATCCAGAGGGATTGCATGCCAAGGCTTCGCAAGACAGGAAGCCACGGATTCTACCCCAAGCTTGCCGCAGCGGGCGTTTTCGCCAGAATGGAGCACGCTTTCGATCTTGACCACGCTTGACTGGACTGCATATACTGCCTGTCGGCGGCATCGGATTTCCCATTGGTTCCAGGGGGTAATGGTGGTCAAGACGATCTTGGTGCGTTGGGCACTGCTCTCGTTGCTGTGGACGCTGATCCTGACGTCGCTTCCTGCGGGCGTCGCGGCGACAAAAGGGCCGGTCCTGATTGGTCTCGATGCAGAGTTTTCCTGGCCAGGAAGTACCTCGGCGCAGGCGATCGAACAGGGCATCCTGATCGCCATCGACGAAATCAACCGCAGCGGCGGCGTTCTCGGGGGGCGACCGCTCGAGCTGATCAAGAAGGATAACGGGACAGTCCCCGCGCGCAGTATCCGCAACCTCAGGGAACTCGCCCAGGTATCGGACCTGGTGGCCGTGTTCTGTGGTCGATTCAGCCCGACCGTGATCGAGGCGCTGGAGACCGTGCACGCCTTGCCGCTGCTTCTTCTGGACCCCTGGGCCGCCGCCGACCTCATCACCGACAACGGCTTTTCGCCCAACTATGTTTTCCGGCTGTCCCTTCGCGACAGCCATGCCATGCCCGCCTTGCTCCAGTACGGCAGCAGCAAGGGGATCAAAACTTTCGGAATGATGGCCCTCAACACGACCTGGGGGCGAAGCAATCTGGCTGCGGCGGAACATTATGCGGCGAAGGCTCGACCACAGCTCAAACTGGTCGGCGTCCGTTGGTTCAACTGGCAGGATCAGAGCCTGCTGGACAAGTACCTCGACCTCAAGCGCCTGGGAGCCAAGGCCATCCTGCTGGTGGCGAACGACCGCGAAGCGACGATCCTGCTGAAGGAAATGGCGAGCCTGCCGAAAGCCGATCGGCTTCCCGTCTTGTCCCATTGGGGGGTGTCGGGTGGGCAGATGTCCGAGACTGCGGGCTCGGTGTTGCCCGAGGTGGACTTCGTCATGGTTCAGACCTACAGTTTCATCGGCGATGAGCGGCCGCGCACGCGCCAGGTTCTGGCTGCTGCAAACCGTCTTTTCGGCTTTGCCGATGCGCGTGCCATTGCTTCACCGACGGGGCTCGCCCATGCCTACGATCTGACCCACATTCTGGCTCGAGCGATCAACCAGGCCGGGACGACCGATCGGCTGGCGGTAAGGCAGGCGCTCGAAGAGGTGCGCGACTACGATGGACTGATCAAGCCTTATCGTCGCCCCTTTGCTGCCGGGCGCCACGATGCGCTGAGCGAATCCGACGTGATCATGACCCGTTATGCACCGGATGGTGCCATCGTCCCGGTTGCGCGCGGGCGTCGTTAGCCGGCGAATGCGGCAACCGTGAACTTCCTGTCGAGGCTGCGCGAACGCGCCCAGGCAAGCCTCGCTGTGCGCCTGGCGCTGTTGATGGGGGCGCTGGCATCGGCGGCTGCGATCTTTCTGGCCGCACTGTCCTTCCTGGTTTCCCAGCGCCTGATCGCCGAAAACGCCCGGATTGCCTTTGACTTCCAGACTGAAGTCGTCGCGCGGCAGATTGAATCCGAGGTGCGCGCGCTCGATCGAATGCTCAAGGCGATGGCCGCCAACGCGTTCATCAGCAACGGCCTGGTCGATTCTCTGGGCCGCGATCAATACCTGATTCCTTACTTGCGCGATCAGACCGTTCCAGGCGCTTGGGATGGCGAGCTGTGGCTCGTTGATTTCGAGGGCAAGCCGATCGCCGCCAATGCCCCTGACTTGCACTTCGATCATCAGGACTCTGGCGCCCTGGGGGCCGCGCTGGCGGGGGGGCATGCCCAGGTAGAGCTGGCTCATCAGGAGCAGCTGTTGTATGTCGCGCCCGTCGTGTTTCCGCCGACGGGAAGCATCGAAGGCGCCGTGGTCGCCGTACTCAAGTACGGATCGCTCCTCAGCGATGCCGGCGTGCTCATGGGACAAGGGGGCTGCCTGATGCTGCGGATGGGGGAACGCGAGATACCGATTCCCGCGGGATGTCGCAGTGGTACGGACTCGCCCATGCCCTCCAGGCGTCTGGATCTCCCCGAGAGTTTTCGGCCTCTGCATGCCGAACTGCAGCTCTACACCGATTCCGCGACGGTTTCTGTCGCCACGCGTTACCTGATTGCCGGCTACTTGCTGGTCGGCGGAGCGTCGTGCTACTGGTTCTACTGGTCAGCAAGCGGGTGTCGGGACGCATCGTCGAGCCGCTGGCAAGCCTGAGCGAAACGGCGGACAGCATCGTCAGTCTGCAGCGGCTCGATCTGCGGGCGCCGGAGGTTGGCGCTGACGAGCCCGCACGCCTGGCCAAGTCGTTCAACAAGATGCTCGATAGTCTCCAGCTCGCGCAGGCGCACCTGATCGACGATATCGCTCGTCGAGAACAGATCGAAGAAGCGCTGCGCCGGAGCAACCGGCAATTGCGGATGATCAGCGACTGCAATCAGGTACTGATCCGCAGCTCTGACGAAAGCGAATTGGTCAACACGGTCTGCCGGATCATCGTTGAAGTCGGCGGCTACCATATGGCCCATGTGGTTTACTCCGAGGGTGACAAGGCCCGTACGCTTCCTCCGGTGGTAGCACACTCCAGTCGCAAAGAGGGTCTTCTCGACGAGTGGAACATCGATTCGGCGGACAGTGAGCGTGCGGGCGGAGTTCATGAGAAAGTCATTTACAGCGGCCAACCCTGCGTGATCCAGGATATTGGCAGTGATCCGAGCTTCGCGCCCGGATCTGTGGCCGTTGGCGAACGCGGCTATGCCGCGCTGTGTGCGTTACCGCTGCTGGCCCAATCCAGAACACTCGGCGCCTTGAGCATCTACTCGGCAACAGCGCATGCCTTCGATCGCGATGAAGTCGTTCTGTTGAGTGAACTGGCCGGCGATCTGGCTTTTGGCATCGCGGTGCTGCGCGTGCGGGTCGAGCGTGACCAGGCCGACAAGGCACTTCGCGAGAGCGAGTTTGTTCTCAGACGATCGCAGGAAGTCGGTGGCCTGGGTTCCTATTATTTCGACGTACACACAGGTACCTGGATCAGTTCGGAGAAGCTCGACCAGATCTTCGGCATTGACGGTTCCTTCCCGAAGACCGTCGCAGGCTGGATCGACCTGGTACACCCGGAAGACAGAAAGGAGATGCTCGAGCATCTCGGCGACCACGTCCTCGCCAAGGGCAATCGCTTCGACCGGCAATACCGTATCCTCCGCCACAGCGACGGCCAGGAGCGCTGGATGCATGGGCTCGGGGAACTCGAATTCGATGAGCACGGTGTGGCGATCAAGATGATCGGTACGATCCAGGACATTACCGCGAGCAAGCAGGTGGATCAGGCACTGCTGGAGAGCGAGCACAAATACCGCGAACTCGTCGAGAACGCCAACATCATCATCGTGCGCCTGAATGCGCAGGGGGTGATCACCTTCATCAACGAGTTCGGCCTGAAGTTCTTTGGCTACCCGGAGGAAGAACTGCTGGGCCAGCATGTGGTCGGGACGATCGTCCCGCCGTGCACCGAAGACGGGACCGATCTGCGGGCGATCGTCCAGGAACTCGTTCGTGACCCTGGGCAGTTCGCACATCACAGCAACCAGAACATGTGCCGCAACGGCGAGCGGGTGTGGATTGCCTGGACCAACAAGGCGATCTGCGATGCTCAAGGCCAGGTGCAGGAAATCTTCAGTGTCGGATTGGACATCACCGAGCGTAGACGCGCCGAGGCTGCATTGCGGGAAAGCGAAGAACGCTTTGCCAAGGCCTTCCACCTGAGTCCGGCGCCGATGTGCATTTCGGAAATCGGAAGCAGCCGCTTCATCGACGTCAACGTGAAATTCGAGCGCATGCTGGACTATGGTCGCGAAGAATTGATCGGGCATACTGCCAAGGAACTCGGGGTCTGGGTCGATCCGGGAGCGCGCGAACGGATGATCGAGAAACTTCGCAGGGATGGCTTTTTCCCGGAAACACCCATGCGTTTCCGGAACAGGACGGGTGATATCCGAGAGGCACTCTATGCAGCGGAAACCTTGCGTCTTGGCGAGGAAAAGGTATTGTTGTCACTGATCTTCGATGTCACCGAGCGCAAGCGTGCCGAGGAGGAGTTGCAGCGGCACCGTGATCATCTCGAGGAACTGGTCGCAGAGCGAACGGCCGAGTTGCGACGGGCGATGATGCAACTCGTCCAGTCGGAAAAGCTGGCAGCACTCGGCCATCTGGTCGCCGGCGTTGCGCACGAACTGAACACTCCCCTGGGCAACACGCGCCTCATCGCCAGTCTGCTCGCCACGCAATTGCGCGAATTCGCCGCCGCTTTCGCCACCAGCACGCTGCGCCGATCGCAAATGGACGAGTTTCTATCCCGGGGTCGCGAAGCCGTCGACCTCCTGGAGCGCAACAGCGCTCGTGCCGCTGATCTGATCGGGCACTTCAAGCAGGTTGCAGTAGACCAGAGCAGCACCCGTCGGCGCTCGTTCGATCTGCACCAGATCATCGAGGAGATGCTGGTCACCCTGCGGTTGACCTTCAAGCACACACAGCACCGGATCGAAGTGGACATCCCGGACGGGCTGGCAATGGACAGTTACCCTGGGCCACTCGAGCAAGTCATTGCCAACCTGGTTGCCAACTCGCTGACACACGGCTTTGTGGGCATCGATCAGGGGCGTATCGAACTGCATGCACAGGCCCTGGGCGAGAAGCAGGTGCTCTTTCGCTATCTCGACAATGGCGTGGGGATCACCACCGACACGCTCAACCGCATCTTCGAACCGTTTTTTACCACTCGCCTGGGGCAGGGTGGCAGCGGCCTGGGCTTATATATCGTCTACAACCTGGTGACCGGCGTTCTCGGCGGGACGATCGAGGTCGCCAGTTCGCCCGCTTGCGGGGCAAGCTTTACGCTGACCCTGCCCCTGACCGCCCCGGAGCGTACGACGCCTGCGTGACCGGCGATGGCGCTACGCTCATTGCGGCAACTTCACCTGCAAATCCTGTGGCCAGGGTAGCGTGGCTTCGAGACGAACGTAGGCCACTCCAGGGAGCCCGGTCTTGACCTGCGTCCGGTATTTCCGGAGCAGTTCGGGATCAATCTGCGCCTTGCTCCGGAACACCAACTTCCGACGCTCGCTCGTGGTCTCGACCGCCTTGGGGGTGAATTGCGCCGTGCTGTCGACAAACGACACCTTCGCGGGGATCACATATTGCGGCACGGCATCGAGAACCAGTCTGACCTCGGAGCCAATCGCCAGCTTGCCGGCGACGCTCTCGGGCAGGAAGAAAGTCATACCGACATCGCTCAAGTCGACGATGGTCAGCAGTTTTCCGCCAGCAGGCAGCACTTCTCCCGGCTCTGCCGTTCGGTACTGGACCCGGCCAGCGCGTGGCGACCTGAGGGTGGCATCGGCCATGTCGGCCTTGATTTTCTCTGTGGCCGCGATGGCCGCTTCGATCGATGACTCGGACTCGCTCACCTGCGATTCGTAAGCTGCAATCGCCGGCTGTGTCTCCAGCGCTGGCGATTGAGCGGCGGCGATCGCTGCCTGTGCTTCGGCCACTTTCGATCGGGCTGCGTCCAGGCTGGCCCTGGCGATCTCCAGTTTGGTCTTGTCGCCTTGCAGCCGCTGGGCGGTAATGAAACCCTTGGCCACCAGTTCTTCGGAGCGCTGCAACTCGCTCTCGGCAAAGGCGACTTCACTCTCGGACTGGGCAACTGCAGCCAGAGCAGTGGTTTTTGCCTGACGTCTTTGTTCGACCAGCGCGATCGCACCGGCCTTGGCATCGAGCTTTTGCGAGGCGATTGATGCGGAACTTGCACTCTCTGCCTGCTTCACCTTCGCCTGCAACTGATGGAGTTCAGCTTCCAGCGTCTGCGTGTCCATGCGGGCGACGATCTGCCCTGCCTCGACAAAGTCGCCTTCCCTGCACAGGATCTCCTTGACACGCCCGGCAGACCTGGTCGCGATGTCGATTTCGGTGGACTCGATGCGCCCGTTTCCGGCCACGAAACCTGCGGGCAACGCCGCCGGCCTGGATTGCTGCCAGGCATAGAGTCCCGAGAGAATGGCGAGAACAGCAATGACAAGGAAAAAAACGATGCGACGTGTATTGGTACTCATGACCCGATATTCCTGATACGGTCGAGGCTTGCACCCTGGCATGGCGGTCGGAACAAGCGCCATTGTAACTCGCTGGCGATCGACGACCCCGGCCGTCCGCCTGTCGAGCCCAGCAGACGAGAGGCTGGTTCCAGAGATTCTCGGCGCCGGCGGGATACAATTCGTGCGTCGCTGACGCGACCTGCGCTGTGAACGAGCGGGCTGCGTTTGTACGGTGGATTGATCGAGGACGGATTTTCGGCATGCAGAGCAGCGGACAGGCGGATCTCGGAGACATGGTGCTGGTCGGCGGCGGGCATAGCCATGTCGGGGTGCTCAAGCGATTCGGCATGCAGGGGCTGCCCGGCTTGCGCCTGACGGTGATCTGTACCGATACGCACACGCCCTATTCCGGAATGTTGCCGGGCTATGTCGCCGGCCACTACCGCTACGAAGAGGTGCATATCGACCTGCGTCGTCTGGCCGCGTTTGCCGGCGCCCGCTATTACCAAGACGAGGTGATCGGCATCGATCGGGAAAACCGCCGGGTGTTGTGCCGCAATCACCCACCGCTTGGCTATGACCGCCTGTCGATCAACATCGGCTCCGCGCCAGCCATGGACCGTGTCGCCGGCGCCGACGAGTACGCCATCCCGGTCAAGCCGATCCGGCGTTTCAACGAGCGCTGGCTGGCCATGCTGGAGCGGGTTTGCCGACAACCGGGGCCAAGCACCATCGCTGTCGTCGGCGCTGGCGCCGGCGGCGTCGAACTGACCCTGGCGATGCAGTATCGCCTGCGCCGTGAACTCCAGCTGCGCGGGCGCGACCCCGACGATCTGCACTTTCATCTCCTGTCCGCCGATCACGACATCCTGCGCACCCACAATGCCCGCGTGCGGCAGCGTTTCGAGGCAGTCCTGGCCGAGCGGGGCGTTGTCGTGCATCGCGCGGCCGAAGTCGGTTCGGTGTCGCGCGGGCAGATCAGCACCCGCAGCGGCGAGACGCTGGCGACCGACGAAGTGTTCTGGGTGACGCAAGCCGGCGCCGCCGCCTGGCTGCGGGACACCGGGCTGGCGCTCGACAGCGGCGGTTTCATCCAGGTTGCCGACACCTTGCAGACGCTCAGCGATCCGCTGATCTTTGCGGCCGGCGATTGCGCGGCGATGATCGATCACCCGCTCGAGAAGGCCGGCGTCTTCGCGGTTCGCCAGGGTCGGCCGCTCGCCGAGAATCTGCGCCGTTCGCTTCTGCAGCAGCCCTTGCTCGCCTACCGACCGCAACGCCACTGGCTTGCACTGATCAGCACCGGGGACCGCTACGCGATCGCCTCGCGCGGCGCGGCGTCTGCGCAAGGTGCCTGGGTATGGCGCTGGAAAGACTGGATCGACCGTCGCTTCATGGCCAGTTTTGCCGATCTGCCGGCGAAGACCTGGCCAGCTTGATGCGCGCGCCTGGACTCTTTGTTCTTGTCGGCGGTGCTTTCTGCTAAGCTCGCGAGCCTCGTGGCGAAGCGGAGGCTTGCTCCCGCACCGCCCTCTACAGTGACCCGTTGATCGCCGCCGATGTTCGACAACTTGCGAAGATATGCCGCTACCTATGCCGTGGCGATTGGTGGCATCCTGATGACCTGCCTGTCATCGTGGAATGTCCGCCAGGAGTTGCAGACCAGCCATCTCAAGGAATTCCAGTGGGCGGCCGGCGACCGCATTCAGGCCGTGCGCTCGGTGGTCGACCAGGGGCTGGACGCGTTGCTGGAGATTCGCGGACTGTTCTATGCTGCGCAGGGAATCGACGAGCAGGAGTTCCTGGTATTCACCGATTCCATCCTTAAACGCCGCCCCTATATCCATAGCCTGCTGTGGGCACCGCTGCTGCACTCGCCACAGCAGGCGCTGCCAGGATCAGCACCAGGCACGCCGCCGGCAAGCTCCGCCACGGCGAATGCCGATGATCTGGCGATCGCCGGGCCGCAGCGCGTGCCAGTGCTTCTTGCCGCTGCCCGTAGCGAACCTGCGGCTGCCCAGGGGGTCGATCTGAACACGACGCCTGAACTTGCGGCATTGCTGCAGCGGGCAAGGGAAAGCGGCAACATCGCGGTCAGCGGTCGCATCGACCTCGTGCGGCCGGGCAGGGAAACGGTACGGGTGATCTACGCTGCCCTGCCGGTCTATGCGCCAGGCCACTCCCGTCATCCTGGTGCCCTACCCTTTGCTCGCAAGCAGGCCGATCCGCTCGGATTCGTGGTGGGCGTCTACGACATCGAGGAACTCGTGCATGTCGCGATCAACCTCCTCGAGCCGCGTGGTGTCGAGGTGCTGGTACGTGACGACTCGGCTGGTGGAGACGCGCAGTTCCTGCATTTTTATGCCAGCCGCCTGGAGCCGCGTGCGGCAGTCAAGGCGAGTGGTCTGATGCCGGCGTACGACGAGGACCAGCCAAGCATGGTGGTCGGGATTCCCGTCGGCGACCGTAGCTGGTCGATCATCTGCGTCGCCACCCATACCTTTCGTAGTGCCGAGGCATTCACCGAGGCGCACTGGTCGGTTCTCGTCGGTGGCTTCCTGTTCACCGCGCTACTCGCTTTCTACCTGGTGCGCAGCCGTCGTGAACTGGAGAATCGCATCCAGTTGACGCTGACCATCTACGAACGCGAGGAGCTGTTTCGCCAGTTGGCCGAAACCGTCGATGTTGTATTCTGGGCGACCAATGCCGATGTGACGCGGCTCGAGTATATCGGCCCGGCTTTCAGACAGCTCGCGGGTCGTGAGGCGATGCTCGATAGCCTCGATGGTGCGGCGCCATCGCTGCTGCTCGACGTCTTCGAAGCCGACGCTCGGCGCACGCTGGTCGAGGCGATCGGCCAGTTGCAGGCCGAAGGTGGGCGTTTTACCGTCGTTCTGCCCGTCTTGCGTGGAGAGCGGGACCTGCGCTGGTTGCGGGTCTGTGGCTTCCCGGTACGCGAAGCGGGCAGCCCGCTGAGCCGCATCGTCGGCTTTCTCGAAGACATTACCGAGCACAAGCTGGCCGAGGATGCGCTACGTGACTCGGAAGCGAAGTTGCGCACGTTGTTCAATCATTCGCCCGACCTGATCTTTACGGTCGATGGCGAGGCCAGGATCCTGCTCACCAATCGGCCATTGCCGTATCCGGTCGGCGGTGCCGGCGAGAAACGATCGGAGCTGATCCTGCCGCCGGAGGTCCGGGAGGGCTACCTGCAGAAACTGCAGCAGGTTTTTGCGAGCGGACGCATCGAGCATTTCCAGTACAACTCCAGTGACGCCACCTGGTGGGAAATCCGCATGGTGCCGATCAGCTCGGCGACTGTAGCGACTACGGTGATGGCGGCAATGGTGGTGATTACCGACATTACCGAGAACCGCAAGCTGCAGTGGCAGGCCATCCGCAGCGCGCGTCTGGCTTCCCTCGGAGTGCTCTCGGCAGGTATCGCCCATGAAATCAACAATCCCAATCATGCCATTCTGGCGAATGCTCCGCTATTGGCCCGCATCTGGCAGGATGCCTTGCCGATCCTCAACGAGTATGAACAGGAGCAGGGCAGCTTCCTGCTCGCCGGCTTGAGTTTCGAGCAGGCGCGACAGACCATCTCGCGCGGTATGCGCGACATTGGCGAGAACGCCAAACGGATTCAGAAGATCGTCGACAACCTGAAGCACCTCGGCAAACAGGATCGCGGGCACATGAACGAACTCGCCGACATCGGGAAAATCCTCCCTGCCGTGGTGACCCTGCTCGATACCCGTATCCGCAAGCATACCGATGCCTTTACGCTGGACTTGCCGGCAGCGCTGCCGACGGTCAGAGGCAATGTGCAGCAACTCGAGCAGGTGTTCATCAATGTGATCGTCAACGCCCTTGAATCCTTGCCCGATCGCAGCCGCTCGGTCAAGGTTTCGGCACGGGCGGATCATGCCGGAAATCGGGTGATCATCCAGGTCGAGGATCAGGGAAAAGGCATCGCCGAAGAGGTGATGGCGCAGATCGGCGAGCCCTTCTTCACCACCAAGGCCGAAAGCGGCGGTACCGGACTGGGCCTGTCGATTTCGTCGTCGATCGTCGAAAAACACGGCGGCATACTGCGTTTCGAAGCCAACCACAATCCTGGCACCACGGTCAGCATCGACCTGCCGGTCAGCACGGAGGAGTGAATGAAGGAAAAGTCATTTGCCAGTCTGCCCGTTTTTCTCGTCGATGACGAGGAGTCGGTTCTGCACGCCAGCGCAGCCGTGCTGCACAGCGCCGGCGTCGCCAACATCCAGATGGTCAGCGACAGCCGGGAACTGCTGTCGATGCTCGGGCAGCAGCCGGCAAGCGCCGTGCTGCTCGACCTGATGATGCCGCATATCAGTGGTACCAAGCTGCTGCCGGACATCGTCCACCTCTACCCGGAAGTGCCGGTGATCGTCATGACCGCTGCTCAGGATGTCGAAACCGCCGTGCGCAGCATGAAGGAAGGGGCGTTCGACTACCTCGTCAAACCGGTCGAGGAAAGTCGTCTGGTGGCGAGCGTCCGCCATGCCCTCGAAGTGCACTCGCTGCGGCGGCAGATGGGGGTGCTGAAGCGTTACCTCCTGTCGGACTGCCTGCAGAACAACGAGGCCTTTGCCGGCATCATCACCAACAGCCGCAAGATGCGGTCGCTCTTTCAGTACCTCGAAGCAGTTGCCGTTTCTGCCGAGCCGGTGCTGATCTCCGGCGAGACGGGTGCCGGCAAGGAGATGTTCGCGCAGGCCTTGCACAAACTCAGCGGCCTGAGCGGGCAGTTCGTGCAGGTCAATGTCGCCGGCCTCGACGACACGCTCTTTTCGGATACCCTGTTCGGTCACAAGAAAGGCGCTTTCACCGGCGCCGACCAGTCACGTGCCGGGCTGATCGCCCAGGCTGCCGGTGGCACGCTGTTCCTCGACGAGATCGGCGATCTGTCGATGGCTTCGCAGGTCAAACTGTTGCGTCTGTTGCAGGAGCACATGTACTTCCCGCTGGGATCGGATGTGGCCCGCCCCAGTGACGCACGCGTCGTCTGTGCGACCAACTGCAAACTGGCGCAGATGATGCGCCAGAATCACTTTCGTTCGGATCTCTATTTCCGCCTGTCGGTGCACCAGGTCGAGGTGCCGCCGCTGCGCCAGCACAAGGAAGACATCCCGCTGTTGCTGCAGCACTTTCTCGACGAGGCTGCGGCGGCCATCCACAAGCCAGCCCCGGAGCCATCGAACGAACTCCTGACCCTGCTTGCCAACTATCACTTTCCCGGCAACGTGCGCGAATTACGGGCGATGGTATTCAATGCCATGGCCTTGCATCGTGGTGGTGCGGTGCTGGCCATGGACAGCTTCCGACAGGCGATCCAGAAACAGCAGAAGACGGGCGCCGACGATGCCGTGGCGGATCCGTCCGATGGCCTGCCGATCCTGATTCCGGGACGCTTTCCCACCCTCGACGAAGTGGAAGAGGCGATGGTCCGGGAAGCGCTCAAACGCGCCAAGGGCAATCAGGGCGTCGCCGCGACGCTACTCGGGCTATCCCGACCGGCGCTCAACCGACGCCTGGCACGGCGAGCACTGCCACCCGAATCCTGAAGCGGCGAAAGCTGTTCCTTTCCCCCGGCGCTCTTCCGCTTGCGAGAGAGGAAGCCCTTCGACAAGGCTCAGGGCAGGATTCGTGAGTCGCTGACGCGATTTTCACATGGACTCCAGCAGCCTGCGGCTGACTCGGCCGGGTGTCGTTTCGTTCTTCCTTCCTGGGTGTTACGTCTCGACATTTTGACAATGCCTGTTGAAGTGTAATTAATCGATTGTAATCAATCGTTTAATGTTCCTAAAAAGAACCTTCACGGAATTCTCGGTGCGTTTTGTTACACCCCCAAGAGATCCCGGGACAGGACCGAAAGCATCCAGCAAGCCTCTGTTTTTCTGGATTCTGGTCAGAACAGGTCCGTTTTGGCATGAATAATGCTTACGACAGCAGGATGAGCGCTCACTGGGCGCGACCACGGCTGCTTCTCGGTGATCACAGAAGCACTTCATTCATGCAAGGGGAATCAATCGCACGCGAACACGCATACAGACACCTCACCAGTCGGATCCCACTACAGCGCACGTTGCACACCCGGATGTCTGACCGCCGCGCATCAACCCACGACCACCACCACAGGGCCGCTTCATGAGCACATTACTGATTCTGACGATTCTGACTGTAGCCATCGTCCTCTTTTTCGACTATACCAACGGCTTTCATGACGCTGCCAACATCGTGGCGACGATCATCGCGTCGCGCGCGATGACCCCCGTGCAGGCAGTGATCATCGTCGGCACTTTCGAGTTCCTCGGGCCTCTGCTGGGTGGAACGGCGGTCGCCAACACCATCGGCAAGTTCGTCACCCTCGGTGACGTGCAGGCCGTTCTTTCGCTGGCCATCCTGATCAGCGGTCTGGTTGGCGCCATCGTCTGGAATCTCGCCACCTGGTATTTCGGCATCCCGTCGTCCTCTTCGCACGCACTGGTCGGCGGGCTGATCGGCGCGGTCGTCGTTTCCGCCGGCGTGGACAATGTCGTCTGGGGTTTCTCGCAATTGATGCACGGGCAGGTGACCGGCATCGTCAAGGTGCTGGCCAGCCTGATCGTGTCACCGCTGCTCGGTTTCTGGGTCGGTTTCCTGATCCTGCGACTGATGAACATCCTCCTGTTCGCCGCCAAGCCTTCAGCCAATACCGGCCTGCGTTATGCACAGTTCGTCACCGCCGCCGGTCTCGCTTTTTCGCACGGCGCCAACGACGCGCAGAAAAGCATGGGCATGCTGACGCTGGCGTTGCTGCTGGGAGGTTTCATTCCAACCTTTGAAGTACCCTTCTGGGTCATGCTGGCCTGCGCCATCGCGATTACCCTGGGGATTCTCTCTGGCGGCTGGCGGATCGTCCGCACCCTTGGTTTCGCGATTTACCGCGTTCGCCCGATCCACGCGCTCAGCTCACAACTGACCTCGGCCCTGGTGATCCTGACCGCGTCGGCGATCGGTGCGCCGGTCTCGACCACCCACGTCGTCGGCACCTCGATCATGGGCATCGGTTCCTCGGAGCGGCCGAAAGCCGTGCGCTGGAAGAAGGCCAAGGACATCGCCATTACCTGGGTCATCACCATCCCCGGCTCGGCACTGGTTGCCATTCAGACATTCGCTCTTGTCAATCTCTTTCTCGGAAAGGTCTAATCATGTCGAACGCAAGTACTGCATCACCCTCCTTCACTCGCCGCATCCTGCATCGGGTCTTTCCCAGAGTACCGAATTTCTTCGCCCTGCTGGCCGAGCAAAGCGCGCAGGTCGGCCTTAGCGCCGGTCTGCTGGTCGAATACATGGGCTCCGGCACGCCGGAAGTCGCCAAAAGGGTGATCGATGCCGAACACGAGGGAGATCGCCTCAAGATTCGCAATCTGACGCTGCTCAACGAAGCGTTCTCGACACCGATCGACCGCGAGGACCTGCACCGGGCGATCATCAACCTCGATGAAATCATCAATAGCTGCAAGACCGTCGTTGCCGAGATGGACACGAATGTCCTGGCCTTGAAGGCCGACAAATACTGCCTGGAAATGGCCGTGTACCTCAAGGAAGGGGCCGAGGCGGTGGCTGCAGGCTATGGCCGTCTGGGCAGCGATCCCAAACTGGGCCGCGCCGACGCGGACAAATCCGACCAGGCGGTCCGGAAATTGACCCGCACCCACCGGCGCGCCCTCGCCGAGTTGTTCAACGACAACGATTTTCACCACATCTTCCGCCGCAAGGAAATCTACAATCAACTGCTGGGTGCAGCAGACCGCCTGAACGTCTGCAACAGCACACTGCTGGACATCGTCGTCAAGCTCTGCTGAAACTTCCTTCCCGCGCAGTCGGGTAAGCAAGCACGGGGAATCGGCCGCAAGGCCCTTTCCCCGTCTGTATCTCCGGCTACGCATTCCACTCGGGCGCTTTGCCCGCCGCGCAGCATGCCGCGGCCACTTGCGATTTGCCGCCGATCCTCCTGACGCACGATTCATCCCCAAGGCACCCTGGCTACGCTGCCGACGCCAACAGAATGTGTACAATTTCTGATTTTCGTGAATAATCCGCGCACTTTTTACAAGAAGAGGGCCGCGAGGGCCTTTACCAGAAAGGGGGCGTATGGAATCTCTATATTGGCTGGCCGTGGCGACCGTGGCAATCGTGTTGTTCTTCGATTACACCAACGGCTTTCATGATGCTGCGAACATCGTCGCGACGATCATCGCATCGCGGGCAATGACGCCGGCGCAGGCGGTCGTCGTCGTCGGGGTTTTCGAGTTTCTCGGACCCCTGCTCGGTGGAACGGCGGTGGCCAACACTATCGGCAAGTTCGTCGACTTGTCGACCGTGGACGCCCATCTGGCGGTATTGATTCTGTTCTGCGGTCTGCTTGGCGCCATCGTCTGGAATCTCGCGACCTGGTGGTTCGGCATTCCCTCATCGTCGTCGCATGCGCTGGTCGGTGGACTCGCCGGCGCGGTGGTCGCCGCCGTCGGCTCGGAATACGTGATCTGGGGCTGGTCGCCGCTGATGCACGAAGGCAAGCTGCTCGGCGTGATGAAGGTGCTGGTCTCGTTGTTCCTCTCGCCGGTGCTGGGTTTCTGCGTAGGTTTTCTGATTTTCCGCCTCGGCCGGAAGGTCATGGCCAGCGCCAGGCCGACCGCCAATCAGACCCTGAGGAAGCTGCAGTTCGTCACTGCTGCGTGTCTCGCGTTCTCGCACGGTGCCAACGACGCGCAGAAGAGCATGGGCATGCTGACGCTGGTGCTGCTGCTCGGGGGCTTCATCCCGAAGTTCGAGGTGCCTTTCTGGGTGATCCTGGCCTGCGCCACGGCGATCACCCTCGGCATCCTGTCCGGCGGCTGGCGCATCGTGCGCACGCTCGGTTTTGCGATTTATCGGGTCCGCCCACTGCACGCGTTTTCGTCGCAACTCACCTCGGGCTTCCTGATTCTGACCGCTTCGTATCTGGGTGCACCGGTATCGACCACGCACGTGGTCGCCACCTCGATCATGGGTATCGGCTATTCCGAGCACCCGCGTGCCGTGCGCTGGAAAAAGGCGGTTGACATCGCCAAGACCTGGGTGATCACCATCCCTGCTTCGGCACTCACTTCCATTGTCTGCTACGCCATTGCCAGGATCATTCTTGGCCACACTAACTGAGGAGATGAACCATGGACGAAAATCAAAGCCAAACCGAAGAGAACAAGCCCATTTTCCGCCGTCTGTATGAGCGGGTATTCCCGACCGTTGCCGATTTCTTTGGCATGCTTGCCGAGCAAAGCGCGAACGCTGCCGAAACGACTCGCCTGCTCGTCGAATTCATGGAAACCGGCGATACGGCCATCAGCCAGAAGGTCCGTGACGACGAGCACGAAGCCGACCGCATCAAGGCCGTCAACCTCAGCGTCTTGAGCGATGCTTTCTCGACGCCGGTCGATCGCGAAGACCTGTTCCGCGCGATCACGACGCTCGACGACATCGTCAACTACTGCAAATCGACGGTCGTCGAAATGGACATGCTGGGTCTGCAACCCGACAAGCACAGCCTCGAAATGGCGCTGCACATCCGCGAAGGTGCCGACGCGCTGGCCAAAGGTTTTGGGCGTCTGGCGACTGATCCGGCCGGTGCCGGCGTCGATGCCAACGCCGCCAGGAAAGCCGAACGCACGGTTGAAAAATCGTATCGGCGAGCGATTACCGCGCTCTTCCAGGGTGATGACTATCTGAATATGTTCAAGCGCCGCGAAACCTATCGCCACCTCTCCAATGCCGCTGACCGCGTCTCTGATGCAGCGCGCGCGCTGAACAACATCGTCGTCAAGCTGGTCTGAACGCTGCCGCAGCACAAGATTCCGCGGCTCCTTACGGATAGCGTCCGGAGGAGCCCGGAATCCTCGAATCTTCTCCGGTGGGCAAATCCGTCTTCAACCGATGCCCCCTCTCCTGCTTGCAGGTGAGGGGCGATTCGTGAGTCATTGACGCGATCCACAAAAGTTGCACGGGATTCAAGCAGCCGGCGTCCTCCACGGTGCCGCCTGCTGGTGAAAATCGTCCAGCAGGCGGCCCAGTTCGGGCAATAGCTGTTCAGTTTGCCCTTCGAGCCAGCAGCGTATGCCCTCCCCCTGCTCACCGGGCAGCGCTTCATGGATCAGTTCGCTGGCCACAGCCAGATCGTTGAGTCGGCCGAGCATTTCCTGCAGGCCGCTGGCCGACAGGTGGTAGTTGCGCAGCCGTTCGCCGGGGAAGAGTGACGCGAAAAATTCGATCGCGTAGCGCAGTCGCTTGTAGGCCACACGCAGACGATGGCGGGCCGTCGCGTCGCCGCACAGTGCCTGTGCCGCGAGTTGCCTGACCTGTTTGGCGCGCTTGTCGAGGCAGCGCGGCACAAAGGCTTCGAGTGGGCGCGCTTCGCCCTCGGGAAGCGCCAGAATGGCGGCAGTGAATTCGAGCAACAGCCGCGAGTAATCATCCGTTTTGAGTGCGCTGCGCGCTGCCTGGCGATTGATGGCGCAGCGACGCTGCGCGTAGTTCGACAGGCGAGCGATCGCGACGCCTTCCGGGAGAGGGAAAGCAGCAACGATCGATGGCAAGGTCTCGGCAAGAAACACATCCCAGTTTCGCGTTTCGCCGAGTTGCCTGGCCAGAGCCTGCCAGAGCGGGTCGAAGCTGCTCACGAAGTCCTGCGGGAGCAGTGGCTTCCAGACCCGAATCGCCGAACGCAGACGGCGGATCGCGACGCGAGCCTGATGGACAAACTCGGGATTGTCGCTTTCCCGCAGTCCCTGCTCATTGCTCTGCAGGTGTTTGAGGCAGGCCAGCCCGATCGTCCGGAATGCGGCAATCGCCGACATCCCGGTGTTGATCTCGATGGGAAGCGCCTTGACCACCGGCCATTGTTCCGCTGCCAGAATCCGGTAGCCACGCAGGAGCTTGCTGGCGGCTTCCGGGTGCAGGGAAAGATCGGCCTGCAGTTCGCTGGCGGTGGAAAACAGGTCAGCGACACCTCCCGACAACAACTCTAGCCGGATCTCGCAGATTGCCTGGCGCCGTCCTTCGGCCTCGATCCAGCCGCGATCGAGTGCCAGTTCGATGCGTACGTCTTCGCGCGGTGCCAGCAGCCAGGCGCTGCGCGTGAAACTGGCGATAAATGCCGGCCGCAGTTCTGCGCGCACGGATTCGAGCAGATGACGCAGCGTACCGTCCTTGACCTGCGAGAAATCGATTTCTCCGGGCGCACCCACCAATTCCCACTCGTCATGTCCCGCCTGCCTGTCCTGCGGCGGGGCCTCCCGCCGAATCGACGACAGTGAGGTCGCCCCCTGTCTGCCATGGCGAACGATCACCCGCTCGCGCCGCAAGCGTTGGTCTGCGGTGTCGTAATAGGTATTGACGACGCGTTGGCGAATCGGTTTGGCGGCGGTCAGCAGCGGATGCTTGGCCAGCCTGCTGGCCACTCCGGGCGTTAGGGAGAGATTCAGTTCGGTTTCAATAGCCATATGACAAGCTCCTGAGAATTGGGGTGACCTGGCCAGGAGCATCCAATTCCCACTGAGCAAGCCACTTGCATATGAAAACGGTGATCGGAATATCCGTTACCGCAGTTCAAGCACAAGCCATGCCAGCCCTCTGCCGCCATCAATATTCACCAAAGATCAAGTCGCTAGGCGCGCAGCCAGAGGCGCCACTAAAACTTTTACGGGTGCAACAAATCGGACGATGCGCCGCCATCCGATCTGCTGACAATTGGTATTACCCATACATAACAGCCAGTTACGGTCGGCCAGCGGAATCTGTCGCAATGCAGGAACGTTACACCTGTGACCAGTGAGCGATCGGCTTTCGACCGGTTCAGCACGAACGGGATTTTTCCATCATTCATCGGGTGCCCCCCTTCGCCCTCAGCGGCCCGCATGGCTGCGGTGTCGAATGGCTCGCTCATCTTGTATCGGGTACGGTGTTTAGCTGGGGTCATGGTGTAACACCGCATTCTCCGGCAGCCTCCTGCATTTTCCATCAAGTATCTGAATTAAAGTGGAGATGACTGTCTTGCCAGCCCGGCAGCGGGTTTCTGATGGCGTTTTGTTGCACCCCCAAGGGTTTCGCGCAGACCCGGTCGATCGATTGCATGGCGCTGATTTTACGCGAGAATGAAATTTCTGTTTAAGCTGGTACGATATATGCTTTATCCAACTCTATGAGAGCAGAGCGACCGCGATCGTTCTTGCCGAGCAAGCAAATCAACATTTCAACATTCCACTGATGACCATTTCTCCAGCCGCCATTGCCGCAGAACACAGGTGAACGCCATGACCCCCATCGCCGTTTCACAAGTTGTGCGTAGAGTCCGTCCGCTCGTGAGTGCTGCCGAAGCGCCGGATTTCTTCGTCATGATCGACCAACAGGCCAGGATGGTGGTGAATCTGGCAAGGGTGCTTGCCGAGGTGCTGCAGGGGAAAGAGTCGGCACATTCGCTGCGCCTGCTCGAAATGGAGCAGCGTCGTGAAGAACTGCAGCGGCGAAATCAGGCAGTGGTTGATTCGCTCCCGCAAGCCGGGATGGGCGAGATGCACTCGACGATGGACGCTCTGGATCGGGCCGCAGTGCTTCTGATCCGGGCCGCTCGCGACTGCCATCCGGGGTGGTCGGCCCCGGATGCCGCCGCTTTCCAGATGTTGGCGGTGATCCAGAAAGCGATCGAGAGCCTGCAGAATGGCTATGCCCGGCTGGCAAATGGCTCACCAGCAGCCGAGTACGATGCCGACGCCGCCATCGTCAGCCAGAGTGCGCTGGCTAGCGGGAAAACCCTCGTGCGGGGAGTACCGGCTACTGAGGAGCGATTCCTCGCACCGTCGCAGGGGATGTCTCCAGCGCACGCGTGCTGGCCGTACGGTCTGCATGAAAATCTGAACAAAATCGCTCATGAACTTTCTGGTGCCGGTGTCATTCTCAAAAGTTGGTCCCGGCAACTGTCTGCCGGAAGCCGCGGCTTTGCCCTCTTCCCCCAACAGTTCGTGGCCAGCTGACATGCAAGCCATTTCCAGTATTTCAAGAAGCACTGGCAGCCAGAGGCAGCTTGCCCCAGGCGGGTCAGTCTCCAGTTTTTTACTTCCAGCAGGAGAAATCATTGTGGAAACTCAAGTGCAAGCGGCACCAAGGTCCGCCATTTCGCGGTCGATCGAAAGCGATCTCGACAGCTATCTGGATGCCATAGCTGATGCTACGGCGATCTTCAGGGAAGCGGTAGACGCTTATCTGCAAGGTGGGTCTGAAGGGTCATGCTGGCGGCAAGCCGGAAAAATCTCGGAGCACCTGCGCACGCTCGACGACATGCAACAGAGACTCGAGACCGGCGTGCGTCCGCAGTCGGCATTGGGGGATCTGGTTGCCGAAATGATCGACCCGCTGACCGGTGTGAGCCGGCTGCTCAAGGACATGAAACGGCAGATCACCGGTTTTGCCATCGAATCGGGTTTTTCGAGCCCTCGCCGCTGCGTTCCTGCGTACCTGGTTCCGGACTTGCAGGAACTGAGTGACGAGGTCTGCGCCGCGGTCGACGCGCTGGTCGAGAGCTATCGCCCATCGCTGCTGTGGTGGGAACAGCCGTTTTCGGGCGAGGCAGAGCATGGCGTCAGTTGGTATGAAAACCAGGCAGACCGTCTCTCGATGCAGATTCTCAAGAAAATCTTTGCCGACGACAGCATCGACCTCGAAGTGAAACTGCCGCTGGCGCAACTCGTGGAAGAGATCGACCGCGTGGCTGACCAGGCCGAAGGAATCGACAGAGAACTCCGGGCCCGCCGCATGGCTGGCCTGCCCACTGCCGCCGGCAGGGATTCGCACTGAGTCTTCTGCATCCGCTTCCAATGGCGCAGCCGGTCTTGCCCGATAGTGTTCGGGCAAGACCGTTTTGCGTTCACTGCTTGCCCGGCGACCAGCAGCCGGTCTTTTCACCTTCCGCTAAAAAAGAACCAATCGTGTTAACATCGCACGCGGCCCAGGCTGGGTAGCCTGGGCCGCATTGCTTTGCGTCGCTTGGGCTCAAGCGGGCCGTCTGGTCTGCAGCGGCATTTTTCATGAGGGATTGAAGGGAGCCTGAGATGGAACTGGCAATCAAGTTCAAGAACGACAAGCTGGTCGGCGATTTCTGGGGCGGTCTTGCGGCAATGCTGGTCGCCCTGCCGTCGGCGATCGCTTTTGGCGTGACCATCTATGCGGCCATCGGGCCGTCGTATGCCGGCCTGGGCGCTCTGGCCGGGATTCTCGGTGCCACCGCTCTCGGACTCGTGGCCCCGGCGCTGGGCGGTACCAATCGTCTGATTACCGCTCCCTGCGCGCCGGCCGCAGCGGTTCTCTCGGCCTTTGCGATTGAACTCGTGCAGCACGGGGTAGCCGCGCCGTCGATCGTGCTGATGTTGACGGCCCTTGGCCTGGTGTCCGGGCTGGTGCAGATCCTCCTGGGTTTCATGGGGATCGGCAGCCTGATCAAATACATTCCGTTTCCGGTGGTCAGCGGCTATCTGACCGGTGTCGGCCTGATCATCATCGGCAGTCAGATCCCGAAATTCCTGGGTGTTCCCGGCGGTACGGCGTGGTGGCGGGCACTGATCTCACCGGAACTGTGGCAGTGGCAGAGCGCGCTCATCGGTGCCGTCACGGCCGGCGTGATGATCACCGCACCGATGCTCACGCGCGTTGTGCCGGCGGCCATTCTCGGCCTGCTGGCCGGGGTGCTGAGCTATTTCGGACTCGCCACGGTCGATGAGTCGCTGTGGGTCATTGCCGATAACAAGCTGATCATCGGTCCGCTTGGGGGAACGGCGTCCAGCATGTTCGAGGCGATCACCGGTCGCTGGCAGGAAATCGGCGAACTGAAGCTGAGCCAGATCGGCAGTCTGCTCGGAACGGCCTTCACGCTCGCCGTTCTGCTGTCGATCGACACGCTGAAGACCGCCGTCGTTCTCGATGCCCTGACCCGCAGTCGCCACGATTCCAACCGCGAGCTGATCGCGCAGGGCCTCGGCAATGTCGCTTCCGCATGTGCCGGTGGCATGCCAGGCGCCGGCCAGATGGGGGCGACGCTGGTCAATCTGGCGAGTGGTGGCCAGACCCGCGTCTCCGGGGTCGTCGAAGGCGTGCTGTCGCTGATCGCTTTTCTGGCTCTGGGAGCATTCATCGCCTGGATTCCGGTCGGCGCGCTGGCCGGCATCCTGATCGTCGTCGGCATCCGCATGATCGACCGGCACAGCCTGCATCTGCTCGAGTCGCCGTGGACCCTGATGGATTTCATCGTCATCGTGGTGGTGGTCGCCGTGGCGGTCGGTTACAGCCTGATCGCAGCCTCCGGCGTCGGTGTCGCGCTGGCGATGTTCCTGTTCATTCGCGAACAACTGAGCAGCACGGTGATCCGTCGCAAAATGGACGGTGGCAGCCGTTTTTCGAAGCGTGTCCGCCTGCGCAAGGACATGGCCATCCTCGAGAAGGAGGGTTACCAGTCGGTCATTCTCGAGCTGCAGGGCGGCCTCTTTTTCGGGACCAAGGATCAGTTGTACACGGCACTGGAACCGGAACTCGGCAAACGCAAGTACATCGTTCTCGATATGCGCCGCGTGCAGTCGGTCGATGTCACGGCAGTGCATCTGCTGAGCCAGATCCGCGATTCGCTGATCGAACGCGATGCTTTCCTGATCTTCAGCAGCCTCTCGCATACCCTGCCAAATGGCCGGAATATTGCCGAGTTCTTCGACCAGATGGAACTGACCAGCATGACCGACCATGTCAAGGTCTTCGGTCAACTCGATGATGCCGTCGAGTGGGTTGAAGACCAGATCCTGGACCAGGGCCAGGGTATGGCACCGACGGCCGAGATCACGGCACTGGAACTGAAGGATCTCGAACTTTTCAAGGATCACAAGGAGGAGACACTGATCGACCTGGAAGCGGCCTTGCAACGACGCTCGCTGGTCAAGGACGAGAAGGTCTACTCTTTTGGCGATCCCGGCAACGAGCTCTACCTGATTCGCAAGGGCGCGGTCCGCATCACTCTGCCGAGCCCGGTCGAAGAGGGCGGCCACCACTCGCTGACCTACGGGCGCGGCGACTTCTTCGGCGGCATGGCATTTCTGTCGCAGATGACCCGCCTCAACGATGCGACGGCGCTCGAAGACACCGAACTCTTCGTGCTGCAGCGCGAGCAGTTCGAAGTACTCCGGGAAGAGCACAAACGCCTGGCGTGCACCCTGGTCGAGGAGCTTGCCAAGGTCTTGGCCTTGCGCCTGCGCTACGCCGACAAGGAGCTCATGGCCATGCAGGAATAGGGTAGTAGGGCCAGCCCACATGCAGCAGGCAGCCTGTAGGCCGGACTCCGCCATATTCCTCGCGAAGTGCCGGCTCGGCGCATTCGCTGCGGACTACTTTTTTCAGACGGATTTGTAGTTGTTGGGTGGAATTGGGCTATCATCACGCGCGTCGATGGCTACTGAATGGCGCTAACCCGAGGGAGAACGAGGATGTTTCAGCATATCTTGCTGCCGACCGATGGCAGCCAACTATCCCGAGATACCGCACAACGCGCGGTTGACTTTGCCAAGGCAGCCAATGCCACCATCACCGCCCTGTACGCAAAGCCGACCGAGCAGGAATCGGAGAGTTATGGCAATATGGTGGAGCCTGCCGTGCTCGCGCAGATGGTTTCGGGTTGCGAAGGGAAAGCCAAGGAGTACCTCGGTTTCATCAAGAAACTGTGCAAGGATGCCGGGGTCGCGTGCACGGCGCTCGCGGTGGTGAGTGAGAGCCCGTGGGAGGCGATCGTGAACGCCGCCGAGGACCACAACTGCGATCTCATCTTCATGTCCAAACATGGCCGCGGTGGTCTGTCCTCGCTACTGCTCGGCAGTGAAACCTACCGGGTACTGACCCACTCCAGCGTCCCGGTTCTCGTCTATCGCCCGCCCGAGGTCGATGCGAACCGTCGCAAGGCCAAAGAAAGAGCCCGCGAAAAAGACCGGAAAAGAGCCTGACCCAGACCCGCTCAGCGGCACTCCACGTTTAATGTGGAAGTCGCATCAGCGACTCACGAATTTACCCTGAGCCTTGTCGATGGGCTCCCCTCTCTACCCGCGGGAGGAGGCTTGGGGAGAGGGGAAACGGTCATGACTCCCAGCTACTGGCAGCAGGCTTCTGCCGATCTCGCGCAGCTTGACCCGGTGCTGTCCGCTCTCGTGAAGCGTTTTGCCGGTAAGACGCTGGTTTCGCGTGGCGACCCCTTCGTGACCCTGCTGCGGTCGATCATCGGACAACAGATTTCCGTGAAAGCCGCCGACAGTGTCTGGGCGCGCTTCCTGGCAGCCCTGCCGGCGGTGACTCCGGTCGCGCTGCTCGCGATGGAAGCCGAGACGCTGCGTGGCTGCGGGCTGTCGGTGCGTAAAGTCGAGTATGTGGTGGATCTGGCTCGGCATTTCGTCAGCGGGCAGATTCACACCAATCGCTGGTCGACGATGAGTGACGCCGAGATCACTGCCGAGTTGACCGCGGTGCGCGGCATCGGTGTGTGGACTGCCGAGATGTTCCTGATCTTCAATCAGTTGCGTCCCGATGTTTTCCCCCTCGACGACCTCGGCCTGCAGAAAGCCGTGGCCATTCACTATTATGCCGGAGAGCGTCCGGGGCGGCGTCTGCTTGCCGAGCATGGCGAGCGCTGGCGGCCGTGGCGTTCGGTGGCGACCTGGTATCTCTGGCGCAGCCTCGATCCGGTCCCCGTTGAATACTGAACCGAGCTGGCGCGCTGGGCAGGCGAGCGGCAGGCCTTTCAGGTTAGAATAGGGCGCTTTCAGATCCGTACGCTTGCAGACTGCCCTTGATGAAAACCAGTTTTCTCGACTTTGAACAACCGGTCGCCGAGATCGAAGGCAAGATTGAAATGCTGCGTTCTGCGCAGGATGTTTCTGCCGTCGATATTTCCGACGCCATCACGCGTCTCGAGCAGAAAGGCCAGACCCTAACCCGTGAGATCTATGCAAGGCTCTCGGCCTGGCAGATCTGCCAGGTGGCACGACATCCACAACGACCTTCCACGCTCGATTACCTGCGTCTGATTTTCACCGACTTCGAGGAACTGCACGGCGACCGGGCTTTTGCCGACGATCACGCGATTGTCGGTGGCCTGGCGCGCCTGAACGGCGATCCGGTGATGGTGATCGGCCACCAGAAGGGGCGCGACACCAGGGAGAAGATCTTCCGCAATTTCGGCATGCCGCGCCCGGAGGGTTACCGGAAGGCGATGCGCCTGATGCACTTGGCCGAGAAGTTCGGCATTCCGGTGCTGACCTTCATCGACACCCCGGGCGCTTATCCCGGCATCGACGCCGAAGAGCGTGGCCAGTCCGAGGCGATTGGGCGCAATCTCTATGTGATGGCGGAATTGCAGGTGCCGATCATCGTTACCATCATTGGTGAGGGGGGATCGGGAGGGGCGCTGGCGATCGGCGTCGGCGACCTGGTGCAGATGCTGCAGTACTCGACCTATGCGGTGATTTCCCCCGAAGGCTGTGCCTCGATTCTCTGGAAGAGTGCCGAAAAAGCGAGCGAAGCTGCCGAAATCATGGGCATCACCGCGCCCCGCCTGCAATCACTGGGTTTGATCGACCGCATCGTCAATGAACCGACCGGTGGCGCCCATCGGGATCATCAGGCGATGGCGCAGAACCTCAAGCAGGCGCTGCAGGAAGCGCTGCAGAAACTGGCTGCACTACCCGCTGCCGATCTGCTCAAGGCACGCCTGGACCGCCTGATGGCCTATGGTCGGGTCAAAGCGCCGGCACTGCGCTGAGTATTCCGCGTCGGCAGCAGTCCGGCAGATCCAGCAGACGCTCTCGGCATTCCTCGCAGTGCGCGTGGTGCCCGCTGCCCGCCTGTGTGTCGCTCTTTCCGGTGGTCGCGACTCGCTGGTCCTGCTGCACGCGCTTGCTGAGCTGCGCTCGTCGAACCCGGCTTTCGAGCTGTCGGCAGTGCATGTCCATCATGGTCTGAGTACCAACGCCGACGCCTGGGCTGGATTCTGTACCGACTTCTGCGCGCGTTGCGGCGTTCCTCTCGAAATCGTTCGCATCGAGGTGCCGCGCGCTGGCGTCGAGGGGCTGGAAGCCGCGGCACGGCGCCTGCGCCATGCGGTGTTTGCGAACTGTTCTGCAGACTGGCTGGCGCTGGCACATCATCGCGACGATCAGGTCGAGACGGTACTGTTCCGGATGTTGCGCGGTGCCGGCGTCAGCGGAGCTGCCGGGATGCCTGCGGAACGGCATCAGCGCGACGGTCCGCGTCTGATTCGTCCGTTGCTCGAGGTGCCGTCTGCGGTGATCGCGCTTTACGCACAAGAGCACTCGCTGACCTGGGTGGAAGACGAGAGCAACAGCGATTTGCGCTACCGCCGGAACTACTTGCGGCACGAGCTGATGCCGCGCATCGAGGGGCAGTTTCCCGGTGCTGCCAATGCGCTGGCACGTGCCGGGCACCATTTCGCCGAAGCCGCACTGCTGCTCGAAGAACTGGCGCAGGCCGATCGGGCGGCCGCAGCAATGCCATCAGGGCGCATTGATCTTGCCTATTTCAATTCGCTGAGCACGCCAAGAGCGCGCAACCTGTTGCGCTTCGAGTTGCTGTCGGCGGGCTTTCGCGGCCCCGATGCACGCTGGCTCGACGAGGCATTACGCCAGTTGTCTACGGTCGATACGGCTTCGGAAACCTGCATCCGCTCAGCCGATGGAGAAATCCATGCCTACCGGGGAGAATTGCATGTCCTTCGCCAGTGTCCAGCCGTTCCCGCAGGCGACGTGCCCTGGTGTGGTGAAGAGGAACTGCCGTGGGGTGCTGACCGCGTCACATTTACGCCGACCACTGGCGCCGGCATCAACCGCCACAGGCTGGCCGGCGCGCCGCTCCGGCTGACTTCCCGGCAAGGCGGTGAACGTCTGCAACCGGACCCGCAGCGACCCTTGAGAACCCTCAAGAAACTGCTGCAGGAGGCCGCCGTGCCACCCTGGGAACGGCTCCGCCTGCCGCTGCTGTGGTGTGGTGAGCGCCTGGTCTGGGTGGCCGGGATCGGCGCCGATGCGGCCTTTGCCTGTCCTCCGGGTGAGCCTGGACTGCTGCTCGCCTGGCAGAGGGCAGTGCCGCCGCCCGCCGGTCATCTGTTCTCGCAGCGCTGAGCGCAGGGTGCCCGCGCAGCCTGGTCAACGCTTTCCGGCCAGGAGTTGTGCCAGTTCGACAGCAGTCCTGACGCCCATTTTTTCGAAGAGATTGGCACGGTGTACTTCAACGGTACGCATGCTGATCTGCAGTTCGTCGGCAATCACCTTGTTGAGCTTGCCGGCGAGAATCCTTTCCATGACCTGTCGCTCGCGTGTCGTCAGGCGGCTGCAGAGGGTGTTGACCGAATCGGCACCCGATGCCGCGGCGCGCTGGTTCTTGTCGAGCTGCAGGGCTTCGATGACGCGATTGACCAGTTCGTTGTCGTTGCAGGGCTTTTCGACAAAATCGAAAGCGCCTTTCTTGAGCGCCGAGACGGCCATCGGCACATCTCCGTGACCGGTCAGGAAGATCACCGGCAGGCGGTTGCCGCGCTCGTTCAACAGGTCAAACAGTTCCGGACCGCTCATCCCCTCCATACGGATGTCGAGCAGCAGGCAACCGGCAAGCGAAGGCTGCCAAATCTCCAGGAAGTCTTCGGCCGATGGATAGCTCAGGCAGGCGACGCCGCGTGACTCGAGCAGCCAACCGAGGGAGTCACGGATGGCTTCGTCGTCGTCGACGAGATAGGCGTGCGAGCTCATTGCCGGCCAATCGGAAGCGTCATCACAAAAATCGAGCCGCCCTCGGGATTGCTCTCGACCCAGAGGCGGCCGTGGTGAAACTCGATGATCGAACGACAGATGTTCAGTCCCATGCCCATGCCGTCCGCCTTGGTCGAGAACAGGGGAGTAAACAGTTTTTCTTCCATCTCCGGCGGGATGCCGGGGCCACGATCGATAACCCGGATTTCCATATGATTTTCCAGCTGGCCAAGCTTGATCGTCAGGCGCCGTCGATGGGCCGGGGTTTCAGCCATTGCCTCGATACCGTTGCGCATCAGGTTGAGCAGAACCTGCTCGATCATCACCTGATCGGCCAGCAATTCCGGGCGCATGCCCTGGATCTCGCGGACGATACGCACGCCGCGGCTCTTGGCTGCCCCCTCGATGAAGCCGATGCTGTCATCAATTGCTTCGGCGAGATCGCAGGCGGCGAGCTTGGGTTCGCTCTTGCGCACGAAGTCGTGCACGCGGCGGATGATGTGGCCTGCCCGCTGCGCCTGCACAGCCAGTTTTCCGAGCGCCTCCTTGAGCTGTGCGGTAGTGAAATTGCCGGACTCGAGCTTGTTCAGACAGCCCGCATTGTAGCTGGTGATCGCCGCCAGGGGCTGGTTCAGCTCGTGCGCCAGCGTCGACGCCATCTCACCCATGGTCACCAGGCGTGCGGTGACCTGCAGCTTTTCCTGTTGCTGGCGGGCAAGCTCCTCGGCGTGCTTGCGCTCGGTAACGTCGATGATCGATCCCATCCAGCCCGTCTGCCGGCCATCCGCGTCGATCAGCGGAGCTTCGTAGATGAGGGCGTCGAAACGGCTGCCGTCCTTGTGCATCAGACGAATCTCGAAGCCCTCGTGCGGCGCCTTGCCTTGCAGTACGCGGTTGTTGAGCAGCAGGGTCCGCTCCATTTCCTCCGGCGCCCAATAGGGCATCGGCGGCTCCCTGCCGATCAGTTCTTCGGCGCTGAAGCCGACCATCTGCAGGAAAGCGGGATTGGCGTAGGTCACCCGGCCGTCGAGGTCGCGCGCGCGCATGCCGATCACCAGAGAATCTTCCATCGCCTTGCGGAAAGCGTATTCCGAGCGCAGCGCCTGTTCGGCGAACAGGCGCCTCTGGATCAGCCCGCGTACCGCCCACAGGCTCCAGAAAACCGCTGCGGCGAGAATGATGATCAGCGTCGCAATCAGGGTTTGCGCCAGGTTGTCTGCACCACGATAGGCCGTCACCTGGAGCACCATGCCATAGCCGGGTGGATCAAGGCTGACCGGGTAGCTGAGCGTTGTCGACGAGGCGTCGATCTTTGACTTGCTGGCCAGCAGACTGCCGTTGCCGTCGACGATGCGCACCTGGTATTTCTCGGCGAACCACCAGGGAACCTGCTGCTTGAGCATGCCATTGAGCGAATAGACACCGAGCAGGGTACCGTGGTAGTGGCCATCATCAAAGATCGGCACATACACCTCGAACTGGCTGGCCTCGGCCGTCCGGTAGGCATCGCTGTAGATCGGTTTGCCTAGGCGGGCCAGTTCGATCGATCGTTTGAGGGGGTCTTCGCCAGGCGCTTCCTGCCTCGCCCGCGGCAGGCCTTGCGTCGGCATCCCGTGAATGGCTCTGGCGGCTGCGTCGAGCCACAGCAACTGCCGAAGTTCGGGGTTGTTCTTGAGGATGTGGCGAGCCCGCAGAGCGAAGATTTCCCCTTGATTTCTTGCCCGTGCCAGGTCGAGTGCGAGTTGCTGCAGCTGTTCGGAATTGCCCTCGAGGTGAAAACGCATGCTTTGCTCAAGCCAGAGCACATCGGCAATCAACGTCGAGCGCTGCTCATCGATTTCATTGCGGTGCAGCAGCCACAGCAGTGCGATCAACAGTACCAGCAGCAGACCCACCGCCAGCTTGAGGATCGATAAATACCAGTTCGACCACTTCAGGGAAGAGGAGCGCCGGCGTTCATACTGGTAGGTGAGAGAGAGTTCTTTCATGGCAGTTCATCTTACACCGCCAAACCCTTTGACGATAAAGTGAACAACACGTAAAATATGCGGTTCTTCGCTTCGTTATTTGGAGTCCAACATGTACGCGGTCATAAAAAACCGGTGGCAAGCAGTATCGAGTTGTCAGCGGCGAAAAAATTGAAAATAGAACAGATACCGGCAGAAGTTGGCGCAGAACTCACCCTTGATCAGGTTCTCATGGTTGGCGAAGGCGAAACCGTGCAGGTCGGCACGCCGACCGTCAGCGGCGCCACGGTCAGGGTCACTGTGCTTTCGCATGGTCGTCACGACAAGATCCGGATTTTCAAGATGCGCCGTCGCAAGCATTCGATGAAGCATCAGGGGCATCGCCAGAATTACACCGAAATTCGCGTTGACGCCATTGCCAATGGCTCTGCGCCCGAAGCTTCGGCCTGACTTGAGAGGAATCTGACTCATGGCACACAAGAAAGCAGGCGGCAGCGTACGTAACGGCCGCGACTCGGAAGCAAAACGTCTGGGCGTCAAGCGCTACGGCGGTCAACTGGTACGCGCCGGCAACATCATCGTTCGCCAGCGTGGCACTGCCTACCACCCTGGAGAAAACATGGGCATTGGCAAGGATCACACCCTCTTCGCGCTGATAGACGGCCACGTGCAGTTCGCGATCAAGGGAGCGCTGAACCGGCGCACGGTCAGCATCATCCCGGTGACCGTCTGAAGAGCGCTAGCGGTCAAGGCCAGGCAGCCCTGCACGAAGCCCTATCCTTGCCGGTAGGGCTTTTTGCTTTGCAATCTCGCGATAGGGAGCGCGCATGAAATTCATCGACGAGGCGAAAATTCTGGTTGGTGCCGGCGACGGAGGCAACGGCATTGCCTCGTTCCGGCGCGAGAAATACGAACCCGAAGGTGGCCCGGATGGCGGCGATGGCGGACACGGCGGCAATGTGCACGTGCTTGCCGACCGCAACGTCAATACCCTGATCGAGTACCGCTATGCCCGCAGGTTTCGTGCCAAGCGCGGCGAGAACGGCGGTTCCAGCGACTGCTACGGCAAACGCGGCCAGGACCTGACCTTGCGGGTGCCGGTCGGCACGCTCATCGCCGATGTCAATACCAACGAAATACTTGCCGACCTCGACGAGGACGGCAAGAAAGTGCTGCTGGCCAAAGGTGGCCGTGGCGGCCTCGGCAACATCCACTTCAAGTCGAGCGTCAATCGCACACCGCGCGAATGCACGCGCGGCGAGCCCGGCGAACAGCGTGACCTGCGGCTCGAGCTGCGCCTGCTGGCCGATGTCGGCCTGCTGGGCCTGCCCAACGCCGGCAAAAGCACCTTCCTGCGGGCCGTTTCGGCAGCCCGTCCAAAGGTGGCAGATTACCCGTTCACGACCATCGAACCGCATCTTGGCGTGGTACGCGTGGACCAGGACAAGAGCTTCGTGATCGCCGACATTCCCGGCTTGATCGACGGCGCCGCTGCCGGCGCCGGCCTGGGCATCCGCTTTCTCAAACACCTGATGCGCACGCGCTTGCTGCTGCACATTGTCGATCTGGCGCCGCTCGACCCGGAGGCTGACCCCGTCCGAGATGCAATGACCATTGTTCGTGAACTGGAAAAATACGACCCGGAGCTTGCCAGCAAGCCGCGCTGGCTGGTTCTCAACAAGCTTGACCTGATTCCGGAGGACGAGCGCGAGCAGCGTATTGCCGAATTTCTGCAGGCCTTACAGGCCGACATGACCGCCACCCCGAGCTTCCGCATCAGCGCCATCAGCGGCGACGGTTGTCGCCTGCTGACGCAAAAACTCCAGGAGGCGCTGGACCGATTGCCACGCGTTTCCCCCGCAGCCGTCCCGACAGCTGCCGCCGCGCAGTTTCCGGACGATCTCTTCGAAGACCGGCAAACCTCCTGAAATGGCCACCACCCGTACCGCCTCTGCCCGCCGAATGGTCATCAAGGTCGGCTCGGCGCTGGTCACCAACAACGGAGAAGGCCTCGATCTGGCTGCCATCGACGAGTGGGCCAGGCAGATCGCCGAGCTATGCCAAACCGGCAGGCAGGTCATTCTCGTCTCTTCCGGAGCGATTGCCTGCGGCCTGCAACGTCTGGGCTGGAACAGACGCCCGCGCGCCGTGCATGAACTGCAGGCGGCGGCGGCTGTCGGCCAGATGGGACTGGCACAGGTGTATGAACGCGCCTTTGCCCGCTACGACCTGCATACCGCGCAGATCCTGCTCACCCATGACGACCTCGCCGACCGCAAGCGCTACCTCAATGCCCGTTCAACGCTGAGCACCCTCCTGCAGTTCGGCGTCGTGCCCATCATCAACGAGAACGACACTGTCGTTACCGACGAAATCAAGTTCGGTGATAACGACACGCTCGGCGCGCTGGTGGCCAACCTCGTTGAAGCCGATTGCCTGATCATCCTCACGGATCAGCAAGGCCTGTTCACCGCCGATCCCCGCAAGGACGCAAGCGCCACGCTGATCAGGGAAGGACTTGCCGGAACTCCCGCCCTGGAAGCGATGGCCGGCGGCGTCGGCAGCGAACTCGGCAAGGGCGGTATGATCACCAAGGTGATCGCCGCCAAACGCGCAGCACGCAGTGGCGCGCACACCGTCATCGCCAGCGGGCGAGAGACTGACGTGATTGTTCGACTGGCACGTGGAGAGCCGCTCGGAACGTTGCTGGTCTCGGAAACCCAGCCGCTCACGGCACGCAAGCAATGGCTCGCGGACCATCTGCAGCTCAATGGCAAACTGGTTCTCGACTGCGGCGCCATCGATGCGCTCCGGGACGGGAAAAGTCTCCTGCCGATTGGCGTGCTTACGGTCCAGGGCGATTTTGAACGTGGTGCAGCGGTTGCCTGTGTCTCCAGCGAAGGCCAAGAGGTGGCACGCGGCCTGGTCAACTACGGCAGCAGCGATGGCCGGCGTATCGCGCGCCGTGCCAGCCAGGAGATCGAAGACATTCTCGGCTACATCGACGAGCCCGAGATCATCCATCGCGACAACCTGATTCTCACCTGACCGCAGCCCTCTGAAGGCGTCAGCGCGAGGAGTCGGCGGTGCCGACGGCCAGCTCTATGGTATGCTTGATACCCCACCGCACACCAGCCGCACCACGGCGCCCACTCCAAGCGAAGACATGAGCGACCAGCAGAAACCGGCCATTCACCTGTCCTTTTCGGACAAGTATACCGACACCCATTCGCAGGAGTACTTTCAGAAGCACAACGAGAAAAAGCTCTCTGACCGCATGGAGCACCGCATGGCCGCCCGCGCCCTGGCCCTGGCCGGCAACCCGGCGTCGGTGCTTGACCTGCCCTGTGGCACGGGACGCTTCTGGTCGATGCTGGCCGAAAACCCGCAACGCGAGCTGCTGGCTGCCGATTACAGCGAAGCCATGCTCGAAGTCGCCAGAAAAGTGCGCGACCCGGCCGTAGTGCGGCGTTTTCGCCTGCTGCAGTGTTCCGCCTTCGAGATCACACTGCCCGATGACAGTGTCGACTGCATCTTCTCGATTCGCCTCATGCACCACATTGGCGAATCGGCCAACCGCCTTGCGATGCTGCAGGAATTCCGTCGTGTGACCCGCGATACGGTGGTGCTGTCGCTGTGGGTCGACGGCAACTACAAGGCCTGGCGCCGCCGCAGACTCGAACAGAAGCGCCAGCAAAATGGCGAGAAGAGCGACAACCGTTTCATCGTGCAGCGTGCCCAGTTCGAACGTGAGTGCCGTGATGCCGGCTTCGAGATCGTCGGCCACCTTGATTTCCTGCCGCGCCTGTTCATGTGGCGCACCTATGTTCTGCGCAAGAAAGCCGTCTAGCCTGCGCATGGCACGGCATTCTCGGTAAAATCGTGCCCGGTGAAAGCTCGTGATCTATTTCCGGACCAGTTGGCGCGCGAGCAACTGGGCGCCAGCCAGCTCGCTGACTTCGAAGCTTTGTGGTCACTCAGCACGGACTGGCATGAAGCGCCGAATGAACGCCGTGGCGGCTGGAGTGGTGTCAGCCGGCATGTGCTCGATGATGGCAGCGCCATTTTCCTGAAACGACAGGAAAACCACCTGTGCCGAACGTTGCGTCACCCCTGGCGCGGCATCCCGACTTTCTACCGCGAGTACCGGAACATCCTGCGCCTCAGCGCGCACCAAGTCGGCGCGGTCGAGGCGCTCTATTACGGCGACCGGCTGGAGCCCGGCCGCTGGCGCGCGATTCTGGTGACGCGCGCGCTCGACAGCTTCATCAGCCTCGATGAGTGGAATGCCGTGGCTGCATATGACGAGCAGTCGCAGCGCCAATCCCTGATCACGGCCACTGCCCTTGCCTGCGCTCGCCTCCATCATCATCGCCTGCAACACAGTTGCCTGTACGGCAAGCATGTATTCGTCCGGCGCACACCGGCGATGGGCAACACCTATCAGGAAAGTGACGTGCGTTTCATCGATCTGGAAAAGCTGCGCAAGGGCATCCGCCGTGAGCGCGTGAGCAAGCATGATCTCGATCAGTTGCTGCGCCATACCGACGGCTGGAATGATGGCGACTGGAACATTTTTCATGCCGTTTACCGGCAACAGCGTGCGGCCTTGCAGGACCATCAGGTCACGCTTCGCTGAAAATGCGTATCCTCATCAACTCCGCAGTGCCCACAGGTGCAGCAGAAGCGCCGCCAACGAAGCACAGGCCGCAGAGAAGGCAAAAGCCACGAGCGGACAAACGGATTGCCACAACCAGCCGAAGATTACCGAGGCAGGCAGCAGCAGAAGACCCACAGTCAGGTTGAACCAGCCGTAAGCGGTGCCCAGCATTTCCTTGCCGACCAGGTCGGCGACCAGGGCTTTCTCTGCCCCTTCGGTCGCCGCCAGGAACAGGCCGTAGAATGCGAACAGTGGCCACAGTAGCAGCGGCTGCGGATTCACCCCCAGCAACAAATAGAACACGCAAGGATGTTCGCCAATGGCACTCGTTCGGCGAGCAGCCAGGCTGCCAGCAGTGGCCCGACGACGGCCCCGGCGTTGTCCAGGCTACGATGAAAACCGAAAGCCAGTCCGCGCCTGGCCGGATCCACCGTCAGCGCCAGCAGCGCATCGCGCGGCGAAGTTCGCAGGCCTTTGCCGACCCGGTCGGCAAAGCGCAGCAACAGGAGCATCGGCCAGGAAGTGGCGAAGGCCAGCAGCGGGCGCGCGATCGCAGCCAACGCATAGCCGCCGACCACCCAGGGCTTGGCCGAACGTCGACGATCCGAGAGCACTCCGGAAAAGAGTTTGAGCAGACTACCCGTTGCTTCAGCAATTCCCTCGATGATGCCCAGCGCCTTCGGGCCGGCCATCAGTGCCGAGGCGAGGTAGATCGGCAGCAGCGGGTAGATCAGTTCGCTGGTGGAATCGTTGAAAAAACTCACCAGGCCGAGCAGCCAGACGGTTCGTGGCAATTCGCGCAAGCTTCCGAACATGTTCAGGGCCGCCGCGTCAATCGTCAGTCGTCATCCCAGGCGGGTCTTTGGCGTCCGGATTGATGATGGCGAAGTGGGCCGGGATGCGTGTGTAAAAGATACGGAATTTTTCCTGGCGAATCAGATCGAGCAGACGTTGCCCTTCTTCCTCGGTGACCACGAACTCGACCTCGATACCGCCGCTTCCCGCCAATTCGAAGAAATGATCTTCATGCAGGGCATGGCGTCGTCCGAAACCGCCAATCGACCGAAACGCCGAACCGCCCCGGATTCCGAGTTGATTGCCTCGCTCGAGCAGCCACTCCCAGAGCCGAACGCCGTGAAGTTCCTCCCTTTCGCTGACATAGAATCTCAGAAATGAGCCTTCCATCCTTGTCTCCTTCTCCTTGAATCCTCTTCGTCACGCCATTTCCACTGCGGACTGGCAGCATTCATGTGAAAGTCGCATCAGCGACTCACGAATCCTGCCCTCGCCCGCAAGCAGAAGAGGGGTCGGGGGCGAGATGGGGAATTCGCGGAGCCTGCCCCGTGCCCATCAAGCGATTCCGGCGTGCAAACCGGAATGCGCCCTGCAAGGGAGGAAAACGGTCATGACTTTCATGATCGGGGGTGCCTGGAGAAGTCATGACCGTTAGGCCGAATTCCTCGCCCAGACGATGGTGGCAATGCCGGCAAAAGTCATCAGCACTGAGCCCACGACGTGCGCCGCGACAATACCGAGGGCCCACAACACACGCCCCTGCTGCAACAGCGTCGCCAGTTCGGCGGAAAAAGTCGAAAATGTGGTCAACCCGCCGCAGAAACCGGTAATCACCAACAAGCGCCATTCCGGGGAAAGCGCCGAGAACGAGGCGAAGAAGGCGATCGCCAGGCCGATCACGTAGGCACCGATCAGATTCGCAGCCAGCGTTCCGGGTGGAATGGTCGGAAAAAGAGCATTGAGCTTGATCCCGAGTTGCCAGCGCAATAATGCGCCGAGCGCAGATCCAACGGCGATGGCGAGGATTGATTTCCACATACAACGGCCCTGGTAACAGTCATGGCCGTCAGGGTATCGAACCGCCCTACGCCGAGCGGCGCCGCCGCAAAGCGATCAGCCCTGCAATACCTGCACCGACCAGGGCGCTCGTCAGTGGCTCAGGCACCGCCTGCGGCTCTGCATAGATGAAGTCATCCATGACCACCGCATCATCGAGGCCAACATAGTTGCCGTCAATGCCGTGCGCACCCGAGACTATGCGCACACGCGCGACTCTCTCGCCTGCGTCGAACGAGACGCCCAGGAACGAGAATGAGCCCTGGCTGTTGCGCCCGTCTGCAGTCGGGAAGACACCTTCCACCGGGAATAGCCCGAGCGACACGTCGCTGGTGTCAAAGAACTCCAGCGACGCGCTTCCCGTGTAATCCACGTCGGAGAAGACGACGCCCATGCCGCGCACCGTCGCTGCCAGCCCCGGACTTCCCGGTACGGAGAAGGTCACATCGGTGATATTGCTCCCCATGCTGGCGAACATCCTCGCCGGGCTGAATGCATCGAACTCGGCAGGGCCGAAGCTCGCTTCGTCGGAGAACTCGGTGGCGCTCACACGAAAGCCGGTCCCTGGCGTGGAGAATGTAGCCCCGCGAATCCGGCCAGCTGGCTGGACACCGGTCGTACCATTGAAGAAATTACCCGGAAACGCATTCGGCGAACTAGCCCCCGCTGGTACCGCATCCCAGTTGATCTCCCGTCTGCCTGTCGTACAGGGCCCTGGCGCACAGGCTCCGGGGGGATTGAGCACACCGCCCAGATCGCTCCGGAATGAGCTGATGAGCGCGTTGAAGGTGGGATCTGCGGCGCCACCGGTGGTCACTGCCGAGCGAATGACCACCGCTTCGGCGAGAGGCGCCATTGAAAGCGCCATCCCGGCCAGCAATATTCCTGTTTTAGTCATCTGTAACCTCCGTGTACGTGTACCGCAATTTCGACGGGTTCCCCCCAATCGGGATGAGAATTACGTGAACGTGATACCCCTGGTTTCGCCGGCACCAATGCAGCAATGGTCGGACGGTGAAAAAGCAAGCACATAGTGTGCCAAAAAAAATTTTTCACATAAAACCAATGACTTGAAGTCCACAAGCCCGCATCTATTGTGTGCAGTGTAAAAATTCCCGACAGTTTTACTACACAATGAACGAGTTCGCGGCCCTTCGCATCGGAGCATCCAGTCCAAGTGTGGATGTTTGCCATCAAACGCTGATGTATAGGTGCATACTTTTTCGTGATTTCATCAGAACTCGAAAACCTGATTGTTCTGCAACATCCTCGGTTTGAAGTCACCGGCGCAGGCCTGGATTTCAGCCATTGTCAGCTCGATCTGACTGGGTTTCAAATGACTGATATAGATTTCTGCAGGGATTGACAGCTTCTTCAGTTCATTCGCCAGCATCTTCGGACAGAGGTGCTTGGAGATTTCGGCAAGCATCTGATCGCGGTTCGGAAAAGCCGTTTCAATCAGCAAATAGCGCAGGTTGGCAATACGATTGACCACCGGCCAGAAGGCATCATTGGCGGTCGTATCGCCGGTAAAGACCAGGCTGCCCAGCCCCGAGTCGAGCTGATAGCCCACTGCGGGAACCGTGTGCTCTGCAGGAAGCGCCGTAATCGTTCTCTCACCAAGCCGCACCGACTGCCCGAGGCAGATGGACTGGAAGCGCATAATGGCTTTCTCGCGGCTCGGGATCACGCTGAAATCTGGCCAGATTGCCCAGTTGAAGATATGCCTGCCGATGATGTCGAGTGTCGCAGCCGTCGCGTAGACCGTTAGCGGCTTGTCGCGCAAGTCGCTGACCGAATCGATCAGCAGCGGCAGCGAGGCGATGTGATCGAGGTGCGAGTGAGTCAGGAAAACATGGTCGATGAGCGCCAGTTCAGCAAGCGACAAATCAGCGACGCCCGTCCCTGCATCGATGAGCAGATCATTGTCGACGAGCATCGCCGTGGTGCGCCGAAGATGTCCGCCAATGCCTCCGCTACAGCCGAGAACCCTGACTCTCATGGTGGAGTCACCGGATTCATCTGCTTACCGAATCTGCCCGTTATGGTAGGAAAGAAAGCCGTGCTGCTTGGCCCGAAGAGAACACGATTGCCCATCACTGCTTGAGGAAGAATTCCATCTTCACCCCGGCAATCTCGATCAGGTCATGGTCCTTCAGATGACGAGCCTGGGCGTCAACAGCACGGCCGTTCAACATCGGGAATGCCCCCTCGACGTGGGTCAGGAAGTAGCCGTTCGGTCGTCTGGCAATCACCGCCACCTGACCAGGTTTGCCGAGAGTCGTCAAAGTCTTGGTCAGTTGCAATTGATGGCCGGCATTCGAACCACTGAGCAACTGAATGACCGCCGAGGCGGCGGCGGGTGCCGACGGAGCAGGCTGCGATGCACTGGCAGAAGTCGTCGCATCAGCGACCCTCGAAACATTTTGCACAGGTGCCGACCGCGGCGGCTGTGTGGTCTGGTCATAGGGTGAAACCTCGTTCGGTGCGAGCGGATCGACGATGTACTTCATCTTGTACTTGCCAAGCTCGATGACATCGTTATCCTTCAGGAAATGCTTCTTGACCGGCTGACCGTTGACCAACGTTCCGTTGGTGCTGTTGAGATCCTCAAGAAAAGAATCGTTGAGAATGGTCACCACCGCCGCATGTTCACCGCTGATCGCCATATTGTCGATCTGAATGTCATTATGTGCCTTGCGGCCGATGCTCACCCGCTCCTTGAGCAGCGGGATTTCCTTCAGAACCAGACCATCCATGCTGAGTATGAGCTTTGCCATCGCCTTCATCGTCCTTAATTGCGCCATGACCAGAGTCTGGACCAACCCCTTTTGGCGGCCGGAAACGCATGCAAAACCTTGATCACAACCACCGAGATATTGTCGCTCCCACCATTGTCGTTGGCCATCTGGATCAGTTGCGCGGCAGAAAGATCAAGATTGACGGAGAACATCTCCAGGGCATAATGAATTTCCACATCTTCGACCAGGTCGTAGAGACCATCGGAACATAACAGGTACACATCCCCTGGCCGCACCGGGTGAACATGGATCTCGGCTTCGACCTCTGAATCGACGCCGACAGCACGCGTCACCAGGTTCCGTTGCAACGAATAACGTGCGTCTGCAGCCGAAATCAGGCCACTATCAATTTGCTCCTGCAGGACGGAGTGGTCATGGGTCATGGCCATGAATTCTTCGCCCCGCAGACGATACAGTCGCGAGTCGCCAATATGTGCGACGACCACCTGATCATCGCAAAATACGGCAGCGACAAGCGTGGTGCCCATCCCGCCGAACTTCGACTGACTTTCCGACGCCTGATAGATCGCAAAGTTCACCGCCTCGATCTGTTCCTTGAGGCAACGATGTGCAAACATCTGTCCGCTGCGGCTGTCAGTCTGGTACGCGGCAGTCGCCTTGAAAGCCGCTGCCAGCCTGGCCGACAGGAGCTTCGTCGCCATGCTGCTGGCGACTTCTCCGGCATTGTACCCCCCCCATCCCATCGGCCAGGATCACCAACCCTTGATCGGCATCGGCAAACACTGAATCTTCATTTGTCCCCCTGACCAATCCGGGGTCGGTACGGAAGGCGATTTCCAGCGCCCCCAAAAGAGTGTTTGTCACATCCTCTCCCATCACTGATCAGCAAGCCCGGAGGCAATCTGCAGGCCATCCTCAAGCATGGCGACAGGGGTCCATACTACCCGCCATAAGGCAATTCGACACCGAGACCGCGCTCACGTGCCAGCGCCTCAAGGCGTACGGCAAGCGCCAGATCCTGGACAGCCATGCCCTGCGACTCGAACAGGGTAATTTCTTCAGGCGTCGAACGCCCTGTCTGCCGACCGCAAATGACGTCGCCGAGTTCGATGAGCTGACGAGCCTGCAGGCGCCCTTTTTCCAGCAGTGGCAGTAGATCACCCGCCTCACACAGCGCCGTTGCAAGGCTATCGACGACGATCGGCGAGCAACGTTTGAGGACGTCCTCGCCAAGCTCCCGGCGGATCAGTGAATTCGATCCGGCAGCATTGATGTGCGTTCCCGGCGCAAGCCATTCGCCATTGAACAACGGTGTCGCCGAAGTGGTCACCGTGCTCACGATATCACTGCCACGCACCACCTCTTCCGGTGAAGCCGCCGCGATCACCTCGAGCGCAAGACGTTCGGACATCTTGGTACAAAAGGCCGCCAGGCGTCCGGCATGGCGTGCATAGACCTTCACCCGTTGCAGCGGACGCACCGCCGCGATCGCCTCGATCTGCCCTTCCGCCTGCCAGCCGGCACCAAACACGCCCGCCACACGGGCATCGGGTCTGGCCAGCCAGCGCGTCGCGACGCCGGATGCCGCGCCAGTACGCATCATGCCCAGACGATCGGCTTCCAGTACAGCCCGCAGGCTGCCGTCTGACGCACGATACAGGTGGACCAGGAAGCGCACACCTGAGCGGTTGCTGGTGTAGGCCTTGTACCCGATGGCGTCGAGCTGCGGCAATGCCCCTTGCAGGATATGCAGCGTCGTCTGTGGCAGACGCGTTCGCTGCCGGGGCACATCGCAGGCCTGCATCGACGCGAGATCCAGGTGTGCAGCCTCGACTGCCGCAAGCGCCAGCGGCATGGTCAGCAGTTTTTCAACATCTTCTTCACTCAGAAACAGTGGCATCGTTGCCTCCAATCCGGAACCTCGGATCAAACGATCAGTGCGGGCTCTCCGCCGCAAGCAGCTTACAGCTTGCAGTGGCGATTTTACCGACAAATATCACAGTCCCAGTACAAACAAAAAAAGGCAGACCGGAGTCTGCCCTTTTTGCCGGAACTTCAGGCAAGCACAGGCGCCCTAAATCAGCGACTGGATCAGTTTGCCCATTACCGATGGATCACGCGTCACCTTGAAGCCACACTCTTCCATGATCGCGAGTTTGGCATCAGCGGTATCCGCACCGCCCGAAATCAGCGCACCTGCGTGGCCCATGCGCTTGCCCGCCGGAGCGGTCACGCCGGCAATGAAGCCGACGATCGGTTTCTTCATGTTCGCCTTACACCATACGGCGGCGTCGGCTTCATCAGGACCGCCGATTTCACCGATCATGATCACCGCGTCGGTATCCGGATCGTCGTTGAACAGGCGCATGATGTCGATGTGCTTGAGGCCATTGATCGGGTCACCACCGGTACCCACCGCGGACGACTGGCCGAGACCGATTTCGGTCAACTGCCCAACCGCTTCGTAGGTCAGCGTGCCTGAGCGTGAAACCACGCCGATGCGCCCCTTGCGATGAATGTGACCAGGCATGATGCCGATCTTGACTTCATCCGGAGTGATCAGTCCGGGGCAGTTCGGCCCGAGCAGCAGCGTCTTCTTGCCGCCGGCGGCTTCCTTTTTGAGCATCTTGTTGCGCACGATCAGCATGTCGCGCACCGGGATACCTTCGGTAATACAGACGACCAGATCGAGGTCCGCTTCGACCGCTTCCCAGATCGCTGCGGCAGCGCCTGGCGGCGGCACGTAGATTACCGAGACGGTCGCGCCGGTCTGGGCAGCAGCTTCCTTGACCGAGCCATAGATCGGAATGCCGAAAATACTCTCGCCGGCTTTCTTGGGGTTCACGCCGGCGACGAAGCAGTTCTTGCCGTTGGCGTATTCCTGGCACTTCTCGGTATGGAACTGCCCGGTCTTGCCGGTAATGCCCTGGGTGATGATCTTGGTATCTTTGTTAATCAGAATCGACATGGTGGCTCCTTAACTGACCGCAGCAACGATCTTGGTGGCGGCATCAGCCATTGAATCCGCAGTGATGATCGGCAGACCCGAATCGCTGAGGATCTTCTTGCCGATGTCCTCGTTGGTCCCCTTCATGCGGACCACCAGCGGCACCGAGAGATGCGTTTCCCTGGCTGCTGCCACGACGCCGGTGGCGATCGTGTCGCAGCGCATGATGCCGCCGAAGATGTTCACCAGAATTCCCTTGACCTTGGGATTTCGGAGCATGATCTGGAAGGCTTCGGTCACTTTCTCGGTGGTTGCACCGCCGCCGACGTCGAGGAAGTTGGCCGGCTCGGCGCCGAACAGCTTGATGGTATCCATGGTCGCCATGGCGAGGCCAGCGCCATTGACCAGGCAGCCGATATTGCCGTCGAGCGAGATATACGAGAGGTCGAACTTGGATGCTTCGACTTCGTCGGGATCCTCTTCGTCCAGGTCGCGGTAAGCGACGATCTCGGCTTGTCGATAGAGGGCGTTGGAGTCGAAGTTGAACTTGGCGTCAAGGGCCTTTATGTCGCCGTTACCTTCGAGGATCAGCGGGTTGATTTCGGCCAGCGAGGCGTCGGTTTCCATGTAGCACTGGTAGAGGCCCTTGAGCGTCGCCACCGCCTTGCCAACGGACTCGGCCGGAACGCCAATGCCGGTGGCCAGTTCGGTCGCCTGCGCGTCGGTCAGCCCGTCCGCCGGGTCAATGAAGACCTTGAGGATTTTTTCGGGCGTCTTGTGGGCCACTTCCTCGATATCCATGCCCCCTTCCGAGGATGCCATCATCGCCACCTTCTGCGACGCACGGTCGGTCAGCGCAGCGACGTAATACTCCTTACGGATATCTGCGCCTTCTTCGATCAGCAGCCTGCGCACTTTCTGGCCTTCCGGACCGGTCTGGTGCGTGACGAGCTGCATGCCCAGGATCTGGCTGGCATACTGGCGAACCTCGTCCAGCGACTTGGCCACCTTGACGCCACCGCCCTTGCCACGACCACCCGCATGGATCTGGGCCTTCACCACCCAGACCTTGCCCCCCAGGGTTTCGGCTGCCTTGACCGCATCATCGACGGACGGACAGAACACCCCGCGCGGAACCACGACGCCGAATTTCTTCAGGAGTTCCTTGCCCTGATATTCGTGAATTTTCATGCGCTTTCCTTGCTTGAGTTAAGGTTGCGAAACGTAACGAACCACAGGCAGGACGTCCTACCCGGGCTTCTGGCCACGGTACCAGCGCGGGTAATAGCGCCGTACTGCGTCCGAATGCGATTCCAGTGCGTGGCAACGGTCGAGTTGATAGGGCTTGTGCGCGCTATCGTCGTTATCGAGTACGTCACTGGCAAAAGTCTGCAGCGCTGCGGTCGGCAGGAACATCAACAGCTCGCTGAGATGCGAGCAACCGCGCGTGCCACGGAACAGATTCTTGACTGCCGTGCGAAAACCATGAAAGAGATTGAGACCGACCAGTTGCGCGTAATCCGGGGTGATCCGATCACAGTAGCCCATGTAAGGCATGGCATCGGTGCAGGCCACGGCGTCGAGAACATTCATCTGATGGTCGATGGTCACCCGCACCCACATGTCGTGCACCGCTTCGCCACGCTGCCGCAAACCCGACGAGAGCGGATAGTCGTGGTCCTTGGTGTCGATCAGTCGCGCCTCGATATCCCAGCGAGCATCATCCCGCTTGTAACCATCGAGTTGAATGTTGCGGACATGCATGCGGGTGCGTTGGGCAGAGGATGGAGGCAGCGGCATCAATGGTCCTGGGGGGATTTGCGAGCATGGCAAGGCTTCGTAGCTGGCAAGGAATTCTACACCAGAACGCCTTGGCTTTTTTGGCGAAATACATAATTATGAGTGCTGGCTACCCGGGACCGGACGCCGGTCACGTTCCCGAACTCACCGGTCTGCCCGCTCAACAATGCAGACCGTCGATTCCGACGTTAATGTGAAAATCGCGTCAGCGACTCGCGAACCTCCCCCCCCCACCTCGCGTAGGAGGGGTCGGGGGGTGAGATGGGGAATTCGCAGAGCATGCTCTGCGCCCATCGAACGATTCCGGCGGGCAAGCCGGAATGCGCCCTGCAAGGGAGGGAAACGGTCATGACTTTCATGATCAGGGGTGTCTGGAAAAGTCATGACCGTTAGCCCGGCCAGTCTCGACTACGGAAAGTACGAGCAGAACTTCAGGAAGAACGGACCAAAGTCCTCGTCCACACAGTAAAAGTAGTAGTCACGGAGCAAGAACCGACGCCTCAGGCAGACCACATCATCGTTCGTTGGTGATCAACTGTAAACCCAGGAAAAGCGCCCGGTCGAGCCGCTGAAAAGCCGTTTGGTCGCCGCATCGGTTTTCCGCAGGCGCGCTTTCAAATCCTTGTGTGGCAGATCGGTGAGCGGCGGATCAGCCAATCGGACCAACATGGCACGGATGCGCGTCTCCCCTTCGATACGCTCGACGGTACAGGCCAGACCGTTGCAGGACTGATCTCGGGCAGCGACGACCTCGTTGATTTGTGCTTCCAGCGCATGCCACTCCGCATCCTTTTCCTTGACCAGATCAGACAGTTGCGAGAGTGTCCGCAGGGCCGGTGCGACCAGTTCCGAGAGTCGGCGCCAGCTCAACTGCTGTTCCGCGTTCAGCGTCAGTTCATGGCGACGCAACTTGCCGCCGACCAGCAGGTATCTGGCCACATCTTTCTCGCCACGCAAGGCATCGATCCTGGTACGAGATTCGGTAATCACCTTCTCGAGCAAGGCACGCTGCAGTTGCAGGGCGGCGATCCTTGCCTCATAAGACGACAGGTCGGGCAGTAACACCAGCAATACGTTTTCAAGTTCCCGGCGCGAACGGGCGACGCCGAGGTGCATGCTCCTGCCGGCAAGGGCACAGGCTTCCGCAACCTCGACAGTCAATTCTTCGGCAACGATATCGCAGTTGGTCGCCTGCCCGACGACCACCTTGCGACCCAGGATCAAGCAGTTGTCTGCGCGTTGCACATTGATGCAGCCGTGTTGCGCAATCAGCGTCGATCCGGAAGCCCGTCCTTCGACGAAGATGTCCCCTTGATCGTTGCTGGCGCTCCCGCCGACCAGATTGTGTTTCAGGCAGACGAGCCCACCGCTGGAAAGGATGTTGCCGAAAACATCGGCGTAAGCGGTAATGCTGCGGCAGCGGACGATGCGCTTCTCCTGGATCTCGCCGTACTGCTCATACTCCTCGCCGGTCAACAGGAGGTCGCCGGTCGTGCGTACGCTCACCCCTTCATGACTGACGATTTTATCGGTCACGGAGAACTGATTGCTGCGCAGATCGATATTGAGAAAGCCGCATACCGACGCCAGCAGGAATTCGCCATCCTTTTCCCGGCTGACATGGGTGCCGGGGCCAGCCAGCTTCTGCAGATCGAAATCCTTGGGTTGCGATGCCGGCAGCGCAATGCCGGAAATGTCACGCCCGTCCACGCCGGCCTGGCGCGGGATTTTTTTTTATCAGACGGAGACCGGCGGCGACCTGAGGGTAACGCGTCTCGAACTGACACAGATCGACCCGGTCGCCAAGCAGCCGCCGCGGTGCGTTATTGCGGTGCAACCCGGGAGCCAGCTCGACGATTTCGGCATCCTTGCCGGGGACGTATGGCCGGTCACGAGCGACCACCCGCAGTTCCGGCTTTTCGAGCTCGATGCCTTCGCGCACCGCCGCGACGTCGATCCCGAAACGCACTCCCTTCGCCCACGCAGCGGCGATGAATTCGTCGATGTCGAGGAAAATGCGTGTCTCGAAGCGCTGCTGCCCCTTGGCAGAACGCGCAGGATGGTCGCCCTGATCGAGCAGTTCCGGATCACTCTGCGCTTCGCAATACAGCGGTTCGAACAGATAGGCCGCCTCGCCAGGCGTGATCCGGCAAGCCTTGTAGAGCGCCTGACGTTCCGGTCGGAAACTCGTGATGTCGGCAGCCAGAAAAACTTCCTTGCCAGCATCGTCGCGACTACCGATGGGATTGTCGAAAAGCAGGGCAAGGAACTGCGGGTAATCAAGCCCCCGGAAGTACAGGCCTGTCGCGATCACGCGATTGACGAAGTCGGCAAAAGCCGTCGCCGATTCGAGTCGCGAGAGCCGAACATACAAGCCTTTGTCATGTTGAACGACAAAACCCGAGAGCGCGATCTGCCCTTCCTCCAGTTCGGCCAGGTTGCCAATGGCGCTTCGTGGAAATTGTGGCATGATCGCACCCTGATTCAGGTTGGTTATTGACGCCTCCGGTTCTTTCGCCAGAAGCGTACCAGAAACTGCCGGCGGCAACACAGTGTCTGATGTCGATCCTGTCCCACAGTTCCCAGTCATTCGTGGCGCGTGAGCCTTTGAACGGTGGGTGCGCCAATCGACACCGCCACCGCTTGGCACTCCGCCGCCCCCACCGCTGCGTTGATCTGCCCTGCGCCTTGATACCCATCAGTTTTCTTGCAACCACGGATCAGGATGCCAAGCGCGCTGTTCACGGCGTGGCGAATACCCGCTCCCAGAGTGCGCGAACGGCTTCGATGCGGCGACTGACCGAACTGCGTTCGACGCGCGCCCGACGCTTGGCATTGAGCCGCAAGGCGTGCTGCATGCGGCGAAACTCGCGGTAAGCACTCTGCACCGGTGCGGCGAGTTCGACCGGGATCAGCTCGAGTTCGGCGGCAATTCCGAGCAGTGCGATGTTGCCCAGGTTGCCGCAAAGTCGGGCGTGCTTGTGCGCATGGCCGAGAACCAGATACTGGACGACGAACTCCACATCGATCAGACCGCCGCGATCATGTTTGATGTCGAAGTCTTCTTCACTGCGCGAGGCGTGTTGATCGAGCATGCGCTTGCGCATGCCCAGGACTTCGTCACGCAGGGTGGCGAGATCGCGCGGCTGCCGCAGGATCTCTATCCGGATGGCTTCGAACTGTGCGCCGACCGCCGGGTCACCGGCGCAGAAGCGGGCGCGCGTCAGTGCCTGGTGTTCCCAGGGCCAGGCATGCTGCAACTGATAGTCGCGAAAGGCTTCGATCGGACAGACGAGCATTCCCGAATCGCCGTTGGGGCGCAGACGCAGATCAACTTCGAAGAGCATGCCGGCCGGCGTCTGGGTTGACATCCACGTACTCATGCGCTGCCCCAGACGCGCGTAAAGTTCGCCGATGTCGGGTTCCGGATCGTCGTGCAGATAGACCAGGTCGAGATCCGAAGCGAAGCCAAGTTCCTTGCCACCGAGCTTGCCGTAGGCGATGACCGCGAAGCGCGGTCGCCGCTCGGGATGCGGATGTCGCTGCCGCAGCGTTTGCCAGCAGAGCTCCAGCGTCGTCTGTACCATGATGTCGGCAAGCTCGCTGAGCCGGTCGGCGAGGTGTTCGACGCTGTGCAGACCAGCGATGTCCTGGGCCAGGAAGTGAAAGACCTGTGCGTGATGGGCTTCGCGCAGGATGTCCATTTCGCGCTCGACGTCGCCGACGTGCTGCGTTAGGCGCGCCTGCAGATCCTGCCGGAAGCGCTGCCAGTCGGTGCTGACATCGAAAATGCGCGAATCGAGCAGTTCGTCGAGCAGGATCGGGTGACGGGTCAGGTAATCGGCAGCCCATGCTGAACTGCCGATCAGTTCGGCGAGTTTCCTCAGCGCCTGTGGATACTGCTGCAGGAGAGCCAGGTAAGCGCCGCGACGGCTGATCGTATCCAGGAAATCGAGGCCGCGCTGCCAGGTGGCGTCAGGCGTCGTCGTCGCTGCAGCGGCATCGAGCAAGCGTGGGCCGAGGGCGTCGAGGCGATCGCGATTGCTCGCCGGCAGTTGCAGGTAGCGGCCGCTCTGACGAAAGCTCTGCAGACGTTGCAGCAGCGCCTGCGGCGCGCGAAACCCCAGATTTGACAGACATTCGATGGACTCGTCGCCAGCCATTGCCTCCTCCCAGATTCCGGCCAGCGGGTGTCGGCCCTCTTCAGGTTCCGAAAAGACCAGCTCGAAGTGCCGGCCAACGGTTGCGCGATGGGCGTCGAGAGTCGCCATGAAGGCCGGCCAGTCGGCAAACCCCATCGACTCGGCGATCTGCAGGCGATCTGCTTCGGTACTCGGCAGCCGGTGCGTCTGGGCGTCACGCACATACTGCAGACGGTGCTCGAGACGGCGCAGAAACATGTAGGCAGCCGCCAGTTCCCGCTCGGTCTCGACCGGTAATAACTGACGTTCGGCGAGCAGCGCGAGGACCTGCAAGGTCGGCCGGATCTGCAGGGCCGGCTCGCGGCCGCCGCGAATCAGTTGAAAGACCTGCGCCATGAATTCGATCTCGCGGATGCCGCCAGGACCCAGTTTGATGTGCTCGGCCATGTCCTTTCTGGCCACCTCGCGACGAATCTGTGCGTGCAGATCGCGCATCGCGTTGATGGCGCCGAAATCGAGGTACTTGCGAAAGACGAAGGGGCGTACGCTGTCCTGCAACGCCTGGCGCCATTCTTGCTGCAGATTGACGCCTTCATTCATGACCCTGGCCTTGATCCAGGCGTAGCGTTCCCATTCGCGGCCTTGCGTAATGAAATAGTTTTCGAGCGAACCGAGCGAGCCGACCAGCGGCCCGGAGTCGCCGTTGGGGCGCAGGCGCATGTCGACGCGGAATACCTGACCGTCTCCGGTGAGATCTCCGAGGGTGCCGATCAGTCGCTTGCCGAGGCGCAGGAAAAAATCGTAGTTGTCAATGCGTCGCTGACCGCCCGCGGTCTGTCCTTCCTCGGGGTAGACGAAGATGTAATCGACGTCGGACGAGACGTTGAGTTCACGTCCGCCGAGTTTCCCCATGCCGACAACCAGCAGCCGCTGAGCCTCACCATGGCTGTCGAGCGGTTCGCCGAACAGCTCGCACAATTGCCGATGCACGAAGCCGAGCGCGAAGTTGGTGGTGACATCGGCGAGCTGGGTCATGCTTTCGACGACTTCGCTCAAGGGTGCCACACCGCCGATGTCGCGGACGATCAGCGTCGCCATCACGCGCTGGCGCAACTGGCGCAGGGCGCGTTTGAGGCTCTCGTCGCTGTTCGGTGCGGCGGAGGCAAGAAAGTCGGTCATTTGCCGGGCGGTGAGTGGCGAGGTGGCGTGTTCCTTGAGCCAGTTGGCGATCTCCGGGCGGACGGCGAGCAGATCGCGCAGGTAGCGGCTGTGCGTCTGCGCCGCCTGCCAGGGTGGTGCCAGTACGCTGGCGCCGGTGGGATGATTGCTGATGGTGTCCATTCTTCTCTCGCAGGGGGTTGCCGGCCGGTCCGGCACTACCGGCACTGATCAGGCACGGCAAAGCCGTTACAATCACGGGTTGTCTGACCAGGTACCCCGACATTCTAGTGACGCCCACCGACTGTATGCAAAAGTCTCGCTGCGCCGGCTGCATCTGATGCATCAGGACGAACTGCGCCCGGCGGTCTACCATCGCCTGCATTTTCTGCTGCCAGTGATCTCGCACCCGAAGCTGCGTTTGCTGGGGCGTATCACGGTGCGTGCCTTGTGGCTGCTGTATTTTGCTTTTGTGCTGCTGGTTCTGGCGCTGCGCTATCTGATCCTGCCGAACATCGAGAGTTATCGGCCGGCAATCGAGCGCCAGCTCAGCCAGGTGCTTGGCCTGTCGGTCGGCATTGGACGCATCGAGGCCAGCTGGCAGGGAATCAACCCCGACCTGATCCTCTCCGATGTGCGCATTGCCGATGCGCTGGGACAACCGGCACTGAGCTTTACTCGCGTCGAGAGCATTCTCTCGTGGTCGTCGCTGCCACGTCGGCAGTTGCGGCTGCGCCTGTTGCGGATCACCGAGCCGAAGCTGCATCTGCGGCGCGATGGCGACGGGCGTTTGTTTGTCGCGGGAATTGCGATCGCCGAACCGGACAGCGACAGCGGTTTCGCAGACTGGGTGCTGGCCCAGAAGCGAATTCGCATCAACGGCGCAACAGTGCTCTGGGAGGACGCGCAGCGCGATGCGCCACCGCTGATTCTCGAAGACGTGAACCTCTCTCTCGACAACAATGGGCGCCAGCACCGCTTCGGCCTGACTGCCCTGCCAGCAGCCGAACTGGCGTCAAGGATCGACCTGCGCGGCGATTTTCAAGGCAAGGATAGCGCGCACCTGGCTTCCTGGAAAGGTCAGCTCTTCGCCCAGATCGACTATGCTGATCTGGCCGTCTGGCGAACCTGGATCGATTATCCACTGGCCTTGCCATATGGCCGCGGCGCCGTGCGCGCCTGGGCAGGCTTTGCTGCGGGTAGTCTGCAGGAACTGACGGCGGACCTTTCGCTCGACGCGGTCAATCTGCGCCTGGCAACGGATCTGCCGGCACTCGAACTCGAGCACATGTCCGGTCGCATTGGCGCGCGCTTTGCAGCGACCGGGATCAGCTTGGATGGGCGTCGCATCGAACTGCTGACGCGCGCTATCGAAGGCGATTCCCCGGCAGCGGCCATTCATATCGAACCGACCGATTTTCACGTCGAGTGGCAGCGCCCAGCCGCCACCGGCAGCGCGCTGCGTGGTAGTGCCACGGCCGGCACACTGGAACTGGGTCCGCTCGCCAAACTGGCGGCCTATCTGCCGCTCGACGCAGGGTCAAGGAAGTTGCTGAACGATTTCGCACCACGCGGCCGCCTCAGTGATCTGCGTGCCAGTTGGCAGGGTGACGCCGAGGGCCTGCGGACTTATTCGCTGAAAAGCCGTTTTGATGGTCTGGCACTCAAACCCGCTGGCCATTTCCTCGGCGTCACAGGCTTGTCCGGCTCGTTCGAGGCCAGCGAGCAGGGTGGTGCCGTGCAGTTGCGTTCGCAGCAGGTGAGCATCGAACTGCCCGATGTTTTTCCCGAATCATCGATCGCACTCGACACCTTGAATGCACAGGCCAAATGGAAAATCAGCAAGGGCAGGCTCGATGCCGAGTTGGCGCGCGCCGAGTTTGCCGGACCCGACGCAGCCGGTATTGCACAGGGGAGCTACCGCAAGCACGCTGAAGGGCCCGGCAGCATCGACCTGACGGCAACACTCAGCCGCGCCGACGCGCGCGCCGTCTGGCGCTACCTGCCAGCGGCGATCAATGTCGATGCACGTCACTGGCTGCGTGATGCCCTCAAGGCCGGGGCAGCAAGCGAAGCCAAGCTCATCCTGAAGGGCGATCTGGCGAATTTTCCGTTTCTCGACCGCAAGCAGGGCCAGTTTCTGGTCACCGTCAAGGCGCAGGGAGTGACGCTGGATTACGGTACCGGCTGGCCGGTGATCAGCGGAATCGATGCTGATCTTCGCTTCGAGGGGACCGGAATGCTGGTGATGGCGCGGCGCGGCACGATTCTCGGTGCCCGATTGACCGAGACACGTGCCGAGATTCCCGACTTCGATGCGCCGGTATCGACCCTCAAGGTGAAGGGGCGCGCCGACGGAGAGACTTCGGAATTTCTCAAGTTCATCAGGCAGAGTCCGGTGGCGAACCAGATCGACCACTTCACCGACTCCATGAGTGCCAGTGGCAAGGGTCACCTGAATATTGCGCTGGAGATTCCTCTGGCGGAGGCACGGCTCGCGGAATCCCGGATCGACGGGACCTACACCCTGCTGGCCAACGAGGTGAATGTCGACCCGGCGCTGCCACCTCTGCGGCAGGTAAATGGTAGCCTGCAGTTCTCCGAAAAAACCCTGCGCGTACCGGAGATCAACGCCCAGCTGTTCGGTGGCCAGGTCAGGATTACCGGAGGATCGCAGGACGGCAAGGTGCTGGTAATTGCCGAAGGCACGCTGGCCGTGGACGACTTGCGGCGACGCGCGGAATTAGCGATGCTCGACAAGCTGTCCGGAAGCACCACCTACCGTGCCGAACTGCGGGTCCGCAAGCGCGAAGTCGAGCTGCTGCTGGACTCAAATCTGGTCGGCGTCGCATCCACGCTGCCAGCGCCACTCGGCAAGAGCGCCGGCGAAAATCTGGCCCTGCATTTCGAGACGACACCGCTGCCGACAGGCACCATGCGTGCTACCGAAGCGATACGCCGCGAGCAGTTGCGCGCAAGCATCGGCAATGTGTTCGGTATGCAAATGGTCCGCCGCAAGCAGGGCGACGAGGCTATTCCGGAACGAGCGGCGATCATGATTGGGCGGCCATTGGCGTCTTTGCCGGAACGTGGATTCAACGTCGGGATCAGCGTCCCGACGCTCGATGTCGGCTACTGGCAAGAGCTGCTGCAGAGCAGCGGCAAGGAGCCGGGTTCCGCTTCCGGCTTGCCGGTCTCGGTCGATCTCAAGGCGGACGAAGTGATCCTGCTCGGCGCCTCCTACACCCGGGTCAGCGTGGGGGTGTCGGGAGCGACTTCACAATGGCGGGGTACGGTACAGTCGGATCAGGCAGTGGGCAGTTTTGTCTGGGACGGATCGGGCACCGGCAAGTTGAAGGCGCAGTTCAAGAAATGGCGCCGTCCGGAGAAGGTGAGCAAGGACGCAGAACCCGGCGAGGCGCTCAAGAATCTGCCCGCCCTAGACATCGTGGTCGATGACTTCACCGTCGGCGATCATCGCTTCGGGCGCCTCGATGTGCAGGCACACAATGATGGCGGGATCTGGCGGCTCGACAAGATCGAATTACTCAACCCCCATGCCAGGCTGTCCGGCAGCGGACAGTGGCAGATCAGCGCGGCCAACCGCACGCAACTCGATTTCACACTGGAGTGCAGCGATGTCGGCAAGTTGCTCGACCGGCTGGGCTACGCCGGTGCCGTGCGTGCCGGTAGCGCGACCATGCAGGGAAAAATCGGCTGGAACGGTGCCCCGGATCGACTGGACTACGCGACGCTGAGCGGCGACATGCAGCTCGATGCCAGCAAGGGTCAGTTTCTGAAGCTCGACCCCGGCGCCGGCAAGCTGCTCGGCCTGATCAGTCTGCAAGGCCTGCCGCGTCGTCTGAGCTTTGATTTTGGTGATATCTTCAGCGACGGTTTCGCTTTCGACAGCATTCACGGCAAAATGACGGTCAGCAGCGGGCTGATGCACACCCAGCGCCTGCAAATCGATGGCCCGGCGGCGCACGTGGTGATGCGTGGCGATGCCGACCTGAAAAATGAAACGCAACATCTCAAGGTAACCGTCCAGCCCGAACTTGGCAGCAGCGCCGCCCTGGGGGTTGCGGTGATCAATCCGCTGGCCGGCATTGCCACGCTGCTGGCAGATAAAATCCTGCAGGGGCCTCTCAACAAGGTCTTTGCTTTCGACTATCTGGTAACCGGCAAATGGGACGACCCCAAGGTGCAGAAGATCTCCCGTTCGGCGACCCCGGTGCCTACCCCTGATCTGCCATTCCCCGCCAACCCCGACCGGAGTACGCAATGAACCCACGCATCAGTGATCTGCCAGCCGACCCAGCAGCGGTCCCGACACTGCGGGCCGCTGCGCTGCAAATGGTTTCGACGCCGCGCGTCGACGAGAACCTGCGCACTGCCACTGGCCTCATCGACGAGGCCGTTGCGCAGGGCGCCGAATTGCTCGCGCTGCCCGAGTACTTCGCGATCATGGGCATGCGTGACGACGACAAAGTCAGGCTGCGGGAAGTCGATGGGCATGGGCCAATCCAGGACTTTCTTGCGGCAAAAGCCCGCGAACACGGGGTCTGGTTGATCGGCGGCTCGCTGCCGCTGTGGACCGAGCATCCCGACAAGGTCCTCAATTCGAGTCTGGTCTACAATCCGCGAGGCCAGCGCGCCGCGCGCTACGACAAGATCCACCTGTTCGGCTTTCGGCAGGGTACCGAGCACTACGACGAACGGGCGACGATCGAAGCCGGTCGTCAGCCGGTGTCCTTCAGCATACCTTTTGGTCGGGTCGGCCTGTCGATCTGCTACGACCTCAGATTTCCGGAGCTTTATCGTGCTTTTGGTGTCACAGAATTGCTGGTGATTCCGGCAGCCTTTACCGAGACCACCGGGCGAGCGCATTGGGAGATTCTGCTACGGGCGCGGGCGATCGAGAATCAGTGTTATGTGCTGGCCGTGGCACAGGGTGGTCGTCATGAGAACGGGCGCGAGACGCACGGCAACAGCATGCTCATCGATCCCTGGGGGAATATCCTCGACCGCAAGCTGAAAGGACCAGGAATCGTCATCGCGGACCTTGAACGAGCCCGCCTCGCCGAAGTCCGCACCAGTCTGCCGGCGCTCGGGCACCGTGTCATGTAAGCGGCACCCAAACGGCAGCAACCATGGAAAATCAATGAACGAAAACGCTCAAACCCTGCTCGCGCAGGCCAAAAAAACCCTGCTCACACCCTATGGTCTTGACGTCGCAGACCTGACAAGGGTATTCGGCAAAATCATGGCGCACCGGGTCGATTATGCCGACCTCTATTTCCAGTACAGCCGCTCCGAGGCCTGGAGCCTCGAGGAAGGAATCGTCAAGGCCGGCAGTTTCAGCATCGACGAGGGCGTCGGCGTACGCGCCCTGTCGGGTGAGAAAACGGCTTTTGCCTACTCGGACGATATCAGCGTCCAGGCCCTCGGCGATGCGGCTGCGGCGGTTCGGGCGATTGCCACGGCCGGGCAGGAACGGCGAGTACCAGCGCTCAAGAGGAGCAGCGGGCATCGCCTGTACGTGCCGCAGGATCCGCTCGCTTCGCTCGACGCGGCCAGCAAGGTCAAGTTGCTCGAACGCCTGGAGGCACTGGCGCGCGCCGAGGACCCGCGAGTGACGCAGGTGATGGCGCATCTCGCCGGCGAATACGAGGTGGTCCTGGTTGCCGGTAGCGACGGCCGGCTGGCGGCCGACATTCGACCGCTGGTACGGGTCTCGCTGACGGTCATCGTCGAAGCAGCCGGCCAGCGCGAACAGGGATCGGCGGGTGGCGGCGGACGCACCGATTACGGCTTTTTCAGTGATGCCCTATTGCAGGGTTATGCACGCGAAGCCGTGCATCAGGCGGTGACCAATCTCGTCGCTCGCCCGGCGCCGGCGGGTACGATGACCGTTGTCCTGGGCTCCGGCTGGCCTGGCATCCTCCTGCACGAGGCAGTGGGGCATGGTCTGGAGGGTGATTTCAACCGCAAGGGCAGTTCGACCTTTGCCGGCCGCATCGGCAGCCGCGTTGCCTCTCCGGGAGTCACCGTCATCGATGACGGCACGATTGCCGAACGGCGTGGTTCGCTGAACATCGACGACGAAGGCAATCCAACGCAGCGTACGGTATTGATCGAAGACGGCATCCTCAAGGGCTACATGCAGGATAGTCTCAACGCCCGGCTGATGGGAGTTTCCCCGACGGGCAATGGTCGCCGCGAGTCGTTTGCGCACCTGCCACTGCCACGCATGACCAACACCACGATGTTGAATGGCGACAAGAGCGTCGAAGAAATCATCCAATCGGTCAAGAAGGGCATTTATGCGGTCAATTTCGGTGGTGGGCAGGTGGATATCACCAACGGCAAGTTTGTTTTCTCGATGTCCGAGGCCTACCTGATCGAAGACGGCAAGTTGGGCTCGCCGATCAAAGGGGCGACCCTGATCGGCAGCGGTCCGGAAGCGATGCATCAGGTGTCGATGATCGGCAACGACATGCGTCTCGATCCCGGCGTCGGAACTTGCGGCAAGGATGGGCAGAGCGTACCGGTGGGCGTCGGCCAGCCGACCCTGCGCATCGACGGCTTGACGGTCGGCGGGACAGCCTAGCCGAGGTTTAACCTGCCTAACCTTGCGCAGTGACCGGATCACTTCTGCTGCGCGAAAAAGGGTCAGGTTTCGTGAGCGTCAAGGGACTTTCACATTATTTTTTCCAGAGACATGTTTTCATATAGGAGATTGTGATAACATCTCCTATATGAATTCCCCGCTGCATATTCTCCTCACCACCACGCCCGAGCAAACGGCACGCCTGCAGGCTTTGCAGGTGGCGTTCGCCGAACTGTGCAATGCGCTGGCGCCGGTGGTGCAGCAGACCCGATGCTGGAACCGGGTGGCCCTGCACCACATCACCTACCACGACCTGCGTCAGCGTTTTCCTCAGGTGGGGTCGCAGATGGTCTGCAACGCGATCTATTCGGTCTCGCGTACATGCCGTCTGATCCTGCAACATCCCAATAGCCCGTTCAACGCCGCCGCTCATCCGGATCGCCCCTTGCCTCTACTGCAGTTTCTGCCGAGTGCCCCCGTCTATTTCGACCGGCATACCCTCAGCCTCAAGGATGGCCTGCTCTCCATGTACACCCTCGATGGTCGCATGCGTTTCCAGCTGACGCTGCAAGCGGAGGATGAGTTGCGTTTCCAGCGCGAGAAGCTGCGGGAGATCGTCCTGGCACGCACCCCGCAGGGATATCAGCTTTCCTTCTGGTTGGCGGCGCTTGACGCCGACGCGGAAAGACCGCTCGGCCTCGAAGCCGAGATGCCGGAATATGTGGTGGTGCACGCAAGCCAGTCGGAAGAAACTCCGGCGATCCAGCAAGCCACGGCGGTACTGCCGTGAGCACCGTTTCCTACCCAACAGTCATGACTTTTCCAGACCCCCCCGAACATGAAAGTCATGACCGTTTCCCTCACCCCCGGCCCCTCTCCCGCTTGCGGAGAGGGGAGATTCGAGGGTCGCCAAGGCGACTTTTTCATTCACTGCTGATGAACCGGCCATTCGGCAGTTCCTGGCACTCCGAGAGAATCCTCATGACCCCTGCTGAAAGCCGCTCTGAACTCCGTGCAGCGATCCTCGAACTGCAGCCCTTTTTCAAGAAGGCTGCTTTTTTCAGCGTCTTCTGCACCTTGCTGATTCTGGCGCCCACTGGCTACATGCTCGAGGTGTACGACCGCGTCATCAACAGCCGCAATTCCAGTACCTTGCTGATGTTGACCCTGCTCGTGCTGTGGTTCTATGTGGTCATGGAGTTGCTCGAATGGGCGCGCGGCGGGGTCATGCATCAGGCCGGCCAGGCTCTCGACCGTAAGCTCCGGGAACGGGTGTTCAGCGCGATTTTCGAAGCCAACCTGCGCCGGATTCCCGGTGGCACCAGTCAGGCCTTGAACGACCTGCGCAGCATCCGCGAGTTCCTGACGACGCCAGCGCTCACGGCTCTCATGGACGCACCGGTTTCCCTGCTGTTCCTGATTCTGATCTATATGATCAGTCCGCTGCTCGGTTGGATCTCGGTGCTTGCTGCCCTCCTCCAGGTCTTTCTGACCTATCTCACCGAAAAAAAACACCCAGCCTCCCCTGGTCGCAGCCCAAAAGGACGCCATCGCCGCCCAGAACTATGCAAATGGCACGCTGCGCAACGCGCAGGTGATCGAGGCGATGGGAATGCTGCGCAGCATCCATCAGCGCTGGATGAGCAAGCAGCGCAGCTTCCTGTGCCTGCAGGCAGAAGCCTCCGATCATGCGGGCGCCAATGCCGCGCTCTCCAAGATGCTGCAGACCACCCTTTCGGCCGCACTCCTCGGTCTTGGTGCCTGGCTGTCGGTCAGGGGAGAGCTGGCGGGTGGCAGCGGCATGATGATCGTCGCCTGGGTGCTGGGGCCGCGGGTACTGGCACCGCTGGTGCAGGTGGTCATGCTCTGGAAGAGCGTCGTCACTGCGCGGGACGCCTATCAACGGCTGGACAAGCTCCTGCAGGCCTTGCCCGAGCGCCAGAAAGGCATGCCCCTGCCAGCACCCAAGGGCCAGCTCGCGGTGGAAGGTTTGATCGCCTCGGCCCCTGGTGGTCAGGTGGCGATCATCCGCGGGGTTTCCTTCAGCGTCCCTGCTGGACAGATTCTGGCCATCGTCGGCCCTTCGGCGTCCGGAAAATCGACTCTGGCACGCCTGATGGTGGGCATCTGGCCGGCAGCGAACGGCAAGGTACGGCTCGATGGCGTCGATGTCCATCCCTGGAACAAGGAGGAGTTGGGGCCTCACATCGGTTACCTGCCGCAGGGCATCGAGCTTTTCGGTGGCTCTCTTGCCGAGAACATCGCGCGCTTCGGGGAGGTGGACATGGATCAGGTAGTGGCCGCAGCGCGAGCAGTGGGACTGCACGAGGCGATTCTGGCGCTGCCGGACGCTTACGAAACGCTCATCGGCGACGATGGTTGTTTTCTTTCCGGCGGCCAGCGTCAGCGCGTGGGGCTGGCACGCGCCATTTATGGCAACCCCAAATTCGTCGTGCTCGATGAACCGAATTCCAGCCTCGACGAGGCCGGCGAAGCGGCCCTGGTGAATACCTTGCTGGGGCTCAAGGCACAAGGCACCACCCTGATCGTCATCACCCATCGCACCAGTGTCCTGGCTGCTGCAGACCTGATGCTGGTGTTGCGCGATGGACAGGTACAGATCGCCGGGCCGCGTGACGAGGTGCTGGCGGCTCTGCACAAGGCGGCAGCGGCGCCGGCTGCCACACCTTCGGCTGGTCTTGCTGCCGCCCCCGCCGCGTAACGGTCCGCAAGCGACTTCCAGATTCATCTACGATCTACGGCTCACCATGAAAACACCTTCCTTTTTTCAGCGAAGCGAACTGACGGCCACCCTCTGGTCGTTCCGGCGAGAATTCCTGGTCGTCGGGATCTTCAGCCTGGTGATCAATCTGCTGATGCTGACTCCGACCATCTACATGCTGCAGGTCTATGACCGGTTCATGACCGGCCGCAACGAATCGACCTTGATTGTGGTCTCCCTGATTGTCCTGTTTCTGTTCGCCGTGATCGCCTTTGCCGAATGGTCGCGTTCTCGCCTGCTGGTTCGCCTGGGCGTGCGCCTGGACGAACGACTCAACAGCCGGGTGTTCAATGCCTGCTTCGAATCGCATCTCAATCAGAGTCGGGACAACCCGGTAGAGGCTTTTTCCAATCTCACCAACGTTCGCCAGTTCATTACCGGTAATGGCATCTTCGCCTTCTTCGACGCACCCTGGAGTCCGATTTACCTGCTGGTGCTGTTCCTGCTGCACCCCTCACTGGGCTTCCTTGCCCTGGTATTTGCCGGCATCCTGACCGGGGTGGCGGTCTTCAGCCACCGGGTGACCCAGGGCCCGACGCAGAAGACCTCGGAAGCCGGGGTCAAGGTGGCGGTGTATCTGCACAGCAAGTTGCGCAACGCCGAGGTCATCGAATCTCTGGGCATGCTGGGCAACCTGCGGCAACGCTGGCTGGGCCACCATCAACGGCATATGTCTCTGTATTCGGCATCACAGGATCGGCAGCGGCGCATCCAGGCCTTGAGCAAGTTCATCCGCTACAGCCAGCAATCCTTGATGCTGGGCGCTGGTGCCCTGCTGGTGATCAAGGGCGAACTGACCACCGGCGGCATGATTGCGGCGAATGTACTGATGAGCCGCTGCCTGCAACCGATCGATGGCATTGTCGGTAGCTGGACAGGCTGGCAATCGGCCCGCAAGGCCTTCGAAGCGCTGGAGTCCTTGCTGCGCGATCATCCCGAGCGGCCGGCCGGCCTGATCCACGAGGCGCTACGCGGCTCAGTGCGCATCGAGAACCTCGTGGCGACAGCGTCGAATCGTGCACAACCCATCCTCGCGGGGCTCACTGCCGAGTTTCCCGCGGGGGAAGTGATTGCCATCGTCGGCCCGTCCGGCTCCGGAAAATCCACCCTGGCACGTTGCCTGGTGGGTATCTGGCCGGAACTCCAGGGCCGGGTTCTGCTCGATGACAAAAACATCGAAAGCCTCGACCGGGAAGAACTGGGACCATTCCTTGGCTACCTTCCACAGGACGTCGAGCTTTTCGAAGGCAGCGTTGCGGAAAACATCGCCCGCTTCGGCGATATTGACTCGACCAAGGTCATCGAAGCCGCGCAAAGAACCGGCATTCATGACATGATCCTGCGCTTCCCGCGGGGCTACGACACGCCAATGGGTGAGGCCGGCAGCTTCCTTTCCGGAGGGCAGCGGCAACGCATCGGTCTGGCACGAGCGCTGTATGGCAATCCCAGCCTGATCGTACTCGACGAACCGAACGCCAATCTGGACGACGTAGGTGAAGCGGCGCTGATCCACGCGATACTGGATCTGAAGGCCCAGGGCAAGACGGTGATCTTCATTTCCCATCGCATGAACATTCTCGCCGTCGCCGACCGGATACTGGTTCTGGACAATGGTGTGATCCAGACGTATGGCACACGCCAGCAGGTGATGGCTGCTACGCAGCCGCGGACAGCCGTCCAGAGTGCTGGCGTTCTCACTCCTCAACCCGCTTAATTACTGATTCAGGACCATCGTTATGGCTATTCGCAATATGTTGAATCGTCTCCAGGGGCCCAAGGCCTTGCCCATGACCCTTGAAGGGGGAGCTGATCTGCCGATGGATACCGGCCATCCGATGCGTGTCGGTCTGTGGGTGCTCGGACTGGGCTTCGGTGGCTTCCTGCTGTGGGCTGCCCTGGCACCGCTGGACCAGGGTGTGCCGACCAGCGGGCAGGTGGTGGTGACCGGCAATCGCAAGACGGTGCAAAACCTCGCTCCAGGAATGGTCGACGCCATCCTGATCAAGGACGGTGACGAGGTCAAAGAGGGCGACGTTCTGCTTCGACTTGACCCGACACAGGCACGCTCGCAGTATGAGGTGGCGCGCGCCCAATGGTTGGTGGCGAAAGCCGTCGAAGCGCGACTGCTGGCCGATGTTCAGGGCCGTTCGGAGATCACTTTCCCCGAAGATCTGTTGAAGTACAAGGACGATCCGCGAGCGGCCAGTGCGATGGCCATTCAGACGCAGTTGCTGCGTTCCCGCCGCGCTGCCCTGCAGGCTGAACTTGGCGCCATGGAGAATACGCTGGCGGGCCTGCAGTCCTCTGCCACCGGCCTGGAGGCCACCCGGCGTGCCAAGGAACAGCAATCGAAGCTGCTGCTCGAGGAACTGAAGGGCCTGCGGGAGATGGCGGCAGAGGGCTACCTGCCACGCAACCGCCTGTCCGAGCAGGAACGGCTGCTGGCACAACTCGGTGGTGCGATCTCCGAGGATCTGGGAAATCTGGGGCGTACCCAGCGGAGTATCGGCGAAATCCGGATGCGCATGCTGGCGCGCCAGCAGGATTACCACAAGGAGGTCGAAAACGGACTGGCCGAGATCCAGAAAGAGGTCAGCGCGCTCGACAGCCGCCTCAAGGGACTTGCCTTCGACCTGGCCAATACGGAGGTCCGCGCCCCCAAGGAAGGCGTCATCGTTGGTCTGAAAGTGCATACCATCGGCGGTGTGCTGGCCTCGGGCACCCCTTTGATGGATGTAGTGCCAAAAAACGAACCATTGCGTATCGATGTCATGATTCCCACCACCTTGATCGACAAGGTCAAGCCGGGTTTACCGGTGGACATCATTTTCCCGGCTTTCAATCAGAAGGTGACGCCCAATATTCCGGGCAAGCTTGACCAGGTGGCCGCCGATGCGACGAACGATCCGCAGGGCAGAATGCCACCATACTACCTCGGGCAGGTGGTGGTGACCCCGGAAGGGATGAAGAAGCTGACGACGCACGAGATCAAGGCGGGAATGCCTGCCGAGGTGATCATCAAGACTGGTGAGAGGACACTGCTCAACTATATCGTCAAGCCGCTGCTGGATCGGGCGAAGCCCGCATTGACCGAGGAATGAGCATGAAAAAATGGACTGTCACGCTGACCGGCTGCGCGCTGGCGATGATGACTTCGGGGGTACTCGGCGCAGGCCTGCTGGACGCGTATCAGGCGGCTCGGCAAAACGATCCGACCTTCCGGGCGGCCCGCTACGAGCGGGACGCCGGCCAGTACAATTATGACATAGGTCTGGCAGGCCTGTTGCCGAATGTTTCGATTGCAGGCTCTTACTCGAAGACCACCGGAGATCGGTCGTCGACAGTGGTCAATGTGACCCAGCAGCTGGATTACCACTACACGTATACCACCATCGCTCTGCGGCAGCCACTGTTCAATTATGAGAGCTTCGTACGCTACCAGCAGGGCAGTGTCCAGGTCGCCTACAGCGATGCGGTGTTTGACCGGAAAGCGGCGGAAATGGCCGTCAAGGTCTCGGCCGCCTATTTTGATGCTTTGCTGGCCCTCGACAAACTGGCACTGGCTGATGCGGAAATCACGGCTTATGGTGCGCAGCGCCAGCTTGCCGAGCGCCGTCGGAAGGGTGGCGAAGGTACCGTGACCGAGGTTGCCGAAGCGGATGCCAGGCTTCAGCTTGCGCGCGCGAATCGCGCCGACGCACTCGATGGGGTCGCGGTGACGATGCGTAAACTCGAAGGCATGACCGGTACGCCAATGGGAGAACTCTGGATTCTGCGGCCGGATTTCATGCCGAATGGCGTACAGCCGAGCCAGCTTGACGAATGGAACGTGCTGGCACAGGAAAACAATCCGGAGATTCGCGCTCAGCGCAAGGCGTACGAGATGGCCAGCCTGGAAGTGAATCGCAATCGCGCCGGCCATCTACCGCAGGTCGACTTCGTTGCGCGTAACGTACGAACGGAGAATCAGACGGTCGACACGCTCAATCAGAAAATCAACACTAATTCTTTTGGCATAGAGCTCAATATTCCGCTGTTTGCGGGAGGCCGGGTCAATGCCCTGACCGGGCAGGCGGTGGCCAACCGCGAGCGTGCCCTGGCTGAACTGGATGCTACCGTGGACAATGTTCTGGTCGAGGTCAAGCGCCAGTTCATGGCGGTCGAGACGGGTGCCAGCAAGGTCAGAGCCTATCAGGAGGCGGTCAATTCCAGCGTGGTGGCAGCCGAGGGAACGAAGCGTGGAATGGCGGCCGGCATTCGGACCAATACCGATGTTCTCGACGCCGAACGTCAGATGTTCGTTGCCAAACGGGATCTCGCACAGGCCAGGTACCAGCTCCTGGTCAGTACGCTACAGTTGAAAACGTCAGCGGGTGTCCTGTCGGAAAAGGATATCGTCGAGATTGCGGGCTTGCTCCTGCCGCGCTAGCGACAGACCGATGCGCGCCGAACCTCTTGCCTCGGGGCCTGTGTCCGCTCCGACAGAGGGCGAATATTGCGCCGATGTCGTCGCTGTCGTGGTCACCCATAATCCGACGCAAAATACCCTGCTGACTGCGCTCGAGTCCGTGGCACGCCAGGTTTCCACCGTTGTCGTCGTCGACAACGCCTCGAAACCATCCCCCCCAGGACTGGATCGGCAAGGCCAGTGTGAACTTCCGGGCCGATGTCGAAGTGCTGGTCCAGGCGGACAATCTCGGTTTGGGTGCTGGCTACAATGTCGGCCTGGATAAGGCACGCTCGCTTGGAGCAGCATTTGTGCTCCTGCTCGACCAGGACAGTGAGCTGGAATTCGGGACGGTCATGAAGCTTCGCGCCGCTCATTTCGACCTTGCCCAACGTGGCCTGATGGCGGCTGCGGTCGGGCCACGCTATCGCGACGCCAGCGATGCTTCGCTATCGCAATTTGTCCGAGCCCGTTGCTTCCGGTTCCAGCGCGTCGACTGCGGAGAGGACGGGGGGACTGTGGAAACGGATTTTCTGATTTCATCCGGCTCCCTGCTGCCCTTGGTAGCCGTCGAAGCCGTCGGGAAAATGGACGAGGAACTGTATATCGACCACGTCGATACCGAATGGTGTTTCCGAGCCCGCTCCCTGGGCTTCGGGATTTTCGGGGTGTGTGACGCCATCATGCGGCACTCGCTCGGCGAGCGAAGAGTGGCGATCTGGTTCCTGCGCTGGCGCAAGGTTCCGCTACATTCTCCGTTCCGCTATTACTATATCATTCGCAACAGCATTCTGCTTCGTCGTAGACCCTACATGCCGAAAAGATGGAGGCAAGCGGATCTGTCGCGATTATTCCAGATGCTCTTCTTCTTCGGCCTCTTGGCACCCAACCGCCTGGCAAATCTGCGCATGATGTGGTGCGGGCTGCGAGACGGCATGAAAGGTGTGGCGGGCAAGCTGAACTAACGGTCATGACTTTTCCACGCATCCCCGATCATGAAAGTCATGACCTTGTTCCACAACGCCTCTGGCGTTGATCACCATGAAGAAGTCCACCCACTCGCTTTCGCCGGCAATGCCCTGCAAGCGACGGAGGTTGCGCACGCGCTGGTGCTTGCCCAGGCGACTGCTGCCGATCCGCGCATCTGCAATGTCGATCAGGCCAAAACGCCGATCAGGCATGCACACCACGTTACCCAGGTGTAGCGAACGAAAATACACACCACTCTCATGCAAGCGAATCACGAAACGGGTGAAGGCGGTCTTCAGCTCTTGTTCGGTATCCGGATCCAGCCCTTCACGGCACATCTCACGCAGCGTCTTCCCGGGCAATGGTTGGTAGTGCACGGCATCGCGAGCAATCGAGGGGATTCGCAAGACATCGATGATCTCCGGCACGGGTACGTCCCGTTTGCGGAGCGCGGCGGCGTTGTCAGCAAAACGCTGGGCATACGGATACCAGGCCGCAGAGGACAACCACCGCTTTCGCCGAAAGAGCTTGAGCATCGTTCCGTCGGCCAGTCGCAGGACCTTTTCGCCAAATCCATCGGCTTCAATGACCGATGCCCCTGCACGCATTGCCAGATAGTCTTGCTGCTCGATTATTTTCAAGGCGCTGTCCTCATTCATGACTTTCATGATCGGGGGTGTCTGGAAAAGTCATGACCGTTAATGTGAAAGTCGCGTATGCGACTCACGAATCTCCCCTCCCCCCGCGCGGGGGAGGGGTCGGGGGGAGAGGGAAACGGTCATGACTTTCATGATCGGGGGTGTCTGGAAAAGTCATGACCGTTAGAATGACGGCTTTGCGACAAGTGATCAGCCCATGAACTTCATCAAAGCCCTCAACTCGGCATGGCACGAAAACAATAGCCTGCTTTGCGTCGGTCTCGATCCCGACCCGGCGAGGTTCCCTGCACATTTGCAAAACCGGCCGGATGCCATTTTCGAGTTTTGTCGAGCCATCGTCGACGCTACCGCAGACCTGGTCTGCAGCTTCAAACCGCAGATCGCTTACTTTGCCGCGCGCCGGGCAGAAGAGCAACTCGAAGCACTGATCGATCACATTCATGTTCGGCATCCGAAGACCCCCGTGATCCTTGATGCTAAACGTGGCGATATCGGCAGCACCGCCGAGCAATACGCCATCGAGGCTTTCGAGCGCTTTCGGGCCGATGCCGTTACCATCAATCCGTACCTGGGGCGTGATTCGGTTGATCCTTATCTGGCGTATTGCGACAAGGGCATCATTCTCCTGTGTCGCACGTCCAATCCCGGCGGCAGTGATCTCCAGTTCCTCGATGTCGGCGGTGAAAAACTCTACGAAAGGGTTGCCCGTCTGGTCAGCAAGGAATGGAATACAAACGGCCAGTGCGCTCTGGTGGTCGGCGCCACCTTTCCCGGCGAAATCGCTCGGGTGCGAACCCTGACCGGTGACATGCCGCTGCTTGTTCCTGGCATTGGCGCGCAAGGCGGTGATATCGAAGCCACCGTACGCGCCGGCTGTACTGCCAGCGGCGGCCTGATCATCAATTCCTCGCGTGCCATCCTCTACGCCGGAAAAGGGGAAGACTACGCCAACGCAGCCCGCAGTGTCGCCGTGGCGACCCGCGACGCCATCAACCTTCACCGCTGATTACACGTCGATGTTTCGTGCGGCCAAGGCATTGGTTTCAATGAAGCTGCGGCGCGGCTCCACCAGCTCGCCCATCAAGGTACTGAAGATCTCATCGGCGCCGATCGCATCTTCAATCTGAACCTTGAGCAGACGGCGTACCTTCGGGTCCATGGTCGTCTCCCAGAGCTGCGCGGGATTCATTTCACCGAGACCCTTGTAACGCTGCTTGGTCACACTGCGTTCGACCTCGTTGAGCAACCACTGCATCGTTTCAGCGAAACTGCTGACCGTCTTCCGCTTTTCACCGCGGGCCACAAAACCACCGGCAGCAAAGAGCCCAGCGAGAATCTCTGCGGTTTTGCGAAGTTGTGCATAGTCACCGCTGACCAGCAGATCCTCGTCAATGACTCCGAGCTTGAGATTGCCGTGCAGTATTTTCTCGAGTCGTAGCTGCCAGCGTTCGTGGACAGTATCGTAACGCGCCACGATATTGATCCCCAACTTGCTGCCGACAGCTTTCATCAAGGCATTGGCGCTGGCCACAGCAGCGCTCTCGTCAGTCAGTTCGATCTTGAGATTGCCGTCGATCAGCGCATGCAGCACTTCCGGGTTGATCAGATGCGAGAGACGGTTGATGACGGCTTCGGCCAAGAGATATTCTCTTGCCAGCAGTTCCAGCGCGGCCCCGGAAATTTCCGGAGCACCCGCCTGTGGCGTCAGCACCGAACCCTCAAGGGCCAGGGTCAGCAGAAACTGCTTCAAGGCCTGATCGTCCTTGATATAGCGCTCGGTCTTGCCGTGCTTGACCTTGTATAGCGGTGGCTGGGCGATATAAATGTGACCACCTTCAACCAGTTCACGCATCTGTCGGTAGAAAAAGGTGAGCAGCAGCGTACGAATGTGCGCACCGTCGACGTCGGCATCGGTCATGATGATCAATCGGTGGTAACGCAATTTCTCCGGTTTGTATTCATCCTTGCCGATACCCGTACCAAGGGCGGTGATCAGGGTAACAATTTCCTGCGAGGAAATCAGCTTGTCGAAACGCGCTTTCTCGACATTCAGAATTTTTCCCTTGAGCGGTAGAATCGCCTGAAACTTGCGGTCCCGACCCTGTTTTGCGGAACCTCCGGCGGAATCCCCCTCGACCAGGTATAGCTCGCAAAGCGCCGGGTCTTTTTCCTGGCAATCCGCAAGCTTGCCAGGCAATCCAACGCCATCGAGCAGGCCCTTGCGGCGAGTCATCTCCCTGGCCCTGCGCGCCGCGTCGCGGGCGCGTGCCGCTTCAACGATCTTGCTGGTGATGACCTTCGCGTCGACCGGCCGCTCCTGCAGAAACTCGGCGAGTTTCGCCGTGACGACCTCTTCAACGGCTGGACGCGCTTCCGAGGAGACCAGCTTCATTTTTGTCTGCGAAGCAAACTTCGGGTCAGGCATTTTCACCGAAAGGACGCAGGCCAGCCCCTCGCGCATGTCATCCCCGCTGATGTCCACCTTGGCTTTCTTGGCGATTTCGTGCTCTTCGATATAACGGTTGATGACCCGCGTCATGGCGGCGCGCAGACCAGTCAAATGAGCGCCACCATCGGCCTGGGGAATGTTGTTGGTAAAGCAAAGCACCTGTTCAACATAGCTGTCGTTCCACTGCATGGCCACTTCGACGCTGATCAGGCCGTTGACGCTGAGCGAGTCGCCGCCAGCATGAAAAATATTCGGGTGCAGAACCGATTTCGTGCGATTGATGTACTCTACGAAGCCTTTGACGCCGCCCAGGAAGGCAAAATTCTCTTCCTTGCCGGTGCGCTGGTCGTTCAGACGAATCTTCACGCCATTATTCAGAAACGAAAGCTCGCGCAAGCGTTTGGCAATGATCTCGTAATGAAATTCGACCTGTCCAAAAATCTCCTCGTCGGCCATGAAGTGCAATTCCGTGCCGCGCTTCTCGGTATTGCCGACCACCTTGAGCGGCGATACCTCGACTCCCTTCTGGACTTCGATCAGACGATCGACGAGCGCTCCCCGATTGAATTCCAAAAAGTACTTCTTGTGCTCACGGCGGATAGTCAGGCGGAGCCATCGGGAAAGCGCGTTGACGCAGGAAACACCGACCCCATGCAGACCGCCGGACACCTTGTAAGAATTCTGGTTGAACTTGCCGCCGGCGTGCAGCACGCACATCACGATTTCGGCTGCTGACCGTTTCGGCTCATGCTTGTCGTCGAACTTGATGCCGGTCGGAATACCGCGGCCATTGTCGCTGACGGATATCGAATTGTCGGCGTGAATGGTGATCACAATATCGTCACAATGACCTGCCAAGGCCTCGTCGATGGCGTTATCGACCACTTCAAACACCATATGGTGCAAACCGGTGCCGTCGGAAGTATCACCGATATACATCCCGGGGCGCTTGCGAACCGCCTCCAGACCTTCGAGTTGCTGAATGCTCGATTCGTCGTAGGCAAACTGCTCGTTCTCTTCAATCATTCTGAATCCAGTATCTCTTTCCTGTTAAACCTTTTAACCCGCGGTGGCTGCCAAGGTGCTCGAATTGCACTCAGATTCGCATGGGCATGACCACATACTTGAAGGACTCGTTGCCGGGGATGGTCAGTAAGGCACTTGAATTGGCGTCGTTGAAACCCCACTCGATGGTCTCGTCCGAACTGTTGTTCAGGACATCGAGGAGATAGGAAACATTGAAACCGACATCGAGCGGCTCACCGTTGTAATCGACTTCGATCTCTTCCTGCGCTTCTTCCTGCTCGGCATTGGCAGCCATGATCTTCAGGCTGCCCTCCGACAGGATGAGGCGAACACCGCGAAATTTTTCGTTGGTCAGAATGGCTGCCCTGATCATCGACTGCAACAGCGCCATGCGATTCACCGCCACGACGTTGCGCTGGGTCGCTGGAATGACCCGCTGATAGTCCGGGAATTTGCCATCAATCAGTTTCGACACCAGATTGATCTGGCCGAACTGGAAGCGAATCTGCGTCGCCATGATATCGATCGATACCGGCTCGTCGGAATCCGCCAGCAGACGACTGAGTTCAATCACCGTCTTGCGTGGCAGGATCAGTTCCTGCCGCGTTGCACCCTCCTCGACCAGAGCGCCCGCCGTGTCTTCGAGAGGCATGCTGGCGTAGGCAAGCCGATGGCCATCGGTAGCCACCGCACGCATTTCACTGGCTTCAACGAGCAGCAGTAGCCCGTTCAGATAGTAGCGGACATCCTGGCTTGCCATCGAATACTGGGTCTGCGCGAGCAAATGGCGAAACTGCTTCTGACTCACGGAAAATTTCTTGATCTCCCCCGCCGACAGAGCCATGCAGGGAAAATCCTCGGCAGGCAGGGTCTGCAGATTGAAACGGCTCTTTCCCGCTCTCACCTGCATCCGCCGGCCCTCAAGAATGAGGCTGACTTCCGCGCTTTCCGGCAAGGAGCGCAGGATCTCCTGCAACTTTCTCGCCGCAACGGTGACTGCCCCATCACCGTCACCACTGAGGTCAGCAGTGGAAGTGGTGATCTGGATCTCGATGTCCGTCGCCAGAAGTGTCAACACCCCTCCCTTTTTTTTCGAGCAGTACGTTCGAAAGAATCGGCAACGTGTGACGTCTTTCCACAATCCCGGAAACAGCCTGCAGGGGTGCCAGCAGGACGTCTCGCCGTGTTTTGGTAAGAAGCATATATATAGATCCTATAAAGACTATGGTCCGGACAAGTCTGTTGATACGTACTTATTTTTTATGTAATTCAATATATTAGCTACTAATTAACGGCTGTAGAAAGTCGGTATGTGCTTGTGGGTACAATGGGGTAACTTATCCACAGGCCCGTTTCGGGCATCTTGTCCACTCTTTGTCAGCCACTTTTCCACGGACTTTTCCTGGCGGCCCATCAGCCCTTCAGCACCTGCAGGAGAACATGCACATCATGGTTGAGCTCGTTGTCCTTGGTGCGCAGATCATCGATGGTCCGTACGGCATGCAGGACGGTCGTGTGATCACGGCCACCGAAGGCATCCCCGATGGACGGATAGCTCTGAGAAGTCAGATTCTTGGCCAGCCACATGGCGATCTGACGTGGACGAACGATCACCCGCGTCCTCTTCTTCGAGAACAGGTCGGCCACTTTCAACTTGAAATACTCTGCTACCGTCTTCTGGATGCTGTCGACAGTGATCTGGCGGTTCACCGAACCAATCACATCCTTCAGCGCCTCCTTGGCCAGATCCAGAGTAATTCCCTGCCCGTGAAACGCGGAGTAAGCGAGCACCTTCTTCAGGGCACCCTCAAGTTCCCGAACATTGGAGCGCAAGTGTTTGGCCACATAGAAGGCCACCTCGTCATCCAGCACCACTCCTTCCGCTTCCGCTTTCTTCTTCAGAATGGCCACCCGCATTTCCGTTTCCGGGGGTTCTATCTGGACCGTCAGGCCCCAGTCGAAACGGGTGATCAGCCGATCCTCGAGCCCGGAAATATTCTTCGGGTAGGTATCGGAACTGATCACGATCTGCTTTCTGGCTTCACTCAGGGCATTGAATACGTAGAAAAATTCTTCCTGTGTCCGGTTTTTGCCATTGAAGAAATGGACATCATCGAGCAGCAGGACGTCCAGCGAACGATAGTAGCGTTTGAATACATCGAAGGACTTCTGCTGGTAGGCGCGAACGACATCTGAATAGTAATCCTCGGCATGGACATAACGCACCACCTTTTCCGGATCGAGTTCCACAATCCGATTGCCGATTGCGTGGATGAGGTGTGTCTTGCCCAGACCGGCACCGCCATAGATGAACAGCGGGTTATATGTGGCTTCCCCAGGACTGATGGAGACTTGTCGGGCAGCCGCCCGAGCGAGGTCGTTGGCCTTGCCGACGACCAGGTTGTCAAAGGTGAAGGTGGCGATCAGCCGGGTTTTCTCGTAACCCGATCGGTCCTTTTCCACCGGCGAGGTTTTCCTGGACGTTGTCGTTACCGCAGCCGCAGTTCCCGCCGGCGGTGTCTTGCCTGTCGGTCCGGAACTGTCATTCCCTGTGACTGCAGTACGTTCTCCCAGGTTCAGGGTGATGTTCACTGGCGTGGAATAGTACTCACTTGCCAGTGCTTCGATGCGCGCCAGATAACGCTCCTTGACCCACTTGAGGATGAAACCATTCGGTGCCAGCAGACGCAAGCCACGTGCGATGTCGTCGTCACCTTCAAGACGAAGGGGGCGGATCCAGGTATTGAATTGCTGAGGAGGAAGTTCCTGTTCGAACTGGCTCAGACAGGAAGACCAGAAACTACTCATTGAGGCTCATGCAGCGTAATCCTGAAGTGATGCGGTAGCAGCAACCGCTCCCGATGATTGGCGTCTTTTTAGAATCAACAAGATGGATGGTGTCTCTGCCGGGAAGTTGCGGCAGGGGCGGGCCTGACTGGTGAGACCTGATGCTGCCCGGCCAGACGTGGCAGTTCTTGCCCAACTCGCTGAAGGCTAAATTCTAACCGGTTGGATGGAAGTTATCCACAGCTCCAGTAAAAATATGGTCTTGACAATCCTCTATGGGAAGCTGTCTAATGTTATGTTTTTCTTGCTTTGACTTCAAAGGTTTAACCATGAAACGTACCTATCAACCGTCGGTCGTTCGCCGCAAGCGTACACACGGCTTCCTCGTTCGTATGTCTACCCGTGGTGGTCGTGCCGTAATCAAGGCTCGTCGTGCCAAAGGTCGCCACCGCCTGGCAGTTTGAGCGGCAGGCCCTCTACCGCTGGTAATCCTGCAGTATCCGCCGCCGCTTTTCCGAAGCACTATCGCTTGATCAAAACGGATGAGTATTCATCCGTTTTTGGTTTCAGAAAGGCGCTGAAGAGCCGGCATTTCCTGCTACATTACCGCCCGCGTAGCGCTGAAGAATCCCCCGGAGCGCGGCTTGGCCTGGTCGTCGCCAAGCGCTTCCTGCGCCGCTCGGTGGATCGAAACCTTGTCCGAAGACTGGCCAGAGAGCAGTTCCGCCTGATGCGTTCCCGGCTTCGCTCAAACGATTTCGTGCTTCGCCTGGCGGCCAAACCATCAGCTCTTGACCGGCAAGCCATGGCGCAGGAAATCCAGGGTTTGTTGAGCAAGGCCACTTCATCTCGACCATGATCCGATGAAACCAATGCTGCTTGCGCTGATACGCTTCTACCGATATGCGGTCAGCCCGATGCTCGGCCGCCGTTGCCGCTTTTTTCCAAGCTGTTCCGAGTACGCAACCGAAGCTGTGGAAAGATACGGCGCCAGCCAGGGGGGGCGCCTCGCCCTGCACCGACTCTGCCGCTGTCATCCGTGGAATCCTGGTGGATTTGACCCCGTACCCTGAACAACATTCGAATCGTATAGGGCCTTCATGGATAACCGACGCCTGCTCCTCCTCATCATCTTCTCGTTTTCCTTGGTCATGCTCTGGGATGCCTGGCAGAAGTACAGCCAGCCGAAGGCTGTATCTCCAGCCGCTGTCAGTTCAGCCGAAGCGCCCGCGCCACAGCCTTCGGTGAACCTGCATGCGCCCCTTCCGGCGGCACCCGCCGCCGTGGCAAGCGCTGACAAGTCGGAAACCGTCATGGTCCGAACCGACCTGTTTGTCGCCGAGGTTGCCAAGCAGGGGGGCGATCTCGTTCGCCTCGAGTTCAACGCCTACAAGGACAGCCAGAACAAGACCAAGGACTTCGCCCTTCTTGAGGCCAAGCACCAGTATCTTGCCCAGAGTGGTTTGATCGGCGAGAGCCTGCCGAACCACAAAACGCTCTTCTCGACTGCTTCCGGCAACAGGGAACTCGCCGGTGACGCAAAGACCGTCGAGCTGCGCCTCGAAGCACCGGTGAGCAACGGTGTCAAGGTCACAAAAATCTATACGTTTACACGCGGCAGCTATCTGATCAACGTCACCCATGAGATCGAGAATGGTGGCGAGAAGGAAATCGCCGCGCACGCGTATTACCAGTTGCAGCGTGACATCAATGCACCCGAAGGCGAGAGTTCGATGGTCTCGACTTTTACCGGTCCGGCGGTGTATACCGAGCAGGAAAAATACCAGAAGGTCGCTTTTGCCGACATCGAAAAAGGCAAGGCCAAGTTCATCAGCAAGGCCGACAATGGCTGGATTGCGATGGTTCAGCACTATTTTGTCGCCGCCTGGATTCCTGAAGCAGGTCTGCCGCGCGAATTCTACATGCGCAAGCTCGAAAACAGCATCCATCCGGCGGTGTCGGCAGGGGTCATCGTACCGGCACCGGTCGCTGCGCCTGGCGCCAAGGTCGCCATTTCAGTGCCCATCTATGCCGGACCGCAGATTCAGGTCATACTTGATCAGTTGGCCAAGCCCAAGGACGAAGGCGGCATCGGAGCGCAGGGTCTGCCACTGGTGGTCGATTACGGTTGGTTGACCGTCATTGCTGCACCGATCTTCTGGTGTCTGGAAGCCATCCACAAAGTGGTTGGCAACTGGGGTTGGGCGATCGTCCTGCTGACCGTCGCCATCAAACTCCTGTTTTTTCCGCTCTCGGCGGCCAGTTACAAGTCAATGGCCAAAATGCGAACGGTCACACCGCGCCTGACCGCCCTCAAGGAACGTTATGGGGACGATCGGCAGAAGCTCAACCAGGAGATGATGGCACTCTACAAGCGTGAAAAAATCAATCCTCTGGGAGGATGCCTGCCGATCGCGGTGCAGATTCCCGTGTTCATCGCGCTGTACTGGGCCTTGCTTGGTGCCGTTGAAATCCGGGACGCGCCGTGGATCCTGTGGATCAGTGATTTGTCCGCGGCCGACCCCTACTATGTGCTGCCAGTGATCATGGTGGTCACGATGCTGATCCAGACCAAGCTCAATCCTACACCGCCCGATCCCATCCAGGCCAAGGTGATGATGATGATGCCGTTCATCTTTGGTGCGATGTTCTTCTTCTTTCCGGCAGGTCTGGTGCTTTACTGGGTGGTCAATAACCTCCTGTCTATCGCCCAGCAATGGCAGATCACAAGGATGATCGAGAGTGGCGGAAAAGCCGCCAACGACAGCAAGGTCTGAGTCGGGCAAGGCTCCGATAGCCGCCATCGCGACTGCTGCCGGTCGTGGTGGTATCGGTATCATCCGCGTCTCGGGCGCAAGCCTCATCGATTTCGCCGAAGCATTGAGCGGCAAACGACCAGCCGCCCGGTTTGCCACTCTCGGCGACTTCAAGGCTGCTGATGGCTGCGTCATCGACAGCGGGCTGCTTCTGTATTTTCCTGCACCGCATTCGTTTACCGGCGAGGATGTTCTCGAAGTGCATGCTCATGGTGGTCCGGTGGTCATGCAGATGTTGCTCATGCGCTGCCTGGAACTCGGAGCACGTCTGGCGGAACCAGGCGAGTTCACCCGCCTTGCCTACCTCAACGGCAAACTCGATCTGGCACAGGCCGAGGCGGTCATCGACCTGATCGACGCCGCGACAAGCGCTGCCGCACGCAGCGCCGTACGTTCGCTGCAGGGCGAGTTTTCGAAGGAAGTGAATCAGCTCCTCGGGCAGTTGATCGAACTGCGCTCACTGGTTGAAGCCACCCTCGATTTCCCTGATGAAGAAGTCGACTTTCTCGAAGCAGCCGATGCCTTTGGGCGCCTTGATCGCTTGCAACAGTGCCTCGGCAAGATCTTCGACCGCGCACGACAAGGCTGTCTGTTGCAGGGGGGGTTGCACGTAGTACTCGTTGGCCAGCCGAATGTAGGCAAGTCCAGCCTCCTGAATCGCCTTGTCGGCGACGAGCTGGCGATCGTCACCCCACTTCCCGGTACCACCCGTGACCTGGTCCGCAGCACCCTGCAGCTTGAAGGGATTCCGCTGCATGTGATCGACACAGCAGGCCTGCGCGAGACCGAAGACCAGATCGAGAAGATCGGCATTGAACGTACCTGGCGCGAGATCGAGCGTGCCGATGTCGTCGTCTTGCTGGTGGATGCCCGTACCGGTGCTGGCGAAGCCGAACGATCGATTGTCGCGCAACTCCCTGTTCACCTTGCCCGACTGACCGTGTACAACAAGATCGATCTCGCGTCGCGTGCGGCTGCACGTCATGAAGAAGCCGATGCCGTGGCGATCGCGCTGTGCGCCAAAACCGGCGAGGGCGTCGAGCTGTTACGCCAGGAGTTGTTGCGCATCGTCGGCTGGCACCCTGCCGAAGATGTCTTCATCGCCCGCGAACGCCATTTGCATGCACTCTCCGAAACTTGCTGCCATATGGACGCGGCACGCGAGCAATTGCCAAGGCTGGAACTTTTCGCCGAAGAACTCAGGCTGGCGCAGTTGGCGCTGAGCACGATCACTGGCGAGTTCAGCACCGATGATCTGCTGGGGGAGATCTTCGGGCGCTTCTGTATTGGAAAATAGCGAGACTGCCGGAGCGTTCCGCAACATACCACTAACCAATTGAAAGACCGTGTAAAATCGGGTTTTTTGTTCTGCTATTGGCTTGCCTGTTCCGCACCAATCCGCTTAAAATTGTTCCCATATTTGTGCCCATGGTGGCGCTGCTTCATGGGCACAAAAAGGGGGTGAGACATGGCGCTGACCGATACCAGGCTGAAGAATCTCAAGCCGGGCGACAAGGCGTATCAGGAATCGGACGGCGGCGGGCTGTTCGTCGAAGTCATGCCCGGCGGTTCAAAAGTTTGGCGTATCCGCTACCGCCTTGCCGGGAAGCAGGAGAAGCTGACCCTTGGCGAGTACCCCGCCTATTCGCTGGCCAATACCCGGCAATGGCGCGAGGCTTGTACGACGCTGGCGCAACGTGGGCTATCGTCGATGGCTTTGAAGCGTGGCGATCAGATCCCCGACGACACGCTGCCGGAAGTCACAGCACTGGCAAGCGCCTTCCTCGAGAAATGGTGTTCGCAAACGGTGGCGAGGGTGAAGGCCCAAGAGATCGAAGCCAAGGAAGCCAACACGGTGGAAGCCTTCGCCTGGCGATGGTTCGCCGAAGTTGCCGAACCTGCCAACAGCACCCCACGCAACATCAAGCGCGTCCTGGAAAAGGATGTGCTGCCGGCGATTGGCACGAAGCAGATCGTCGACGTGACCGTCGATGACGTGCTGAAGATTACCGACGCCATCAAGGCGCGCGGCGCTGATCAGATGGCGCTGCAAACCCGCAACGTGCTGAAGCGCCTGTTTGCCTATGCCATCGCAAGGCAGAAGGTGACGTTCAACCCGGCGGCGGTGGAAGCGAAATTCATCGCCAGTGCCAGAAGCCGAGATGTGGCGCTGTCGTCGGATGAAATCGGCCGGCTGCTGCGGTCGATCTACCAATCGTCCATGAAGCGGGCGCTGCACCTTCTCATTCTGTGCATGGTCAGGAAGGGCGAACTGATTGAAGCGCGGTGGGAAGAAATCGACTTCGCCAAGGCGGAATGGTCGATCCCTGGCGAACGGATGAAAAAGGACAAGCCGCACTTGGTGTCGTTGTCTCGCCAAGCCATGGCGATGTTCGAGGAACTGAAGGCGCTGGCAAGCGGTTCAGAGTGGATTTTTCCGAGTCGCGGCGACCTGCATCAACCAATTGCCCACAGTACGCTGAATGTGGCCGTGCGGGCATTGGAAATCGACGTGCGGGACTTCGTGATTCATGACTTCCGCCGGACTGCCTCAACGCACTTGCACGAGGCCGGCTTCAATTCGGACTGGATAGAGAAGGCCCTGGCCCACGAAACCAAGGGCATCCGAGGCGTCTACAACCGGGCGCAGTACGCCGACCAACGGCGGGAAATGCTGCAATGGTGGGCTGACTTCGTGGACAGCCAGATCGAGGAAGGGCGGAAAGTGATCATTGGCCGCTTCGGGAAGGCATACCGGGCGGCATGAAAGCCGGGTGCCGTGCGTGGCGGAATGCAGCCCTGACGCATGACCAGCAAAGCCCAGCCGTAGCAAGGCTTGGCGGCGAGAGGTAAAAATAACTTTCGCAAAGGGGGGCTAGACAGGCACGCGGGTTTCTGGCAGGATAAGTGGAGGACAACAGGTCTGAGCTTGAGCCGGAGGATCCGTGATGGAGGTCATGAGTACGAGGAGTTGGGTGCACTGTGGTCGCGAGTTCAGCGCCGCGGAGATTGCTGATCTGTGTGCGACAGTGGCATGGCTGCCGGGATTGCCGCGGCAGGAGTTGGCGGCAACGCTGTGCGAACATCTGGCTTGGTTCACCCTATCGGGAACACCGAAGATCCACGCCTGCCTGGAGTTCCTGGAGCGCTTGCAGACGGCCGGGTTGCTGGTACTGCCGCCCTTGCGGGCGGCGCGGCCCGTCCGTCCGGCCGCCCTCGCGCCAGCGGTGGAGGCGATTGACGAAGCACCGATTGACGGTCCGTTGCTGGCGCTCGGCCCGGTGCGCCTGGAGATCGTACGCGAGACGACCGGGGTGGCGCAGTGGGATGCGCTGGTGGCGCGCTGGCACCCGCTGGGTTTCCAGGGGGCGTTCGGTTACCGGCTGCGCTACTTCATCACGGCGGGCGACCGGCGGCTGGGCTGCGTCCTGCTGTCGGGCGCTGCCCGGGCGGTGGCCGTGCGCGACCGCTGGATCGGCTGGACGGCGCCGGCCCGCCGCGAGAACGTGGCGCGGGTGGTGAACAACAGCCGCTTCCTGATCTTTCCGCACGTCCGCGTACCGCATCTGGCCAGCCATGTGCTCGGGCAACTCGCGCGCCGCACACGCGCGGACTGGCTCGATCACTGGGGCTTCGAGCCTTGGTTGCTGGAGACCTTCGTCGATCCGCGTCACCATGCCGGCACCTGCTACCGTGCCGCCGGCTGGCAGTGGCTTGGGGAGACCAGCGGGCGCGGGCTGGCCCGCCCCGGCCAGTCGTATCACAGCACACCCCGCCAGGTGTGGGTCAAACCGCTGACCTCGGATTATTGCGACCGACTGTGCGCCGTGCCGGGGAGCACAAGGTCATGAGCAAACCCTGCCGTCGCCCGGCACGCGCCGCCATCCAGGAGCTGCGCTCAGAAAAGAAACGGCAGGAGAAAGCGCTGAACGCGAAACTGCGCGCGACGGGACAAGTTCCCCACTCCGCCGCTTCTTTGCCCAACCGAGGCTCGGCCTTGGCGACCGTCGACGAGGAACAGGAGGCCCGCGAGGACGCCGTGAGCAAACAGATGCGTCTTCTGCGCAAAGAGCTGCCCACCTTGCTCGCCCGACGGGAACCAATTCCCGACCCGAGAGACCCCAGGAAGCGCCGGCACAAGCTGACCTCGCTGCTGCTTTACGGCTTGCTGATGTTCGTCTTTCCGTTCTCCTCCCGGCGCGAGACCCACCGCGAACTATCCCGTCCGCAGTTCATGGCCAACCTCCAACTGCTATTCCCGGAGATTGATACCCTGCCACACACCGACACCCTGTTTCGGCTGCTGCGCGACATCGACCTGGAGCACCTCGAACAGGCCCACATCGATCTGGTCAAGCCGATCCGGCTACTGCTCGACGGACTCTACGCCAACGGGCCGGTGATGCAGTGCTGCCGTGACTACCACTGGCCGTTCATGATCGTGCTCCAGGACCAGGATTTGTCCACCGTCTGGCAGGAGTTCAACGCCCTGCATGCCCTGAAGCCGCAGATCCGCCAGCAACCCTGGGGAAAACGCCGACAGCACTTCACCTGGGTCAACGACATCGACTATGCCTTCGGTTCGAACGGACGTCCGCATCTCAAGCTGCACGTCGTGGTCTGTGAGGAAAGCTGGGCGCGGATCGACGAACAGGCCAGGACAGTCACCGAGACATCGCGCCACGCCTGGCTCTCCCGCCAGCCGCTCAGCCAAGACCATGTCCATGAGCGCTGCAACCTCGGTGCCCGCCATCGCTGGGGCATCGAAGCGGGCTTCCTTGTCGAGAAGCACCAGGGCTACCACTACGAGCATGCTTTTGCCCTCGACTGGAATGCCATGCAGGGCGATCACCTCCTCATGCGCCTGGCGCATGGGTTCAATACCCTGGCACGGTTCACCCGGCAGTTACGCCGCCTGTATCAAGAACTCGGTGTGCGCGGCGCCATTGCCTTCATCCGCAACTCCTGCGCCGCCCCCTGGCTCGATCCTGTGCGGATGCGTGTGCTCCTCGCCGAGCCGTTCCTGCTGCAACTCGAATAACCTTGTCCGGGCCTGCCCAAGACCGCTTCCCAAGCGCGGCGCACACCGCGCCGGGGAAGGCTCGCCTGGTGATCCTACCGGAGATCCCACACCCTCTTGCATCCCACTGACTAAGGTGATTTCCGCAAATTGCCGTACCAAGAGTCATGGTGTTAGGCCGGGCTCATGGCCAGAAAAACAAGCCGCTGCGGTAGTTGTTCGGGATCTTGATTCCCGGAAATAACCTAAACCCCCACCCACTGCGCCGCAAGCGCTCCCTGACCGCTAGCCAACCGCCATCTGACCGCCTCAGCGGCGAAAGCGGGCGTTACCGGCAAACGGGCTCGATTCGGCCGGGTCATGCATCAGGGCTGTTGTTCGGGCGTGATGGTATCGCCAATGTGACATTGTCCCTATAATTTCCCCATACGCGATCCGTTGCTTCAGCGGGTTTCTGCTTCTCGGAACAACTGACCCATGACCAACCCTGATGGAAAAGCCTCGTTTAGCCTGCATATCGAGGGCGGCATCCAGAATGGTGATGCTGTCCCGGCCGCCGTGTTGGCGCAGATTCTCAGTGGTTCTCAGCGCGCGTTCGAGCTTATCGGAACGTACGTCGAGGGGCGAACGATCCGTGAGCGTGCAAGGATTTCTGCTGCGACCCGGAGCCGTTTTCAATTGGTATGCCGCCTACCGGAGCCAGGTTGCTACGCCGTTCCGGTCGAATTAGGCGGCAAAGACCTTCTGGCCGAGCATATCGCGGCGGCCCTTGATGCTTTCCGCAAGATGATCGAGGGGATTACACGACGCGATACGGCGCGAATCAGCGCCGCATTGCCAGACCAAGGGCTACGTCACCGCGTACTGGAAGCGATAAGAGGTATGACCCCCCGCGCTGATGACAAGTGGAGCCTCACGCTATGGGATGCAGCGGGTGTCGAGTTCGGGGATCTGAACATTGAAAGCGAAGCAGTCATTCGAGAGGCGATTGTGCCGATCGAGGAACGAGAAGCTTCGCAGGTCGTAACCGGTCAGCTCACCAATATCAATTTCACCCATCGGATCGTCACGATCATTTACCCCCCGACCAAGCGCGAGATGGAGTGCGTCTACGACGATGCAGTTGAGGAGTTGTTGATCGAAAACCGGCGCGGACTGATTCAGGTCACGGGCCGAGTCGTCTTGGATGATGCAGGCGCACCGAAAAAAATCATCGACGTCAACGATATCCGGGACTTGGACTTGTCGCCGCTGGGAGTCGATACGGTCAGAGTGGGCGATCTGATGCTCAAAGCAACACGGGGCATTACGCTGGAGCCGGCGACCGACGAGACGCAGCAACTCATTTGCGTGTCTAATCGCGAATTGGGTATCGACGCCTTTGCGCGCACCCGCGAGGTGCTGGTCGGCGAACTGAATGAGCAGATCGGCATGCTATGGCAGGAATACGCGCTGGCTGCCGACGATACGCTCGACGGCGAGGCAATCAAGATGAAACAAGCGTTGCTCGCCGCGTTCAGCGAGGTGGCCCATGGCGCGTAAGCCAAACGATGTGGAAAGAAGCCTGGAGAAAAAAGGCTTTCAACGCAAAGAAGGTGATCACCATTATTTCAACTACTACACCAAGGCGGGCAAGAAAACGCAGGTGTTCACCAAGACCAGCCACGGTGTCAAGGAACTCGACGACAGCTTGCTGGGCATGATGTCCCGCCAATGCAAGCTCAGCCGGCAAGACTTTGACCGGCTCATCGACTGCCCGCTGGATCGCGATAGCTACGAGCGCAAGCTGATCGAGGTCGGAGTCGTGGAGGCTCCTCCGGTCGCCTGAGTTGCTCCGCAACCCCCTGATCGTTCTTCCCCGACGGATCTTCCCCCAGCCAGCAAGCGCAGTTATGCTGTAACTATCGGTTTTTGTTAAAAAAATAGCCGATGCCGCAAAAGCGGCGCCTGCCTACGCGGCGAGCTTGTCGGCTTTGGCCTTGAGCGGGAAGGACAGACCGATGGCGCTGAGGATTTTGGCCTGTTGATCGTCCGGGCGTGGCAGATGCGTGTGACGCTGACCGTTGCGGTCGGTGGTGTAGAGATAGGTCAATCGTCCGAGGGCCACCAGGGCGTCGTCCGGGGTGATGGCGGCGGGGTCGTCTTCGGTGCTGCCGAAGGTCTGCCGCAGAGCCGCTTCAAACCGCCGCGTGATTTTTAAGGCCAGCATCGCCACGAAGACATGCGCCTTGGTCCGCTCGGCCT
>NZ_SPMX01000024.1 GCF_012940005.1 Candidatus Accumulibacter contiguus | reverse complement strand
ATCCTGAACACACAAGACAACCGGCTGGCCCTGCATCCGCTTTATCGTTTGCTGGGTATGAACCTCCAGGATTTCACGCCAGTCCGTCGCGGGATTGTCCAGCAGCCGGTAGGCCGCTTTGGTTTCCGCCCAACCCCCGCAAGCCACCGGGATGCTTCCGGTCGGTTGTGCCGACAGATCATCCACCAGCTTGATCAAGCGCCGCGTCCGCCGCGCATCCCCCAAATCCAGATCCTTGAACTCCTCCGCTGCCCAACCCATGCCATACCTCCGCAAGATTACGAAATATACGTTTTAACAACAGCTTGAAAACTGTTGCCGTTTGCATATATGGGGTGGGTAAGCAGAAATGCAACAGCGTTTGCTATCGCGTTGGAGTCAAGCCACGCCGCGCGCTCCTATGTCAAGTGAGTTGTGGGTAATCGGGTGCTTTCAACGCCGTCATCTTGGCGATGATTTCCTGGACATTGTCGAGCAACATGCTCTCGGTGAGTTCGAGCTTGAGGTTGTGCGGGTTGACCGCCGTACTCGCCAGAACCCCCAGCACCTGCTCGACAAAATTGGGCTGACACAGCTGCCGCGCACTGACATTCACCGAAACGGTAAAGTTTTCCCGTCCCGCTCGTCCTGCCTGTGCCGCCCAGACAGCCGACTGCGCACAGGCGGTTTCCAGCACCCACAAGCCGAGCGGCAGGATCAGCCCGGTTTCCTCGGCGAGAGGAATGAACTCGGCGGGGGTCACCAGGCCGCGTTGCTGGTGCCGCCAACGGAGCAGCGCCTCGGCGCCGACGATGCGGCCCGCCTGGTCGACCTGTGGCTGGTAACAAAGGAAGAACTCCTGCTTTTGCAGCGCTTCCCGGAGGTCTCTCTCCAGAGCCGCCCTGGCAGTGACCACGGCCTGCATCTGTGGGTCGAAAAAGCGCAAGGTATTACGGCCGGTGGCCTTGGCATCGTACATGGCCAGATCGGCCCGCTTCATCAGTTCGTCGATCGCGTCATGCTGGCCGCCAAACAGCGTGATGCCGATACTCGGCGTATTGTGGTACTCGCTGCCGGCCAGATCGTAGGGTCGGTTGAGAGCAGCCAGGATTTTCTCGCCGACGATCCGGCTCTGGGTAGCCGCCTCCTGCGCACGTGCGCCCAGGCTCGCGAGCATCACCACAAACTCGTCGCCGCCGAGACGGGCAACGGTGTCGCGGTCGCGAACGCAGGTCAGCAAACGCTTGGCGACCTGCTGCAGCAGGTGATCGCCCATGTCGTGCCCGAGTGTGTCGTTGAGCGTCTTGAAATTGTCCAGATCGATGAACAGCAGGGCACCCTGGCGGCCACTGCGCGCACTTGCGGCCATCGCTGCCTGCAGGCGCTCGTGCAACAGACGGCGGTTCGGCAGACGCGTCAGGGCGTCGTAAAAAGCCAGTTGCTGGATTTCTTCCTGGGCAGCCTTGCGCAGGCTGATGTCGGTCAGTGTGGACACATAGTGGGTAACCCTGCCCTCGTTGTCGATCACAGCGGAAATCGTCAGCCATTCCGGGAAGATTTCAGCGTTCTTGCGGCGGTTCCAGATTTCACCCTGCCAGGAGCCGCTGCGTTCCAGACTCTGGCGCATCGCGGCATAGAAAGCGGCGTTGTGGCGTCCCGAACTGAGCAGTTTCGGCGTCTGGCCGACGCATTCTTCGGCGCTGTAGCCAGTGATCTCGGTGAACGCCTGGTTGACTCGCAGGATGACCCCGGCGGCGTCGGTGATGAACATGCCCTGCTGCGACTCGAAAGCGGTCGCGGCAATACGCTCCCACTGTTCCGCCTGCTTGCGATCGGTGATGTCGTGCGAGACAACGACGATGCGGACCACCTGCCCGGCCTTGTCCCGGATCACTTTTCCGGCCGACGCCATGTGCCGGACACTGCCATCGTGTCGTACCAGACGATACTCGATTTCCTGCCCGGTGCCGGTTTGCACGGTTTCCTGGAAGACTCGCTGTACCCGTTCGCGATCTTCGGGATGGACATCGCCGAACGAATCGGTCCCTGCCAGTTGCCGCGTATCGCCAAAGAATTGCCGATACGAAGGACTGTTATATACCCGTCGCCCTTGCAGATCGAGAACGGCGATATGCTCGCCGATACTCTCGGAGATCAGCCGGAAAAACTCCTTCTGCTCACGCAGGTCGGCTTCCATTTCCCTTCTTGCGGTGAGGTCCCGCTCGAAATCGGCTTCACGCGCCTGTAGCTCCCTGCTGCGTTGGGCGAGATCGCTGCCCAGGCGACGCACGTCATCGATACGGTTCTGATACGAGCGAATCAGGAAGACGATCAGCAGCAGCGCCACGAAGACGCCGGCAATCTGCAGCAGGCCAGACATCAGTGCCGGCGTGACAGGCATGTCAGACTCCTGCAGTTTCGGTGACTTCCCGGAAAAACCGGTAGCAGTTGCGGCCGGCCTTCTTGGCGTGGTACATGGCGATGTCGGCGTTCTTCAACAACTGGTTGACCTCGTCGCCGTGCTGCGGATAGACCGCTATGCCGATGCTCCCCGAGATGCTGATGCGGTGAGGACCGATGAGGAACGGACGCTCGAGCGCTGCCAGCAGCTTGCCGGCCACGACCACGGCATCGGCAGCCTTTTCGATTTGTGCCAGGAGAATGACGAATTCGTCGCCGCCGAGGCGTGCAACGGTGTCCGACTCCCTGGGTACGCAGTTCTGCAGACGGAGTGCGACTTCCTTGAGCAGGAGATCGCCGATGTCATGGCCGAGCGTGTCGTTGACCGGCTTGAAGCTGTCGAGATCGAGAAACATCAGGGCCACCGTACCGCGGTCCCGCCGCGCCTGCGCCAGGGCCTGGAAGAGGCGGTCGCTGAGCAGGCTGCGGTTCGGCAGGTCGGTCAACTGGTCATGGTGGGCAAGATGCTGAACGCGCTCTTCGTTGGCCTTGCGTTCGGAAATATCCTGTTTGATGGCGACGAAATGCTGAATCCTGCCGTTGCCATCGGTGACCGGGGAAATGGTCAGCGCCTCGGCGTAGAGACTGCCGTCCTTGCGGCGGTTGATCAGTTCACCGGTCCACACCCGGCCGGCCAGAATGGTGTCCCACATGCGCCGGTAGAACTGCGGATCCTGCTTCCCGGAATTGAGCATCTCGCCGGTGTGGCGACCCACGGCTTCCGTCAGCGAAAACCCGGTCATCCGGGTAAACGCCGGGTTGGCCCATTCGATGGTCGAATCGATGTCAGTGATCAGGATGCCGTTGGCCACGGAATTCAGTGCCGCCCTGAAGAGGCTGAGGCGCGATTCGAGTTTCTGGCGGACCAGCGCATGCCGGATGGCGCGTCCGAGCGCATCGTGCTGAAACTGGCCCTTGACCAGATAATCTTGCGCCCCGGCCTGCAGGGCCGCCTCGGCAAGCTGATGGTCGTCCTGACCGGTGAGAACGATGATCGGCACATCGGGCGCCACGGTGTGCATCGCCTCGACCGTATGCAGTCCGGACGAATCCGGCAGAGACAGATCGAGCAGAATGACATCCGGCATGCTGGCCGCGGCAGCGGCGACCCCTTGCGCGAGCGTCGACGCCCAGACCACCGGATCCTGGTCGCCAATACGTCTGATGCCGGCGAGTCGGACATACGCCTGGATCAGACCCAGATCACCGGGTTCGTCTTCGATCACCAGAATCGAAATTCGCCTTTGCTCCGACTCATTCATCCACAGCTCTCCATCATCGATATTCTGGCAAACGTGGCCGGGACACCCAGTAGTGGCTCAATCGCCGGATGTCTTCGATGAACACGGTGACATCCGGGGACTTGGCGATGTAGCCGGCGGCCCCGAGACGATAGGCTCCGAGCACATCACGTTCCACTTGCGAGGTGCTCAGCACGATCACCGGAATGTCGCGTAGTGCAGCATCCTCCTTGACGACGGCGAGGAACTCACGGCCGTCCATGCGCGGCATGTTGAGATCGATCAGAATCAGATCGGGACGGCTTGCCTGGGCGAAGCGCGGACCCTGGCGCCGCAGATACTCGAGCGCCTCGCGACCATCGACGACATGCTGCAAATCGGCCGCAAGGCAGCTCTCGTTCAATGCCAGCCTGAGCAGATAGGCATCGGCCGGCTCGTCCTCGGCCATCAGGATCACGAAGTTCTGTGCCGACGGGTTCATATTTGACATTTGATCACATCGTATTTCTGGACCAGCGACCAGACGAACACCAACACAGCCACATACGCCGGCCGCGACAGCAGCTTGCCGCTGCTCTCCGCCAGCCTTGGCCGGCGCGGACTGCGGGCGGGCGCTGGCGGACTTGCCGGTGGCGTCATGCCACCTCCGGCGGTATCGGCAGCGACACACAGAATCGGCTTCCCTGGCCTTCGCCTGCCGAGTCGGCCCAGATTCGCCCACCATGATGTTCGGCAATCTTTCGGCAAAGCGCCAGTCCGACACCACTGCCGTCGAAAGTCGCACGACTGTGCAAGCGCTGGAAGACCTGAAACAGCCGGGCAATCTGCTCGGGAGGAATGCCAATGCCGTTATCGGCGATACAAAGGTACCAGTGTCCGGCGGACACCTTGCTGGAGATCGAAATCTCCGGAGTCCGGCAGGCATTCCTGAATTTGGCCGCATTGCCGATCAGGTTCTGCAGCAGTCGCAGTATCTCGTCGGGGCTGACGAAGACACGCGGCCACTCGCCGCCGACGCGAATGCTCGCCTGTGCTTCGAGGAGGGTTGCTTGCAGGAAGAGTAGCGCGTCATCGAGGATCGACCGACTTTCGATCCACTCCGGCGGCTCACCCAGGCGACCGACGCGCGAGTACTCGAGCAGGCCGAGCAGCATTCGGTCAAGGCGCTTGGCGCCGTTGATGGCAAAGTTGAAGTAGTCACGTTGCTCGCTGCCGAGTTGGTCGGCGAGGCTCATTCCGAGCAGTTGCATATAGCTCGAGATCATTCGCAAGGGCTGACGCAGGTCATGCGAAATGGCGTAGCTGAACTGTTCCAGTTCGGCATTCGAGCGTTTGAGCTCGGTGATCTTCTGTTTGAGATCCTCTTGCAGGATCTCGTGCTCGCGCATCAGCCGGTAGGTACGGATGGCGGAATAGACCTGCACGAAAATTTGATTGGCGCTCAGTTCCGACTTGAGCAGGTAGCCATCGATCTCGTAGCCGCTGATCACCTCCCGCTCCGGAGCATAGCCTGGATGACCGGTGATCAGCACGATCTGGGCGCTGTGGTTGCCCAGTTCTTCGCGGATGTGGCGCACCAATTCCAGGCCGGCTTGATCGGACTCCATCACCACATCCAGCAGGAGCAGGGCGATGTCCGGGTTGGCGGCGATCGCCCTCCGCGCCTCTCTGGCCGACAAGGCATCGAGCAGGAGCAGCCGCTGGCCTTCGATCAGCATATCGTGCAGAGCCAGGTGAAGGACGGCATGAACATCCTTCTGGTCGTCTACCAGCAGCACCTTCCACGGGCTGTCGACCAGCGCAGCTTCGACCTCGGCGGATTCCGCGACAAACCAGGTGGACAACAGGCCGTGATCCTCGACCCGCTTACTGTTCATCGATTTCGAGGATCAAACGGCTTTGGACTGTGGTCATCAGATTGCCCGTAGAGCGAAGATAATAGAATGGCCAGGCCCGCTGATGGACCCGTTGGCCGTGCGCTGAACCGACAGGGTGCGACCAGCGGACAGGCCCGCGCTGTACTGCACATCGATCCGCAGCGCTTCCCCAGGAAATAGTGCACTCTTCGCGATGCTCCGTCAAACGGCTTTCATGGATTGTGGATGGATTGGGGGGTGCCTGCAACAGCCATGACCGTTAGAATGAGGGCCATGAACCTTCCAGGCAAAAAATTGCGCGAACGGATCGACCTGTACGAGCGGCTGATGCGTCTCGACAAACCGATCGGCATCCTGCTGCTGCTCTGGCCGACCTTGTGGGCACTATGGCTGTCGGCACGGGGCAGGCCGAACTGGCTGGTGGTCTGGATCTTCGTCCTCGGGACGGTGCTGATGCGTTCGGCCGGTTGCGTGATCAACGACCTGGCCGACCGCAATTTCGACCCGCATGTGGCGCGCACCCGCGAGCGCCCACTGGCCGCCGGCCGGGTATCGGCCAACGAGGCCATTCTGCTGTTTCTGGCGCTGGTGGCGGCCGCTTTCGCCCTGGTGCTGCCGCTCTTTAGCTGGCTGCTGGCCGGCCTCTGTGTGGCAGCACTGTTTCTCGCCGCCAGCTATCCCTTCAGCAAGCGCTTTCTCGCCGTGCCGCAAGCCTATCTCGGCGTCGCTTTCGGTTTCGGCATCCCGATGGCTTATGCCGTAGAACTCGGCAGGGTGCCGCTGGAAGCCTGGTGGCTGCTGCTGGCCAACGTCTTCTGGGCGATTGCCTACGATACCGAATACGCACTGGTCGACCGGGCCGATGATCTGAAGATCGGCATCCGCAGTTCGGCGATCACCTTTGGTCGCGCCGATGTGGCGGCGGTGATGCTCTGTTACGCGCTCGCTCTCGGCCTGATCGCTGCGCTCGGTTACCGACTCGGCCTCGGCGAACTGTTTTACTGCGGGCTGACGATCGCGGCGGCGATTGCCGCCTATCATTACACGCTGATCCGCGAACGCGATCCGCAGCGCTGCTTCACGGCTTTCCGGCACAACAACTGGCTGGGTGCCAGCGTCTTCGCCGGTATTGCCCTCGATTTTCTGGTCACAAGTGGAATCAACGGATGAAAAATTACCTGTTCTGCGCGCTTCTGCTACTGACGGGCACCTTGCAGGCGGCCGAAGACACTCGCCAGCTGGCACCGATGCCGGCGCCGGCAGAAGCCAATCTGCGTGCCGAGATGCGTGCCAGCCTGCTTGCCCTGAACGAAATTCTCGGCCTGGTAGCGGCCGGCAAACTGAAGGAGGCCGGCGAACTTGCCGAAAAGGAACTCGGCCTCTCGGCAATGGGCAGACATCGCGGCCAGCCTTTCGACGCGCGTCCTGGGCCGCACATGCCACCGGCGATGCACCGCATCGGCATCGATGGGCATCAGGCGGCCAGCGACTTTGCCCGCATCGCTGCCAGCGCCGATCGCGAGAAAACCATCGCTGCACTGCCGTCGCTGACCTCGGCCTGTGTCGGCTGCCACTACTCCTATCGCCTCAGATAGCCCCACGGACGATGAAATATCACGACCTGCGCGACTTCATCGCGCAACTGGAAGGTCTCGGTGAACTCAAGCGCATCGCTGTGGAGGTAGACACGCACCTGGAGATGACCGAGATTTGCGATCGCGTGCTGCGTGCCGGCGGCCCGGCACTACTCTTCGAGAATCCCCGAGGGCATAACATGCCGGTGCTGGCCAATCTCTTTGGCACGCCGCGGCGGGTGGCGCTGGGCATGGGGCAGGACTCGCTGCTGGCCTTGCGCGAGGTCGGCAAGCTGCTCGCCTACCTCAAGGAGCCGGAACCGCCGAAGGGACTCAAGGATGCCTGGGACAAGCTGCCGGTACTCCGGCAGGTGCTCCACATGGCGCCGCGTGTGCGTTCTTCGGCGCCTTGCCAGGATCTCGTATGGGAAGGCAAAGACGTCGACCTGTCGCGTCTGCCGATCCAGTTCTGCTGGCCGGGCGACGCAGCGCCACTGATCACCTGGGGACTGACGGTGACGCGCGGGCCGCACAAGAGCCGCCAGAACCTGGGCATCTATCGCCAGCAGGTGATCGGGAGCAACCGGGTGATCATGCGCTGGCTGGCGCACCGCGGCGGCGCGCTCGATTTTCGCGAGCACTGCCTGCAACATCCGGGCCAGCCTTTCCCGGTGGCGGTGGCACTGGGCGCCGATCCGGCGACGATTCTCGCGGCAGTGACGCCGGTTCCGGACAGTCTCTCCGAATACCAGTTTGCCGGTCTGCTGCGCGGGGCCAAGACCGAAGTGGTGCAGTGCCTGGGCTCCGATCTGCAGGTACCGGCAGCAGCCGAGATCGTTCTCGAAGGATTCATCGATCCGGCCGAAAGCGCGCTCGAAGGGCCGTATGGCGACCATACCGGCTATTACAACGAGCAGTCACGTTTTCCGGTGTTCACCATCGAGCGCATCACGATGCGCCGGCAAGCGATCTACCACAGCACCTATACCGGCAAGCCGCCGGACGAACCAGCGATGCTCGGCGTGGCGCTCAACGAAGTGTTCGTACCGCTGTTGCAGAAGCAGTTTCCCGAGATCGTCGATTTCTACCTGCCACCGGAAGGCTGTTCGTATCGCCTGGCGACGGTCAGCATCCGGAAACAGTATCCGGGGCACGCCAAACGCGTGATGTTCGGGATCTGGAGTTTCCTGCGCCAGTTCATGTACACCAAGTTCATCATCGTCGTGGACGACGATGTCGATATCCGCGACTGGAAGGAAGTGATCTGGGCAATGACCACGCGCGTCGATGCGGTGCGCGATACGCTGATCGCCGAGAACACGCCGATCGACTATCTCGACTTTGCCAGCCCGGTCGCCGGTCTCGGCAGCAAGATGGGAATCGACGCCACCAACAAGTGGCCTGGCGAAACCACTCGCGAGTGGGGAACACCGATCGTCATGGATGCTGCCGTGAAACAGCGCGTCGACGCGTTATGGAACGAACTGGGGCTGTGAGTGCCGGTTCTCCGCCCGGCCGGGGCAGACAAGACTGGAGAGCAAAGTGAATAATGACCTGATTCCCGAAAGGAATATCGACTCTGCGCACACCTGCTGCCATGTCATCTACGGCCTGCACGCACTCGCAGTGGTGGTTGGAGTAACCGGTGCGGCGACGGTCGCCGGCGCTTTTGTCTTCGGGCTACCATCGCTGATTGCCGTCGTTCTCAATTACCTCAAGCGCGCCGAGGTCTCGGGCACCTGGCTCTACAGCCACTATCGCTGGCAGATCCGGACCTTCTGGTTCACGCTGCTCTGGCTGCTGGTCTACGGCCTGCTGATCATCACCCTCATCGGTATTCCGATCGCCTGGATGTTGATCGTGATCCTCGGTCTTTGGGTCGCCTATCGCGTCATTCGCGGCTGGCTCGCGCTGGCAGACCGGCGACCGATCGGGGACAGTTGAGCTTGCCGGGTTTTCGGCGCTGCGCAGTGATATGTGAATTCGGTTGAGCTGCGTGCGTAGCTGCCGCCACCTCTTCCTCGCGCTGGCGATGCTGTTGCCACTTTGCGGCACTGCCGGCAATGCCGCCGCGCCGAAGTTGCCCGCTGCGCTGACCGTGGTCATCGACGACAACTATCCGCCCTATGTGTTTCGCGATGCCGGCGGCACCCTCACGGGTTATCTGGTCGATCGCTGGCGGCTGTGGGAAAGAAAGACCAGCGTAGCCATCGACCTGCAGGGAAGCGACTGGGCGACCGCACAGCAACGCATGAGCCGGCAGCAGGCGGCAGTCATCGATACCATCTTCCGGACCCCGGAACGCGAGCGCACACTCGATTTTTCGCCGCCTTACGAAACGATCCCGGTGTCGATCTTCACCCATGCCAGCATCGGCGGTATCGTCGATGCCATGACCCTGCAGGGTTTTCTGGTGGGCGTGAAGGCTGGCGACGCCTGTGTCACCAAGCTCGCCAGCCTTGGCGTCAGCACGCTGCAGACATTCGCCAGTTACGAGGCGCTGGTGCGCGGAGCGGTGGAAGGGAAAGTCCGGGTGTTCTGCCTCGACGAGCCGCCCGCCAACTACCTGCTCTACCTGAATCACGCCGAGCACCTGTTCAACAAGGCCTTCACCCTGTATACGGGGGAATTTCATCGGGCCGTGCACAAAGGCGATAGCGCCACGCTGGCACTGCTGCAGAAGGGTTTTGCCAGTATTTCTCCGGACGAAGAGCGGGATCTACGTCAGAAATGGATGGGGATCCCGCTGATTCTGTCCCCCTTTGCGCGTTATCTTGGCTACGCACTTCTGGTCGGCTCGCTGCTGGGCAGTCTGCTGTTGATCTGGGTGATGACCCTGCGGCGTCTCGTCCGGCAGCGCACCGCCCAGCTCGAAGCCACCCTGAATGCCGTTCCCGATCTGATGTTCGAGGTGGGGCTCGATGGTCGCTACCATGACTACCATTCCCCGCGTACCGATCTGTTGGCCGCCCCCCCTGATCGCCTGATCGGCAGGCTGATATCGGAGGTGTTGCCGCCCGCTGCCGCGGCCATTTGCCTGTCGGCCTTGCGCCAAGCGCAGGAGACCGGTCGCTCGCTTGGCCAGCAGTTCGAGTTGCCGTTGGCGCAGGGAAACTGCTGGTTCGAACTGTCGGTGGCACGCAAGTTTGCTGCGAACGGCAAAGAACCGCGCTTCATCGTTCTTTCTCGGGACATCAGCGAGCGCAAGCAGGCGGAGGCCGCGCTGCTGCGGCGCAGCGAGCAACTGGCGCTGATGTCGGCCGCCAGTCAGGAAATCAACAGCGAGCTGGAGATCCCGGTGGTGCTGCGGCAACTCGTGGCCGCCGCGCTGAAAATCACCGCCGCGACAGCAGGTGCAGCGGCGCGCCTCTGCGACGGACAGATGGTTTTCAGCGAGTACCGCCACGCTGCCCAGTGGATTCCGATTGACTACCGTTTCCCAAGCGGTTACGGCGTGCCGGGCCGGGTCATGCAGACCAGAGCGTTTTATCTCAGCAACGATGCCGAGCATGATCCCTATATGATCCCGGAGATTCAGCAGGCGCTTGCTTCGTACAACCTGCTCGACATGCCGATCATCAGCCGCCACGGTGATCTGCTCGGTTGTTTCGAGATCCACAACAAACCCGGTGGTTTCGACGAGACCGATGTACGTCTCTTGCAGGGTCTGGCAGCGAGCGCCGCGGTCGCTCTGGAAAACACCGCCTTGCTCGCCGAACGCCGGCAGGCGGAGCAGGCGCTGCGGGAAAGCGAGGCCCTGAAGGCGTCGGTGCTCGCCAATGCGGCTTGCGGCATCGTTGCCACCGATCCTGATGGGGTGATCACGGTATTCAACCCGGGCGCTGAAGCGATCCTCGGCTACCTTGCCGACGAGGTGGTCGGTCAGGTGTCCCCCGTCCTCTTTCACAACAGCGACGAGATCGCGGCGATGGCCGCAGCGCTGAGCGAGACCCTGGGTTATCGGGTCGAAGCCGGTTTCGACGCGCTGGTCGCCAGGGCACGCAGCAGCGGCGAAGTGGATGAGCGGGAAATGACCCTGATACGCAAGGACGGCTGCCGCCGTAGCGTGCGCCTGTCGGTGACGGTGATGCACAATCTGCAGGGCGGGATTGCCGGCTACCTCGGCACCCTTGTCGACATCACCGAGCAAAAGGAAGCCGAGGCCAGCATCAAGCGTCTGGCGCACTTCGACCCGCTGACCGGTCTGCCCAACCGCAGCCTGCTTGCCGAGCGGGTCAGGCATGATCTGAGCCGCGCCCAGCGCGGTCGCGAGTCGCTGGCGCTGATGTTCCTCGATCTCGACCGCTTCAAGAATGTCAATGATTCGCTCGGGCACCGGATTGGCGACGAGATCCTGGTTCAGCTCGCCAAGCGTCTGGTCGGCGCCGTCCGCGCGGAAGATACCGTTTCCCGTCTCGGTGGCGACGAATTCATCCTCGTCTTGCCGGATACCGACGCCGTCGGCGCCGCGCACGTGGCGAGCAAACTGCTCGAACTCACCACGCCCTCTTATCGTATCGAGCAGTATGAGCTGAGCTGCACGGTGTCGCTGGGTATTGCCATGTATCCGGCCGATGGCGACAGCTTCGAAACGCTGTCGATGTGCGCGGATACGGCGATGTATCGCGCCAAGCAGCGCGGCCGCAATGCCTATTGCTTCTTTACCCCCGAGATGCAGGAGCGATCGGCACGTACCCTGCAACTCGAAAACGACCTGCGGCGCGCGCTCGAACATGGCGAGCTGAGCCTGCATTTCCAGCCGCAGTTTGTGATCGCTGAGCGCCGTCTGGTCGGGGCCGAGGCGCTGCTGCGCTGGCAGCATCCCGAACTGGGGATGGTCTCGCCGGCCGAGTTCGTTCCGATTGCCGAGGAGTGCGGGCTGATTCTGCCGATTGGCGAATGGGTCCTGCGCGTTGCGGTTCGTCAGATGCGTCTCTGGCAGCAAGCCGGTCTGCCGCTGCTGACCGTTGCCGTCAACCTCTCGGCAGTGCAGTTTCGGCAGGCGAATCTGGCCGAGGTGGTGTCGCGAATCCTCGACGAGGAAGGTCTGCCGGCGCAGTTTCTCGAGCTCGAGTTGACCGAGAGCGTGGCCATGGACAACCCGCTGGCGGCAGTCGAGATGATGGACAAGCTGCGCGAGCGGGGGGTGCGCATCTCGATCGACGACTTCGGTACCGACTATTCGTCAATGAGTTACCTCAAGCGTTTTCGGGTCCACAAGCTCAAGATCGACCGCTCGTTTGTCGCCGACCTGGCCAGCGATCCGGATGATGAGGCAATCATTGCGGCGATCATCGGCCTGGCGCACAACCTCGGCCTGCAGACCATCGCCGAAGGCGTCGAAAGCGAAGAGCAGATGGCTTTTCTGGGTGCCAAGGGCTGCGATGAAGCACAGGGTTATCTGTTCAGTGAGCCGCTGCCGGCAGCGCAGTTCGCAGCCTTCGCGAGCCACGCTTGCTGGTGCTGAGGGCTGCTCAGCGCTTTGCCACCCAGAGCAGCAGGGCGTCGATCGCTGGCTTGCCGAGTCGGGCTTTCGGGTCGTTGATCAGACAGACAACGATCCAGCGCTTGCCGCTGCGGTCGAGCAGAAAACCGGCAAGTGCCCGCACTCCATCGAGATAGCCGGTCTTCAGGTGCGCGCGCCCGGACAGCGATCCCTCGTTGAAACGCTTGCGTAAAGTGCCGTCGACGCCGGCAATCGGCAGTGAGGCGATGAGTTCGGGCATCACCGGACTTTGCCAGGCGGCGCGCAGCAAAGCGGCCAGGTCTGCGGCCGAGATGCGTTCGCTGCGCGACAGGCCGGAGCCGTTGTCCAGCACCAGTTCAGGCAGTTTCAGTCCCTTCGCCTGCAACCAGCCGGCGATCCGGCGGCGCGCACCTTCCGCCGTTGCCGGGCGCTCGCTGTCGAGGCTCAGGAACAGTTGGCGCGCCATGACGTTATTGCTGAACTTGTTGATGTCGCGAATCACCTCGCCGAGCGCCGCTGACTCCTGTACCGCCAGCGTGCGCGCGCTGGCTGGCACGCGGCCTGCGCGGACGCGGCCACTGAAGCTGCCGCCGAGTTCGCGCCACAGGGCACGGAACAGATCCTCGACCTGCAGGTCGGCAGCCCAGGGCACGAGGTGTAGCGCCTTCTCGCCGCAGGCCGCCGGAAATCTGCCGCTGAGCTCGATGCTCTGGCCGTTGACCACCGGCCTGATCTGTTCGCGCCAGTCATCGCAGGCCTCACGCCCGAGGCTCAGGCGATTGTCGATACGCAGGCCTGCGCTCGGCGTATCGATGATCACCTGGACCGTCTGGCGCGCCGGGTCCGGCAGCAGCGTCAGGCGGATGCTCTTGAGGTTCACCAGCAGCGCATCCGGACCGGCGTTGTACGGCCGTAACGGTTCCTGGTCGAACTCGCCCGGATCGTGTGGCGGAACTGCGAAAGCGCTGCGATCGAGAACCAGGTCGCCGCCGATTTCGGCCACGCCGCGCGCACGCAGTTGCCGCAACAGCAGCCAGAACGGTTCGAGACCGAGCCTGGGATCGCCGCTGCCGCGCAGATAGAGATTGCCATCGACCCGGCCGTTGACGGCTGCGGACTCGGCAAGCACTTCGGTGTGCCAGGTGTGCGCCGGCCCGAGCAGTTCGAGGGCAGCGTAAGTGGTCAGCAGTTTCATTGCCGAAGCCGGGTTCATGGCCTGCCGCGGGTGGTGAGCAAGTAGCGGCGGGCCGCCATCAACGGCCTGCACGACCACGGCGACCGAGCGCGCGGGGATGCCGGCTTCCTGCAGTGCCTGGCTGACCGCCGGCGGCAGGTCTGCCGCCTGGGCTGCCGGCAGGCCAGGCGCGATCAACGCGAGCACGACGATTTTGCGAAGGGCGGGCAACCCTGGCGCCGGTTGCCAAGGCTGCGTAGGTCGGGTTAGCGCAGCGTAACCCGACATTTTACCCAAGGCATTGCAAGCCGCCACCGTAGCCCGAGTGAGCACAGCGTAACTCGACACCCTGCCCGATGAATGTCGGGTTACGCCCTGCGGGCCAACCCGACCTACGAGTATGGCCAGACGCTGAAGTACGTCGTTCAGCCGTGCTCCCAGGGCGGCGGGTGGCTGAGAAACCTGGCCAGCAGCGTATCGAGTTGAGCGAGCATCAGATCGGTGCGTCCGGCCAGCCAGGCGCGGACCAGGTCGCTGTGGTGGCCGGGCAGGGCCTGCACGGCAAGCTGTTCGGCGACGGTGGTGTCGTTCATCCGGCCGAGCAGGTCGAGCAGGCCAGTGGCACTTTGCTGATAGCGCTGCATGCGCCGTGCCGGGAACAGCGGGGCGAAGAACTCGAGCGCGTAACGCAGCCGCTTCAAGGCGACACGCAGGGCATGTCGGGCCTCCGGATCCGAATCCCGGGTTTCAACCGCCAGCGCAGCGACACGTTTGGCGCGCTTGTTCAGGGAGTTTGGCGCAAAGGCGGTGATTGGCGGCTTCTTGCTTTCCGGGAGGGCGACGGTGGCGGCGGTGAATTCGAGCAACAACTGCGAGTAGGTGGGTGCGGTCATGGCTGCCTGCGCCGCCTTGCGACAGGCGGCCAGGTGGCTGTTGGCCTGGCTGGCGAGCCGGTGCAGGTCGGCATGATCGGGAAACGCCTTGTGGATCGGCGGCAGGATCTCGGTGATGAAGACATCCCAGTTACGGGTGTCGCCCAGTTGATTGGCCAGGGTACGCCAGCGTGGGTCGAAGTTGCTGACATATTCTTCCGGCAGCAGCGGTCGCCAGAGCCGGATCGCCGAACGCAGGCGACGCATGGCGACGCGCGCCTGATGGATGTATTCGGGCGCGTTGGTTTCGCGCAGACCACGTTCATTGCCCTGGAGTTGCGCCAGACACGAGAAGACGGTGCTGCGGAAGACGGCGATGCTGGTCATCCCCATTTCCAGCGCCGCGTCGGCAGCCCTGACCGGTGTCAGTGCGGTTCCGTTGGCCAGCCGGTAGCCGCGCTCGGCCTTGCTGGCGCTCCCGGGATGCAGCGGCAGTTCGCTCTGCAGGGCGAGCGCAGCATCGAACAGGTCGGAGACTTTCCCTTCGAGCAATTCCAGTTCGACTTCGCAAATGGTTTCCTGATGGTCGCCGGCGACGATCTTGCCGCGGTCGAGTGCGACCTCGATGCGCGTTCCCTCCTGTGGCGTCAGCAGCCAGAAGTTGCGCGTGAAGTCCGTGCTGAAAACCGGCGCCAGTTCGGGGATCGCCGCTTCGAGAAAGCGGCGGAGCTTGGGGTTGTCCACATGGGAAAAATCGAATTCGCCAGGTTGGCCGGGCGCCTCCCATTCGCGGCGTTGTGCCAGCCCGCCGGGAGAGGCCGCGTCACTCTTGACGGTCAGCAGCCATGTCGAGTCTTTGCGGCGGTAGCGCACGGCGAGACGTTTTCGCTGCAGGCGCCGGTCAGGCGTGTCATAGTAGGTATTGACCAGCTTCTGTCGGATCGGCTGGCTGTTGGCCAGCAGCGCGTGTGCAGATACCCGCCGTGCAGCGCTTGCCGGCAGGCTCAGTTTGATCTCGGTTTCCATTGCCATTGTTATTGTCTCCTCGTGGGGTGATGTGGGTGCCGCAGATTTCAGGAATCGTGCATGCGCAGTTTCTCGACATCGGGAATGTGGATCCTTCGCCCTTCAACGACAATCAGCCCTTTCTCCGAGAGCTCGTGCAGGATACGCGAGAAGTGCTCCTGCGTCAGATTGAGGCGCGAGGCAATGACGCCCTTGTTGGTCGGCAGCGTCACGGTGATTCCCTCGCCTCCGTTGCCGGGAATGTCCAGTAGCAGATAAGCGATGATGCGCTGCCGGCCAGAACACAGGGAATACGATTCCACGTCGCTGACCAGGTGGTGCAGACGCATCGACAGCCCGGCAATCATCTTGCGACCGAACTTCGGGTCCGCGTCGAGTTCGTCGAGAATCGCCGTCTTCGAGATGTGCAGCAGCAGCGAGTCGACCAGTGCCTGCGCATAGACCATGAACGGTCTGTCCGTAAACATCACGGCCTCACCGAAGGTCTGACCTTGCCCGATGATATCGACGACTTTTTCCCCGCCATTCGGCGAGGTGAACGCCAGTTTCACCTGGCCGTAAACCAGCAGGTAGAAGCCGGTCGGTGTATCTCCCTTGTGGAACAGGATGTCACCGCGCGCAGCGGTGATTTCACGTGTGCCACGGGCCAGGCGCGCAATTTCTTCCGTCGCCAGTTCATTGAACAGCGGCACATGCGCCAGCAGCGCTTCAATGTTTATGCCGTGTTGGTTTGCATGCATGGGCGGTTTTTCGCAAGAATCAGCCAGCGCCGAAATCGGCGGTCGGTAATATTCGCACTTGTGACCGCCAGGGGCAAGAGCATTGCCGGAGCTTGTTGCCAACAGCACAGGAGCGTATATCTGCGCTAATCTGCGACATCTGCGGACCCACTGCGGTTTCCAGGCGAATGGTAACAGCTTAAAGCCGCACCTCCGAAGCCACCATGAAAGGATGAGGTATGACCAATCCGCCCTCACCATCGGCAAGACGCAAGCCCGCTGTGGCCAAGCGTACCGTCAAGAAGCCAGACACTCTGGCGAAACCCGATGCCGACCTGCCCGCCGAGCCAGGTCTCGTCGACCAGGTGCGCGCGATGGCTGGCAGGCTGCTGGACATCAGTGCGGCCACCGGGGTTGCCGGGCGTGCCCTCCAGACCGCCGGCAAGGTCAGCCGGGCGTTGCAGGAAGGGCATCCGATCGATGCGGCCAGCGAAGTCGTGCGGGCAGTACTGCCAGGGATGGTGGAACCTACTGCCTGGAGCAAAACCGGTGCGGCGATCCGCTCGATGCGCGAGACGGCCGGGCTGACGATCGCCGAAGTCAGTGCCGCCATCGACCTCAAGGATCCTTCGCTGATCGAGGCTCTCGAGAATGGCCGCATCGCCCTGTCGTTCGAGCTGATTCTGCGTCTGGCAGCGGTTTTCGGTCGCAATGACCCGATTGGTTTCGTGATGGGATTTACCCGCACGACCAATCCCGAACTGTGGAAAAGCCTCGAAAATCTGGGAATCGGCAAGCTGGTGCTACAGACCGTTCGCGAACACCAGTTCGTCAACATTTATCGCAGCAATGACGATGCGCGTACGCTCGGCGACCAGGAATTCGCCGAGATTGTGAGCTTCACGCAGGCGGCATTCGAGATGGCGATGGCCCTGCGCACTCGGCACCAGGAGCGCAGCAGCGATCGCGATGAGTGAGTCCGTGACGCCATATTGCGGAACGGATGCCTCGCTGCATGCTTCGCCTATCGATCGATTCGCCGGTTGTCGGCAAGGAATGATGCGCAGCTGTCGATGCTTGCGGCCGGCGGCGGCAAAGATTGCCGGTAAACCCGGCCCCGAGTGCTGGTGCCGAGCGGCATTTCTTGCCGATCGATGACGGAATCAATCATTGGGGCGACCTCCAACCCCCGTTTTCGGTGCCTTGGACTCGATGATCGGCGTTGTTCTTCTGCTTGAGCGGGTGTATTTTGGGAAATGAGCGCAAAGTCTGGAATTCTCTGGCCCGGAAATTGCTTTTTATCCTTGTGCTCTTTATCCTTGCGGCACGCCGCCCGGTTATTCCCGCCTGCATGGACGTGCCAGTCGCCCAGCGGGCAGGGCGGAGTGCCTTGCGACCGCAGGCGGTCAAGGGCAGTTGGCCGAGATGATCCACTACTACCAGGACAGAAAAATGTTGATTGGCGGCGTATTGAGTGCGAGCAACTGGATTTCCCAGCTTGGCCAACTGAGCAGCACCAGCCAAACGAACGGCACGAGAGCCAACCGTGGCGTGGACGAGATCCCGTCCCCTGGGCCTTCCGCCGGCGGCGGCATGCTCGAAGCGATTACCCAGGCCTTGGCGAAAATCGGCGTCGGCAACAGTGCGAGTGCTTCGAGCAAGACTGCCGCAACGTCGGCATCGGCTTCGTCCTCCTCCTCAACATCCGCGGCCGAGGATCCGGCACGGGCTCTGGCCGCTTTCATGCAGACCCTGATGGCCGCCCTGCATTCGCAAAGCACTCAGGCCGCCACGAACGACAGCAGCATCGCGGGCAGCTCCGGCCAGCACCGCCACAATTTCCAGTCGGACATGCAGAGTCTGATCGAGAAGCTCGCGTCGTCGAGTGGCAATTCGACGGGTTCGGGCTCGTCCGACTCCTCGGTGGGTGCGCTGCAGCAAAGTTTCCAGAAGCTCCTGGGGGCAGTTGGCGGGAGCAGCAGCAAAGCGACGCTTGCGGACTTTCTGCAGGCCTTCGCCAGCAACATGCCTGCCGCTTCGTCCGTCGGGAACGTCGTCAGTACCAGGGTCTAGGCAAGTACTGACGGCCAGGGCCAGCCGAATTCGGCCCGCCGGCCGTACCTGCGCAGCAGCACTGGAGATCGATGTACGGGCCGTAGATTCGGAAGTGTCGAGGAAATCGACGCCGGTGCCGGACGGCCTGTTACGAAGTCACTGGATGTCCGAAAACGGCCAGCCCCGCTGAACGCTTGCCGCTAGACTGGCAGCATGCCTGAAGCCAACGACCATCCCGCGACGATGCAAGCCCATGCCGGCCAGTTCCCCCCGGCTGCCTGCTACCAGGCCATGAAGGCGCATGACACACGCTTCGATGGTCGATTCTTTGTCGGCGTTTCTTCGACGCGAATCTACTGCCGGCCGATCTGCCGGGTGAAGTTGCCGCTGTTCGAGAACTGCAGTTTCTACATCAGCGCAGCGGCAGCCGAAGCAGCCGGCTATCGGCCTTGTCTGAAATGCCGGCCGGAACTCGCGCCCGGATTCGCCGCCAGCGAGGCGAGTGCGAAGCTGGCACATAGCGCGGCGCGCTTCATCGAAGATGCCATCGCGGGGATCGGTGGCCCAGCCAATGGCGACGCGGTGCACCCGCTGAGCGCGATTGCGGCGCGCGTCGGAGTGACCGACCGGCACTTGCGGCGGATATTTCAGACCGAGTTCGGCGTGTCGCCGGTGCAGTATGCGCAAACGCATCGCCTGCTGCTGGCCAAGCGCTTGCTGACCGATACGGCCTTGCCGGTCGCCGAGGTGGCTTTCGCCAGCGGTTTTTCCAGTGTTCGCCGTATGAATGCGCTGTTTTCGGAGCGCTATGGATTTGCTCCGACGCGCTTGCGCAACACCCTGGCCGAGGCGGGCGGAGCGAGCGCAGCCGTCGCCGAAAACACGCGCTTCTTCACCTTCAGCCTGGCGTATCGCGCCCCGTTTGACTGGCCGGCGCTGCTCGCCTTTCTTGAGCAGCGCGCCATCGCGGGCGTCGAGGCCGTCAGCGACGGCAGCTATCGTCGCATCCTGCGTTACGTTCGAGGCAGCGATGCGCAGGCCATCTGCGGCTGGCTGCAAGTGGCCGACCAGGCGCACAGGAATGCGCTGCAAGTGACGCTGTCGCCCGCCTTTGCGCCGGTGATCGCTGCTGTGCTGAGCCAGGTCAAACGGGTCTTCGATGTGCACGCCGACCCTTGGGAAATCGGCGCGGCGCTCGGCCGGCTCGCGCAGGGAGCGAGCGGCCTGCGCCTGCCCGGGGCCTTCGATGGCTTCGAACTCGCGGTGCGGGCCGTCCTCGGGCAGCAGATCACGGTCGCCGCGGCACGCACGCTGGCGACGCGCTTCGTCGCCGCTTTCGCCGAGCCGATCGAATTCGAGGACAGGCCACCCTTCACCGACCTGCATGTGGCTTTTCCCACGGCGAGTCGGGTGGCGACTCTGATGCCGGCCGAACTCACCCGCCTGGGCATCGTTGCCGCACGTGCGCATGCGCTGATTGCGCTGGCGCAAAAAGTGCTCGCCGGTGAACTCGACCTGTCGCCGGACGCGGACCTCGAGTCGAGCTGCGCCGCCCTGCAATCGATCGAGGGCATCGGCGCGTGGACGGCACACTACATCGCGATGCGGGCGCTGTCCTGGCCGGATGCGTGGCCGCCGCACGATGCCGGATTGCTCAAGGCGCTCGGCCTGCCGAACACCGCCAGCGGCTGGCGCGCAGCCGAAGCGATCGCCGAGCCGTGGCGACCCTGGCGCAGCTATGCGCTGATGCACCTGTGGAACTCTCAGGAGAAAACCGCATGACGACTCATTCGACGCATTTCGACTCGCCGGTCGGCCGCCTGCTGGCCTTGGCCGCCAACGACGCGATCATTGCCCTGCATATCCTTGGTGGCAAGCATCCGCCAGCGCCCGCCGAGCCCTGGCTCGATTCGCCGCAACTGCCGGTATTCCTGCAGTTGCGGCAGGAACTGACCGAATACTTCGCCGGTCAGCGACGAAGGTTCGAACTCAGGCTGGCGCCCGCGGGGAGCGACTTCCAGCAAGCGGCATGGCTCGCGCTGACCCGGATCCCGTACGGACAGACGCGCAGCTATGGCCAGCAGGCGGCAGCGATCGGCAGACCGGCGGCGGTTCGCGCGGTCGCTGCCGCCAACGGCCGCAACCCGATCGCCATCGTCGTGCCGTGTCACCGCGTGATCGCCGCCAACGGCGCCTTGACGGGTTACGCCGGCGGGCTGCACAACAAGGCGTTGCTGTTGCGACTCGAAGGGGGCGCCGCTTGATCGCACCGCTGACCCGACGCACCTTGCGCGTCGGCGCGGCCACCGCGGGGAGGCAACGTTGACAACGTACTTCCAGATTTCCGGCACCTGGTCGGCGCGGCCACCGCGGGGAGGCAACCCTGAAAACCCGTGACCTCGGCGATTTCGTCCTGCTCGCCATGCTCTGGGGCGCTTCGTTTCTGTTCATGCGCGTCGGCGCACCGGAGTTCGGTCCGATTGCCCTGATCGGCCTGCGGGTGGCGATTGCGGCGCTGTGCTTGTGGCCGTTGTTGCTGGCCGGCTCGGATGCGACCTCGCTGCGTCGCCATGCGTTGCCGATGGCGACGGTCGGGATCTGCAACTCGGCGTTACCTTTCGTTCTCCTGGCCTACGCGTCGCTTTCCCTGACCGCTGGATTCACCGCCCTGATCAATGCGACGGTGCCCTTGTGGGCCGCGCTCGTCGGCATGCTCTGGCTGCGTGACCGCCTGACGCCGAGGCAGTGGATCGGCCTGCTGCTCGGCGTCATCGGCATGGGGGTGCTGACCTGGGGGAAAGTCACTTTCCGGGAGGGCGGCAGCGCTTTGGCGATCATGGCCGGATTGCTCGCGACACTGTCCTACGGTTTTTCCAGCCACTTCGCCAGGCGAACGCTGGTCGGCGTCGCGCCGCTGGCCATCGCCACCGGCAGTCAGACCAGTGCAGCCATCGCACTGGCACCGCTGACCCTGGCATTCTGGCCGACAGCGACCCCGTCGGGATACGCCTGGCTGGCGCTGATCCTGCTGGCGACGTTTTCGACGGCGCTGGCCTACATCCTGTATTTCCGGCTGATTGCCCATCTGGGCGGACAGCGGGCGTCGACGGTAACCTTCCTGATTCCGGTGTTTGCGGCTGGCTGGGGCGGAATCTTCCTCGGCGAAGTCGTGACGCTGCCGATGCTGCTTGGCGGGGCCATCATTCTGGTCGGTACGGCGCTGACCCTGGGGATTGCACGAACTTCTTGACGCTAAACATGTTCTTTCATGCGATGTGGCCCGCCGTCCCTTTCAGTTCCTCGCGGATCACCTTCCGGATCATCGCTTCCATGTCGGACTGCTGGAGCGAGCTTTTCAGCGTCTCGTTGATGAGCGTCTGATAGCCACGCTCGCCGGCCATTTCCTTGAAACGCTCAACCAGAGAGGCATCGAGGTACAGGGTGACGCGCTTCTTCGGCTGCACCACCCGGCCTTCGACCCGCTGGCGCAGGATCAGCCTGCCGGCGTCAATGTCCGCCTGGGTAATCGGGGCGTCCTCGTCAACACTTGCTGTAGAAAATTTCGTGCTCATTTCGCTCTGCCTTCCGCATCGAAATTACCCGGATGTTCTGATCCGTCTCGGCGGTGGCGATCACCACCACATCCCCACGCAACAGGCCCAGGGTAATGAATCGCTGCTCATGGTAGTCAAAGCGGCGATCCTCGAAGGTGACCGTGCGGTCGCTCTCGATGACCTGCGGCGCATCCTCGAAGTCGTAGCCATGCTTCTTCAGGTTCGAGGTTCGTTTCTCCGGATCGTAACTGTAGCGCATGCGCTGATTGTATGTATGTTTGTTCCTGTTTCAAGAGCTGTATTGAGGCAGTCGGCTGGGTGGTGCGACGGCGATCATGCCGACCTCCGGGGCGCGTCGTGAAACACGCGACTTGTCGGGTTCACGCGGTTATCATGGAAGGGTCGGCTGGCCCATGCTGCTTGCGGGAGGTCCAGAACGAACGCTCTTTGAGATGAGCGAGAGGCAGCAGAAACGCGAGCAAGAGACGAATGGCGTGGCGAGGTGAGCGCGGCGCCGCCGTCTTCGCGAACGGATCGGTCCACAAGCCTGCGGGGGAGGGTTGCGATGGTCAGCGTTTATGTTTCGTATGCATGGAAGGATGCGGAGCAGAATCAGCTCGTCGATCGACTCGGGACGGCGTGCAAGGCGCGCGGGATAGACCTGGGGCGCGACATTTCCCACATCGGCTATGGCAGCTCGATCCGCGAGTTCATGGATCGGCTGGCTGCTGCGGGGCATGTCGTGGTGGTGTTCAGCGACCGCTATCTGCGCTCCCGGTACTGCCTGTACGAGTTACGGGAAATCTGGCGCAATGGCAATTTCCGGGCGCGGGTCAGCCCGATCATACTGCGTGGCACGTCGCTTGAACCGGAAGACTGGGCCGTCTACCTCGAGTACTGGGAGCGCAAGAAGAAAAGACTGGGGGAAGCGCTCAACAAGCTCGACCGTGAGTACACCGGCCCGCTCAACCAGGTCGTGGACGACTATGCGGAGTTTCGGCGTTTGATTGCCGATTGGCTGGCGACCGTCTGCGACATGAACGCCCTTGACCCCGATGTGCATCTCAACACCGACTTCGCCGCCTTGATCGCGGGGATCCTGGCGGGCAAGTCAGGCGGCAGCAGGCAGCAGGCACACGTGTCGCGGCAGAAGGACGAGGAGTTCGTCGCCAGGGTCGAAATGGAGATACGCGAGATCCTCGATGCGCTGCCCTCGTTTGCCAGCGTCCTTCGCGGGCAGGCGAGGGAGCAAGGGCTGCTGAACACATCGAATGACCTCGCCAAGTCTCTTGCTGCAGCCAGGCCGGAAGTCGCACTCAGCGACGTGCTACGGCCGGCAACCGAGAAGGCCCTGCCGCGCGGATCGCCACAGACCATCCGCAACTCCGATGTCTGGGAGAACGCCAAGACGCTGCTGGCGTGGCTCAGCGTTCTGGCCGTCCGTCCCGAGTGGGTGCAGAAGCGGGAGCAACTCGACAGTGACGGAGAATCCACTTTCGAGATCCTGGTCAGAACCGAGTGCGGTGTCGAGATCCTCAGCTCGCGCTACCGGCAGCTACGCCCACGCTTCGGTCCGGTCAGGGGCTTCGACATCGTCGGTGAGGAACGACTCGATCTCCCGGTAGTCGAGTCCGGCTGGGATGACGAGTACGCGGTCAGGCAAATCGGCCTGGATATTGCCGCGCAGCTTTTCCCCGAGCTGAAAAGCGCGGCCAATCCGACCGCGAAGCCAAGCGACGACGAGATCCTCGACAACCTCAGGGAAACGCTCGGCGAACGCGCCAAGCACAAGTCGCACCATCACTATCTCCTGATCACCACCGACGACCACTCGCCCTTGCAGCGGCGCGACTTCCACGAAATGCTCAGCCGTGAGTTCCCCTTGACGGTGATCTACATGCGCGCCCCAGGACCGGAACCCCCGTTTCTGGTTGACAAGGAAAGCCGTCTGATCACCATCATCCGCGAATTCCTGACCATCCCCGACCTGCTGGCGAAAAAACGATGAACCTCCCCCTTCCGACGATCCCCGCCATCCCGCTCACCGACCTCCCCCTGCCGCAGCGCGGCTCGTGGCCGGCGTCGGTGCACCGCTTCGACGAGGAATCGGCGTGGGCGGTGCGCTCGGCGCTCGCCGCGCAGCGGCCGCTGCTGGTGCGCGGTGAGCCGGGGTCGGGCAAGAGCCAGTTGGCGCGCGCCGCGGCCGAGGCGCTCGGCCGCCTGTTCATTGCCGAAGTCGTGCACGCGCGTAGCGAGAGCCAGGACCTGCAGTGGCGCTTCGACGCGCTCGGCCGGCTCGGCGACGCGCAGGCGATGGGCGCCCACCCCCATGGCGCCGACGAGGTCCGGCAGCGCCTCGACCCGCGCAATTACCTGAGTCCCGGCGCGTTGTGGTGGGTTTTCGACTGGCCGTCGGCGCTGCGGCAGCATCAACAGAGCGGCGGGCGCAGCGCACGGCCGCAGCCGCCGGCCGGCTGGTCGCCGGAAAGGGGCAGCGTGCTGCTGATCGACGAGATCGACAAGGCCGAAGCCGACCTGCCCAACGGCCTGCTCGAAACGCTCGGCAACGGCGGCTTCAGCGTACCCTGGCTCGACACCGCCGTCTGCGCAGCGCCGGCCATGCCGACGCCACTGGTCGTGATCACCACCAACGAGGAGCGCGAACTGCCGGCGGCGTTCATCCGCCGCTGCCTGGTGCTCAACCTGCGCTGGCCGGGCGGCGAGGACGCTTTCACCGCCCGGCTGATCGAACGCGGCCGGCTGCATTTCGACGCACGCTGCCACGCCGAAGTCTATCGCCAAGCCGCGCGCCAGCTCTGGCAGGACCGCCAGGCGGCGGCCAACCAGGGCCTGCAGGGGCCCGGACAGGCCGAATACCTCGACCTGCTGCGCGTCGTCGTCACCCTCGCACCGGTCATCGACGAGCAACCGGCGCTGCTCGCCAAGGTCGGCGAGTTCGCGCTCAGGAAGCACCCGCCGGCCGGCTGATGTCCACGATGGTTCTGCACTCGCGGGCAGCCGTCGGTCGTGCCGACCTGCTGCGCATCTACGCCGCCGAGGGCGACGAAGCGCTCGCGCGCGCCGCCGCCGCGCTCGGCTACCAGCGGCGGCCGCGCGATCCGGCGCCGCCGACGCCGGTCATCCGCGGCGGCATCGAAGACACGCGCTGCGGCGAGCCGATCGTCAGCAGCGCGCCAGCCGCGTTGCCCGAGCGTCCGCCGGTCTTGCCGAAGGCGCGCTTCTTCCGCGTCGTCGAACATCGCCGGCGCGAGCCGGAAGCCGACGCCAGGGTCGGGCCGCCGCCCCCGCCGTGGCTCGCCAACGCGCGCGTTCTCGGCACCGATGCGCGCCCACCTGCGGCCTCGCTGCACCTGCCGCCGCGTCAGCCGCTGACCCGCTGGTCGCGATTGTGGCCTTTCCTGCGCCGCGTCCTCGGCCGCCGCCTCGCGACGTGCCAGCCCGACCTGCCGCGGCTGCTCGAACGGCTGACGCGCGGCGAAGTGCTGCGCGCGATCCCGCTGCTGCAGTGCCACGGCTGGAGCCCGCGCATCGCCATCCTCGGCGACTACAGCCGGCGCACCCGGCCGTTTCACGAAGACTTCAACGCGCTCTGCCGGGCGCTCGAAAAGCGTCACGGCAAGGCCGGCATCGACCGCCGCATTCTTGCCGGCGACCCCGGCCGGCAGCCGCGCGTTCGCCAGCCGGGTGCCAGCATGACCGAGTGCTGGCCGCTGCCGGCGCCGAACACGCCGCTGCTGATCCTCGGCGACGTCGGCCTGCTCGACGACGCGCCCGAGGCGGCGAACGGCTGGCAGCAGTTCGGCCATCGCCTGCGCAGCGCCGGCGTGCCGGCGCTGGTCCTCTGCCCGCTGCCGACGCGTCCGCAGGGCGCCGGCCCGCCAGGCAGCCTGGCGCTCGTCGAATGGGACCGCCACAGCCGCCTGCGCCCATCGTCCACCTCGTCGACCGGTTCGGGCACGCCGACCCCCCTGGCGAGCGATCGGGCCGGCGACGAGCGCCGGCAGCGCGCGCTCGACACGCTATTGACGCTGCTCGCGCCGGCCGTCGTGATCGAACCGAAACTGCTGCGCGCGCTGCGCTACCTGCTGCCGGCGAGCGACGCCGACGGGTTCGTCGAGGCGCTGGTCTGGCAGCATCCCGACCTGGTCACCAGTGCGCACGCCGGCCAGTTCGCGAGTCCGGCGGCGATCGCGGCATACCAGCAGAAGTTCCGCGCGCTGGCGCCCGGGTTGCGCCAGGCGGCGGTCGCGCACATCCTCGCGCAACACGCCGGCCTGCCGGCTTCGGTGCGCTGCGCCGAAGTGCTGGCGTGCCGGCATCTCGCTCCCGAAGCCGTTCCGCCGGCACTCGCCGCGGACGCCGAGCGCTGGCAGGCCGACATCGCCGAAACCACCCGCCGGTGCGACGATCTCGCGCTGCGCCAGTGGCTGCAGCGGCACGCCGCGCGCCAGAGCGATGCCGCGCTCGCCGCCAACCCGGCGCTCGCCGCGCACTGGGCGCTGGCGCAGCGCGAGCGGCTGGCCGCGGGCGCCGCTGTCGAGCTGCCAGAAGGCGTCAGCGAGGAAGACATCGGCTATTTCCTGCACGACGAGCACGAGCCGGCACCACGCCTGCGCTGCACGCTCCGCCAGCGCGGCGACGAGCTGTGGCTCGAAGCAGCCGACGCTGCGGGCAAGGTATCGGGAAGCGCCGGCGGCAGTCCTTGCGCCGAGCTGACGCTGGTCGATCGCGGCGCCTATGTCACCCTGACGCAAAGCGCCGACCGCGCCGATACGGCGAGCCGGCGCTATTTCGCCGCCGGCTCGCTGCCGCAGAGGCTCGCCCGTCTGACGCGCGAGGTCGAGCGGCTGACGCTGCACAGCGAGCATCTCGATCTCGCCGTCACGCCGCTCGGCAAGCCCGTCTGGGCGATCGCCATCGGCTGCGACGCGCGTGGCCTGTACGTCGAGGTTTTCTGGTGCGGCCAGCGTTGTCGCCTCGATTGGCGGCCGCCAGAGGGCGGTGGCGACAGTACCGGTGTCTGGTCGGGCGAGCAACCGCTCGGCGTCGATCGTTACGGGCTGTTCGGCGAAATCGCCGTCGCGGGCGTTACGCAGCGCTTCCGCTGGATCGCGCCTGGGCGTTTCCGGATGGGTTCGCCGGAAGACGAGCCCGAACGGTACGACGATGAAGTGCAGCACGAAGTGACGCTGAGCGAAGGTTACTGGCTGGCCGACACGGCGTGCACGCAGGCGCTGTGGCAGGCGGTGACGGGCAGGAACCCGAGTGAGTTCCAGGACCATCCCGGGCAGCCGGTCGAGCAGGTGAGCTGGGACGACGTTCAGGGATTCCTGGGCGAGCTGAATCGGCGGGTGCCCGGTCTCGAAGCGCGCTTGCCGAGCGAAGCCGAATGGGAATACGCGTGCCGGGCGGGAACGACGACGCCGTTTTCGTTGGGCGAGAACATCACTCCCGAGCAGGTCAACTACAACGGAAACAACCCGTATGCCGGTGGCGTGAAGGGTGTGTATCGCCGGAAGACCGTTCCGGTGGGCTCCTTGCCGGCCAATCCGTGGGGTCTGTACGAGATGCATGGCAACGTTTTGGAGTGGTGTGTCGACTGGTACGGGGACTACCCGACGACGCCGCAGGTGGACCCGCGCGGCGCGGCGTCGGGCGCCTACCGCGTGTTGCGCGGCGGCTCGTGGAACGACTACGGCAGGAACGTGCGTTCTGCCTGCCGCGGCAGGTTCGTGCCGGGCGGGCGCAACGACGACATCGGGTTCCGGCTCGCCCTAGGTCCCGGGAAGCCGGCGGAGCCGGCTTGGCAGGTGGGAAGGAAGTCGCCGGCGGAGCCGGCGAATCCGAGTAAAGGGAATTCGGCGGCGGAGCCGCCGAATGTAGCGCCGGCGCCCGCGGAGCGGGCGCCGGCGGGCGAGCTGCCGCCCGGGACGGGCGGCAGCTCCGGGGTGCGCGGCAGCACATCGCGCACGTTGACTCAACGATGGAAGGAGTTCTTCAAACGCCCATGAGATTCCATGTGTTCACCATCGAAGTGCGCGATCCCGGTCCGGGACAGGACGCACTCAACGCGTTCTGCGCGCAGCATCGCCTTGCCGACGTGGAAAAGCGTTTCGTCGATCAGGGGCTCAACTCGTACTGGACGTTCTGCGTGGCAACGCTCGACGGCGAGGACTCGTCTCGCCCGGCTGCCGAAAGAAAGCGGATCGATTACCGGGAGGTGCTGAACGAGGCCGACTTTGCCGTCTATGCCGATCTGCGCGGTTTGCGCCGGTCGCTCGCCGAGCACGAGGGCGTTCCGCAGTTTGCGCTGTTCACCAACGAGCAGCTTGCGGCGATGGTCACGCGACAGGTAACGACGGCGGCGGCGCTCGGCGAGATCGAAGGCGTCGGCAAGGCGCGAGTGGAAAAGTACGCCGGCCATTTCCTGCCGCTCCTGCGGAAAGCCTTCCCGGCGCTGGCAAGCGGTTCTGGTGATGCGGCGCGCGCGAATTGAGCTCGCCGACCTGGCGAGTGCCGACAACCTGGCCCTGGCCGCGTGCAAGGCGGCGCGCGGCAAGCGGCAGCGCCCGGAGGTGAGGCGCTTCTGCGCGCATTTCGATGACTCGATTGCCCGCTTGCGCCGCGACATCCTGGCTGGCGTCGTCCCCTACGGCGAGTATCGCAGTTTCCTGATCCACGACCCGAAGCAACGCCTGATCCACGCCGCGTGCTTCGCCGACCGCGTTCTCCACCACGCGATCATGAATCTGGCCGAACCCGTTTTCGAACGTACGTTGCTCCCGAGCACCTACGCCTGCCGGCCGGGGCTCGGCGTGCATCGCGCGATACGCCAGGTGCAGGTCGAGCTGCGCCGCTTTGCGTGGTTCGCCAAGGTCGATGTCGACGCCTACTTCCCATCGATCGACCACGCGATTCTGGTGCGGCTGCTCGCCAGGCGTTTCAAGGGTGCCGATTTCCTCGCCCTGCTCGGACGAATCATCGCCTCGTGCCCGGCGGCTCCCGGGCGCGGGCTGCCGATCGGCTCGCTGACCTCGCAGCACTTCGCCAACCATTACCTCGACGGCGCCGACCGCTTTCTGCTCGCGCATCCGCTCGTCCGCGCCCAGGTGCGTTACATGGACGACATCATCTGTTGGGGCGACGACCGGCAGAGCGTCAGGCAGGTGGTCGGAGATCTGCGCGAATGGCTGCAACGCGAACGGCACCTGACGCTGAAAGACAACGTTCAGATCAACCGCAGCGAGCGTGGCGTCAGCTATTGCGGCGCGCGCGTGCTGCGCGGTTCGCTGCGCCTCACGCCACGCAAGCAGGCGCGTTACCGGCACGGCTGCCGGCGCTGGGAAGCCGCCTGGCTGGCCGGCATCATCGACGAAGCGACGTTGCAGCGCGCTTACGCCGCGGTATTGGCGCCAACGCTGCACTGCGACAGCCTGAGCTGGCGAAAACGTCACCTCGAACTCCACCCTTCGCGCTATAGTGCGCAATGAGCGGCCCAATCCACGATCCACTTCTGGTCCGGCTGCTCGGCAGGTGCAGTAGCAAGGGAGGCCATCGCAGGCGACGCCCGCGTGTTGCGCGGCGGCTCGTGGAACAACAACGGCAGGAACGTGCGTTCTGCCTGCCGCAACAGGAACGAGCCAGGCAGGCACAACGACGACATCGGGTTCCGGCTCGCCCTAGCTCCGGAGTCAAGGAGACCGGCTCAGGACCAGATGACCTTCCTGTCCGCCGTATACCGGCGGCAAAAAGCCCATGCCCTTCGGCAGGCTGGTAGGCAAGATGCCGAACGCCTGCCGAAGTGGCGCTTCGCTGGATGCCCGTGATGCCCAATCCCTCGCTTGCTGACGACCGCGCCGCTCTCTTCTTGCCCGAGCGCTTCCCGCTGCGCTGGGCCAGCGCCTGGGGTGAAGACGAGTACGGCCTCTGGATGACGCTCGAACTGGCCGAAGCACAGCAGCGCTTCCGCTGGATCGCGCCCGGGCGTTTCCGGATGGGTTCGCCGGAGGACGAGCCGGAGCGGAACGACAATGAAATGCAGCACGAAGTGACGCTGAGCGAAGGTTACTGGCTGGCCGACACGGCGTGCACGCAGGCGCTGTGGCAGGCGGTGACGGGCAAGAACCCGAGCCGGTTCAAGGACCAGCCCGGGCAGCCGGTCGAGCAGGTGAGCTGGGACGACGTTCAGGGTTTCCTGGTCGAACTGAACCGGCGGCTGCCCGGTCTCGAAGCGCGTTTGCCGAGCGAAGCCGAATGGGAATACGCGTGCCGGGCGGGCACGACGACGCCGTTTTCGTTTGGCGAGAACATCACGCCCGAGCAGGTCAACTACAACGGGAATCATCCGTATGCCGGTGGCGCGAAGGGCGTGTATTGCCAGCAGACCGTGCCGGTGGGTTCCTTGCCGGCCAATCCGTGGGGCTTGTACGAGATGCATGGCAACGTCTGGGAGTGGTGTGCCGACTGGTACGGGGACTACCCGACGACGCCGCAGGTGGACCCGTGCGGCGCGGCGTCGGGCGACGCCCGCGTGTTGCGCGGCGGCTCGTGGGTCGACTTCGGCAGGTTCGTGCGTTCTGCCTGCCGCAGCTGGAACGTGCCAGGCTGGCTCTACGACGGCTTCGGGTTCCGGCTCGCCCTAGGTCCTGGGAAGCCGGCGGAGCCGGCTTGGCAGGCGGGAAGAAAGTCGCCGGCGGAGCCGGCGTAGCCGAGCAGAGGGAATTCGGCGGCGGAGCCGCCGAATTGAGTGCCGGCGCCAGCGGAGCGGGTGCCGGCGGCGATGCGCAGGGTTTGCCGTAGCGGCTCCCGGTTTGCGCGGCGACAAAGTCGCGCCGCAGATTCTGGGCATGAACAAGATCATCCGCGATGAAAGCCCGCGCCGCGCCCCGCAGGGATCGCCGACCGCGATCATTCTCTTGGGGTGTGAATGAAAGTGTTGGGAGGGACCGATATACTCCCCTCCCCCCTTGCGGGGGAGGGGTTGGGGGGGAGAGGGCATCCATGCTCGCAGATGCCAGCAGAGCCGACTGACGGATCTTTTCACCAGGATTGGATGAATTCGTGTGCAACGATGGCCCCCTTGTATGCTTCGTTTTGTGGTTTTTCGTTCGTTCAAGAGAGGAGATGAAGTCATGGCTGGAAGGGTGTCAAGAGGACCGTGGAATAAATGCGAGAGAGGTATTTTTCTCTTGCGTTTATGCCGCGAAAGCCTCTTGACATCCTGTAAGCCAAGTACACTTGAGGCAGGGGCTGGGGAGGGGTTGATCATCCCCGGCCGCTGCCTCACGGCGAGTGCGGGGTTTGGGGCAGAGCCCCAAGGTTTAGGTCGTAGAGTGCCACGGAGGTGTGGTGGAAACGAGTTCGGAAGGCGACGCACAGCCCGACGCCCCTCTGGGACATCAG
>NZ_SPMX01000023.1 GCF_012940005.1 Candidatus Accumulibacter contiguus | reverse complement strand
CAATTGGAAGAAATCCGACAAGGCACCCGCCCCCACATGATGTTGCAGCCCGAACGTGTACAGCACAGCAAATACCAGCAATCTCAGCCATGCCTCCCCCTCTTCGGTTTCCCAAAACCCCGATTCAGGATGTCGGTTCCTACGGGCTTGCGCTTGCAGGTGGCGATGAACACTGCTTTTCGGGCGATGAATTAATTCCCCCACTGCACGCAGGCTTCGTTTTCCCTGGTCTGTAAGTGCGGCAAAAATGACGCGGCTGGTTGTCCGTATGGCTTGAGTCGTAGAGTTTTTTTTGTCATAAAACTGATGATACAGGAGATGCGGCAACCAGTTCCCATCTCCTCAGCTCCCTTCATCCTCAGACTCTATCGGTAGCATGACTGTCCCGCTTTAAGTGGGAAGCCAAAAAATTCCCGGTCACGCTGTACACGACGGCCACTTGTGTCGAAGAGTGCAAACAGGCCCGCGACATGCTCAATCGACGCGGCATTCCGTTTTCGGAAAAGATGCTGAAGAGTAATGAGGAATCCGCCGAGCTCAGCAAGATACTGGGAAGCGAGGCCGCCGTACCCAGCCTCATCGTCGGTCAGCAAACTTTCAAAGGACTTGATTATGGCGCCTGGAACAACCTGCTCGACCTGGCCGGCTATCCGAAATCAGCCCCCTATGGCGCCAGGCCGTCAGGCACCTTCGCCAGATGAAACTGGCGGCATGGAACGTCAACTCGCTCAAGGTTCGCCTGCCACAACCGCTGGAATGGCTTGCCGCGCAACAGGCCGATGTCATTTGCCTGCAGGAGACCAGGCTCCGAGGACCACAACTTCCCGCAGTAGGCAATTGAGGCGGCGGGTCATCAGGTCATTTTCTCCGGGCATTGGAGATGCCACCCGACCAGAAGGCCATCATCCGACTCAGTGCCAGCCGCGGGCGCTGGTTTTCTGGCGCGCCTCGCGATCGCGGCGCAGGTTTTCTTCGAGTTCTTCGCGGCCACTCTTGGCAATCGCTACCGTCCTGGCTTCGTCGTGGAAGTGCGGCAGCAGGGCCTTGAGCGTGATCACGTTCTGCCGGCGAAAAGCCTCGGCAATCTCGCGCGCCTCATAGGGTTCTACACCCAGTATCGTCAGGGCCGCTCGAGCGCTCTTCAGAGACGACTCGAAGGTCTCGCGTTCGGTTGCGGTCACCCCGCGATCGGCCAGTTCGAGCCAGTGCCGCACGTTGCGCGCACGCGCGACGATTTCCAGGTTCGGAAAATTCTCCTTCACCAGATCGACGAGGGCCAGGCTGTCGGCCACGTCGTCGATCGCGACGACCAGCAGCTTCGCCTTGGCTGCCCCGGCCGCGGCCAGCAGGTCGAGCCGCGTGGCATCGCCATAGAAGACCTGGTAGCCGAATTTGCGCAAGGTATCGATCTGATCGGGATCGTGGTCGAGCACGGTGATGTGGACACCTTGTGCCAGCAGCACACGGCCGACGATCTGCCCGTAACGCCCCATGCCGGCGATGATCACCGCCGCACTATCGTCTTCGATCGCATCGGCTTCGCGCTGCGCCTGCGCGCGACTTGCGGTCAGCCGATCGAATGCGATCAGCAGCAACGGTGTGGCCGCCATCGACAGCGCCACTGCCGCCGTCAGCAGGCCTTCCCAGGCACGCGACAAGATTTCTGCCGCGCGTGCCACGCCGAAGACGACGAAGGCAAACTCACCCGCTTGCGCCAGCAGCGCCGCGAACAGCCAACGCTCGGAGTGAGGAACCTCCAGACGCGGAGCAATCAGCGCGAGCATCGTCCCCTTGACCATGAGCAGACCGACAAGCAGTATCGCCAGCAGGCCGGGACGCGCGATGACCTGGCCGAAGTCGATCGACATGCCGACGGCAATGAAGAAGAGCCCGAGCAGAAGTCCTTTGAACGGCGCGATGTCGCTTTCGAGGGCATGCCGGTACTCGGAACTGGCCAGTAACACCCCCGCCAGGAAAGCGCCGAGTGCCATCGACAGGCCGGCTCCAGCCATCAGCTGGGCGATACCGATGACCAGCAACAAGGCGAAAGCGGTGAAGATCTCGCGCACTTCGGACTTGGCAATCAGACGCATCAGAGGCCGCGTCAGAAAGCGACCGATGATCACGACGCCAACGATCGCGGCAATGGCTTTGCCGGCGCCCAGCCAGCCGCTACCCCCTTCACCGCCGGCCGCACCAAGAAACGGCACCAGGGCAATCAGCGGAATCGCCGCAATATCCTGGAACAACAGCACGGCAAAAGCGCTGCGGCCGACGGGTGCCGTCATGACGTTACGCTCGTTCATCGTTTGCACGGCGATTGCCGTAGACGACAGTGCCAGTGCCAAGCCGGCGGCGAGTGCTGCCTGCCAGTTCAGACCGAGCGCGACCAGGCCGAGCGCGAGGGCCGCGCCACATACCGCCATTTGCAGCGTGCCACCACCGAACACCGCAAGGCGCATCTCGACCAGACGCTTCAACTCGAGTTCGAGCCCGATCAGGAACAACATCAGCACGACGCCGAACTCCGCGAAATGCAGCGTCGATTCGACTTCACCGACCAGCTTCAGGCCCCACGGACCGATCAGCCATCCGGCAATCAGGTAGCCAAGAACCGAGCCAAGGCCGCTCTGCTTGGCGATCGGTACGCAGACGACCGCCGCGCCGAGGTAGACGAGGGCATCGCGCAACAGGGGGTCAGCCATGTTCCACCTCCGCAGCAAAGGCGAGCAGCCGCTGCCGATACTGCGCAGCATGCTGTTGCAGGGTGGCATCATCGATCAGATGCGCGCCGTGCACGACTTGCGGTGGTAGCCAGTGCATGCCGCAGAAACGCGCGGTCATTTCCAAGGCCGGAGCGAAGGCGGTGAACGGAAAGCGGTGCGTTCCCTCTGGCGAGTAGCCCTCCGAGGTTGCGCCGGTGGTCGTCACCCACAGGCATGATTTGCCGACCAGCGCGGTGCCGCCTTCGCCGATCGCCCAGCCTTCCGTGAGCACCGTGTCGAACCAGAGTTTTTGCAGAGCCGGTGCCGAGTACCACATGCATGGGTGCTGCCAGACGATCAGTCGAGATTCGATCAGCAGTTTGCGTTCGGCCGCGACATCGATCTCGAAATCCGGATAGCGGTCGTACAGCGAGCGGACGATCACGGAAGGTACGGAGCGCGCCGCTTCCAGCAGCGCGCGATTGGCGCGTGACCGCGCCGGATGCGGATGGGCATAAATCAGAGCGATCAAGAGGAATCCTCAGCAAAGGGTCTGGCACATTCGGCAGGTTTCTGCTGCTCCCGGTTCCCCAGGACAGGCATGGCCTGTTAATGTGAAAGTCGCGTATGTGACTCACGAATCTCCCCTCCCCCTCGCGGGGGCGCAGGCGGGGTTTCGCGGAGCACCGCTCCGCGCCGCCGCAGCAGGCCCGCGATGCAGCGCGGGCCGTGGAAGGGGTCGGGGGAGAGGGAAACTGTCATGACTTCATGATCCCGGCGGCGATTGCTGGCGCGAGCGTGCTTGCTGCGGCATGCCGCAGTTCATCCACCAGGAGTCGCCGGCAACGGCAGCGTCGCCGCCCGCCAACTGCCATCGAGATCGTCGCAAGCCAGAGCGACGATCTCGCCATCGAGAACACCACGCTCGACGAATACGCCGAGAAGCCGCTGAATCTCGTCAGCGGGTTGCGGACCGCGGTAGGGACGCTCCTGTGCCAGCGCCTGGAAGACATCGGCAACGGCGACGATGCGCGCCTCTGGCGAAAGGCGGGCAGCGCTGCGCCGGAACGGATAGCCGTGTCCGTTGAGCGCTTCATGATGGAAGCCCGCCCATTCGGCAACCTGTTCGAGGCCGGGGATATGCCGCAGGATCTGGTAGGTCTCGAAGCTGTGCCGCTCCATCACCGAGAACTCCAGTGGCGTCAGGCGAGCACGCTTTTCGATGATTTCATCGGGCACACACAGCTTGCCGACATCGTGCATCAGGCCGGCGACCTCGACCATGGCCAGCGAATCGGCAGCCAGTCCCAGCCCTTGCGCCAGATGACGGGCGAGCTGCGCGACGCCGATCGAGTGCGCCGCCGTGAAGTGGCTCTTGGCATCGACGATCGTCGAAATCAGACGCGCGACGTGGCCGAACTGCGGGAAATCGATCGTTACCCGCCACTCGGACAGCGGCAAATCGTTGAGATAGGTCTGGACGTGCCGCGGCACCAGAGCTATCCAGAAAGCTTCCCGGGAAGCAGCGGCGGCGAATGCTTCGACCGCTGCCGGCAGCAGTTCGCGGCCAGCCAGCGTGGAGATCGTCTTGACGATACCGCTGCCGTTGAACAGCGGGTTGTCCAGCCCGCGTTGCAGCAGCATCGCATCGACGCGGTCGCCGAGCAGGATCAGGTTGCTGTCGAGCGCATCGACCTCGTCGAGGTCGCTAGACAGTTCCACCCAAGGGGTATGGTGGTAGCGAATGGCCTTGGCAACCTGCGACAGGTGGGCAAAGGGCTGCAGCAATCGATAGCCGGTCTCGCAGTGTATGTGCCGGTCCTCCCAGTCGGCTTCGCTCAGCAGCCGCCGTTGCACCGCGGTAGACGAAACGCCGAGGTCGTGCAGCAGGCAGCCGCAGACCAGCCGGTCCAGCCGTCCTTGCGACAAGCCCATGACCAGTCCAGTCTCGCGTGCGATCATCGCGACGCGTTTGCCATGCTGGAAGTCATTGACACCGACCAGGTCAAGCGCGTCGGACAGCGCCAGAATGGCGCTCTTCAGATCGATTCTCAGGGTCATCGCGGGTCAAGCATGTGCGCGTCAGCCGATAGGCAAAGCCAGCGCACGAGCCGGGAATGCATGAAGCAGCTTCTTGTCCATGGTCACGAGACTGATGCCGAGCTTTGCAGCCAACGCGATGAATTCGCAGTCGTACGCCGAACAATCACTGTCACGAACAAACGCGAACACGCTTGGCGAATCGACCTCGAACTCTGAACCAGAAAGCAATTCTTCAGCTTCGCTCTGCAGGCGTTGCGCCTGCTCAAATGTCAGATCCCCTCGCCGCAAGTACCCCGCCAGAATGTTTCGGAACTCGCTACGCCAAAGTACCGGCGCAGCCCATTCCGGGTCGCGCGCAAGCAACGCTTCAGCCGCCGCCGAATGCTCACATGGCAAGTACAGGTAAGCAAGCACATTGGTGTCAACAACGATCATGAACGCCCTTCCCGCTTCAAGGCATCGATGTCGTGCGCCGAGAACTTCTTCGGAAACAAGGCCGAGCGCATTTCACGCGCGCGTGCGAGTCGCTCGCCGGGAGTCACTGTCGTCGGCACGAGAACGGCCTCAAGGCACACAATGGCTTCGCTGTTCATGCTGCGGCGATGCTTCTCGGCCGCGGCCTTCAGTCGCTCGTACACCGCATCAGGGATGTTCTTCAAGGTCAGGGTCGTCGGCATTGCTCACTCCAGCCAAAGTGCAACCATTATGGTTTCACGCAGACGCTCCGTCAAGGCAGGCGCCACGAACGTCGGCTAACGGTCATGACTTTTCCAGGTACCCCCGATCATGAAAGTCATGACCGTTTCCCTCTCCCCCGACCCCTTCGACGGCCCGCGCTACATCGCGGGCCGGCTGCGGCGGCGCGGAGCGGTGCTCCGCGAAACCCCGCCTGCGCCCCCGCGAGGGGGGAGGGGAGATTCGTGAGTCGCTGACGCGACTTTCACATTAACCCGGCCATCTGGCGCTTGCGTCCGCTGGGATTGGCGCGTGATCGTGCCGGATGCGGATGGGCATCGATCAGGGCGATCAAGATGAATCCTCGGAAACGGGTCTGGCGTCGAATCTTTCCTTGCTGGCAGAGCACCCTCAGACCTCTGCGCCGATCAGGGCACCGTTTTCTTCCATCCACGCGCGCCGGCCGGCCGACTCGCCCTTGGCCATCAGCATGTTCATCACCGGCCTGGCGGCCTCGGCGCCAGGCATGCGAATGCGCATCAGGCGGCGCGTGTCGGGTGACATCGTTGTTTCCCAGAGCTGCTCTGGGTTCATTTCGCCGAGTCCCTTGAAACGCGAGATCGACACCGCCTCCGGCTTGACTCCCTCGAGTCGCAAGCGGTCGATCGCTGCTTCGCGCTCGTCGCTGTCGAGCGCGTAAATCTTGCGCGGCGGGCGCGTCTTGCCCTGGCCGGGGACATCGAGGCGATACAGCGGCGGTTGCGCAAAATAGAGATGGCCGTTCTCGATCAGCTTCGGAAAATGGCGGTAGAAGAGCGTGCACAGGAGAACCCGGATATGTGAGCCGTCGACATCGGCGTCGGTCATGATCACCACCTTGCCGTAGCGCAGGTTGAGCAGCACCGAATCGGGCGCGTTCGCCGGGTGTGGATCGATGCCGAGCGCCACCGCAATATCGTGCACTTCGCGGTTGGCAAACAGGCTGCCGGCTTCGACCTCCCAGGTATTGAGCACCTTGCCGCGCAGCGGCAGGATCGCCTGCAGTTCCTTGTCGCGCCCCGATTTCGCCGAACCACCGGCAGAGTCCCCCTCGACGAGAAAAATCTCGTTGCGGCGGGTATCCTCGCTCTGACAATCCGAGAGCTTGCCGGGCAGGATCGCCACCCCGGTCTGCTTGCGCTTCTCGACCTTCTGGCTTGCCCGCGTGCGCGCCTGTGCCGCCCGGATGGCGAGTTCGGTGATCTTCTTCGCTGCTTCCGGATGCTCGTTGAGCCACAACTCGAAGGTGTCGCGAACCATGCGTACGACGAGCGCCAGCGCATCGCGCGAGTTCAGTCGTTCCTTGGTCTGCCCCTGGAACGAGGGATCGAGCATGCGCACCGCGAGAACGAAGCTGGCACGCGAGAAGACGTCTTCGGCGGCGAGCTTGACGCCCTTGGGCAGCAGCGCGTGGTGCTCGGCGAAGCTGCGAATGGCGTCGAGGGTCGCCTGCCGCAGGCCGGCCTCATGCGTGCCGCCGGCAGTCGTCGGAATGAGGTTGACGTAGGATTCGCGCGCCAGACCGCCCTCGGCAGTCCAGCAGATCGCCCAGGAGGCACCCGATCCAACCGGGAAGTTCTCGTCGCCCCGGGTCGCGTACTTCTCGCTGCTGAACACCGGCGCCACCACTTCCCCTTCGATCTGCTCGCTCAGATACTGCAGCATGCCCTTGGCGAAGCACCATTCGGTGGTCGCGCCATCCTCGACGCTCAGGGAAACCTGCAGGCCGGGCAAAAGCAGCGCCTTGCTGCGCAACAGGCGTTCGAGCTGTGCCAGCGGGATCGCCGGCGAGTCGAAGAAGGTCGCGTCCGGCCAGGCACGCACGCGCGTGCCACTGGCTTTTTTTGGTGCGTCGCCGACCCGACGCAGCGGCTCGACGACATCGCCCCCGGCAAAAGCCATCTGATGGCGCGCGCCGTCGCGAACCACTTCGACCTCAAGCCGCGTCGACAGGGCATTGGTCACCGAAACACCAACGCCGTGCAGACCGCCCGAGAAGCGGTACGCCGAAGCCTGATCGTCCTTGTTGAACTTGCCGCCGGCGTGCAGGCGGGTAAACACCACTTCGACGGTCGGCACCTTTTCAAGCGGGTGCATTTCCACCGGAATACCCCGCCCATCGTCCTGAACCGTGACCGAATGATCGCGGTGGAGGATCACCGTGATGCGCTTGCAATAGCCCCCCAGCGCTTCGTCGGCGGCGTTGTCGATTGCTTCCTGGATGATGTGCAGGGGGCAATCGGTACGCGTATACATGCCGGGGCGATGGCGCACCGGCTCCAGCCCCTTGAGGACAGCAATCGATTCTGCGGTATAACTCATTACGCTTATTTCTCCAGCAGGCCGCGTCGGCAGATTGCGCGCCAGCGGCCAGGGACAGTTTTCCGTATTGCAGAAGCCGGCATCGGTGCAGACGCACCGCCCGGCGCTTGCGGCAGTCCACCGCTTCGCCAGATCGAGATCAATCCATACTCAATCCTTGATCAGCCTGGCCAGACCCGACAGATCTCCACGCCGCAAATCCGCCCGGATCGGCGTCAGGTCGACTCCGGCTTGCACGACACGAGTGAAGTCCTTGGCCGAACGTGGCGGGCCAACGTACAACGCGCCTACCAACTCGCCCCGGCGCAGGATCAGGCGCCACCACGCCGCATCGCCGGGGCCGGCAGTGTATTCCTCATCATCAGGCTTGGCAGCAATTTCACCAAAGCTGCGCAGATCGATCCCGTCGCACTTGAGCTGCAGCACGATGCGTGGCGCCTGATAGGGCTGCTGCCGACCGAGCAGTGCATTGGCGGCCGTTGCCGCCTGGGCGGCGCCGACGGTCCACAGGCCGCCAACGGCACCGGGCAGTTCGGCGACGTCGCCGACGGCGTAGATGTCGGGGTCGCTGGTGCGCATGCAGGAATCCACCTGGACGCCGCGGCCGACTTCCAGACCGGCAGCGCGGGCCAGTTGCGCGTTGGCGCCGATGCCCAGGCAGGCGACGAACAGATCCGCACGGGCGCAAGGTCCATGCGCCAGCCAGGCGGCGCGCAGCGTCTCGCCCTGGCCTTCCCAGCGGCTGATGGCGACGTCCGTGAGCACCTGGATACCGATGCCTTCGAGGTAAGCGGCGAGGCGGGCGGCGCCCTGGCGGTCGAGCTGCGCGTTCATCAGCCGGTCCGATCGCTGCAGGAGCGTGACCTGCAGCCCGAGGTGGTGCAGGGCATCCGCCGCCTCGACGCCGAGTACGCCGCCGCCGACGACCAGCGCGCGGCGTGCCCGCCGCAGTTGCACGTAATTACGCAGTGCCTGCGCGTCCTCCGCCGAGCGCAGGACGAAGGCGTTGTCGAAGGACAGGAAGTCGGGGTCCGGTGTCGTGCAGTGGGCACCGGTGGCGAGGACCAGCTTGTCGTAAGGCAGCGATTCGCCGGTGGCCAGAAGAACGGTCTTGCTCTGCCGATCCACCGAGCGGGCGATCGAGTTGCGCCAGACCTCGACGCGGTTCCTGGCGTACCAGTTGTCGGGAATCAGTTGCAGTCCGTCCATGCCGGTGCGGCCGTAGATCAGTCGGCCGATGGCCATGCGGTTGTAGAAGTGGAGCGGTTCGCTGGTGATCATGTCGATCTGCAGCGAAGCGCTCAGGCGGCGTAATTGTTCTGCGGTGCTGGTGCCGGCGATGCCGTTGCCGATGATCACCACCCGGGAAACGCCGGCAGCGAGCGCATGGTCCACTGCCGGCGCGGCGGGTGCTGCTTCGACAGGTTCCGTGGTGGAGGCGTTCGGGTCGCGGTCGATGAGCACCGGGCCGCTGACCCGACACATGCACGCCAGTCGTGCCTTGCCTTCCAGGCCGAGTCGGCGCAGCGTCGCCAGTTCGTCATCGCCGGCCGGTGACAGATGCTTGCTGCCTGCGCACACCACCACCGCGTCGGCGCCGCAGAGGCCGGCGCGGCAGCCATAGTTGATCTTGAGACCGGCGCTCTCGATGGCATCGAGAAGGGTCGCGCCTTTCGGGACCGGAAAGGCGACCTTCGTTTCCCGGTCGGTCACCTCCGCTCCCTGCTTGCCACCGAAGCGGGTATGCATCTGCGTCTTGCCGCTCGCCTCCGGCACGCGCTGCGCAGGTTTGGCGGCGGCTTTCGCGAACAGGCCTTCGGCGTACAGGCTGGCGCCGAGCAGGAGCAGTCCGCCGACCACGCCGACACCGCGACTGAGCATCGTCAGCCATTCCGGCGCCGCGAAGGACAGGAAGTAAGAGAGGGTTGCGAGCACGATGGGGCCGCCGAACCAGTAGAAGATGGCCAGTGCGACGGCGGCGAAAACGGCCGCGACGCGATGCGGCGAGAGGGGAAAGCAGCTGGTGGCGATGGCATACAGACCGGCGGACGCGCAACAGGAGCCGAGCAGGATCGCCAGATAGAGTTCATAGCCATAGGTCTGCGTCGGCCCCTGCAGGAAATAGGCACCGATCAGCCCCGGCAGCAGGCCGATGAACAGTCGGCGCTGACTGGCGTAGCGCGGGTCGGAATCGACGAGGTCGGCAAAGATCGCGCCGCGCGGATTGAAGTCGTAGCAGTTTTTCTGGCAGCCGACGCAGGTCGGGCAATAGCCGTTCGGGACGACGACCAGCGGCGCATGGCCATAGGTGCGCTGGATCGGCCCCAGCGGGCAGAAAGTGCCGCACCAGCCGCTGCGCCCGGCAAACAGCAGGCCGCCGACGAAGGCCGCGATGAGCACGCCAACGATGCCGGCAGCCACCAGTCCGCCCTCGTGGTTGAGGACTGGCGAGCGGGCGGCGACGCAGGCGATGAAGATGGCGACAGCGATGAGAAAGGCACGGTCTTTCCATTTTCCGGGCAGCGGCTGGCTGCGGCTGGCGCCGGTCATGCGCGGAATCTGGTTAAGGAAGGCCATCGGACAGAGCTGCCGCCAGAGTCCGGGCGCAATCACCAGCACCGCTGGCAGAACCGGAATCGCCAGACCCCACCAGAGCTTGAGCCCGACGGCGGGAGCGACCGTCAGCAGGACGGCAAAGCCGAGGGTGGCGAGCAGCGTGAGGACGCGCAGGATCTGCCACACTGGCTTGGGCAGGGCGGAGCTGCGCTTGGTGTAATTGGCGAAGAAGTGCTCGGGGCTCATGGCATGGTTTCGCGGATAAAGGCTCAGCATGCCGCCTGCAGCTGACGCAAGCGCCGGCTCGTGTAGGCCGCGAGATCCTGAAGCAGGGCAATGGCCAGTGCGGGTCTCCACGCCGCCAACTGCGCGAAGGAAGCCCGCCGCAAGGCAAGCAGCTCGGTGCTTTGCAGGGCGGTAGCGGTGATCGCGCTGGCTTCGCCATCGAGGAAGGACGAGATGCCGAACACTTCACCTTCCACGAGTACGTCCACTTCCCTCTCGGCCTTGCCGGTTTCGCCAGCGGTGATCCGGACGCTGCCGGAAACGATGATCAGCAAGGCATCGTTGCGCTCGCCGGCGGCGATGATCCGGCTGCCGGTGGCAAAGCGCAATTCGGCGACGAAGCTGTCGAGGCTGTCGAGCTCATCGTCCGAGAATTCGCGCAGGACCGGCCGCAGGCTGGCCGGCGGGAGGTTGTCGGTGACTTGTTCGTTCGGATTGGTGTAGCTGAAAAACTTCATCGGAGCCTCCCTGCGCGCGCGTGCCGGCGCTGAACAATGTAATGACGAAAAGCTCGCATCAATGGTCTTCCCGCTGTTCGCTACGAATCGTTTCGCCGGCGAAGGCCTCGATGAAGGAGCGAACCGGTCGGTGTGGCTGCAAGGGTTTGCGGCTGCCCCAGCGTTCGACATAAATGTCCCACAGCCTGGCTTTGCGCGAACCGAGCAATTGGCCGATGCGATTCTCGGCCGACACGGCCCGGTCGATGGCCTCGGGTGCCAGTTCGTTTGCCAGTACCTGCGCAGCGGCCCGGACGGCGGCATCCGTCTGCCGGAAGTGCTGGCCCAGTTCGGCCAGGCAGGTCTGGAAAGACTGGTGGCTGTCCAGGTAGGCCCGCCGGGGCGGGCCGAACAGCACGCGCAGCGCTTCCTCGCTGCTCGGCATGATGCTGAGCGGATTGCTGGGGCCGGCGCGCGCGCCTGGCGGCTGGTCGATGGCGGCATTGCGCAAGGCCAGCCATTGCCGCATTTCCTCGGTGATCAGCAAGATCAGTTGTCCCAGTCGTTCGCCCAGCGCGGCGGCATCGGTTTCGTCGAGGTCCTCCGGCGACAGCCCGAGTCCCCTGGCCATGCCGGCCAATACGCGGTCGGGCGGCGGCGCCGGTGGAGGTGCGTCGGCGGCAGCAGGAGAGGACGAAGAGACGGCAACGGCGGCTTCCGGAACCGCCATGGTCGCTGCCGGATCGGTGGACGGCATCGGCAGCGGTGTCTTGACCACCCGCGCCAGACGGGTCATGCCGTCGCTGGCCGCAGCAACTCTCTCGGGCGTCGTGTCGGCGCCATGGCCGCCTGGCGTCGGGGTGACCGGTGGCAGATCGGCGAGTAGTAATGCCGGGTCTCCGCCGCGCCGCGCCGCGCCTGCAGGACGCACTGCTGCCACCGGAGCAGGGGGGGGGTTCGGCCGCGGCCGAGAGAACTGCGGGCTGGTCGATGCCAGGGCCAGTGGCGCCAATTGCGGCAGCGTTCACAATACCGGTGATCCGCGCGGTAATCAGGTATGGGCCAATCAGCAGGCGGTCTCCGTCGCGTAGTGTATGGCTGCCACGGATGCGCTCGCTATCGTCATTGACGAAGGTGCCATTGGAGGAGGTGTCCTGGACAACGAAAACGCCGTCCACGCAGCGGATCATGCAATGGTTTCGGGAAATCCCCCCGCTCCGGTCCGCCAGCGTCCAGTCGGCGCTATCGTCCCTTCCGATCCTGAGCAATCCTTCGCGGCCCAGCGTTTTCGTCAATGGCTGCTGGTCGGCAGGCGTCGCCTGGTTCTCTATCGTCAGTCGCAAAAGGGGTTCGGCGGCTGGCCGGAGGAGCATGCGGGTCTGCTCGTCGTGGCTGGCAGGCTCGCCGTCATCGGTGACTTCGACCCGGATGAGATATGCGCCGATCAGCAAGCGCTCGCCGTCCTGCAGGGCGTGCGGACTGGTCAGCCGGGTATTGCTGGCGTCGATGAAGGTGCCGTTCGTCGACAGGTCGTAGAGCAGGTACCCTTCCGGCGATCGACGGATCTCGCAATGCCTGCCCGACATCAGCTGGCTGGGATCGGGTAGCGTCCAGTCCAGTCCCTGCGCGCGTCCTATGCTGAGGCTCTCGCGGTCGCCGAATTCGATGCTCGCAGGAGCGGTGGCTGGCAGATCGCTGGTATTCTCCAGTGTCAGGCGAAGCTTCATGAGCAATCCCCGGAAAGTTGTCAATCCACGACATACCGAAGCAAGTTCCTGTCCCAATGAAAACTCTTGCTCCAGGCCTTCTTCTTTGATTTGACGATCAGCTTGTAATATCCGTCCGTCTTGGCGTCAGAAATACTGACGGTATTTTCACCCTCGAAAATCTCATGATTGCGACTGCCGTCCTTATTCCAGTCTCCTGCCACGTCCTTGAAGTAATACATCGGCTCGGAAAATATTGCACGTAACTCTCCATTGATTACTGCGAACAGTGTTAGAACCTGAAAACTGGCACCTCCACCAGAATAACTTTCATTCATTCCAGAACGGATTCCAAAGGCAACAGTTTCATTACTTATGGCGTACCTGGCAAAATCGAATCGATATAGTTCCGAGGGGTAGAGCAGCGCACTCTTCATTTTTTTCGGTTTCTTCGTCCTGCCATTGATTGATTCCACCGGGACCAAAAAGATTCGAATGACTCCATTTGGTTGCCAACGGACTTCCTTCTACGCCGGACCAGCTGACCACGGTTGAAGCCAGAGAAATGCGGTCACCATCCTTTCGGATCATACCGATGGCCATCAGGTAATCTCCGGATGACACCCACTCCCCAGGCTTGCTTCCAGGCTTTGTCTCGGTTTGCCATGGGTTACAGATTGCTTTGCCATTGTTGTATTTCAGCGCACGTTCCTTGGTGAGCTGGTTTGGTGCAATGCATGCGAAAGCAATGTACATGTTTTCTTTATATGGCCAATTTTTCATTCCGGCAAGTGTCGCCAGGGATGCATTGGCCTTGGGAAGAAGGAGGCGGACAATGTCATCGGTGGCGAGACCCGCCGGCAAGATCGTGCCAAAGCCATCCGTGCGCGTGGAACCGCTCATTTGCTGGTCGTATATTGCTTTGCCATCAGCACTGTCAATTTTTCCGCGTACCTGCGACAGCGTAGGTGCTGATTTCGGGCCATCGCCACGAGCAGGACTTGGCATTGCCATCAAAAGCAGGATCAATGCTGCTGCCAGGGCTCCAGGCGTATTGGTCATGAACGGTGTTCCACGCATAGTGCTGTCTAACATGAAGGTGATCAGCTAGCGGAGCAGCTAGCACGGAGGGCACCTGCAAGCGCAGCTTGCAGGCTGTCCATCTCGACCGTCAGATTAATACATCCGGAAACTCGAATCGAGCGGCCTCTTGGTCATTGCATCGAGTGCAGGCCAATCATGTTGCCTTCCGTGTCGATGACCAGCGCGATGTAGCCGTACTGCCCGATGGACATCTTTTCCTTTTCGACTTTGCCCCCGGACTGAACCGCCTTTGCAGCCTCAGTCGCGCAGTCGGCGCAGCTGAAGTAGACCAGGATGGCATTGCCGCCGGAACGAAAGCCCGGCATCTTGACCAATGTGCCCGAAGCACCAAATCCATCTGGCTGCATGGGAAACGCCCACATTTCCATGCCTGAGCTCTTGATCCTGGACAGTTGAACGCCAGATACCGCCTCATAGAACGCCTTGGCACGAGTCATGTCTTCGACATATATTTCAAACCAGCCAACTGGATTGTTCATAACCGTCCTTTCAGAATGTGAGTGGAATGCGAGGTCCAGGCACCCATCAGCCGCGAGCGGTCAGCAGGTCGGCTGGACGGGATGGTTGGACTGAAGCGCCTCGACGGCGGTACGGCTGTCAAGGGGATTGTAAGCGAGGAACGCCCTGGGTCAACCATTTGCGTGCCAGATACGGGTTCTCGGGCGGCACAAAAGAGCCTTCCGGGTCATCACACAAGCGCCAAAGGCAGGAACAAGAGGGCTTGAAGGTGCCAGTTCCAGAGTTCCCGCCGTAACCTGGAGTGTATGGCTGAAACCGTGGCAGAGAGCGCGTACCAACAGTTGCATCACATGTTCCGTGAATCGGAATGGGAACGGCGCAACGTCCGACGGCAACTGATCGCCGATGCGAACGTTCATTTTGGCTACTCCAGCGCTGTGCCCATGGACGCGAGTGGCTTGACCAAGAAGGGCCAGATGTCTGCGGGCGTGGCCCGACAGTGGAACGAGCGCCTGGGGAAGTACAGAAAATGTATCTGATGACATTTCCCCAGCAATTCCCGGCCTGATTTAACCTGTTGATTTATATTGATAATTAACGCACCAAATCTGTGCATGCAATTTGGGAACTGTTTGTAATCAATGACTTGGGAAACTTATGCCGGGAATTGCTGACATTTCCCCAACGCTTTCCCGCACTTTCCTGCCGAAGCGCTTCTACAGCACGTATATCAGCGACCACCCGCCACCTCATCTATAGTGGATCCACAAGGTTGTCGGTTTTTCAATACAAGCACAGCGCGAAGGGAGAACCTTATGGACAGCAATATCCCCAACTTCAATTCGTCGGCCTCTGCTATGACGCACGCAGCAACACCCCGTCAGAACAAGCCGCTGGACCGGATTTACGATGTATTTCTTTCGCATCGCCGCGAGAATGAAGCCTTGGTAACGGAACTGAATGACTACATCGAGAATGAGCTGCACTTTGAAGCCTACGTGGATTGGAAGGACAGCAGTTCGGATCATCTCGATCGCGAGCATGTCACCGCAGGAACCGCCAATTACCTGCGCACGATCATGCGCCATTCGTGCAGTCTGATCTTCGTGGTTGGGGAAAACGCGGGCGAGTCCCGGTGGACGCCATGGGAACTTGGTTTTTTCGGCTTCCCACTTAAGCCGGGACAATCTCTAACTTCAATGGGTTATGCACAACCCGGTGGCGGGACTTCCTCGGTAAGGGAAGTTCCCCCATCTGGTTGAGCAGCCAATCGAAAAGATCAGGGAAAGAGGTGCTAAACAGACGTTCGGCTGCGATAGTGCCGTCACTACGTCTCACCCCATAGTTGTGGATAACCGTTAGCGCAGCCAGGCGGCATTTCGTCAGACCTCGCCCGTTATGATACAACTGGGACAAGCGGCCATTGCGCCCTTCGACGGCGGAGGAGCTGCGATGGAACTGTCGCACCATCCATTCCCCCCATTCTAGCCAGCGCTGCAACTCACTCTCGGAGAATCCCGAATGGAACGGGTCTGCTTTCCAGGCCTCTAATGCTCGCTCCAA
>NZ_SPMX01000022.1 GCF_012940005.1 Candidatus Accumulibacter contiguus | reverse complement strand
ACTGTTCGGTATTCAGACAAACGGCTGACAATGCACGCCAAGTGCTCTCCCACGGGCTTGATGTCCCAGAGGGGCGTCGGGCTGTGCGTCGCCTTCCGAACTCGTTTCCACCACACCTCCGTGGCACTCTACGACCTAAACCTTGGGGCTCTGCCCCAAACCCCGCACTCGCCGTGAGGCAGCGGCCGGGGATGATCAACCCCTCCCCAGCCCCTGCCTCAAGTGTACTTGGCTTACAGGATGTCAAGAGGCTTTCGCGGCATAAACGCAAGAGAAAAATACCTCTCTCGCATTTATTCCACGGTCCTCTTGACACCCTTCCAGCCATGACTTCATCTCCTCTCTTGAACGAACGAAAAACCACAAAACGAAGCATACAAGGGCGCGACGATGGCCGGTATCGTGGAAGCGCGACGCAAGGCAGTTGAAACCCACGAACTTGAACAGCGCATCAGCGCACTGGAAGGGAAAAAAATGACTGCATTGCAAAAGCGAGTCAGCAAGCTCGAAGGCCCGGCCGGCGCCACCGAACAGGTCAATTTCATCATTCACTTTATTGAGCCGGGCACCATGCGGGTGACGTCACGCCTTCGGCTGATTCCTGGCGGTGGCTCTGTGAAAGTCGATGAAGACGGCAACGAGATCGAAGCGCGCATCACCGCAATGGAGGCAAAGCAATGAGCACAATCGAACGCCGGCTGAACAAGCTGGAAGAAATCAGGAACCGCAACGACGTGGGGGACGAGGTCGACAAGCTGTTCGAAAAGATGGGAACGAGCCGCGCCGCCATGCTGGCCGATTTCGGCAGCCTTTGGAAATTCCGAGACTGGCTGGTCGCGCGGAGTGCTGCGGCCGACCATCAGGCCGGAGTGCCAATAGCTGCGCACCCTCGACAGTGGCAAGGCGATTGCGCAATATCCGCAAAATGGGATGCGATTCTTGACCATGCCGATGCGCTACAGAGCGCTGCGTCTGCACCGTAGCTCGACCGGGCGGGTGTCGGCTATCGTCCAGCGACCGGCATCCTCCAGCGTTGCCCTGCCTTCAAGCCTGCGAACCCGTTGGCCAATTCAATGTAAACTGGGACGCAAGAACAGTTCACGGTCGATGGAGGCGCCATGCAGGTGTTCCGATCCATCCAGGACGACGCCCTGGTGCGCAGTATCGCCGGCGCGACAAGGCGCCTGGTCTTCGTGGCGCCGGGCGTGTCTGCTGCGGTGGGGAAGGTGCTGGAGAACCGCTTGGCACAAGCCCCTGGGCTCCAGATCATGATCGTGCTGGATGCAGACGAAGAAACCTGCCGCCTGGGCTACTGCGATGCGCCGTCGCTCGAAACGCTGAGCAGATCTGCCGCAGGACGGGGCATTCCCATCCGGCAGCAACGAGGCATCCGAATCGGACTGCTGATGGCCGATGACGAAATCCTAGTCTGGACACCCACACCTCTGATGTTCGAAGCACCTCGCGACACAGACGAGCCAAATGGTTTGCTGCTCACACAGGAAACCCTGCAGAGACTGCCCGAGGCGCTCGGTGTTGACCCTGAGCACCCGGCGGCTGACGGCGAGATTGGCGCCGAGCCCCTGCATCCCGAGGACGTCGCCGCGGTGGTCGAGGCAATCAAAGCGGTTCCGCCAGCGCCCTTCGACCTGTCCCGCCTGTCGCGCGTCTTCTCGTCCAAGTTCCAGTTCATCGAAACGGTGCTGCGCGGCGCCGAGCTGACCAAGCGTGAAATGCGACTGGACAGTCTGATCGTCAATTCGGATGCCCCCGAGGAGTTGCAACCCCTGCTGCACACGACGGTACAGCCCTTCAATACGGACGCCGACAAGGCGATCGAGGTGCCGGTACTGGTCAACGGCGAACAGGCTTTCAACAAGGCGGGCCAGCCGCTGAAGGTGCCCACCACGCAGACCGAAGTCCGTAGCTATTGGACCAAGCTGACGGACCGCTACATCGTCAACCTGCCGGGTTTTGGCAAGATCATCCGCCACTCCGACAAGGTGAAGTTTGAAGAGGGCAAGGCGGCCTTCGAGATCGTGCTCAAGGATTGGGTGAAGGGCTTTCAGGATCTGGTTAAGGGCGACCACGATCAGCGTGTGCAACGCGTGGTTACCCTCATCGAGCAGCGCATGCAACGGGCGAACGAGCGTCAGAAGCTGACACGAGACAAGATCGAAGAGTTGGTGCGAAAGGGCTTGGACAACCTGCGGGTGATCGAGCCAACCGTGAAAGTGGTCTACAAGAACATCACCGTCGAATCGACCCGTGACAAAGAGTTCCTTGAAGTCCTGCGTAAAGCCGTACCTGAACAGGAGCTTGAAGGTTGGTTTCAGATTTTCAGCGCGGCACCGATGGTGCAGACGAGTCCGGGCAGTTGCCGATGACCCGGAATTTGCGACGGCCTTGCAGGACACCGCGAGGGTGAATCCACTTGTCCGTCATTTCCTGCCGTCCGTCGTTCGCGGGGTTTACCGCTTTGATGACGGGTTTTTCGACGTTCGAGACGACCGAGGCTACCAACAGTTCGTCAACGACAAGCTGCGATTTCTGCCACCCGATCCGAGGAAAGAGATCCTAGCCAGATTCCCGGTCAGCAACGATTTCCACAGTGGGCGGCGACAGCGCACTCTGCCCACGGACTTGCTGGAATCCCCCCAGGCAACTGCGCCACGGGCTAAAGCCTTCTTCCGCAGACACCAGTATTTCCACAACGCCCTTGCCGATGACCGACTCGCCGGCGACCGCCAATTGCAGGAGGCCGCGAACTACCTGGAGATCCAGTTCGTCAAGAGGATTCTTGCACGCCTGCTGAACGAGGAAGGACTTCACGCTGTTCATCCGCAACGTCGTGTCGGGCGATACTCCCTGGACTTTGCCATCGAGGGTACCAACAAACTTGCGCTGGAGGTAGACGGATTTGCGAAGTTTCGGACCCGCCCGGAACTCGACGACTTTACGAAGCGCCAAAACTTCATCACCCAGCAGGGCTGGCGGGTATTGCGGTACACCTACGGCCAGGTGATGAAAACACCCGAGGTCACGCTGCGCGAGTTGCATGACGTGTTGAGGGCAGACCCGCAGCTTCGCCGCCTCCTGACGATTCAGCCGTACGCGGATTATCAAGCCAGCCTCTTTCCAGAAGAAGCCGGGCAAAGCGTGATCGACTTGGTGAACGATTTCTACCGCACGCAGGATTGTTTCGTGGGCACGCTGCTCACGGCGCCGCAGTTCGGCAACGTCGTGCTGGTCAGGGACAACTTCGGATTTGGCTTCCCGTTTGTCGCTGCTGCCATCAGCGCGCTGTACGAGTTTCTGGACGCAGTCGAGGGGATAGTCGAAACTGCATTCGACTTGCCAATGGTAAGGGTTTCAGGCGAGCAATTTCCGGGCGATTGGTCAGTCCCTTTTCACCCCCTCGTTGCCGTCGCAGAAGACGAGGCCGAAACAGCGCTGACACCCCTGACACTCGACAGCGGAGCGGTCAGACTTGGCGCCTCCAGCGTACTGACTCCGCCCGCGACAGCCGGCGACGTGCGTTTCCGAAGGGATCTCTCGCTCGACGCCATTCAAATGCGCCTGAGCTTCTTCACGCGGAATGTTTTCGAATACGATTCAGAAACCAAGCCGTTTCAGAACAAAGTCCTGCAACGGATCTTCAAAGGGGAGAACATTCTCGGCATCTCAGCGACCGGAAGCGGCAAGTCATTCTGCTTCTGGTTGCCCGGCCTGTTGAAGCCCGGCCTGACGCTGGTCATTGCGCCGCTTCGGTCGCTGATGCGTGACCAGCGGCTGACTTTGCTGAAGTGCGGCATCGCCTCCGCAGAGTTCATCAATTCCGACGTCGGTCAGCTAAAGCAGCAAAGCATTCTCGAAGAAGCGCGTCTGGGCCACGTCCGCCTGCTGTACATCTCGCCGGAGCGCCTCCGCATCAAGAAGTTCCTCGATCAACTCGACCGGCTGAAGGAGTTCGTCCCAGTCCATACCCTCGCCGTGGACGAGGCGCATTGCATTTCGGAGTGGGGTCACGATTTCCGTCCGTCGTACCTCAAACTTCCGCTTCTACGCGAGAGGCTTGCGCAGGACACTGCCGGGCTTCAGCTCATCGCGCTCACCGCGACCGCGGGGCAGCAGGTGCAGGCCGACATGCTCGCCATTCTACGGCTCCGCGGCGGTGAAAACGGAGATGTGGTGAAGGATGAAGTCGCCGACCGGGAGCGGTTCAGTTACCAGATTGTCGCGGCCAAGGACTTGGCGTCGAAGACCGAGGCCTATCGCAAAGTGCTGACCAGGGACGTTGCGAAAGCGCTCCGCCAAGCGACACTTCCGGCGTTGATGCGTCAGGAGAATAAGCATGGCGAGAAGTCGCTTGGAATCGTCTTCTGCATTTACGCGGATCCACACGGCCAACACTCCATCTGGGAAGGCGTGGCGCACTACCTCTCCGAGACGATGGAGATTCTAGAGCCGAACGCTCGGTTCGAACTGGACGCGTTCGGGAGCGGCGCCGTCAGGGCATTCTCCAGCAAAGCGCCGACGCTTTGCCCACACTGTCACTCCTACGCTTACACGAGCAGAGCTCAGACGAGCACGGACGATGCGGAGGATGCGGACGGGGAGGGGTCGATTGACGACACCGACAATGGCGCTGCCAAGAAGGCTGGGATCAAAGTCTGCGGCCACTGCAAGAGAGAGTTCGATGGCGCAGACGCGATCACTCCGCCTAGTTGGGACGAACTGATCAAGGCGAACCAGAACGATTTCAAGAACAGCGGATTCGACATCCTCGTCGCGACGAAGGGATTCGGCATGGGAATCGACAAGAGCAGTGTGCGCTTCGTCGTGCATACCTCGCTGTCGTCCGGCATGGAATCCTGGTACCAGGAAGTCGGGCGTGCCGGCCGCGACAACGAGCGGGCCCACATCGTCTTGCTGACCACGCCGCCCAACGAGAGGTGCCACGGGCAACTGCAACTCGACGATATCAAGCGCCCGCAATGCAACTACCGCGCCGGCTGCACGCACGGAATGGATGGGCTTTGTGACTACGGCAAGCAGCACATGTTTATCGCGAGCAGTTATCCGGGGGCGGAGTCAGATGCCTTCCGCGCGCTGAGAGTCCTTGACCAGCTCATCGTCGCGCGCAAAGCAAGTCAGGACGGCAGCGTTGTGTTGTGCTCCTCGAACAAGTCTCTCTCGCGCGACGAACTGGCGCTCTACCGGCTCACCGTCCTGGGGTTGGTGGACGATTACGTCATCACCTATGCGCGTCCTCCGAGATTTGATGTCGAGTTCACGCTGCCGGAATTGCCTGATCAGGCGGAAGCTTTGGCGCGCCTCGAAAGACAGGTGCAAAGTCGGCTGGCTGAACATCACCCGGACTTTCCCGGTTGGCAAGAACGGCGTGTTCTCAAGGAGCTTGCCCGCTGCCGACAGGAATATCGTCCCTGGGAAAGTTTTCAGCCAAAGTTGCGCAAGTTCGCCGGCTACGGTCAGCTTGTGGAACTTCTCGATGGAATTGAAGTGGTGTTCTATCGCTCGATTTACGAACACCTGTTGTTGCTGCTCGACCACACGTACAAAGACGTGGTGAAGATGCGGTACGACATGTTGTGGAACTTGCTGGAGGTCGTCAGGACCCGCGAGTGCCGTCGCAGCGCAATCTTGGGCTACTTTGGCGACAGTGTGAAAAAGTCGTATCGCTGTGGTTGCTGTGACGTCTGTGCGCCAAACCTGGAATTTCCCGAAATCCGCATTGCTCCCCCGGAGACCAGCAACGCGGAGAGGGAACTTCAGTTGAAAAAGACTCTGGAAAGCGATTCGTTCGACTTGAGCGTCCTAAACGGGCTGGTGGCCGATTTTTCCGACTATCCGACCGCGAAATATCGGCACGCCCGCGCCGTTCTGGAGGGTAATGCAAACAACCTGAACGCACTGTTTATCGCGCGCGAATTCTCTCCGCCGGAAGAGCGCGGAGCGAACTCCAGGCGACTGCTCCGTACCGCCAATCAGCGCCCGGTACCGCTGTCCGAAGTCCAGAGACTCTTGCGGTCGTCCGAGCGCCGGCTGAAACCGGACCTGCTTGCGGTCCTCAACGAAACCGATACCGCGTGCGACTCTCCGGACGGCTGGAATTTTTTTGGTCAGTGAGGCTAGCAAGGCGGAGTATCGCAGAAACCAAGAGGTCGCCCGGATGCGTGAGTGCCTGCAGTTCTTTATCCTGGTCGAGGAGGCGTTCCCCGACCACACACGTTCGCTTGCGGCGAAAGCGCGCAGGTTGGAAGAGGTGTTCTATGCCTGAAATTACCAGTGTCGAAGCAATCCGGCAAAAGCTGCAGCAGTTCGACGCACAAGTGGACGGGGCCATTGCCGCCGCGCAAGCCATCAAGCGGGTCAAGAGCGATTCCGAGAAACAGCTCAAGGTTCTGGAAGAACAGTTCAACCAAGGCGAACAGGCCCTTCGCAAGGCCGACGGCATACAGCTCCAGCTTCAAGAGATCCAGGCGGAATGGGAGCGGCTGAAGCAGGAGGTGGCGATGGCGCAGACCGAAAGGAAACAGACGCGCGACCACTTGCTCACGGAACTCGATCGCATCACGCAGTCGGTCGGCAAGCGGCTGGTCGAAGCGGAGGAGCAGTTGCGCTCGACCAACCGGGCGTCGCTCGCCGAACAAGAGGAGAAACTGCAAGGCATCGAATCACGAATAGGGAAGAACGCCGACGCTGCAGAACAGGCCAACGCTTTAACGCAGAAGCGAGCAAACGATCTTGAAAAATTGCTAGCCACGCTTCGCGATGAACTCCAGAGCGATGTTGGCTCAAAACTCCAGGATGCAGAGGATCGGCTGGAGTCGCAATTCCAGGAGGTTCGCAACGGACTGGATGCGCAGTCCGCGCGTCACGAGCGTTTCCTGCAGACCGAAATCGATGCATTCAAGGATGCTGTCAAACATGACTTGGCCGAGCACGAGGGGAAGATCGATCGCCAAATCACGGAGTTCCTGAACAAGCAGAACGCGCTTATCCAGAACCTCACTCAGCAAATCGACAGTTTTCACCGTGTTTCGCGAACGCAGTCAGAGGCCATCGTCGCGACGAGGACCTCGCTCAAAGAGCTTGCGTCCGAATTCAATACGGACCGTGCGGCAACGACGCGTGAGCGGGCCACGCTTGCCGAAGACATTCGAGAACTCAAGGTGCGGGTCGAGAAAGTCGAGTTGTCGTTGTTCGATGTTGCGGAGCGACTCAAGAGCACTCTCGACAAGCTCAAGACGCTTTTTATGGTCGGCAGCAAGTTCAAGTAGCTTGTCCGCCGTGCTTGCTGGATTTCGTACGATCAGCCGCAGCGGGGACTCGGTTGGCCTTCGACAACGAATCGGGTACCGTCCCCGATCTGGTGCTCCTCTCGGCGTCAGTTTGCATGGGAAGTCGATAGGGCATCGAAGACTTCGTTCAAAGCGGCGGCACTGCCGTGCAACTCCGCGGCGAGCGCCGCCTATTTTCGTCGACCACGCCATGCTCCGGCTGCCGGTTCGATAGGGACGGGTGGCGCCGAAGTGTGTATGCGGAAAGAAACCGCGTCGACCGAGAGTCAGCTTTCCGCAAAATTTTATCGGATATCGATCAATGATAGTATTTGACTATCATTAACCCCGAAAGAACGGACATGTTGCTTGGCGCTTGGGTTACGGTCATGCGGAAAGCACGACCGCTGAAGAAGTGAGCCCATGCCGGCTGCGGTTGACGAACCTGACTCTCGACTGATAACCACGACTCGATGATGATGACAAGAACTCTCGGCTCGTTTCTGGAGCACATGTCTTGGTGTCTGAAGGCAGCCGAAAAGCGGCGCCCTTCGGTGAGGCTGTAGTCGGCCGGCGCTATGGTTTCGTGAGTGTCACAGAACAAGCCTGCGTTGAAAATACACCGTCGAGGAACAAGGAATGAGCGGAACGCCCCGAACTGAAAAGCTGCGCCCTGGCTGGAAGCCCGGTCAGTCTGGCAACCCGAAGGGCCGCCCGAAGGGCCGCCGCAACCGGGTAACTATCGTTGCTCTGGCTGCGATGGAGGAAGGCGCCGACGCGATCGCGCGCAAAGTGGTGGACATGGCCAAAGAAGGCGACATGAGCGCCGCGCGGCTGGTGCTCGAACGATTGGTGCCACCGGCGAAGGAGCGCCCGATCTTCCTGGCGCTGCCGGACACGAGCACCACTGACGGTATCGCTGATGCGCAGCGGGCGATCCTGCAAGCTGTTGCTGCCGGCGATCTGCTGCCGGGAGAGGCAGCGACGATGGCCGGTATCGTGGAAGCGCGACGCAAAGCCGTTGAGACACTTGAACTGGAACAACGCATCACTGCATTGGAGATCAAGAAATGAGCACCACACTGGAACGACGCATGGCGAAACTGGAAAATGCGGCCACCCCGGACGCGAACCGCATCGACGTGATTTTCCGGCGCATCGTGTCACCCCGTGGTAACCGCGAGGTGGCTCGCGCCAACCTCGGCGACAGGGTTCTGAACCGACGCGCCGACGAGGCCGAAGACGACTTCGTGGAACGGGCGAAAGTCGAAGCGCTGGCTCGCACTGATCGCCGTCCGTGCTGCGTGATTCTGTTGCCCCAGCAAGTAATGCAATGAGCACACTCGAACGACGCTTGACCAAACTCGAAGACGCAATTCTGCCGCCCTCTGTGCAGGCGTTTTGCCTGCTGGTGGAACCGCCGACGGATGCGACCCCCGCGGCATGGGACGAGTACCGGCAGAAGGTCGAAGCAGCGAAGGAGCGAGGCGATTTCGTCGCCATCGTTTCGCCCGTCCGGCAGGGAGACAGACGGCACTACGACAAGGGGGTGACCTACTTCGCCAGTGAATTCGAGGCAGGACTGGTAGAGGCGTCAATGCTTCCGTCGGACCGTGGCAACGACAGTCTGCTGGCCGATACGGTGAAAGATGCAATGGGCAACGTGATAGGGCCAGTGTCCTGCGACAAGACGAGGGACGACGCTCCAGCAAGGTTATGGACCGCAGCGCTCTGACTCATAGATGCTGGCAAAACTTAACATTCGGAAGGGCGGGCCCGCGCCGCCCTCAATGGAATCTTTCGCTTACGCCTTCGAGCGACCCTGCAATGTCCGGATTCGTGCGAGTGGTTCAGACATTTTGTTGTCCTCAAGGAAGCGCACCGCGCTGAGTCCATAGCAGTTAAGCTGATCGAATGGCGCTCCAGCGTCAATCAGCAGATTTGCCATTCGCACATTTTTCTCGGCGGCAGCCAAATGAAGGGGAGTCCGACCTATTCCGTCAGTCACGGAAACATAGAGCGGGTTTTCCATTAGCATGGTAGCCACTCCTTGCAGATCTCCACGCCTAACTAGCCCTAAAAAAATTCGAGGCGCCTGAAGTAGCAGAAAGGTTCTCAATTGCCCGATTGGCCCGTTCACGAGCCTCTGGAAAGCCAAAATCGTTCTCTACGCGCTCAATCAAGAGATGGGCGTCAACGTCTGAACCCATTACATCAACTAGCCGGTTCAGCGCCTTGGCTGGCGCCTTCTGACCCGCAAGTATGAGAGACCGGGCAAACTTGAGGATTTGCTTGTTTGTGCCGAAATAGCGTTCCAAAAACATCCGTTCCAAGTGCGAAGCTATTTCAGAACGCCGCACAAATGACTTTGTTTCAAGCATCGCGGTGACAAACGCAAACGCTAGGGATGTTGAGATTTTAGTGAGTGTCGATCGATACTCTTTGAGGTCGGGGTAGATGCTACAGGCGATCTTCCAGCGCCCCTCTAGCTCGCTCAGGGCTGACTCGAATGCTTCGGCTTGTATGTCTTTGTCATCTGCAGTGAACTGGGCCTGCTGGGATTGGGCGCGCGCCCTGTCATAGCCAGATCGAAGAGCTTTGTCACGAAGGACAGAATATGCTTGATTGATAGCGCTCATGCGCCGGTGTGCTTCCATGGCATCACCATTCCACCTATCGGGGTGATAACGCTGTGCTAGCGCGCGGTAGGCCGCGGCAATCACAACCTCCTCAGCGTCAGGAAGGACGCCAAGAATGGCGTAAAGGTCTTCACCTGCCATTAACTCACTCTTCTGGAATATGGACGAAATCAGCACGAAGCTTGCGCCTACCGGAATTGTAGAGGATGAAGGTTTGGCGTCAAATCTTTACTTTCGGCAAGTCGAGGGTATCAAGCGGTAGCATTCCTGTTTAATCGGTTTTTGGTCACAGAGAGGGAGGGGCTATCTTCATAAAGCCGAAGATACTGCGATCGCAAATGCCGAAGGCAACCCTAAGCATGAATCGTTCCTCGCATTGCAGCGCTTCACGTTCAGCCGGTAGCAGTTCATCCTGGCGCGAAAGTTGCGTAGCGCAGCCGCACAATGCTGATGGCAACAGTACGCTGCCAGCGAACAAGGGCGTTTCCGTGGCGCGGTAGGGCGATGGTATGGCCCGACGGCAGATCACCCCGCCAGCGTCGATTGTGCAAGCCCTTGACGGACTCCCGGCGGGGGGCTTGGTGAGGCAAGGGTATCCGCAGCAAGGGTGTCCATCACAGGCGCCTGACACCGGCGAGCGTTACAGCGTAACGACCGCATGACCCTACCGACCCGGCGTGTGCCGGGTTTTTCTTTGGTGCGGCGATGGTTCAGGGCAAGGTTCATGGTTTCCGGCATGGTTACAGTCACCGGCGCATGGTTGCAGCGCATGGTTCAAGCCAGTCGGCGGGGCCGGCAACGTCAACCATGTAGGTAGCCAAGCAGGTAGCCAAGCGAGTAGCCAGCGATCAGGATTAGGCGAAGGCTCAGACGGCGAGCATGGCGGAAATGCGACATATTGCAAAAAAGCAACACTGCGTTGCCGGGAGCGTTACAGCGTAACTGGCGACACCCTGCCGGCCCCGCTTTTCTTGCCCGACGTTGATCTGGATTGCTGAAATTTGCTTACCATCTGCTTACCGGAACGACGGACAACAAAAAGGCCACCTTTTGAAGTGGCCTAAGTCATTGATTTTTCTGGTGGTGATGGGTGGAATTGAACCACCGACCTATGGGTTATGAATCCATCGCTCTAACCGACTGAGCTACATCACCTCAGGGCGGCAGATTATAGGGCTGACTACGCTTGCGGTCAAGCAATAGACATTTTCAGAATTCTCATTCTGGCTGAAATGAGAACTGCTGGAACTCCTGCCAGACGGTGGACAAATCCTGGTCCTTGAGCACGATCATGAACTGCCAGTGGTGATCACGGCCACTGCATCACCGGCCCGTTGGCGTAGAGTCTGTCGAGCAGGAGCAAATACTGGGTGTGACGGGTTTCGTCCTTGCCGACGGTGCGCTGCAGGAGTTCCTCCGCCCAGAGGTATCGCCAGCGAGCTTCTGCGAGCCGTCGATGGCGATCGGATCGCAATGGTTGATCAGGTAGCGGCGAAAGCTCTTGCCGCGGATCAGCCGCTTCACCAGATCGACGTGGGCCTGTTCGATGTGGGCCAGGTCGAGGTCGCGCAGCAGCCGAAACGAGGTCAGCGGTTTGACCCATACCTGGCGGGGCGTGCTGTGATACGACTGGCTAGGGCGGGCCAGCCCACGTCTGCTGGTTACCCCAAGCAACTGCCAACCGGCGGCGAGGTAACAGGTGCCGGCATGGTGACGCGGATCGACGAAGGTCTCCAGCCGCAGGAGCTCGAAGCCCCAGTGATCGCGCCAGTCCACGCGGGCGCGGCGCGCGAGTTGCCCGAGCACATGGCTGGCCTGCGGTACACGGACGTGCGGAAAGATCAGGAAGCGGCTGAGTCCATCGGATCCACCACCGGCGCGAGGAGGGCTGAACGGACGGGCCGCGCCGGCCGCAAGGGCGGCAGTACCAGCAACCCGGCCGCCTGCAAGCGCTCCAGGAACTCTTGGCAAGCGTGGATCTTCGGTGTTCCCGATAGGGTGACCAACCGCCAAGCCTCGCTACCACTGGGCTTTGCTAGTCATGCGTCAGGGCTGGCACCGCTATTCACCAATCACGTCGGTATTGGCCGGCGGGACGAAGTGGAACAGCGACGGAGCCAGGCGCGGATTGCGCTCAAGGTGGGAAAAGTGCAGCAAGGTGGTCTGGCCGAGGCTGTCGAACAACTCCATTGCTCTGAGCTCCTTATTCGCAAAACCGAGACGGACCTTCTCGAAGCCGCTATCCTGCGCTTTGGGAATCGCCTCGATCCACTCCAGCCCGTCGTGATCGCCAGCTTCTCGCAGGGTGAAGTTCCTTTCGATCGCACTATCCCCGGCGAGCAGTGCCGCCGGTGTCCCGCCGATCGCCGTGCCGGCCTTCTTGACCGTGACCTGGCGCAGGTCCGGGTCATGGATCCAGACTTTCTCGCCATCACCCACCAGCAGCTGGCTGTAGGGCTTCTCGATCTGCCAGCGAAACTTGCCCGGGCGCGAAAACATCATGACGCCGCTAGACGCTTGCGCCTGGCGTCCGTTCTTGGCCACCACCGTCTGCGCGAAATCGGCGCGTACCGTCCGGGTCGATTCGAGGAATTGCTGCAGCTTGTCGATCGCTCCGGCGTGGGCTGCCTGGGCAGCCAGCAGGCAGGCGGTGGCGAGGAGAATGCGGCGAATCATTCCTCTTCCTTGCGGGCCAGGACTTCGCGACCGCCACGGGCATCCATGGCAGAAACCAGCCCGGCTTTTTCCATGGCTTCGATCAAGCGAGCCGAGCGATTGTAGCCGATGCGCAAGTGGCGCTGTACCAGCGAAATCGATGCGCGGCGATTCTTCAGTACCACTTCGACCGCCTGGTCATAGACCGGATCGGCTTCGCCATCGCTATCCTGGCCTTCGCCAGCGCTCGCGCCCTCGCCTTCGTCGTCCGCACTGGCACCGGCGAGAACACCTTCGACGTAATCTGGAACACCCGTTTTTTTCAGGTAGTCGACCACCCGATGCACTTCTTCGTCGGCGACAAAAGCGCCATGGACGCGTGTCGGATAACCGGTCCCGGGTGCCAGGTAGAGCATGTCGCCCTGGCCGAGCAGGGCTTCGGCACCCATCTGATCGAGGATGGTGCGTGAATCGATTTTTGATGACACCTGGAAGGAGATGCGGGTGGGTATATTGGCCTTGATCAGGCCGGTGATGACATCGACCGACGGCCGTTGCGTCGCCAGAATCAGGTGGATTCCCGAGGCGCGTGCCTTCTGCGCGAGACGGGCGATCAGTTGCTCGACGGTCTTTCCGGAAAGCATCATCAGGTCGGCGAGTTCGTCGATGACCACCACGATGAACGGCAGGCATGACAGCGGTTCGGGGGTATCCGGAGTCAGCGATACCGGGTTGGCGATCATCTCGCCGTTCTTCGCGGCATCACGGATGCGTTGATTGAAGCCGGCCAGATTGCGTACGCCCATCGCCGACATCAGCTTGTAGCGCTTGTCCATCTCGCCAACGCACCAGTTGAGAGCGTTGGCGGCATGTTTCATGTCTACCACCACCGGCGCGAGCAGGTGCGGGATGCCCTCGTAGATCGACAGTTCGAGCATCTTCGGGTCGACCAGGATCAGCCGCACCTGCTCGGGCCCGGCTTTGTAGAGCAGTGAAAGGATCATCGCGTTGATGCCGACCGATTTGCCCGATCCGGTCGTTCCGGCGACCAGTAGGTGCGGCATCCTGGCCAGGTCAACGACCAAAGGCTGGCCGCCGATATCCTTGCCCAGCGTCATCGTCAGCGGCGAGTCCATTTCCTTGTATTCCTGGCTGGAGATGATTTCCAGCAGGCGCACCATCTGTCGCTTGGGATTCGGGAGTTCGAGCGCCATCGACGACTTGCCCGGTACCGTCTCGACGACGCGCACCGAAACCAGTGACAGCGAGCGTGCCAGATCCTTGGCCAGATTGAGGATCTGGGCGCCCTTCACGCCGACTGCCGGCTCGATTTCGTAACGCGTGATGACCGGCCCGGGATAGGCGGCGGTGACCGCCACCTGCACGCCAAAATCGGCGAGTTTGCGCTCGATCAGACGGGAGGTGTATTCAAGAGTCTCCGGACTGACGCGGCTGCTCTGCAAGGGCGCCGGTTCAAGCAGATGCACGGGCGGCAGCGGGGAGGCTTCGACGGCTTCGGGGAGTGGTGGCGGATGCCCCCGGTCTGTCCGCTTCCCGCCCTTCGGCGGCGCGAGGGCTGCGGGCGTTTCGGTCAAGGTGGGAGTCGCGTCAGCGACTCGCGAATCACCTATCTCTCGCGATCGGGAGATGGGTTGAGGAAAGCGGTCATGGCTTTCATGATCAAGGGTGTCTGAAGTAGCCATGACCGTCAGGGTCGGCTCGTCGTGAGTGTGCTTGCCAGTTTCTGGCGGTAGCGGTGCAGGCGCGTCGGGCTCCTTGTTCAGGGTCGGTTCCTGGCCATGTGTGCCGGCTTTTGCCGACAGCGGGCGAGGAGGGTTGGCCAGCGCAGGACTTTCGGTCAGCACGGGTTCATGCATCTCTCCGCGCTTCTTCTCGCCCTCGACCACGGCCTCTCGCTCGCGCGCGACTTCGCGTCCGATCCGTCGATCCTGCCAGCGTTCGAACAAGCCGTGGACGCCGACGACGATCGCTTCCAGGAGTGTGCCGGCGCGTTCGGCGGCGGTAATCCACGACATCCCGGAGAAAATACTCCAGCCAAGCATCAGCAGGGCGAACAGGGTCAGCGTCGCACCGGTATAGCCCAGATAACGCACGACCAAGGCGCCGAGCTCGATGCCGATGACGCCACCGGGACCAACCGGCAATGTTGCCTTGAGGGTGTAGAAACGCAAGGTCTCGAGTCCGCTGCTGGAGACGATCAGTACCAGAAAGCCGGCCAGGGAAATGAACAGCGGACGCCGGTCGGTCGCCCGCTGGCCGTCGAGACGCCGATAACCCCACCAGACAAAGACCAGCAGCAGGACGATCCACCACCACGCCGAAAGGCCGAAGACGTAAAGCATCAAATCAGCCAGCCAGGCGCCGCTACGGCCGGCCGGGTTGCGCAGCGTTGCCGTGTGTACGGCGTGCGACCAACCGGGATCGGATCGATGGTAGCCCCACAGCGAGAGCGCCAGGAAGGTGGCGACGACGATCAGGATCAGCCAGCGCGACTCCTGCAGGAGTGCTGCAATTTTTTCCGGGAGCGGACTTGGCGCTCTGGACGGAAAGGCCATCCTGCCGGCAAATTTGTTCAGCAAAGCCATCAGTAAGTTCGGACCAAGGAAGGTTACGGTTGGGAAGCGGGGCTTGCCGGGGAAGGCAGGCGTTTTTCGAGAATGACGATCCGGCCTTCTTCGACCCGGAAGTAGCCGCGATTCTCGAGATCCTTCATGACCCGACTGACCATCTCACGCGAGGCACCGATCATCTTGGCAATATCCTGCTTGGTCAGCCGTCGCCGGATCACGTGCTCGCCGCGCTCTTCCTCGGAGAAATCGATCAGCAATTTGGCGACGCGGCCGTAGACGTCGAGCAGAGCCAGACTTTCGATGTTGCGATCGGCTTCGCGCAAACGCTGCACGAGGCTCTTCATGATATTGAGGCAGAGGTCGAAATTCTCGGCCAGGCAACGCTTGAAGTCGTTCTTGGTGATGACCAGCAATTCGCAGGTTTCGGTCGCCATGACATCGGCCGAACGCGGGCTGCCATCGATCAGCCCCATTTCACCGAAGAACTCCCCGGGGCCAAGCAGGGTCAGAATCACTTCGCGTCCTTCTTCGTCGCTGTTGAGCACCTTGGCGCCGCCGCTGATCAGCACATAGAGCGAATCGGTGCTGTCGCCGGCGCGGACGATGGTGGTCTGGCGTGGCACCCGACGATGGAAAGCGACCTTGGCGATCTGTTCGAGTTGTGCATCGGGAACTCCGGCAAAGATCGGAATGCTGTGCAGCAAAGTCAGGCTGGGTCCTCTCCGGGGTTGCTCGACGGCAGTATTCATGGGCCATTCTTTCATCAAGTGAAGTGATTTCTATCAAGGGCTTGCGCCGCGATTATAAGGCACTTCGCCAGTTTTCGAAGCAAAGTGGCGACAAAGGGTGCGATCGAAAGTATTGGGCGAGTCCCATTTCCGCTTCGATATGAGAATTGCTGGTTGATCAGCCGCGTGGATGGTGTTGGGCGTGCAGGACCTTGAGCCGTTCGCGAGCGACATGGGTGTAGATCTGCGTCGTCGAGATGTCCGAGTGGCCGAGCAGCAGTTGCACGACGCGCAGATCGGCACCATGATTGAGCAGATGTGTCGCAAAGGCGTGCCGCAGCACGTGCGGCGACAGGCGGGCAGGATCCATCCCGGCCTGCAGCGCGTAGCGCTTGATCAACTGCCAGAAAGCCTGCCGGGTCATCGCCGAGCCGCGCGCAGTCACGAATACCTCGTCGCTCTGGCGTCCTGCGAGCAGCGCCGGCCGGCCGTCGCCCAGATAGCAGCGCAGCCAGTCGCACGCTTCCTCACCGAGCGGCACCAGGCGCTCCTTGCTGCCCTTACCGAAAACGCGCAGCACGCCCATGTCGAGATGCAGTTCGTGCAACTTGAGGCCGACCAGTTCGCTGACACGCAGGCCGGTGGCGTAGAGCGTTTCGAGCATCGCCCGATCACGCTGACCGAGCGTCGTGTCGAGCAGGGGTGCGGCGAGCAGGCGCTCGACCTGGACTTCGGAGAGCACTTTCGGCAGCCGCGAGGGCTGCGCCGGCATGGCGATCTTCAGCGTCGGATCGCTGCTGCGCCGGCCCTGTGCCAGTTGGTGCCGGTAGAAGCGGCGCAGCGTCGACAGATAACGCGCCTGCGAGGAAGCGCGCAGCGTTTGCGACAGCGTCGCGACGAAACGCATCAGGATCGCTTCGTCGATGCTGCACAGGCTGCCCAGTTGCTGCTCGGCCAGCCAGTTCGCCAGTTGCAGCAGGTCGCTGCGATAGCTGTCGAGCGAACCCCTGGCGAGTCCGTCCTCCAGCCATAAGGTGTCGCAGAAGCGATCGATCTCGGCGAGATCGCCAGGATTGGCCTCAGCAGCCTTCATGCGCCAGCAGCCAGCGCTTGACGTTAAGCAGAAAACCGTCGGTCTGACGGGCAAAGCCGCCCAATCCACCGCCCGCCGCCAGAACTCGATGGCAGGGAACGACCACCGGGTAGGGATTGGCAGCGCAGGCCTGACCAACCGCTCGCGGTGCGTTGTGCAGTGCCTGTGCGATCTCGCCGTAGCTGCGGGTATGGTGCGTCGGAATGGCCGCGATCTGTTGCCAGACACGGCGCTGAAAAGGTGTGCCTGCTGGGCGCAAGGGCAAGACGAAGAGGAATTCGGCGTCCGCCAGGTAGGCGCACAACTGGCGCGCCGCTTCCGCGGCGAGCGCATTCTGCGGCGCGACCTCGTCCGTTGGCGGAAGAAAGGCGAGGTGATGAATTTCCTGCTCGTCGCAGCACACGCCGAGGCTGAACGTCATTGCGCTGATGATCGCCTGGAAGGCCGGTTCGGCCGGATCGACCCGGGTGTGCACCGCGGCGTCCTGCAGCGCCTCAGGAGACCTTGCCGAGCAGCGCCTGCTTCAGGTCATCCTGGACCGGCTTGTTGCCGAGCCAGATTTTCAGCAGCGCCTTGTAGAAATCCTCGCCGGCGATGTCCTTGCCTTTGACCTGACCATTGATGGTGAGTCGTGTGCCCGTCTCCGGCAGCCAGTCGATGAACACGCTGGTGCCGGTCTTGGGTTCTCCCGCGGCCAGCAGGGTATCGGAAAACTGTTTCAGGCGATCCTTGAGGCCCGCCATCTCAGCTTCCGAATGGTTGTTGGCGACGCCCTCCTGCAGGGCTTCGACAAACTGCTGCGCCGAGAGGTCGCGCAGCAGACTGAGCGAAATCCGCTTGCCACCCCTGGCGGCCAGCACCGCCGCGGCGTCACCGCTTTTCTCCGGCAGGTAGAGCGCCATCGCATAAACCTTGAAGACGGCCTTCTTGCGCAGGCCGGCGCCATTGACCACCAGTTCGCCAGTACCGACGCGCGTCTTGTCGTCGAACTTGACGCCGGCAACTTCAACGGCTGCCGCGAGGTGGAAGGACAGGGCGGCAAGCGCCGCCATCAGCAGGTGTTTCATGGAGTCTCCTTTTGGTTAGATGCGCTGGCGGGTCTGGTCAAGCAGGCCACGGCGTCCGCCCGCCGCCGCAGTGCAGTGTTACCGTGAAAGTCGCGTCAGCGACTCACGAATCTCCCCTCTCCACTCGCGGGAGAGTGGTCGGGGGAGAGGGAAACGGTCAGGGCTTTCATCATCCGGGGTGTCTCACAAAGCCATGACCGTTAGGCGCGCACCTCGCCGTTGCCGAGAACGATCCATTTCTGGCTGGTCAGCCCTTCCAGACCGACCGGGCCACGCGCGTGAATCTTGTCGGTCGAGATGCCGATTTCGGCACCCAGTCCGTACTCGAAGCCGTCCGCAAAACGCGTCGAGGCGTTCACCATCACCGAAGCCGAGTCGACTTCGCGCAGAAAGCGCATCGCCGAAGTGTAATTCTCGGTGATGATGGCGTCGGTGTGATGCGAACCATAGCGATTGATGTGCGCGATCGCCTCGTCGAGTCCGGCCACCACCTTGACCGAAATGATCGGCGCCAGGAACTCGCTGGCGTAATCTTCTTCGCTTGCCGCCCTCGCCTCCCTGATGCGGTCGACGGTTTCCGGACAACCGCGAATCTCGACTCCCTTCTGCGTCAGCATCGCGGCGACCGGCGGCAGCAGGCGGGCAACGACCGAACGTGCCAGCAGCAGCGACTCGGCGGTATTGCAGGTGCCATAGCGCTGCGTCTTGGCATTCTCGACGATCTGCAGCGCTTTCTCGGGGTCGGCGTCATCATCAAGGTAAACATGGCAGTTACCGTCGAGGTGCTGAATCATCGGCACACGGGACTCGGCCAGCAGGCGCGCGATCAGTCCTTTGCCGCCGCGCGGAACGATCACGTCCACGAATTCGCGCATCCTGATCAGGTGACCGACAGCGGCGCGGTCGGTGGTCTCGATCACCTGCACGGCATTGGCCGGCAGACCGGCACTGGCAAGACCTTCCTGCACCAGCGTGGCAATCGCCCGGTTACAACGGATCGCCTCGGAACCACCGCGCAGGATCGAGGCATTGCCGGACTTCAGACACAGGGCCGCGGCGTCGGCGGTGACATTCGGGCGCGCCTCGTAGATGATCCCGATCACCCCCAGCGGCACGCGCATGCGGCCGACCTGAATGCCACTCGGCCGAAACTTCAAATCACTGATTTCGCCGACCGGGTCGGGTAAAGCGGCGACCTGTTCGACACCCTCGGCCATCGCCGCAACGCTCTTTGCCGATAACGCCAGGCGATCGAGCAGGGCCGGTTCGAGGCCGGCAGCACGTGCCGCAGCCAGATCATCGTGATTGGCGGCAAGCAAGGTGTCGGACTCGCGCCGGATCGCCGTGGCAATTCGGCAGAGTGCAGTGTTCTTGGCATGGCTGTCGGCACGCGCGATCAGCCGTGATGCGGCGCGGGCATCGCTGCCGACGGTTTGCATGTACTGCTCGATGTCCATGAGACTTCTCTATTGGCAGAAGCATTGATTATAGCCACCGACTGCGCGCATGCGTCAACGGAACCACTGCAAAGGAATGCACTCTTATCGCTATCGCCATTTTCCTGCGCTAACCATGAACAAGAAACTGATACTGCCCACTGAAGTGAAAGTCTGCGCGACCTGCAGCTACTGGGATGGTGCCCGGATGGTCGATACCGAGTTGCGCCTGGTGGTCATCGGCGAGGATTGCCTGGGCGAATGCCTGGCACAGAGCAAATGCAGCTACGGGCTCAATGACGTGCGCAGGGAAACCGATGCTTGCGCCTGGGAACATCTGGCGCCGGACGCTGCCGACCCGGAAAGCGGCAACCGCCGCTGAAGCTGCAGCGCCGCGGTGTTTCAGGCGATGGCGATATGCAGACCCAGTTGCCGGAACTCGTCCCAGACATCGCCAGCAGCGATTCCCTTGATCATCCGGTCGATGCGCGCGGCGTGCACCAGTGCGGCCATGGCGCGCTCGCCGTCGATCCGCTGTAGCGCGCGTTTGATCAGCGCCTGGCGTGCGCCCCACAGCCTGGCGTCCTTGAGCAGCGCGTCCAGCGGCTGGCGTCTTGCGAGCCCCGCACTGATCTGCGCCAGCACGCGCACTTCCTCGGTCATCGCCCAGAGCACCAGGAGCGGCGCTTCGCCTTCCTGCTGCAGGCCGTCGAGGGTGCGCGCCAGGCGCGCCACATCGCCGGCGAGCATCGCTTCGCGCAGGCCGTCGAGGTCGTAACGGGCGACGTTGAGCACGGCCTCGCGAATCTGCTCCAGACTCAAGGCGCCCAGCGGGTAAAGCACGCCGAGCTTGAGAATTTCCTGATGTGCCGCCAGCAGATTGCCCTCGACCCGCTCGGCAATGAAACGCAGACCGTCGGCGCTAGCGCTTTGCTGCTGGCGGTGTAGGCGGCCGGCAAGCCATGCCGGCAGTTCGGCCAGCGTCGGCGGGAGCAGCTTGACCACTGCCCCGGCGCTGGCCAGAGCGCTGATCCAGGCAGATTTCTCGTCCCGCCAGTCGATACCGTTCATGGTCACCAGCAGCAGTGAATCCGGAGAGGGACGCGCACAATACTCCTGCAGGGCCGCAGCGCCTTCACGCCCCGGCTTGCCGGTCGGGACGCGCAGATCGATCAGCATGCGCCCACCGAACAGAGACATGCTCCCTGCCGCGTGGTAGAGATCGTTCCAGTTGAAACCGGCGATCGCGGTAAGGACTTCGCGTTCGTCGAAGCCATGTCGGCGGGCTGCGGCGCGAATGGCATCAGCCGCTTCGATGACCAGCAGGGGTTCGTCACCATAAACCAGGTAGACCGGCTGGAGGTCGCGTTCGAGATGCGCGGTGAGCTGATCGCCCTTGAGATGCATGCCCGGCAACCTTACTCGGGAGTCGCTGCAAATACCGGTTTGCTGGCCGCCAGCCGGCGCATCAACTGCTGCACCAGATCATTCTCCATATCGCGCCAGAGCAGTGTTTCTTCCTGCTGCTTGGCCAGCACATTGGAGTCGTCGTAGGTGAGATCGCGGACCAGTTCGATGTTGCTCGGTGCGACCAGGTCGCGGCCCTTGTTGTCGGTGATCCGATAGGGATACAGGTAACGCAGACGCAGTTCGCTGACGCGGCCCGTGCTCGAGACCGAGAGAATCACCCGGTCACGGGACTCGGCGCCCGGCACCAGGGTCGCCTGTGCGTCGCTCGCCGTCAGCGCCACGCGCGTCGTTCCCGAGGCGCGGATGGCGCGCTTGAGGCTGACGGCGATCACCGAATAGTCGGGCATGGCAATGAAAAGACTTTCGTAGGGCAGCGAATAAGCACCCCGCAACTGGAAGCCACAAGCGGCGAGCAATGCCAGGGCCAGGGTGAGCCCTATGGAGGGTAGCGCTGCACGCATCGGGCTCTTTCTCAGGCGACGATATTGACCAGGCGACCGGGAACCACGACCAGCTTTCTGGGTGCGGCGCCAGCCAGATGCTTGCGTGCCGTTTCACAGGCCAGCGCGGCGGATTCGATGCTCGCCCGGTCGGCACCCGCCGGCACCCGCAGGCTGCCGCGCAGTTTGCCATTGATCTGCAGTACCAGTTCGATTTCGTCCTGCACCAGCGCGTTCGCATCGGGCTTCGGAAATGCCTGGCCGGTGAGCGTGTGGCCGGGCCTCAAGGCCGCGTAGAGTGCTTCGCAGACATGCGGCACGATCGGGTTGAGCATCAGCGTCACCGCTTCGAGCGTTTCCTGCCTGAGGGCGCGCGCTGCGGCCGAACCGTCGGCGATGCGGCCATAGGCGTTGAGCAACTCCATCACTGCGGCGATAGCGGTATTGAACTGCTTGCGCCGCCCATAATCGTCGGCGACCTTGCCAATCGTCTGATGTAACTGCCGACGCAGACCCTGCAGCTCAGTAGACAAATGCGCAGCCGGGGCCGGCGCTACCGGGCCAGCCGAGACATGCTCGTAGACGATTCGCCAGAGCCGCTTGAGGAAACGGAATGCCCCTTCGACGCCGGCATCGGACCATTCCAGCGACTGGTCCGGGGGACTCGCGAACATGATGAACAGGCGCGCGGTATCGGCACCGAACTGTTCGATCAGCGCCTGTGGATCGACGCCGTTGTTCTTCGACTTCGACATCTTCTCGATGCCACCGACGATCACCGGCAACCCGTCGGCGCGCAACGTCGCGCCACTGGCACGGCCGCGTTCGTCATGCACGGCGTCGACCTCGGCGGGATTGAGCCATTGCTTCTTGCCGTGGCTGTCCTCGCGGTAGAAAGTCGGCGCAACGACCATGCCCTGTGTCAGCAGATGAGCAAAGGGCTCGCCGAGCCGGTGCTCGCCAAACAGGCCGAGGTCGCGCATCAGCTTGGTCCAGAAGCGCGAGTAGAGCAGGTGCAGGATGGCATGTTCGATGCCGCCGATGTACTGGTCGATGCCGCCCGCGCACCAGTAGGCCACGCGCTCGTCGACCATCGCGCGATCATTGTCCGGACAGCAATAGCGCAGGAAATACCACGAAGACTCGACGAAGGTATCCATGGTGTCGGTTTCGCGCTTCGCCTTGCCGCCGCATCTGGGGCAGGCCGTCTCGTAGAACTCGGGCATCCTGGCGAGCGGCGAACCGGCACCGGTAATCGTCACGTTTTCCGGCAGTACCACCGGCAGGTCCTGGTCAGGCACCGGCAGGTCGCCGCAGGCCGCACAGTGGATGATCGGGATCGGGCAGCCCCAGTAGCGCTGCCGGGAGATGCCCCAATCGCGCAGGCGAAACTGGACCTTCTTTTCGCCCAGAGCCTTGGCGGCGAGGTCGGCGGCAATCGCCTCGACGGCTGCCTTGCAATCCAGGCCGTCGTATTTGCCGGAATTGACGCAGACGCCGCGCTGCTTGTCGGCGTACCACTCCTGCCAGCCATCCAGCGAGAAGGTCTCGCCCGCCACGGCAATCACCGGTTTGATCGGCAAACCGTATTTCCTGGCAAAAGCAAAATCGCGCTCGTCGTGCGCCGGTACCGCCATCACCGCGCCGTCACCGTAGCTCATCAACACGTAGTTGCCGATCCATACCTCGATCTGTTCGCCACTCAGCGGATGCGTGACGAAAATTCCGGTCGGCAGGCCTTTCTTGTCCATCGTCGCCAGGTCCGCTTCGGCGACGCCACCCTGCTTGCATTCCTCGACGAAAGCGGCGACCTGCGGGTCGCGCGCCGCCGCGTAGGCAGCCAACGGATGCTCGGCGGCCACGGCGCAGAAGGTGACGCCCATGATCGTGTCGGCACGCGTGGTGAACACCCACAACTGGCCGGGCTGACCATCGAGTTGATAGGGAAAGGCGAAGCGCACGCCGATGCTCTTGCCGATCCAGTTCTTCTGCATCAGTCGAACCTGTTCCGGCCAGCCGTCGAGCTGGTCGAGGTCGGCCAGCAGTTCCTCGGCGTAGGCGGTGATCTTCATGTAATACATCGGAATTTCGCGCTTCTCGATCAGCGCACCCGAACGCCAGCCACGCCCATCGATCACCTGCTCGTTGGCCAGCACGGTCTGGTCGACCGGATCCCAGTTGACGGTTCCCAGTCTCTGGTAGATCAGGCCCTTCTCGTACAGGCGGGTGAACAGCCACTGCTCCCAGCGGTAGTACTCGGGCCGGCAGGTGGCGATTTCGCGCTCCCAGTCGATCGCAAAACCCAGACGCTTGAGTTGCGTCTTCATGTAGTCGATGTTGGCGTAGGTCCATTGCGCCGGCGGCACATCATTCTGGATGGCGGCGTTTTCCGCCGGCATGCCGAAGGCGTCCCAGCCCATCGGCTGCAGGACATTGTAGCCGAGCATCCGGTGAAAGCGCGCGAGTACGTCACCGATCGTGTAGTTGCGCACGTGCCCCATGTGCAGCTTGCCCGAAGGATAGGGGAACATCGACAGGCAGTAGTACTTGGGCCGACTTGCGTCCTCGATGGCGCGCGCCGCGCCGCTATGGTTCCAGAAGTCCTGGGCAGCGACTTCGACGTCCGCGGGTTGATACTTTTCCTGCATGGCTGGTAACGATCCAGAAAGTGGCTGAAGCGCGGATTATACGCATACGCGCTTTGGCTTGGCCTGGCCGCTACCGTAAAGCAATCGGCTCAGTGCCGCGGGTCGGGCGTGAAGCCACCCGGAAAGGGGTTCGGAAACGGATTCGGCGTCGGCTGCTGCCGGGGCCGCGGAATGATGCCCTGGGCGAGCAGATTGCTGTAGCTGTCGTAATGAATGGTCAGTATCTCGGATGGCTGGTCACTGGCACGGCGAAACTCGGTGTATTGCGTCGGCGCGCTGATGCGTTCGCCGTGACCGGTGCCCAGGCGACTCGGCTGACTCTCCGCCAGCTTGCCGGATGCTTCCGCACGCGCCGGCGCAGCCGCCCTGGGCGTGGCGTTCGACGTCGCGCTATCGGCAGCAGGAGCGTCGTCGCGCTCCCGCGACTGCATCGTGACCTGCGGTGGCGGCATTGGCTCGGCTTCCCGATAGACGGCGACGCCAATCACGCCGACGTTCTGCGGGCGGTCGGTACGGCCGGCGTAGCTGTCGGCAACGCTGGTGAAATAGAAGGCGGCGACATCGTCCATGCTCTTGCGCCAGCCGGAGATCTCGGCCGATTGTCGCGCCACCAGGACATAACCCGACTGCGAGGTGGCGGCAGTCTGGCCGCTGAGCGCATTGATGCCGTCCACGGAGAGCACGGTCAGGACACGACCGCTGCTCTTGTTGCGCAACATCACCGCGTAGCGGTTGCCGGGAGTCCCGACCACGTACAGGCGGCCGTGGTGGCGATAGGCCTCCAGCGTCTGACCACTGCTGCGGTCGATGATGCCGACATCGACCAGGCTGCCGGCGTCGGCGATGCTGATGCAGCCGGCCAGCGGCAGGGCAGCGAACAGAGCGGCGAGTTTTTTCATGACGATCTCCTTGAATGAGGTGATGACCTCGTAAACGCCTGCCGCCGGTAAACGGGGTCAATTCATTGACGAAAATCTTCCGGTAGCGGGTAATCCGGGTTCGCCCGACGAAACTCTTGCAATTGCCGTTCGGCTTCCCGGGTCTTGCCTTCGCGCCGCAATGCACGGATTTCATCGAGCCAGACGCTGGCGCTGCGGCCGTTTTCGGTCTTCGCCAGTGCCGGCGCCGCCGCCCGCCCGGCTGCAGGAGCGGAGTCGATACGCCTTGCCGCCTGGCTGTCGCCGATCGTGGCAGCGGGCGACGGAGCGCTGTCCAGCACTGCCGGTGCCGCTGGTACCGCGGCGGACAAGGACTTGCCCGGCGGGGCTGCGGCTAGCCCCGGTTCGGCAACGATGTCGGATTTCGATGGACGATCGCTCTCGCCAGCACTGACCGAGGGCCTTGCCAACCTGGCGCGCGTTTCGCCGGGCTGCGGAGATGGCGCGGCTGGCCTGGCCGGTTCAGGTGCGGCAGCGGAACCCGTCTGCTCGCGGACGCCATGACTCGGCGCTGCACTTCGCGCTGGCGCGGCTTCCTGCTGCAGGCTCGGTTCCGCCGGCAGACCGCCGGGCTGCCGCTCCTGCAGCAAAGCCAGGGTAATGGTCAGCAGCAGCGTCGTGGCGAGAGCCAGCGGCGTGCGCCAGCGCTGCCACCAGGCGCCGCGGCGTGCGTTCGCTGGCGGTTCGGCAAGCGCTGCCCGCGCCGCAGCGAGAATACGTTCGTCCGCAGCGCTCGACGGCTCGTCAGTCGCATACTCTCGATAGAATCGCGAGAGTTGCGGATCGCTCGGAAAATCCTGGTGCGGCTCGGTCATAACAGGTCCTGCAGCGAGTGTCTGAGTTTGGTCAGCGCATAGCGTAGCCGGCTTTTGGCCGTTTCACGGCCACTATCGGTAGCGGCGGCAATTTCCTCCAGGGTCAGCCCACCCTCTTCGGCGAGCAGAAAGACTTCGCGCTGGGCAGGCGGCAAGGCGGCCAGCGCCAGGTTGATCCGTTGTGCCGTATGCTGCCGCTCGTGCAAGGCGTGCGGCGTCTCATGGCCGGGAGCCGGCAGGCTGGCAATCAGGTCATCAAGCGCATCCGGGTCGTCAGCGTTCGTCGCCAACTGCGCCAGCACTTGCGGCGCATGCTTGCGGTAGTGATCGATCAGCCGGTGGCGCGCGATCCGGAATATCCACGTCGAGAAGCGGGCCAGTGGCTGGTAGTCGGCGCGGGCATGGACCACCTTGATCCAAGTCTCCTGATACAGATCTTCGGCCACCGCCGGGTCACCACATTGCTGCGCCAGATAGCGATAGAGCGAGCCGCGATAACGACGATAGAGCGTTGTGAACGCATCTGCATCACCCGCACGATAGGCCAGCATCAGTCGTTCGTCGCTCAAGTCTGCTTGCATTGCGGCAGTCTAGCCGTTGTGCGGACAAACGCAAGCCGGTACCGCAGCTCAGGTTGACACGGCAGGCGAACGGACTTGGCGCGATGTTAGAATTCCCCCCTTCTCGTGGTCGCAAGGAAGCATCAATGAACAGGCATCGCATCTGCACTCTTTTCGCCGTGCTCGCCGGGAGTCTGCTGCCGCAGGCAGCAAGCGCAGGACCGGCAGCCGACGCAATCGTCGACGGAGTGCTCATGCCCGCCTGGCTCGAAAGACGCGGCGTCCGGCAGGAACTGACGCCAGGGATGGTCCTGCAGAATCGGGACCGGGTGATCAGTGGCCCCGCGGCCCGGGTCAGAATTCGGCTGGGCGATGGCAGCACGGTTGGAATGGCTGCCGACAGCCAGCTCGACCTGAACGCGCTCGGCGTACGTGCGGAACAGGTATTTACGGCCGCTCTCGATGTCCAGCAAGGCGCTGTGCGCTTCAGCACCGGCGCCTTCGCCAGGTATCATCGACAACGCGCCGTCAATCTGCGCGTGGGAACGCTCACTGCAGGAATTCGCGGAACCGATGTCTGGGGCAGAGCCGATGCGCAAGGGGACCGTATCTGCCTGCTGGAGGGAAGTATTGCGGTACTGCATCCACTGGCAGAGGCACAGCAGATGGACGCAGGGCCAAGCTGCTATCTGGCTCCGAAAGGGGCAGCACCGACGCCGGTCGAAGCGATCACTGCCGGCGATCTCGCATTGCTGGCCGCACAGACCGCCCTACCGACTGCGCCGCCCCTTGCCGTGCCAACCGGCACGCTGCCGGCCGCCAGCCGCCACGCCACGCGTAGCGGCAGGTGGGCAGTCGAACTGGCCACGCTCGATAACGAAGCAGCAACCTTGTCCTTGTACGACCGCGCCCGCGCCGCCGGCTACCCGGTCCGGATCATGCCGCGAGCAACTGCCGGCAGCGGCTACGATTACACCGTTCGCCTCACGCAACTGCCGACGCAGAGCGATGCTGCCGCATTGGCGGCGCAAATTGCGCAGTCGCTGCAGATTGCCTTGCCGATCGTGGTGCATCACTGATGCACGCCTGATGCTGCTGGCCTGCTCGCAGCCATGCTTCTCAGGCAAGGTGCCGCGGACCAAAGAACACGCCGGTCCAGTTGGCCACACCCAGCCTGACGATGTTTTCAACGGCAATCATGTTCAGTTTCGAGATCCGGTTCTGGTGACGCCACAACCAGGAAACACAAGTCCTGGACCCGGTCGTCTGACGCACCACCGAGGACGTGCCCTCGGCTTCCGCGAAGTCGATGAAACGCTCCACGGCCAGGCGGTAATAGTCCGAACTGTTGCAACAGCCGGCGATGATTTCGGCTTCTCCAGCCGCACGGCGCCAAAGTTTCAGCGCAAGCTCCTCGCTAATACCCGTCTTGTGGGCGATCCACGGCAAGATTTTTGGTGCTCTCATACAAGTACTCCTGAAAAACTGGGGATGCCAGGCACTGTAAGCCGTCAACCCCGACCTCGTGAGCCGGAGTTTTGTTGCAGCGCAGCATCATTATAAGGGTTGTCCATCCGGAAAGTTAGGCTTTTCTTTCAAATTTCTCGGTCAAGCCATTAGCGGAAGCTCCTATCAATAACAACGGCCTCCTCATGGAAATATTGAACGCCTTTCCACCGGCAGGGACACCCGAACCAACGGTCAGCATCCCCTTTTTCAGCACCTCGCCAACCTTTGGATCCGACTACACGCTATCACTGCCACCCGCGGCGCGCCGTGAAGAAAGCCACAACACGATTGATCCAGGCACCCCCGATGAGGAATTGGCATGAACGCGGAAACCAGGATCTCCCAGCATTCCCCGGTCGCAGCCAAGATCGCCCTGTTCCGGTCCTTGTTCCGAGGCAGGGACGACGTTTACCTGCGCCGTTTCGAAAATCGCCAGACCGGCAAGTCCGGCTACAGCCCCGCCTGTGCCAACGAGTGGGTGACGGGAGTGTGCGACAAGCGGGCGTTCAGGTGCCAGGACTGTCCGCAGCGGCGGTTTCTGCCGGTGACTGATGCGACGATCCGCCAACATCTTGCCGGCCAGGATCCTGCTGGCCGCGAGTTCGTGATCGGCATCTACCCGATGCTGCTCGATGAGACCTGCTTTTTTCTCGCGGCCGACTTCGACCAGCGAAGCTGGCAGGAGGACGTCGGTGCCGTTCTCGAAAGCTGCCGCCAGATGGAGCTTCCCGCGGTGTTAGAACGATCCCGATCGGGCAACGGAGCTCACCTCTGGCTGTTCTTTGAGGAAGCGGTTCCGGCCGTTCTCGCCAGGAATCTCGGGGCGTACCTGCTCACCGAAACGATGCAACGACGACCAGAGATCGGCCTCGCTTCCTACGACCGCTTCTTTCCGAACCAGGACACCTTGCCCAGGGGTGGCTTCGGGAACCTGATCGCGTTGCCGCTGCAGAAGCGTCCGCGCGAACGCGGCCATAGCGTCTTTGTCGACGAACAGTTGACCCCCCATCCGGATCAATGGGCGTTTCTCTCGGCGGTGCGGAAAATCGCACGCACTGACGCAGAACGTATTGTCCGCAGAGCGGATAGCCGCGGTCAGCTGCTCGGGGTGCGCATGCCGCCGCTCGACGAGGAGGATGCGGATCGCCAGCAACCCTGGCACGCGCCGCCGTCGCGCCAGCGCTTTGCATCGCCGATTGCCGGCCCCTTGCCCGAGCGCCTGCAATTGCTACTCGGCAACGAGATCTATGTGCCCAAGGAGGCGTTGCCAGCGTCCCTGCGCAATCGCCTGCTGCGGCTGGCTGCGTTCCAGAATCCCGAGTTCTACCGCGCACAGGCAATGCGCCTGCCGACCTTTGGCAAGCCGCGGATCATCGCCTGCGCCGAGGAACATCCGCTGCATATCACGCTGCCACGCGGCTGCCTCGACGATTTGCTGGGCTTGCTCTCCGGCCTCGGCATCGAAACCCTGATCCGCGACGACCGCAATCCAGGCGTGCCGCTGGCGGTTTCTTTTCATGGCACGCTACGGCCTGCGCAGCAGCTTGCCGCAGACGCCCTGGCGGCGCACGATGATGGCGTTCTCGCGGCGACGACGGCGTTCGGCAAGACCGTCGTCGCCGCGTGGCTGATCGCCCGGCGCGGCGTCAGTACCTTGGTGCTGGTACACCGCCAGCAACTGCTCGAACAGTGGGTGGAACGTTTGTCGACCTTCCTGGAGTTGCCGGTCCAGGCCATCGGCCGCATCGGTGGCGGCCACAACAAGCCCAATGGGATCCTCGACGTGGCGCTGATCCAGAGCCTCGTCCGGCATGGCGTGGTCGATGACCGCGTCGGCGAATATGGCCATCTGGTGGTCGACGAGTGTCATCACCTGCCGGCAAGCAGCTTCGAACAGGTGGCCCGGCGGGCGAAAGGCCGCTATATACTGGGCCTGTCGGCGACGGTGACCAGGAAGGACGGTCATCATCCGATCGTCTGCATGCAATGCGGGCCGGTACGCCATCGCGTCAACGCAAAAGACGAGGCTGCCGGGCGGCCTTTTACCCACAGCGTCTGGGCGCTTCCGACGGGGTTCCGCCCGCCCCTGCCGGCAGACCCCGACCTGCGGGTCCAGTTTCACGATCTCTATGCGGCGCTGATCGCTGACGACCGCCGCAACCGCCTGATCGTTGACGACGTCACGCAGGCCGTGCGCGCGGGACGCTCGCCGCTGGTGCTGAGCGAACGCATCGCTCACCTCGAAGAGCTGGCGGCGCGACTTTCGTCCGCGGTGCGTCACCTGATCGTCCTGCGCGGTGGCATGGGCCGGAAGTCGCTGCAACAGGCGCTTGGCCAACTGGCGGCCATCCCGGAGACCGAGGAGCGCGTCGTGCTGGCCAGCGGCGGCTATGTCGGCGAGGGTTTCGACGATGCCCGTCTCGACACTTTGTTCCTGACGCTGCCGGTTTCCTGGCGTGGGACGATTGCCCAATACGCCGGCCGCCTGCATCGGCTGCACGACAGCAAGCGCGAGGTTCGCATCTACGATTATGTTGACCTCGATGCGCCCCTACTGGCGCGGATGTTCGACCGGCGATGCCGGGGCTACGAATCTCTCGGCTACCATGTCCTGCTACCAGCCAGCGCCGTGCCGGGCTGGCCATCCGATGTGCTGCTGCCGGTCGATCCGGAATGGAAACAGGATTATGCGGCCAGTGTTCGGCGGCTGGTTTGTGACGGAGTGGACGCGCCGCTGGGCAAGCGGTTCGTTCACGCCGTTGGCGCCTTCGCTGTGGAAACGCAAGGTGCGGAGTGGGCGCGCAGCGCCAGCGAAGCCTTTCTCTACCATCGGCTCGAGACGCTTCCCGAGACCACAGGAAAGTTCTCTCTCAACGTCAAATTGCCGATACCCTTTGACGGACAGGGTCGAATGGAGGTGGACCTGCTTTGTGCACAGGCGTGGGTGGTGATCGAGATCGATGGTGCGCAACACCTGTGCGACCCCGAAGCCTATCGCCGCGACCGGCGCAAGGACGCGCTCTTGCAGGAGAGCGGTTATTTCGTGCTGCGCTTCCTTGCCGAAGATGTCGGCAAGCATCTCGGCGATATCCTCGATACCATCCTGCGCACCCTGGCTCACCGGATACGCGCTGCACCGCTTGCAGCGGCCTCGCGCTGCGATTGACCGCTCCCTGTTGCGCAGATACAGTGCAGTTCGACGAAGCATTCGTTTTTCTGGCTACCGGTCGAGGTCCAAATTTCAGGAGGGCTTGCAGATGGGTGCGGCACAACTGGCCTGGCGCAGTTATCTGCGCCATCCGGCGGATATTCCGATCGAGATCAATGCCGAAGGTTTGCGTCAGGGTGCGCCGCGGCGGCTGAAGGACGTCAGCCTTGGCGGACTGGCGTGTCGTTCAGGGCACCCGTTGACCGTCGGAGCCCGGGTCGTACTCACCATCCCGATCGTCCAGCCGGCTTTCCGCGCGGCGGGTTCGGTAGTGTGGTGCCGTCGCGATGGCCGGGACTACGAAGTCGGTATTCGTTTCCAGGAAGCCGCAGATGTCTTCGCCGCGCGCATGGTCGAACAGATTTGCCAGATCGAGCACTATCGCCAGGAAGTGTTGCGCAGCGAAGGACGGGTGCTGGACGGGGAAGAGGCAGCGCTGGAATGGATCGCGCGTTACGCCGCACAGTTTCCATCGCTGGGCAGTAGCCACTGATCTTCGCACCCCGACGGGCGCTATTCCTTGCATTCCTTGACGATCAGTCCTGCGATCCAGCGCTTGAAGTCGCTCAGCCTCGGGTCGTAGCTCTCACAGGCCATCAGACTCTGTCCGAACACATAGGCGTAGAGCAGCAGGCTGCGGCTCTTCGCCTCGTCGTCGGCAAGACCGCGGGCAAGGAACAGTTTGCGGGTGGATTCCAGACGGCAGTTGTCGACTTCCTCGACCACGGCGGCGGCCTGGGCGTCCCGGCGAGCCCATTCGCGTACTGCCAGCTCGATCGAGATCCCCTTGTGGTTGCGCGTGGCGCCGTAGACCTCGATCAGGTGCAGGAGTTGCTCGTGCTCCTTGCCGGGCGTCGCCACGGTCTGTTTGTTGATGTCGCGGATGCGACCATCTCGCCAGGTCGTCAGAACGGCATTGAAGAGGTCCTGGCGGTCCTTGAAGTGCCAGTAGAAACTGCCCTTGGTGACGCCAAAGTCCTTCGCCAGAACCTCGATCCGCATGCCTTGCACGCCTTGTTCTGCGAGCACCGCGATGGCTGCTTCGACCCACTCGTTGCGGTCGAGTGCTGCCCGTGGCCGGGTACTTCTGTGCTTCATCGTCATGTGGTCCTTTCCTGAATCACGCGGCTGAGGCAATATTACTATTTCACGCTCCGCTACCGCGGGCTATGGTGTTGACAGCCATCACTCCATACGGTACCGTACGCCATCCATACGACTAGGTATGGCCTATTGTCCGGTGAGAATTCGGCAATGTCAAACGCGGCCTGCCGGGATCGCGATTGCTATCGATTACGCTGCAGTAATAAAGGAGAGAAAAATTGAAGATCCTCGTACCAGTCAAACGGGTGGTGGATTACAACGTCAAGGTGCGCGTCAAGGCGGACGCGAGCGACGTCGATCTGGCCAACGTCAAGATGTCGATGAATCCCTTCGATGAAATTGCCGTCGAAGAGGCGGTGCGCCTCAGGGAAGCCGGTATCGCCACGGAGGTGGTGGTGGTTTCAGCGGGGGTGGCCAATTGCCAGGAAACCCTGCGCACGGCGATGGCCATCGGCGCCGACCGCGGCATTCTCGTTCAGAGTGATGGGGAATTGCAGCCATTGGCCGTTGCCAAACTGCTCAAGGCGGTGTGCGCGAACGAACAGCCGCAGATGGTCCTGTGCGGCAAGCAGGCGATCGACGACGACGCCAACCAGACCGGGCAGATGCTGGCCGGTCTGATGAACTGGCCGCAAGCGACCTTTGCCTCGAAGATCGTCGTCGCTGCCGGGCAGGCAACGGTCACGCGCGAAATCGACGGCGGTCTGGAAACCGTCGAAGTGCCGCTGCCTGCCGTGCTGACGGTCGACCTGCGCCTCAACGAGCCGCGCTACGCGACCCTGCCGAACATCATGAAAGCCAAACGGAAGCCGCTCGCGACGACCAACCCGGCGGCGCTCGGCGTCGATGTCACGCCGCGCCTGAAGACACTGAAGGTCGCCGAACCACCGAAACGCACGGCGGGTATCAAGGTGGCCGATGCCGCCGATCTGGTGATGAAACTCAAGACTGAAGCAAAGGTGATCTGACCATGGCCATTCTCGTTATTGCTGAGCACGACAATACCTCGATCAAGGCGGCAACGCTCCATGCCGTCACTGCCGCGACCCGGATCGGTGGCGACATCCACCTGCTGGTCGCCGGCAGCGCCTGTGCAGCCGCAGCCGGGTCGGCGGCGCGGATCAGCGGGGTGAGCAAGGTGCTGGTCGCCGACGCTGCCGCCTACGCCGAACAGTCGCCCGAGAATCTTGCTGCGCTGGTCGTGGCTCAGGCTGCGGCCTATTCTCACCTGCTGGCTGCTGCGACCACCAGCGGCAAGAACTTCCTGCCACGCGTCGCCGCCCTGCTCGACGTGGCGCAGATCTCCGAGATCATCGCCGTCGTCTCCGCCGACACTTTCCAGCGCCCGATCTATGCCGGTAACGTCGTCGCTACCGTCCAGTCGGCCGACCCGATCAAGGTCATCAGCGTGCGTGCGACGGCTTTCGAAGCGGCTGGCGAGGAGGGCAAGGCCAGCGTCGAGAATCTCGCTGCCGGCCCCGAACTGGCCCAGAGCAGGCTCATCGGCCGCGAGTTGACCAGGTCCGAGCGTCCTGAACTCACCGCCGCCAAGGTCATCGTCTCGGGTGGTCGCGGCATGGGCAGCAACGAGAATTTCCACAAATTGCTCGAACCCCTGGCCGACAAGCTCGCTGCTGCCGTCGGTGCTTCGCGTGCTGCGGTCGATGCCGGTTATGCTCCGAATGACTATCAGGTCGGTCAGACGGGCAAGATCGTAGCGCCACAGCTCTACATCGCGGTCGGCATTTCGGGTGCCATCCAGCATCTGGCCGGAATGAAGGACAGCAAGGTGATTGTGGCCATCAACAAGGACCCTGAAGCACCGATCTTTCAGGTCGCCGATTACGGGCTGGTCGGCGACCTCTTCGAAGTCCTGCCGGCACTGCAGGCAGCCCTCGGCTGAACCTTGCCGGAGACTGAGGCTGCGCGGTCAGCATGAACCTGCCGGACGGACTGCTCGACGGTCGCTGGACCTTGCTGGCCTGGCTGCTGTTCGCCGCATTCGCCTGGCTGGCAGCGAGGCGGGCGCCGTGGCGGGTGCTGGCCGATAGTACCCGTCTGCACGCCTTTCTGGCGATGATCGTCGCGCTGACCCTGCTCTGGCATCTGCAGGCCGGGGTCAAACCCGGCCTTTCGCTGCACCTGCTTGGCGCGACGCTGTTTACCTTGTGTTTCGGATGGCCGCTGGCGTTCATCGGCCTCTGCCTGGTCCTGGCCGGGGTGAGTCTGAACGGCACCGCCGGCGGCGAGGTTTTTGCGGTCAACGCCCTGCTCATGGCAGGGGTCGGCGTGGCCGTCAGCGAGGGGCTGCACCGACTGGTCGAGCGGTTGCTGCCGCGCCACATGTTTGTCTATATCTTTTGCAAGGGCTTCTTCGCTGCGGCGCTGGCCGTCATGGCTGTGGGTGTGGTCTCGTGCCTGCTGCTGACGCTGGCCGGAGCCTATACCAGCGACTATCTGATCGATGAGTATCTCCCGTATTTTGTTCTGCTCGGCTTTTCCGAAGCCTGGTTGTCGGGAATGTTCACCACCCTGTTTACCGTCTATCGGCCGGATTTGCTGGCAGATTTTGAGGATGCGTAGTTTCCCGAAAGAAAATGACTTCTCCACGTCAATCCTCTGCACACCACGGTGCTCTTTCCTGATGGCACCGCCAATCTCCGGCTTCCGGCCGGGCCTCTTGTCGGTGATCTGCGCCCTGCTCCTGCTGCTGGCGGTGCCCGATGCACCGGCACAGCAGCGGGCAGCGGGCCCCGCAGTGGCAGCGCAGCGAGAGCCGGACCCGCGGCCGGGAATCAGACAGCGCGTGCTACCGGAAGCCTCCAGCAGCGTCCAGGCGGAAACGATGATGCCCTTGCTCCTCAGCGAAGAGCTGTCTGCTCCGCCCGCGCCGAGCGACCTTGGCCGCCAGTTGTTGCGCCTCGAACAGCGAACGATCGAGATCCTCCGTGATCCGAACACCGACCAGCAGGCGTTGAGCGAAAAGCTGGCCTGGCTCGAAGCCAATGTGGCCGAACTGAGAAGGGCAGAAGTTCGCCTCGAAGGTCTGGCGGTAGCGATCCCTGCACCTGCTGCAGCCCGTCCTGCCGCCGCTGCGGCGGCCTTGCCGGAGGCAACGCCAGGAACTGCGCCGCCGCCTGCGGCCACGCCGGCTGCTGCAGGTGCGCTCGAACAAGGGATCCTGTATGCCGGAGTCGCCGCTTTGGTGGTGGTGCTGGTCTTGCTGTTCCGTCGTCCCGCTGTGCCAGAAGTTCTTCCGGGCAGCCGGAATGCTTCGTCGACACCGGAGCAAGGCGAGTCCGCTTTGTCGAGTCCGCCAAGGGCCGCAGCCGCACCGATCGGACTGCCACGTGAGACGCGTGCGGCAAGAGCGGCGGCAGCAACACCGGCAACACCCCCCACGTCACCACCGGTAGTGCCCTCACCCGCAGCAATCCCGGTGGTGGCGCCAGCCTTGTCGATTGCGCCCGAGATTGCAGGATCGGCGCCGATACTCGAACTGGCCGAGGTCATGCTGTCCTTCGGTCGCGTCAGCAATGCCACCAAAACCCTTGAGGAATATCTCGCGGCGCAGCCACAGGAGTCCTTGCGGCCCTGGATCCGCCTGCTGCAGATTTACCAGCGCAATGGCATGCGCGATGAATTCGAGGCATTGACCTTGCGGTTGAACCGGACTTTCAATGTCGAAGTGATTCGTTGGGATGCCGACGAGGCGCGCAAGCAGCTCCATCTGGTGGCACCCGATGCGCCCCGTGAAAAGGCAAGCACGCTGGAAGATCTGCCGCACATTCGCGATCAACTCATCGCACTCTGGGGAAAGCCGGAATGTTCCGGCTATCTGGAGAAGCTGCTGCGCGACCATCGTGATGGACAGCGCAGTGGTTTCACCTTGCCGGTCGTCGAGGAAATATTGTTCCTGATCGATCTCATGGCGGCCTGCGAAGCCGCCCAGCCGTCCACACAGCAACCATAAAAGGAGAAACACATGAGTGAATATTATGCCCCGATCCGTGACATGCAGTTCGTGCTCAAGGAGCTTGCCGGACTGGAACAGGTGGCGCAATTGCCAGGTTATGAAGAAGCGTCGCCCGAACTGGTCGATGCAGTTCTCGAAGAGGCCGCCAGGTTCGCTGCGGAAATCCTGTCGCCGCTCAACTGGCCGGGAGACCAGGAAGGCGCCCACTGGCACGACAAGACGGTGACCATGCCAGCGGGTTTCAAGGATGCGTACCAGTTGTTCGCCGACAGCGGTTGGCCGGCACTGGCCTGCGAACCGGAGTGGGGAGGACAGGGACTGCCGAAGCTGGTCGCTGCCGCCGTCGCCGAGATGTGGAAATCGGCCAATCATTCCTTCTCGCTGTGTCCGCTGCTCACTGCCGGCGCCATCGAGGCACTGGTGCTCACTGGCTCCGAGCAGTTGAAGACGACCTACCTCGAAAAAATGGTCAGCGGCCAATGGGCCGGAACGATGAACCTCACCGAGCCGAGCGCCGGTTCCGACCTGGCGGCCGTGCGCACGCGTGCTGAACCGCAGGCCGACGGCAGCTTCCTGATTTTCGGGCAGAAGATTTTCATCACCTACGGTGAGCACGACATGACGGAGAACATCATCCACCTCGTGCTGGCGCGGACGCCGACCGCGCCCGAAGGCGTCAAGGGAATTTCGCTGTTCGTCGTGCCGAAGTTCATGGTCAATGAAGACGGCAGCCTCGGCGAGCGTAACGATGCCTATTGTGTATCGATCGAGCACAAGCTCGGCATTCATGCCAGCCCAACCGCGATCATGGCCTTTGGTGACCACCGCGGTGCCGTCGGCTACCTGGTCGGCGAGGAGAATCGCGGTCTCGAGTATATGTTCATCATGATGAATGCCGCGCGTTTCGGCGTCGGCCTCGAAGGCGTCGCTGCTTGCGAGCGCGCTTACCAGCGAGCGCGCGACTACGCGCGCGAGCGCGTGCAGTGCACCGATATCGGCGTACGCGGTGGTCCGAAAGTGGCGATCATCAAGCATCCCGACGTACGCCGCATGCTGATGACCATGCGCTCGCACGCCGAAGCCACGCGCGCACTGGCCTACGTAGTAGCGGCTGCACACGACACCGCGCTCCGCCATCCGGACGCCGCCGAGCGCAAGCGCAAGCAGGCTTTCGTTGATCTGATGATCCCGGTAGTCAAGGGCTGGAGCACCGAGTCCGGTGTCCGCATCGCCTCGATCGGCGTGCAGGTGCATGGCGGCATGGGGTATGTCGAAGAAACCGGTGCCGCGCAGCACCTGCGTGATGCGCAGATCTCGACGATCTACGAGGGTACCACCGGCATTCAGGCCAACGACCTGATCGGCCGCAAGATGGCACGCGAGGGAGGCGCCACCCTGAAGGCGGTGATCGAGGAGATGCGCGCACTCGACGGCGATCTCGCTAGCCAGGCGGGCAGCCACTTCGCTGCCCTGCACAGCCGCTTGACGGCGGGCATCGACGCACTGGCAGCCGCCGGCGATTGGCTGGTAGCCACCTACGGGGTCGACATTCGTGCCGCATCGGCCGGCGCGGTACCGTTCCTGAAGCTGCTCGGGATCGTTGCCGGTGGTTGGCAGATGGCGCGTGCGGCACTGATTGCGCAAGCGAAGATCGACGCCGGCGAAAGTGATCCCTTCTATGCCGCGAAGATCATCACCGCGCGCTTCTATGCCGACCACGTGCTGTCACAGGCCGCCGGCCTGGCGAGCAGCATCTCCGACGGTGCCGAAGGCGTAAACGCCTTGCCTGAAGACATGTTCTGAGAGCGCTGACCGGCGCTGACATCTTCGTGTGGTCGGCAGGGTGCGAATATCCGTGATTCGCACCCGGCATCGCCCTCCGACCCGACCAAGGAATTGCCATGACACACCCACGCAAACTCGTCCAGACCAGCCTGATTCCGATTCGCTGGGGCGATATGGACGCCTACGGCCACGTCAACAACACCATCTATTTCCGTTACATGGAGCAGGTGCGCGTCGAGTATCTCGAAAAACTCGGCTTCCGGGTGATGCCGCGCGGCTCGGCGCCGGTGATCATCAACGCCAGTTGTACCTTCCTGGTCCCGCTCAACTACCCTGGCCTCGTCGAAGTCCGGATGTTCTGCGGACATCCTGGCCGCAGCAGCGTGCCGACGCATTACGAAATCCGCCTGCAAGGAGATGACACCCTTTACGCGACCGGCGAATCCAAGATCGTCTGGATGGATGTGGCGACCGGCAAGTCGGTGCCGATTCCGGAGCACCTGCGTGCCGAACTGCCGCCGTTCTGAGGACTCGGGGATGAACCCTGCAGCTCTCTGGCGCCCGAGCGCCGAACGTATCGCGGCGGCCAGGCTGAGCGCTTTCATCGCCGCAATCCACAGCCGCTGGCAGTTCGACTGCGCGGATTATGCGAGCCTCTGGCGCTGGTCGGTGGCACAGCCCGAGGCCTTCTGGACTTCGCTATGGGAGCAATGCGGCGTGCTCGGCGAGCGCGGCCCGACGGTGCTCGAAAACGGCGAATGGATGCCCGGTGCCCACTGGTTTCCGCAAGCCCGGCTGAACTACGCGGAGAACCTGTTGCGCCACCATGCCGCCAGGCCCGACACCGACGCGCTGGTATTCTGGGGCGAGGACAAGTGCCGGCGTCGCCTCTCGCACGCCGAGCTTTACGCGCAGGTCTCGCGCTGCGCGCAAGCCTTGCAGGCCGCTGGTATCGGCCAGGGCGATCGTGTCGCCGCTTACCTGCCGAACCTGCCCGAGGCGCTGATCGCGATGCTCGCCACCACTTCGCTCGGTGCGATCTGGTCGTCGGCTTCGCCCGACTTCGGTGTCCAGGGCGTTCTCGACCGTTTCGGGCAGATCGAACCCAAGGTCCTGCTCTGCGTTGACGGCTACTGGTACAACGGCAAACCGGTCGATTGCATGGCCAAAAACGCCGAAGTCGCCGCACAGATCGCCAGCGTCGCCAGGACGGTAGTCGTCTCCTACCTCGACGATTCTCCTGCGGTAGCGGCGATCCGCAATGGCGTGCGCTACGCCGACTTCATCGCACCCTTTGCCGCCATGGACATCGAATTCGCGCCGCTGCCTTTCGCGCATCCGCTGTTCATCATGTATTCCTCGGGCACCACCGGCGTTCCCAAGTGCATCGTGCACGGTCACGGCGGCGCCCTGCTGCAACATCTCAAGGAACACCAGTTGCACGGTGACGTCAAGCAAGACGACCGCCTCTTCTATTTCACCACCTGCGGCTGGATGATGTGGAACTGGCTGGTTTCCGGCCTTGCTTCGGGCGCGACGCTGCTGCTCTACGACGGCTCCCCGTTCATTGCGGCGCGCGGCGGCCAGCCGGGAGCGATCCTCTTCGATTACGCCGACGCCGAACGCATGACACACTTCGGCACCTCGGCAAAATTCATCGATGCGCTTGCCAAGACCGGTCTCAAGCCACGCGAGACGCATCGCCTCGAAGCCCTGCGGACGATCTTCTCGACCGGCAGCCCGCTGGCTCCGGAAAGCTTCGATTACGTCTATCGTGACATCAAGGCCGACCTGTTGCTGGCGTCGATTTCCGGTGGAACCGACATCCTCTCTTGTTTCGCGCTCGGCAATCCGATTCTGCCGGTGTACCGCGGTGAGCTGCAATGCCGCGGCCTGGGAATGGCCGTCGCGGTCTTCGACGACGACGGCCAGCCGATTCCGGCCGGCCGCGGCGAGCGCGGCGAACTGGTATGCACCGCGCCTTTTCCGGCAATGCCGATCGGCTTCTGGAACGACCCCGACGGCGCCAAATACCATGCCGCGTATTTCGATCGCTTCCCGAACGTCTGGTGCCATGGCGACTTCGTCGAACTCACTGCCAACGAAGGCATGATCATCTACGGTCGCTCCGACGCCGTTCTCAACCCCGGCGGCGTGCGCATCGGCACCGCCGAGATCTATCGCCAGGTCGAGCAACTGCCGGAAGTCGTCGAATCACTGGTGATCGGCCAGGACTGGCAGCACGACGTGCGCATCGTACTGTTCGTCAAGCTGCGCGAAGGACTGCTCCTCGAAGAAACGCTGCTCGACCGCATCAAGCAGCAAATCCGCCGCAATACCACGCCGCGCCATGTTCCGGCCAAGGTTTTGCAGGTCGCCGACATCCCGCGCACCAAGAGCGGCAAGATCGTCGAACTCGCGGTGCGCAATGTCGTGCATGGCCGGCCGATAAAGAACGTCGAAGCACTGGCCAACCCCGAGGCGCTGGAGTACTTTCGCGAGCGCGTCGAACTGCAGAGCTGAAACGCGATCGGCGGTGCGCGGGCAAGCAGCTGCGGGTGATGGTTACCCTGAGCCGGAACGGGACCCTGGCGTCGCCTGCCCTCCACTGCCTGCTCATCGGCCACTCCTTCCCGACGGTTGCCACGCGTGAAAATTCAGCAGGTCCTCCCAGACCTCGCGCTCTTGGTCATGTACGGGCTGTCCCGGCGTGTCGGGCGTGGCGGGGAGCGGGTGCTCGTCGAGCAGTGTCACCAGAACTCTCGTCGCTTCGGTGATCCGCAGCGGCTCATCGAAGGAGACGACTCCCGAGGGAAAAAGGGTGGCGCGCAGGGTGTTCAGCATAACGTGTTCTCCTCAGGGTTTGACCAGACAATGGGTGAGCCAGGCATCGTGAGTCGCATACGCGGCTTTCACATTAAGCAGGAGACCGATCCTCCACCAGAGTGTTCTGATCGGCAAGCATCGCAAGCCATTCGCCTGCCTCCTTGAATGGCCGCGGCGAGCGCTCCGCCCTGCAGCGGACGTAGGCACCTTCGATGGCCGTCAGGAGCAGCCCCGCAAAGGACTGGCTACGGTCAGCATCACCGAAATCGAGGTGGCTGGCGATCAGCGCCAGCCATTCGGAAAACGTTGCACCCAGAAATGCCTGGAGCCCTTGGAGATCGGCGTCGAGATCCAGGCTGACGGTGCCCACTGCGCAACTCTGGTAGAAATCGCCCTCTTCGACGCGCCGGGCAAATGCGCTGAACAGGGCCTTCACTTTGGCGCCCGGCTGGCGCTTGCTCGCCAGGGACTGATCGATGAAAGCCATCACCCGAGTGGAATAGACGGCCAGGGCTTCCGTAGTGATCTGCAACTTTCCCTGCGGAAAGAAGTGGTAGACCGATCCCTTCGGGGAGCCACTGACGCGGACGATCTCGTTGATTCCCGCGCCGCCGAGTCCGGAACCGCGCATCAGCGTGATCGCCGCTTCGATCATTCTTTCCCGGCTACCGAGTTGCGAATTGCCATCCATTCGTGTTGACTCTCTACCTAGACCAGTCTATATAATACAGCATGATTTCAGTGAAAGGAGCCGCCGTGAACGATACTGCCCCCGAAATCCATTCGCAGGTGAGCGAAGCGGAATGGTTACGGCGCGTGGACCTTGCTGCGTGTTATCGCCTCGTCGCCATGTTCGGATGGGATGATCTGATCTTCACCCATATCTCGGCCCGCGTGCCTGGTCCGGAACATCATTTCCTGATCAATCCGTACGGATTGATGTTCAGCGAGATCACTGCCTCCAGTCTGATCAAGGTCGATCTGCACGGCAACAAGGTAGGCGACAGCGCCTACGAGGTCAATCCGGCTGGGTTCACCATTCACAGCGCCGTTCATGCCGCCCGCGAGGATGTGCAGTGCGTGCTGCACGTGCACAGCATCAATGGCGTCGCAGTGTCGGCGCAGGCAGGGGGTGTGCTGCCCTTGTCGCAGCACTCGATATTCGTGCTTTCGTCGCTCGCCTACCACGACTACGAAGGCGTCGCTCTGGATGAAGACGAAAAGCCGCGGCTGGTACGCGACCTCGGCGACAAGCGCTTCCTCATGCTGCGCAATCACGGCTTGTTGACGGTCGGACGATCGGTAGCCGAAGCCTTTGTGGCGATGTATTTCTTCGAGGTCACCTGCATGATTCAGGTGCGTGCGATGAGCGGTGGGCAGCCACTGCGGCATATCAGCCAGCACATCGTCGACAGCGCCCAGACACAATGGGAACAGGTGACTCGCGGGGCGGGTGGGGGTCTGGCGTGGCCCGCGCTGCTGCGTAAACTCGACCGCGCCGATCCAGGTTATCGCACTTGAACACAAGGCACCGATTTCGCCTCAATCTGATAGGCGTTCTGGTCTTGGTTCTTGGTTTGACGGTTTCCGTCTGGGTCTTTCTGACCGGCACGGATGAGCGCAGCGATGTGATCGGCTACGAAATGGTCGACGGGAAAGCCTATCCAATCACCACCAGTGATTCCAAGCGCTATCGTCACGACCTGGAACGTTTTGGCGGAAAGTCGGCCGTTTTCGCCGATGATCTGGCCCGCTGGTTTACCAGTCTTTGGCATGGTAAACGCTTGGCGCTTACCCTGGCCGTGCTCACGGTTGGCATCGCCTTTGCGTGCTTTCGTGCTGCCGAGCGGATGCCGGCCGACCCAGGCGGCGAGGGCAAGAACAGTACTCAAGACTAGCCGCCGAGTACCGCCTGATTGCGTCCCTGCTCTTTGGCACGGTACATGGCCATGTCTGCGGCCGCCACCAGAATATCTGGCGCACCCTTGACTTCCGGAACGATAGACGCAACACCAACGCTGGCAGTCACGCATCCGAACCCGGACATTGCATGTGGCAATTCCAGATCCTGAAGTGCCTGGCAGACTTTCCGGGCCATGCTCAATGCCTGCTCAGCATCGGTCGCAGGCGCAATGAATACGAATTCTTCGCCCCCATAGCGCGCCACCAGATCTCCGGTACGGCATATTTTGGAAGACAAGACACTGGCCACCTGGCGCAGGCATTCGTCACCCGCCTGATGACCGTAGCGATCGTTATATGCCTTGAACCAGTCCACATCGAGCAATCCGAGAGCCAGGGGTTGACCGATGCGTGCTGCACGACTCCATTCACTTGCCAGCACTTCGTCGAAGCGGCGACGATTGGCGAGACCGGTCAAGGCATCGGTTGTGCTCAGGGCGGCCAGCTTGTTGTTGGCCTCTTCCAGTTCGAGAGTACGCTCGGAAACCTTTCCTTCCAGCATGGCATACGATTTCTGCAACTGTTCGGCCATTCGATTAAAGCCATTGGCCAGATCTTCGAGTTCGTCACCCGTGCGAACCGTAATGCGGTGGTCGAGAACTCCGCGGCCAATCAGCGTTGCGCCATCCTGCAGGGCATGGATGGGTTTGACCACCCTGCGCACCAGTGCCACGCAGGCAAACACGGTCAACAGCATGCCGATGAGCACCAGCGATCCGCTGCGAATGGCCTGGGCATACAAAGGGCGGTAGGCTTCGGCCAGTGGTTCCTCGACAAAAACGAACCAGCCAAGTTGTGGAATCGTTCCAAAGGCAGTCAAGACCGGCTCACCGTCATGATTGCGCGCTTGCGCAGATGCCTCTCCACCCTGCGCCTGGCCCTTGATCGCCGCTTGCACCTGCGGCAGTGCAGCCATGCTGGTGTTTCTCAGCACCAGGCCGATATCGGGATGAGCAATCAAGCGGCCTTCGGAGTCGACTGCATAGGCGTGGCCGGAGTCACCGACCTTGACGCGCGTGATTCCGTCGAGCAGAAATTCGAGGTCGACTTCAGCGACGGTGATCCCGGCTTCCTCTGGGCCGACGGCCATCGCTATGGTCATGTACAGACTTCCGTCGCGGAAGTAGATCGGGCTGCGGTAGGAACGGCCTGATTTGACTTGACGAAAAAATTCGGTGGTCGAAAGATCGCGCTTGCTGCCTACGATGTCTGCAGTGCGGCGGGATGTCCGTAGATATTCCTTGCCCTGATTGTCGAGCAGCAGAATTTCATGGATCGCCGCAGTACGCCGCAAGATCTGAATGTCGGCACTTCGTTGTTCCAGAGCGGAAACGCCGCGTTTTGGCATTGCCGCCACAGCGATCCTCTGTTCGATTCCAAAAAGGTATTCACCCAACCGGGTAGCTGCCGCTTCTGCTTTTTCACGCTGCAGTTTGATGACCGAAAGCTGGCTTTCCTGATAGGCAAAACTGATACCAAGCAGACCACTGAGAAGTAGCGAACCGCCGGTCAGCCCGCCAAAAATCAGGGTATATTTCCTGAAAAGGGTCGACCTTATCGGCATCGAGTAGCAGGGAATTGCGCGTCAGCGTACAGGCGGGAACTCAATCAAATGCTTTGTCGTTCGGATTCTTGTAGAGTTCGATCATCATCTCGCTGATCGGAAAGTTCAGATTGACGCCCTTCGGTGGTATCGGCGACAACAGCCATTTCCGGTAAAGCGCTTCCGCCTCCCCAGATTTCATGATCCTCGCAATTTCCTGATCCACGACCCTCTTAAAGGCAGGGTCATCCTTGCGCAGGATGCAGCCATAGGCTTCATAGGATTGAGGCCTGCCGGTCACGACCCATTCATCCGGCCGCCAGGCTTCCCGGATGGTGGCGTAGAGCAGGACATCATCCATCATGTATGCATCGGCCTGCCCGGCCTGCAGTACCGACAAGGGTGTGTCGCCGCGATCAAAGGTAGACACGATGTTGATGTGGAGGCCATGCTCGCTGTTCATCCTGCGCAACATCTTTTCGGAAGTCGAAGCCGCGAAGGTCACGACAGTCTTTCCTGCCAGATCCGGAAAATCCTTGATGCCGGAATTCTTTCGCGTCATCAGGCGTGATCCGGCGACGAAGATGGTATTGGAAAAGGCAACCATCTTTTGCCGTTCGGTGGTATTGGTCGTCGCGCCGCACGAGAGGTCGGAGACACCATTCTGGACGATCGGAAAACGGCTTTGCGTAGTAAAAGGGATCTGCTTGATCTGCAGCGCCGGCAATTTCAGCTCACGCTTCACGGCCTCGGCGATCTTCAGCGCGATGTCGTAAGAGTAACCCATGACGGTTCCATCACCAGTCATATACGTAAATGGCGATGTCGATTCATGGAAGCCGATCGCAATCGTTCTGGTATGGGCAATCTTCTGCAGTGTCCCGGATCTTTCTCCGGGAGCCGCATCGACGATGACGGGAAGGATGGTCAGCAGCACCGCAATCAGGGTATTTTTCACAGGCATCCTGCATCAAATTGTTGCGGACTTTGCGCAGACCGAGCTTGTTCCGAAACCACATGCGACCCGAATCGGCCAATGGAACCGGGATCTGCTCCGGAGCGGATGGACCACTGCCTACGCTCGGTCGTTGGTGTATCGCTTGAGCGTGAGTTGCGGAATATACCGTGTTTTTCTGCATGCGTCGCCGCAGCAGCGTCCAATGCCGACCGGGGGGTGATCACGGAACATCTCGACACCCCGGAATTGATCGAGCGGAGTTGCCTATCGTCGATGCATCGGGTTCTGAAAAGCTGCTCGGCACCCCGATTCAGGCCTACAATAAATGACCACCACCAAGGACAAATATATGGCTGGCTTTGAAGATTACGATCGAGGAACCCAAGAGATTGAACTCGAAATCGAGCGCAAGGGGATAGTTCTCGGCATCGACTGGTCGGATGAGGTGCAGGTACGCACCCTGGCCAGAGAGGCGCTCGATCACATGAAAGAAGACGTGAAGCTTGCGGCTTCGAGCCATGTGGATCGCCAACTGATGGCCAGAGTCGACCTTTTTGGCCTGGCGGCTCTGATGTTAAAAACCATGGCGGAAAGCGCCGACCAGGGCATCGAGAGTCACGGAGGCAGCGCGTGGAAAGCCTTCGCCAAGGCACTCTGGGCTGAAGCAGCACTTCGCAAGCAGCAATAAGGGACTTCGGACTTCGGCAGCGCCGGGCTACCGCCATTCGCCCCGCAAGCCGGCGACAACCTCCTGCAGGCGCTCGGGAGTTGCCGCTTCGGGGGCAACCGCCGCACCGACGACCAGCGCGATCTTCGAGAACAGGCCACGGCGCAGTGGCTTGCTCATCGCCGGTCCGTCCTTGCGGCTGAAGAAGCTGCCCCACAGACCCTGCAGCGCCATCGGAATGACCGGCACCGGCGTGCGTCCGACGATGCGCTGCACGCCTGGGCGGAATGGATAGAGCTCGCCACTATCGGTGATCCGGCCTTCCGGGAAAATGGCCACCAGTTCGCCCGCCGCAAGGGCTCTCGCCACCTCTTCGAAAGCCGCTTCCATCATCGCTGCGTCGTCCCTGGCCGGGGCAATCGGAATGGCGGACATGTGGCGAAAAACGAAATTGATGATCGGTGTGCGGTAAATGCGGTAATCCATGACGAAACGGATCGGCCGCCGGCTCGCGGCCGCGATGACGATCGGGTCCACGAAGCTGACGTGATTGCATACCAGCACGGCAGCGCCCTCCTCCGGGATGTTCTCCAGCCCATGCTGCCGCAGGCGGTACACCGAGTGCACCAGCAGCCAGGCAATGAAGCGCAGCATGAACTCGGGCACCAGGCTGTAGATGTAGACCGCCACCACCGCATTGCACAGCGCGGCAACGCCGAACAGTGCGGGAATCGAAAGCCCATCGCCGAGCAGGCCGGCGGCGGCCAGCGCGCCACAGACCATGAACAGCGCGTTCAGGATGTTGTTCGCGGCAATGATCCGCGCGCGCTGTGCAGGCGCACTGCGCAACTGGATCAGGGCATACAAGGGGACGATGAAGAACCCTCCGAACAGGCCGAGGGCAAACAGGTCGAAGAGCACCCGCCAGATATGGTGCAGGGCGAGCAGGCTGGCGAGCGGCAGCGGCGTCACGACCGGCAGCGGTGTCGGTGAAGCGAAAGCCAGGTCGATGCCGAAGAGCGTCAGACCAATCGAACCAAAAGGCACCAGACCGATTTCGACGTGCCCGGCCGACAAACGCTCGCAGAGCAGCGAACCGAAGCCGATGCCGATCGTGAATACCGCCAGCAACAAGGTCACCGAGGTCTCGTTGCCACCGAGCACGTTCTTTGCATAGGGCGGAAACTGCGCCAGAAACAGTGCGCCGTACAGCCAGAACCAGGAAATCCCGAGAATCGACAGAAAGACCGTCCGGTTCTGGCGTGCAAAGCCAATGTTGCGCCAGGTCTCGGAGAACGGATTGAGGCTGACCACCAACTCCGGGACGGGTGCCGGTGCTGCCGGGATGCCGCGGCTGCACAGGTACCCCAGTACCGCAAGCACCATTCCGGCGATGGCCACCCAGCCCGGATGCCCAGCTGTACCGGCGAGCAGGCCACCGGCCAGCGTGCCGATCAGGATGGCGACGAAAGTGCCGGCCTCGACCAGCGCGTTGCCGCCGACGAGTTCGTCTTCGCGCAGATGCTGCGGCAGGATCGCATATTTGACCGGCCCGAACAGTGTGGAATGCAGGCCAAGCAGGAACAATGCACTCAACAGCACTGCCAGGTTGTGTGTCGAGAAGCCAAGCAGGGCGACGCCCATGATGACGATTTCGAGCAGCTTCACCAGCCGCGCCAGCTTTGCCTTGTCGTACTTGTCGGCGAGTTGCCCGGCGGTAGCCGAAAACAGGAAGAACGGCAGGATGAAGATGCCGGCAGCGAGATTGGTCAACACCTCCGGCGCCAGCGTCGTCCAGTTCACCGCCTGAAAGGTGAGCAACACGATCAGGGCATTCTTGAACAGATTGTCGTTGAATGCCCCGAGAAACTGCGTAGCGAAAAAAAGGAGCAAAGCGGCGGGTGTTGAGCAGAGCAAACTGGGAACTCATGCATTCTTCCTGAAGTTGGTGAAGCGAATTCTAGCGTCAAAGCTTGCAGTGGGGGGTTTCCGCAAGCCCTGGGCAAGCGATCTCCCTGTTTCCTGATTTGCCTGTTCCTACAATTTCGTCGCAAGCATGACAATTCCAGCACCCAGATTATTCGCAAGCATATAATTTATATAGTATTTAAACCTGGCAAGGAATTTGCTTTTCATTTCCTGACTGCCATGCCCCACATATCCCCAACTTACATCCTCATCAACGACACGACCCTGCGCGACGGAGAGCAATCGGCGGGAGTCGCGTTCAGTCTCGACGAAAAGATCGATATCGCCTGTCGCCTCGACGCATTGGGAGTTCCCGAGTTGGAAATCGGGATCCCCGCGATGGGCGACGCCGAGCGCGCAAGCATCCGGGCAGTCGCTTCCCTGGGACTGAATGCAGGTCTGATGGTGTGGAGCCGGATGAATCGCAAGGACATCGTGCTGGCGGCAAATCTGGGTGCGGACCTGATCGATATTTCGGTGCCCGCGTCCGATCAACACCTGCATTCGAAACTGCAGCGCGATCGCAACTGGCTTCTCACCGAGATCGGCGAGCATGTACGGCTGGCGCGCGACCTTGGTTTCGGCGTCGGAGTCGGTGCCGAAGACGCCTCGCGCGGCGATCCGGATTTGCTGGCGGCAATTGCCGAAGCCGCGCAGACCGCTGGTGCTCGGCGCATTCGCTTTGCCGACACACTGGGCGTGCTGGATCCCTTTGCGACCTTCGAGCGAATCCGCCATCTGCGTTCGCTGTGCGATCTGGAAATCGAGATGCATGCCCACGACGATCTGGGAATGGCAACGGCGAACACTCTGGCGGCCGCCCGTGCCGGTGCGACCCACCTCAACACGACGGTCAACGGCCTCGGTGAACGTTCGGGCAATGCGCCACTCGAAGAAGTCGTGCTCGGGTTGCATTTATGCCACGGCGTCGAGACCGGTATCGATCTGGCGAAATTTCCCGACATTTCGCATCGCGTCGCTGTCGCTTCCGGGCGCCCCCTGTCCTGGCAGAAGAGTATCGTTGGCGAAGGAGCGTTCACCCATGAGGCAGGAATCCATGTCGATGGTCTACTCAAGGATCCGGCCAATTACCAGGGCTTCGATCCGGTACTGGTCGGGCGCCAACATCGAGTCGTTCTCGGCAAGCATTCCGGACCACGCGCAGTACAACGGATCATGGCGGGACTCGGCCATTACTTGTCGGAGATTGCGGCAGGCACCTTGCTGGAGCGCGTACGCTCTTTCATCGTCGAGAAAAAGCGCCTGCCTTCCGAGACCGACCTGTTGACGCTGCTGGAACGTATCGAAACTTTGGAAATCGAAGCGCGCGCTGCACGTGGCTTGCCCGATGTGCTGAGCACGGCGAGTTGCCAGGTCTGTTCCGCCACTGAGATGTGCTGCAGGGAACATGGCCATGGCCAATAGACTCGAGTTGCTGGAACTCGGCAACGACGCGCTGTATTTTGACGAGCCTTGCCCGCCCGCGGTGGCCGCGCAGATCGACTCGGCAGCGCGCCACTACGGCCAGCCGATTGCCGAGCAACGGCTGCTCTACGCCTATTTTCTGGCGCCGGAACAGCTCTCGGTGCTGGTCGCCATTTACCGCTATTACTTCTATCAGCATCGACTCGAAGATGCGCTGGTGATTGCCGAAAGGGCGCTGGAGGTCAGCGCACGGCGCCTGGATCTGGTGGGCAGTTGGCGCAGCCTGGGGCCGATCGCGCTGGGCCAGGCGGCGATGCGCTCGATGGGCATGCTGCGTTTTCATCTGCTCGCGCTCAAGGGCTCGGCAGTGATTCTGCTGCGCCTCGGGAGATTGAGCGAGGCACGTCTGCGGCTGGCAAAGATTGCGGAAGTCGATACGCGCGATGCCCTTGGCGTTGTGCCCCTACTGCGGCTGATCGATCGTCAGTGCCCGCCCATCCCGGAACCACTTCACTGAAACAGGAGAAGAGCATGGCTTGCGAAATCAACAGTTTCGAAGACGATCTCGCCGACCTCAACTCGGCGGAAGAATTTCTCGACTATTTCGGCATCGACTTCGACGTGCGCGTCGTCCAGGTCAATCGCCTGCACATCCTGCAACGCTTCCACGATTACCTGGCCAGGCAGGAAGCCGGCAAGACACCGGACTATAGCGCCTACCGCGGCTGGCTGGCACGCGCCTACACCGACTTCGTCGAATCCAGCGCGCAGGCCGAAAAAGTCTTTGCGGTATTCCAGAAGGCAGAAGGCTCGTCTTTCCTGCCCCTGTCCTCGCTGAGCGACTGAGATCGTGTTGCCGCGCTGGGATTACGGCGACGCGGTACGCCTGACGCGTAACGTGCGCAACGATGGCACTTTCCCCGGCATCCAGACCGGTGAACTGCTGGTACGACGCGGCCGCATCGGGCACGTGCGCGATGTCGGCACCTTTCTGCAGAATCAGATCATTTATTCCGTGCACTTTCTTGACGAGGGTCGTCTGGTCGGCTGTCGTGAGGAAGAGTTGATCGCGGCCGATGCACCCTGGATCGAAAGCCGCTTTGAGGTGCGCCAGAAGGTCCGTGCGACACGCTCGTTGGTGATTCGCGGCGAGATCCGGGTGGCGCTCGGCAGCCGTGGCGAGATCCTGAACCTCGAACGATCCGGAACGCACGGCGTCGTCTATCACGCGCATTTCGACTGCCTGCCGGGAACTCCCCTTCTGGTACCCGAGCAGGCGCTGGGTGAATGGGAGCGCGACGATGCATGAGCCAGGCGGAGTCTACCTGTCACTCAAGCTGGCCGAACAGTTGTTCGGCAAGTCGCTGGAGTCACTCGCACCCGATGAGCGGCAGCGAGTGCACAACGTGGCGGCCAGGCAGCAGCAAATCGAAACCCTGATTCTCGGGACACCACAAGCCGCGGCCGTGCTCCTGCCCGAGGCGTCGATCGACGCCAGCCTGGCGGAAATCCGCGGCCGCTACGGCGACGACGACGAATATCACGCCGACCTCGACCGTGTCGGGCTCGACGCCCTCTCGCTGCGGCGCGCCATCGCTCGCGACATGGTCGTCGAGGCGGTTCTCGAAACGGTCGCTGCGGGTTCCGTGGCAGTCAGCGATACCGACGCCGAGATCTTCTGGCACCAGCACAGGGATCGCTTCCGCCGTACCGAAACGCGCTTGCTGCGGCACCTTCTGGTGACCATCAACGAACGGCTGCCGGGCAACGAACTTCAGGCCGCTCGTGCAAGGATCGAGTCGATCCGCGCCCGCCTGCTCAAGGAACCGCAGCGTTTCGCTGAACAAGCGCTGAAACATTCGGAATGCCCGACGGCGATCAACGGCGGACTGCTCGGCAAGGTAGCGCGCGGCCAACTCTATCCGGAACTCGAAGCCGTCGCCTTTGCCCTCGGTGCTGCGACCTTGTCCGAGGTGGTCGAAAGCCAGCTGGGTTATCACCTGATCTACTGCGAAGCGATCCATCCCGAACGACGCCTGCGTTTCGCCGAAGCCCGCAATACCATCCGCGAATACCTTGAAGGACAACAGCGCAGCCTTTGCCAGAAGGCGTGGATCAGGAACTTGCGCCGTCAATCGCTCGTCGCCAAGCCCTCCTGAGGCCGAATCCCCCTACTCGTCGTCGTCGCTGGTGCTATCCCGACGCGGCACGGTTTGTGGATCGCAGGTGATGGGGCGGTAGATCTCGACCCGGTCGCCCGGCCTGAGCGCCATATCGGGCTTGACCAGGCGGCCGAAGACGCCCACTTTCTGCGTTTCCAGATCGATCGTCGGGAATGTCTGCAGGATGCCGGACTTGACAATCGCATCGCGCACGCTCGACCCCTCCGGGACTTCGATGGTGAGCCATAACTGCTGGCCCGCTTCCGAATAGGCAACTCCGATCTGCATGTTTCTTCTCCCGCTTATTTCCCTGGTTCAAGAGCCGCGCCACGGCGATCGCGTCCGTAGATGCGCGGCTTGATATAGCTGTCGATGACCGGAGTCAAGGAGTTCATCAGCAGTACGGCGAAGGCCACGCCCTCCGGGTAGCCTGCCCAGGTGCGGATGACGTAGGTCAGCACACCGCAGCCAGTGCCGAAGACGATCTGTCCGCGCGGCGTATTGGGCGAAGTCACATAGTCGGTGGCGATGAAGAAGGCGCCGAGCATCGCTCCACCGGACAGCAGATGCGTTCCGGCGTCCAGGTAGCGCGCCGGATCGACGGCGTGCAGGAGCGCCGCCGGAACGGCGATGCCCAGCAGCATCGCTACCGGGATATGCCAGGTGATGGTGCGCAGGCAGATCATCGCCACGCCGCCGGCAACGATCAGCCAGGAGGCCGTTTCGCCGAGGCTGCCCGGCCGGCTGCCGTACCAGGCCTGCAATGGCGCCTGCAGCAGGGAGTGGGCGAGGTCGACGCCGCGCGCCATCTCGGTCTTGGCAAAGCCGAGCAGCGAAGCGCTGGCGACCGCGTCGAAGGCGGGCTGCATGCCCTTGAGGGTGATCGCCAGCGCGGCAATGGGCCCCGGCGCAGCGGCATCGAAGATCGGCAGCGGCGCGACCCAGGCGGTCATCTGCACCGGGAAGGAAATCAGCAACGCCACCCGCCCGACCATCGCCGGGTTGAAGAGGTTCTGCCCGAGGCCACCGAAGACCTGCTTGCCGAGTACCGTGGCAAACAAGCCGCCGCAGACGCCAATCCACCATGGCGCCCAGGGGGGCAGCGACAGGGCGAGCAGCCAGCCGGTCAACCATGCCGATCCGTCACCGAGCACCGTCCTGGCGTCGCGCCCCATCAGGCGCAGACAGAAGGCTTCGCCGAGTGCCGCGGCAGCCACGCTGATCATCCAGAGATAGACGGCCGGCCAGCCGTAGAGCCAGAAGCCGAACAGGGTGGCCGGCACCAGGGCGGCCATGACGATGACCATGACCCGGCGCACGCTGTTCGACGTAGCCGCGTACGGTGCCGCAACCGGCTTCTCGATCGACCCCGAACTCATGTCGTTTCCTCTTCGGGTTTCACAGTGCCGGAGCGGGCCTTGGCGGCAGTGCGCTCGGCCTTGCGGCGCGCGGCCACCTCGGCCTTTTCCCTGGCATCGCGTTCGAGACGGGCGAGGCGAGCCTCGGCCAGACGTTTGCCTGCCTCGGTACGCAGGCGGGCGCGCTCGCGCGCTGACAGCTCGCCCCTGGCGTGGCTGAAGTACTGGACCAGGGGAATGTGCGACGGACACACATAGGCACAACAGCCGCAGGAAATGCAGTCGCTGAGCGAATATCCGACGGCGCCGTCGAGGTCGCCGGCGCGGATGTGCGCGGCCATTTCCAGTGGCAGCAGACCCATCGGGCAGGCACGTGTGCAGGAGCCGCAGCGGATGCAGGGACCGGCCTCGGGAACTGCCGCCTCGGCGGCGGTGAAGGCGAGGATTCCGCTGGCCCCCTTGACCAGAGGTACGCGACCATGCAGCAGGAGGGTACCCATCATCGGGCCACCGAGAATCAGCCGTGCCGGCACTTCCTTGAGGCCGCAGTACGCCAGAAGATCGTCGACCAGGCAGCCCAGCGGCGCAAAAATATTGCCCGGCTCAGCCACCGCAGCACCGTTGATGGTGACGATTCGCTCGACCAGCGGCTGCCCGAGACGAATGGCCTTGTACACGGCAGCGCAGGTGGAGACGTTGTGCACCAGTACCCCGACCTCTGCGGCACGGGCGTCCGCTGGCACTTCCTTGCCGGTCAGGGTCTCGATCAGTTGTTTGTCCGAACCCATCGGATAACGTGCTGGCACCGGCCGAATCTTCACTTCAGGGAAAGCTGCGGCAGCCACGGCCATCGCCGCCATGGCTTCCGGCTTGTTGTCCTCGATGCCGACCAGGGCATCGCGGGCGCCAATCGCGTGCATGATGATGCGCGCGCCTTCGACCACCTGTTCCGCAAAGTCACGCATGATGCGGTCGTCGCTGGACAGATAGGGTTCGCACTCGCCGCCATTGACGATCAGTGTGTGTACGGCCAGGCGCTTGCCGAGCGCAAACTTGACCGCCGCCGGGAAGGTGGCGCCGCCGAGGCCGACGACACCGGCTGCCGCGGTGCGTCGTGCGATTTCCTCGGGCGCCAGGGCAAAGGGATCGGCGACCGGGTCGGTCTCGATCCAGCGATCCGTATCGTCGGATTCGACGGTGATCGCGGCAAGACCCAGTCCCGAGGGATGCGGGGCAGTGACTTCACCGATGGCCGTCACGCGACCGGAAACCGGGGCATGAATCGGCGCCGAAATGTGGACCTGTGACTGCGCAAGCAACTGCCCTTTCAGAACTTTCTGCCCGACCAGGACCACTGGCCGTGCAGCCCCCCCCCACATGCTGCTGCAATGGCAGGTAGACACGCGCCGGTCTCGGCAGAACGCGCAGCGGGGCGTCCGCTGCCGGCCGCTTGTGGTCGTCGGGATGGACACCCCAGCGCGGTTCCTTGAAAAAGCGTTCGATCAGTCCCATGCGGGTTTCCTTCAGGTAATGGCGGGTTTTGGCCAGATCCAGTGCGGCACGGTGACGGGTACCGGCAGCAGCCCGATGGCCTCGGTCGGGCAGCGTTCTACGCAGGCGCCACAACCCGTGCAGGCTTCGCGAATGACGTTGTGAATCTGCTTGGCAGCACCGATGATCGCGTCGGTCGGGCAGACCTTGCTGCATCTGCAGCAACCGGTGCAGATCTCCTCGGCGACGAAGGCGAGCAATGGACCGTCATCCTGTACCGCCGAGAGGTCGATCTTGATCCCGAGTCTGGCGGCAATGGCTTCGGCGACGGCGCGTCCGCCCGGCGGGCAGAGCGTCGCCGCGGCTTCGCCGCGAGCCAGAGCGGCTGCCGCCTGCGCACAACCGACGAAGCCGCACTGGCCGCATTGCGAGCCCGGCAAGAGGGCCTGCAATTCGGCTTCGAGAGGGTTTTCCTCGACCGCCAGGTAGCGTGCGGCGACGCCGAGCAGCGTACCGAGGGCGAGCCCCAGAAAGGTCAGACTCAGGACGGCAATCCACATGACGATCTCCTTGTCAACCGGTGCTGATACCGGAAAAACCCATGAACGCCATCGCCAGCAGACTGGCGACGATGAAGCCGATCGGCGGCCCCGCGAACAGACGCGGTACCGGCGCCAGCGCCAGGCGCTCGCGCAACCCGGCAAAAATCACCATCACCAGGCTGTAGCCCAGAGAAGAGGCGAAGGCGAAGAGCGTGCTTGCCAGGAAATTCATGTGGCTTTCGACCAGCAACAGGGCAACGCCGAGCACGGCGCAGTTGGTGGTGATCAGCGGCAGGTAGATGCCGAGCATCTGGAATAGCGACGGCGAAACCTTGCGGACGGTCAGTTCGGTGAACTGGACGGCACTGGCGATCACTAGAATGAAGGTCACCGTCCGCAGAAATCCGAGGCCGTAAGGCGCCAGCAGATAAGTCTGAACCGCCCAGTCGGCCATCGACGACACGGTGATCACGAAGGTCGTTGCCAGCCCCATGCCGGCGGCGGTGTCGATGCGCGTGGTGACTCCCATGAACGAGCACAGGCCGAGGAAGCGGGCCAGGATCACGTTGTTGACCAGGGCTGCGCCGATCATCATCAAGGCATACTCTTTCATGATTCGCTCTTTCCGCCATCCGATTCACCCGGCTTCGCCCGGCGCAGAAAGCGTGGCGCCAGCTCGCCGCTTGCCGACAGACGCCGGGCACCGAGGCGCGCCATCCACAAGCCGCAGGCCAGACCGGTGGCGGCGGCAAGCAGGGTGGCGAGGTCGCCGCCGAACCAGGATTGTGCAATCCCGGCGGCGGCAAGCGCCGTCGTCAGCGGCAGACCATAGGCGATCAGCGCTGCCTTGACCAGAATCCGCGGCGCGATGCCGACGACGATGCGCTCACCGACCCCGAGCCCGAGCCCGTCCTGATGGGCAATCGAAAAGCGTCTGGCCTCGTTGCGTCTGGCCAGGCTGCCGATTCCCTTGCCGCATTGTCCGGCGGAGGCGCAGCTTCCGCAGGTCGACGTCTGCTCGGGTTGCAGCCAGAGCACGCCGTCCTGTACCTCGACGACGCGGACGATACCCTCGACGGTATTGCGGTCGGAAAGCCGGATCATGGTGATTTCCTTGTTCTGGTTCAGGCGACCGCGTGCGCGCCGCTCATCTGGATCTCCTTGCCGGCACGCAGATCCAGCAGGCGCTTGACGACGACCAGGAGACCGGTCACCAGAAAACCTCCGGGCGGCAGAATCATCATCAACACACCCATATCCGCAGGCAGCAGCCGCAACTCCATGAACTTGAAAAAAGGTCCAAAAAGTAGCGAGGCATCCGCAAACAGCGTACCGGAACCGGCAATCTCGCGAACTGCGCCGATCGCGGTGAGCGCGATGGTGAACCCCAGCCCCATGCACAGGCCGTCGAGAAACGCGGGGACGATCGGCGCCTTGGCGGCAAAGGCTTCCAGACGTGCGAGCGGCAGGCAATTGGAGACGATCAGCGGGATGAACAGGCCAAGCACCTTGTAGAGCTCGTGCATCCAGGCGTTCATCGCGAGATCGACCAGTGTCACCATCGTTGCGACGATGAGGATGAACACCGGAATGCGTACTTCCTGGGTAATCGCGTTGCGAAAAGCAGCGACCAGCAGACTCGATGCCGCCATCACTGCTGCGGTCGCCAGGCCCATTCCGAAGCCATTGGTGGCGCTGGTGGTCATCGCCATCGTCGGGCACATCCCCAGCAGCATGCTGAAGACGCCGTTGTTGTCCCAGAGTCCATCCCGGACGATGTTGGTATAGGCATTCGCCATTTCAGTTCGTCTCCAGCAAGCTCGCCTTGTGGGCGGCAAAGAATTCGAGGCCACCGCGGACAGCGGCGACGACGCCGCGCGGGGTGATCGTGGCGCCGGCAAACTGATCGAACTGGCCGCCGTCCTTTTTTACCTTCCAGCGCCCGGGCAGAGGATTTTGCAGCGACAGACCGGTGAAGCGGAGAATCCAGTCGCCCTTCTTCTCCTCGATCTTGTCGCCAAGACCGGGGGGTTTCATGGTGTGCCAGAGCACGCACGCCGAGCACCTGGCCATCGGCATCGACGCCCATCATCAACTTCATTTCGCCAGCGTAGCCACTGCCGTAGATCTCGTAGGCAACGCCGGTCACCCTGCCTTTCAGGCGGGCGCGATAGGCCGTGATCTCCCGCTCTTCGGCATTCTTCACGAGCACCGTGTCGATCGCCGGGTTGTTGTCGTGGCTGGCACCAGCAAGCACCTGACTCAGGGAATTCTGGCGATCCTCGAGGGCGCGCGCGGCGATGTCGTCGGTCGTGATCCTGTCGGTCACCGCCAGGACGATGCCGAAGCCCAGGCAGAAAGCGCCGAGGATGGCACCGTGAACCAGGGTTCGCGGTTTCATCGAGGACTCCTCTGGGGTGCAACGGGCGTCATTGCGGCCATGCCGGGAAGTAAGGTGTCGGGAGGGTTCATGATCATCTGGTCCATGCGTTGCCTGATGCCCCGCATATTCCGTGCCATGCTTGCTGCAAGTGCACACCAAAGCTGTGCAAGTGATCGTAAGCCCGCACCAGGATGGAAGTTTTTCTGCTGACAGCGGGCTGCGCGAGGCAGCCGAAGCCGACCCAAGCGATGTCGCAAATCCTACAAAACACGACAAGACGAGGTGAAAACCATTGCCGAATCAAGGTCGGCACGGAATCTGCTTTGTTCCGGGAGAACAGTTGATCCCGGGGATGACGCGAGATGGCGAATGAACAACTCAAGACAGCGGCCGCAAGCGCGCCGTGGATGGCGGACGCGCTCGCTCCGGGCCTCCCGCCGCAGGTGTTCCAGCACACCGTCAGCCAGGCCGACATGGCGATCTCGATCACCGACGTGCACGGCAACATTCTCTACGTGAATCCCGCGTTTACCCGCGTCACCGGTTACACAACCGACGAGGCGATCGGCAAGAACCAGTCGATCCTTTCCAACAAGACCATGCCGCCCGCACTGTACCAGTCACTGTGGCAGAAGATCTCGCAGGGCGAGGTGTGGACCGGCCGCCTGATCAATCGGCACAAGGATGGCAGCCAATATCTCGCCGAGTTGAGCATCTCCCCCATCGTCGATGCGCATGGGAAGGTTCTCAATTACCTCGGAATGCATCGCGACATCACCGAAGTCCATCGCCTGGAATACCAGGTCAGAAACCAGAAAGCCCTGATCGAGTCGGTGGTCGACGCAGCGCCGGTGGTCATCGCTCTGCTCGACGTCGATGACCGCGTCGTGCTCGACAACCACGAATACAAGAAGCTGCAGGCCGATCTGGGAATGGCGGAGCCGGCGCCGATGCTGATGTCGGCGATCCGTGCGAGTCTCGAACTCGAATCAGGAAAGGGGCGGCGCACCTCGGGCTACCTCTTTCTCGATCGCGAAGTGCGCATCGATCGTCCCGGCGGCAACACGCCGCGCTGGTTTTCGTGTTCCGGCAGTCGCGTGCGTGAGGACGACAGCACCGCCGATGCCTTCCTTGCCGGACGCCGTCGCGATTACCTGCTGCTGGTTGCGAAGGAGATTACCAGCCTGCGCGCGCAGCAGGAAAAAGTCCGTGTTGCCGCGCTGCAGGCAGTGATGGCCGATGAGGATCGCGTCCTGGCCTTGCGCGAGAGTCTCGCCGCGGCCACCTTCCGGATCGAGGGACCACTCAACATGATGGCCTCGGTGGTCGCCATGCTGGCGCGACGCAAAGGGGAAACCGACCCCATGTCGGTGGCCCTCGTGGAGGCCATCGCGGCCGGGCAGCAGGCTCTCGAAGAGCTCCGTTCGATGATTCCCGGCGAGACGCGCGAAGCGATCGGCCCGGTCAACCTCAACGAACTGCTGCGTGACGTCCTCGATCTCTCGACCAGCCACCTGCTCGCGGCCGGCATCACGGTGAGCTGGAAACCGCAGGCCATGCTGCCGGCGTTGCAGGGAGCACCGAACAAACTGCGCTCGCTGTTCAAGGCGCTGATCGACAATGCCATCGAGGCGATGAACGTGCGCGGCTGCCGCGAGCGCGAACTGACGCTGGCGAGCAAGGAGCGGCGGGGGGAAATCGAGGTGCTCATCGAAGACTCCGGGCCCGGCATCGACAACTCCCAACATCTCAAGGTCTTCGAGCCATTCCACACCACCAAGCGTGGCGGCGGACACCTGGGAACCGGTCTATCGTCGGCGCAGCAGGTGGCGGCTGACCACGGCGGCTACATCGAAATCGGACCCGCAGCAGTGCGCGGCTGCCGCGTTCGCGTTCTCCTTCCACTCCACCCGCGACCATGAGCGATACGCCTTCGTCGTTGTTGCTGCGCTCCCACTTCGAGACCCTGACGCGCGTCTCGCAGGTACTTTCCCGCTCGCTCGACTTTCATCACAGCCTGCGCGAAGTTCTGCGCACGCTGGAGATCACGGGTCACCTGAGCCGGGGAATGATCAGCGTCGTCGATCCGGGCGTCGGGGATCTTTTCGTGCACGCCGTGCATGGACTGGATTACGATGAATTCCGGTCGGTTCGCTACCAACCGGGCGAAGGTCTGGTCGGCACGATCCTCGAAGAACGCCAGACCCTGGCGCTGCCGCGCCTGGGCGACGCACCACGTTTCCTCGACCGGCTGGGTCTCTACGACCGGGAATTGCCCTTCATCGCCGTCCCGATCAGTGTCGGCGGAACGTTGCAGGGGGTGCTTGCCGTTCAGCCCGACGACCCGGATGATGGCCTGCTGCAGGAACGCGTACACTTCGTCGAAATCCTGGCCAACCTGATCGGCCAAAGTGTCCGCCTTTCGCTGGACACCGGCCACAAACCGCCCATCGAGGCACGCGACCCGTTACGCCGCAGTGCGCGCCAGCGTCCCGGTCTTGCCAACCTGGTCGGACAATCGGTGGCCATGTTGCGAATCTTCGAGCAGATCCGGATGGTCGCGAAATGGCCGACGACGGTCCTGATTCGCGGCGAGACCGGCACCGGCAAAGAGCTGGTCGCCAATGCCATTCATGACCACTCGCCGCGCGCACGCGGGCCCTACGTGCGTCTCAACTGCGCGTCGCTGCCGGAGAATCTGCTCGAATCGGAACTCTTCGGGCACGAGAAAGGCGCTTTCACCGGCGCGGTGAACTCGCGCAAGGGCCGCTTTGAAATCGCCGATGGCGGTACGCTGTTTCTCGACGAAATCGGCGAAATCTCGTCGGCCTTTCAGGCCAAGCTGCTGCGTGTACTGCAGGAAGGCGAACTGGAGCGTGTCGGTGGCGACCGGACGCTGAAGCTGGACGTGCGCCTGATCGCTGCGACGCATCGCGACCTGGAAAGCGCTGTCGATACCGGCGACTTCCGCGAGGACCTGTACTACCGCCTCAACGTCATGCCCATTTTCATTCCCCCCCTGCGCGAGCGACTCGAAGACCTGCCGAAGATCGCGAAACACCTGCTCGATCGTCTCGGCGGCATACAGCGCCGCCCGCTGCGCCTCACCGCAGGAGCACAGCGGCGACTCACGCAGCACCACTGGCCGGGCAACGTGCGTGAACTGGAAAACTGCCTGGAGCGCGCTGCCGTGATGTCGGACAGCGGCGAGATCGATGCCGACCTGATTCGTATCGACCAGTCACGCGAGCGAAGCAGTCGGCGTTCGCCGACTTCGCCAACGCCGGCCGTCCCGGCAGTTCCGAGGGCCGGCGTGCGCGAAGCCGGCGATGGCATCGAGCCGGGTGGCGAGCAAAGCGAACGCGAACGCGTGATCGCCGCGCTCGAGCAGGCCGGCTGGGTGCAGGCCCGCGCCGCCCGCCTGCTCGGCATGACGCCGCGGCAGATCGCTTACCGCGTACAGATCCTGAACATCGAAGTGAAGCAGATCTGAAGCGCAAGGCACTTCGAGAATGGATGGACGCATGCCCTTGGTGTTCGCTGCGGTCGATGCGGCTTGCGGCGCTCTTCCTCAGCGCCCCGTCATTCTCTCCAGCCGTTCGGGGTAGCGGGCGCCTTGCACCGTGATCCTGGAGGCGGCACCATCGATCTCACGCAGATCGTCGGCCGCAAGTTCGATGGCAACCGCTCCGATATTCTCGTGCAGGCGATGCAGTTTCGTCGTGCCGGGGATCGGAACAATCCACGGCTTCTGGGCCAGCAGCCAGGCAAGCGCAATCTGAGCGGGTGTCGCCTGATGCCGTTCTGCGATCCTGCCGAGCAGAGCAACCAAGGTCTGATTCGCCTTGAGAGCCTCCGGCGTGAAGCGCGGGAGGGTGCTGCGGAAATCGGAACGGTCGAAGGTCGTATTTTCGTCCATCTTGCCTGTGAGAAAGCCTCTGCCCAGCGGGCTGTACGGCACGAAGCCGATTCCGAGTTCCTCGAGGCTTGGGATCACTTCCTTCTCCGGAGCTCTCGTCCACAGCGAGTATTCGCTTTGGAGGGCGGTCACCGGCTGGACCGCGTGGGCGCGACGGATCGTTTGCACGCCTGCCTCAGAGAGGCCGAAGTACTTGACCTTTCCTTCCCGGATCAGATCCTTGACTGCACCCGCCACGTCCTCGATCGGCACGTTTGGGTCAACACGGTGCTGATAGAGCAGGTCGATGGTCTCGATCTTGAGCCGCTTGAGCGAGTTCTCGGCGGCCTGCTTGATGTGCTCCGGCCGGCTGTTCAGGCCCGGCGGACCCTTCATCCCGCGGGGGTCGAGCTCTGGACTGAGGTCGAACCCGAACTTGGTGGCGATCACCACCTGCTTGCGGAAGGGAGCGAGGCTTCGCCAACGAGTTCTTCGTTCAAGAACGGGCCGTAAACCTCGGCGGTGTCGAAGAACGTGATGCCACGTTCGACGGCGGCCCGGAGAAGAGTGCTCATCTCCTGTTTGTCCTTGGGCGGCCCGTAGGAAAAGCTCATCCCCATGCAACCGAGGCCGAGGGCCGAAACCTCCAGATTGCTCTTTCCAAGTTTACGCTGTTGCATGCTTCCTCCTGTGAGTGTGACGCGCGTCCAGCAGATCGCGGCAAGCGGCATCGTCGGGGACCTACTTCTGCCGCTTCATCATCTCCTGAACCTTCGGATCCTTCATCATCTCGTTGATGTTCACCCCGCCGACGTTCGGCATGATCACCTCGCCAGGTTTCTGACCGGGCTTGCAGGGGCCGATCCAGCGCGCGTCGAACGACATTTTCGTTTCGCTCGTACCGTGCATCGGCGGGCTGAAGCGGGTATGCATGTCGCCTTTGTAGGAGGAGTCAAACGAGCCGATGAACACGGCATCGGTCGTTGCCGTGCTGCTCTGCACCTTGCACACGGAATGGACGGTCACCTTGTTGCCGAGCGGTGTGATGTCGATGACGCTGCAGTTCTGCTTTTCCTTCCTGGCTTGCTGTTGCATCAGGTCGTCGGTGTTCTGGTCGATGCATTGCTGAATCGCGCCCATGGCCGGCATGCCGTCCATGCGCGTGTTGATCTCCCACAGACCAGCTTTACGTTTGGGCATTTCGGCGGCCTGCACGCTGCCCACGAGGCTGGCAGCGAGCAGTGCAAACAGCAGCAGTGGGCGGGGGCGGCGATTCGTGTCCGGGCATTTCATGATCGTACCAAACCTGTCCTGATGCCTTCGATCAGACTGGTCAAAGCCCCCTTTACCGGATCGGACTCGTCACCCGCCGGCAGCATGTCGATCAGGAACTGCAGCTGATCGACCACCGCATCCTGCTCGCGGTCGCTGCCCTGACGCTTGAGCACATCGCGGTAAGCGGTGACCAGCGCGCCGAGTACTGCAGGTTGGACGATGGCTGCCTGGGTGCGCCCGTCGTAGCAGGCCCAGAGTGCGTCTATCCTGTCCGCCTCGACTTTGGCCAGTGCAGGGAAGAAATCCCGATTCTTCGCAAAGCGGCGCCGGGCGTTTTCGGTGCCGGCTTGCAGCAGTCCGGCAAGCTGGCCCACACGCGCGTCGAAGTCATCGCGCCTACCCCTGGCAGCGAGCAGAACATTGCCGTCCAGAGCCTTGAACAGCGGGTCGTAATCCCATTCGCCGGTGCGTTGATGCGCGTGTTCCGAAGCGCGCCAGTAAGCGTCTCGCATCTCGACCAAGGACTGCTCGATCTTTGTACGCTTCCCGCCCAGCAAAATGGTCTGGGCGCGGCGTTTGCAGAGCGAAGCGAGCAGCGACAGACGCTCGGCGGTCACTCCGATGTCGATCAACAGCTTCAGGCGCGTCAAGGCTCGATCCATGAAGTCGGCACCCGCAGGGTGCTTTTCCTCCTCCCTGGCCGCGAGCAAGCTGGCGCCGTGGCGCGCTTCCAGGCTGGCGAGTTGCTCCAGCGCTTGCAGGCTGACCTGCGCGTCTTCCATGACCAGTGCGGCGCGGTAGTGGCCGATCGCGCGTTCGATGTCGCCGAGTTCAGCCCAGGCGCTGGCGAGTTTTTCCCTGACGCTGGCGCACTGGAAGTCAGGGCTGCGCGCAGCGTTTTCGATTGCCTCGATCTGCTTGCGATAGTAGCCCTGCTGTTCGCTGGTCGTCGCCTGGCGCAGACGGGAACCGAGCATGTCGAGGTCGGCAACGAGATGGCTGGGGTGGACGTAGTCAGCAGTCACATCGTCGGCGCTCGCACCGGGGAACTGGTAGCGCTCGTCGCCGTAGGCCTGGTAGGCGCCCCAGGTATTGCTGTGTGGATATCGCCGGTAGGTCTCGTTACGCGCCAGTAACAGCGCGTGGCCAAAGCGTTTTCCATCCAGCATGGCGGTGTAGAACGCCTGCGCAAAGGTTTCGGCGGCATGGTCGTCGACCGCCCAACCGGCGGCGATGACGGCCTTGCAGCCCATCTCGATGAACTGTGTGGCGAGGTTGGCAGCCAGTTCGCCCCAGCGCGGCTGCGCATCGGCCTGCATGTCGCCGAGATGGCAGCAGTTGATGAAGACAAATTCCGGCACGTGCCTGAGCTTGCCCACCTGCGCCGCGGTGAGACAGGTCTTCGGCCCGAGGACCATGCCGGTCAGGCCGCTGTCCTTGTCCCGGACGACCCCATGTCCGGCCAGGTGCATGAAGCGGTAACGATCGAAGAACAGGGCTTCGAAGACCTGCTGGGCAGTGGCGCGATAGAGATCCTTGAGCACGTACTGGTTGCCGGCGAAGGCCTTGGCAACCGTCCGCGCTTCGGCCTGGGCCCCAGGCAGTTCCATCAACCCGGACTGGGTGTCTCCGACGATGAAGACGCGGTCGCCGGTCACCGTCGGCACCTTTCCCCGACCATAGGCCGACGCAAGCTGGCGCACCAATTCGATGCGCGTCGCCAGCGGGTCGTTCTGATCCTCGTCGCGCATCAGTTCCCAGGGATAGGTGGCGGCGGCCGCATCGACCGACATCATCAGGGTGCGCACTTCGGCGACGGCTTCCTTCATTCCGTTTGGAACCATGAGTTCAAACAGGGCACGCGACAGGCCGGGCTGATCCTGGGTGGCGCTGGTAATTGAAGCGATCAGGCCGTCTACTGCCTGACGCTGGTTTGGTTCGGCAGCCACTTCGTTGCGTGCCCGGTCGGTGATGATGGTGAAGCGCAAACCGCGCCTGTCTTCGCTGATCGTTACCCGATAGGTGCCCGCTTGCCCGCCGCTGGCGACGCTGCGCGCACAATAACCGCCGGCACCACTGCGCAAGCGCCCGTCAAAGTGGATCGAGTCGGCGAACGGCGCATCGGCGGCCATCTCGCGCAGCGCTTGCACCGCGGCGATGGCGCGATCCTGCACCTCTTCGTACACGATCAGGCGGCCAATGCGAAACGGGGTGCCGGTGCTGTTCAGCGCTTCGTTGCTGCGCGTCACGGCGGACAACAGGCAACGCACGCCCACCTCGACCGTGAGGCCGGTGAAACCAGTGCCGACCAGCAGGGCGCAGACCGACAGTCGCGGCGCAGCGCTGTTGTCCACTCCCTGGCGCTGCTCCTCGCTACGCACGTACTCGAGCAGGCCGTTGCTCAGTGCCTGCGTGAGTTGCCCGGGCCGGATCTCGCCGACTGGCCCCAGACCGACGACGATGGCACCGGCCGGCCTGGCATCCGGGGTCGGATTGAGGAAGACCATGGCGTCGTCAGTATGGGCAGGATAGCGGCCGAGCTTCAAGGTGCGAGACATCGAGCCAGCGAGATGGCCGTCAAGGAAGCTGGCGCTGCCGCGCAGGCCGTCGTTGGCGTAGGCGCCGATGAGGATCGGCGATTCGGCGCTGGCCAGGCTGCCATGCACGACTTCGATGCTGGCGGGTGCCTCCGTCTTCGCCGTGGGGCGCCGCCCGCGGCGGGCGCCGCCGGTGGCCGCGGCGATGACTTCGTCGACGCTCGGATACAGGGAATTGCCTTCCAGGCTGCGCGGCTGGAACACCAGTGCGCTTTCGCCACGGGCGCCTGGGGGAACGCGCGACAGTGCGCTGTGGCGGGTATCGCCGGTCTCGATCAACTCCCGGTAAGCCTCGAATGCCTTCTCATGGTTGGCCAGGTCGCCATGCACGGCGTCGGTGTACCATACTGGCACGCCCGGCGGGATGCCCGTTTTCCAGGGCACGCGGCCATCGCCCTCAGCGATGCTGCCGATCTCGACCTGGCCGTCGACGATGCGCACGGCAATCGGCGTGGACGCGTGGCCGGCAACGTAGAGAGTGCATGCCGGGTCGAGCTCGGCGGCGCGCAGTGCGGCGATGGCCTGGCGCGCATTGTCGAGAGGCTCCTTTTGCGGTGGCAACCAGGACTTGCTCTTCTTCGAATCCTGGTCCTGCCCGTACCAGGTCTGCCAGACCGCGGCATCGAAGTAATCAACCCCATCGACCGCCCGGCCGTTATCGCCCGGCCACGGCAGGAGTTCCAGCACGCCCGGGAAATCACGGACGATCTCCAGGAACTCGCGCATATCGTGTTTCCAGTCGAACCAGCGCTCGATGATCTGGATGAAGTCGTCGCGCGCCATCAGCACGGCGGCGATCGAATGTGAGCCGGCGTTGGGCGTACCGAGCTGCAGCAGGCGGCTGCCGGGAATCGTCTTGAACCTGTCCCAGCGTCCCTGCAGCGCCAGGCGGGCCACCAGGCCGCCCATCGAATGGGCGACGATGCGCAGCGGCTGGCGACGCTTCTCGGCGTCGAGCATGGCCTGGTCGAGTTCCACACCGAAGCGCCTGGCCGCGTCGGTGATCGACAGGCGCCAGTCATAGGCGAAGGGCCGCACTTCATGCCGGTCGGCCAGGTAGCGCGCCAGTGTCTCGTAGTTGCGATCCATCCAGCCGTCCGGCGTCACCCCTGGCGCATTCACCTTCAGTTTGGCCATGTCGCCCGCCCACATGCTGAACGGATCGAACCAGATGCGGTTCGTACCGATCTGGATGTGACTGCCCATGATGCCGGGCAACAGGAAGACGATGGGCGCGTCCTTCTTGCGCTTGGGCGCTATGCCACCGCGGCCGATCTCGGCCGTGGACGGGCCTGGCAGCAGTTCGAACTGGCGATCGTCGCCCTTGAGCGCAGCCAGCAGCGCCAGCGCGCTCTCGTCGCGCTCGAAGTAGCTGAAGTGGGTGACCTGCGGCCCGCGCACGGGCTTCTGGCGAATGCCCTGCACGCGGATTGCACCGCCGCTCATCGACGGCGTATTGACCACCAGGTCGGTTTCGCCGCCATAGAACACCTCCGACAGGCAGTCGCCCAGCCAGGGCAGCAGACCGTCGCCCTGGTAGTCGCCGGCCAGCACATGCAGCGGGTGTTCGATCTGCACATCCGGTGCGTTGAGCAGGCTCACCAGTGGCGAGTCGGGCATCATCGCCTCGATGCCAGGGAGGATGCGCGCATCACTGCGTGCCTTGACCACCGCCAGCAGGAACTGTTTGAGCAGACCGTAGCTTCTGGCTAGCGGCAGCATGCCGGGAATGACCAGGCCTGCTGCATCGAAGCCCTTGCCGAGCAGATTGAGCATGACGCTGGCCCAGCGATCGAGTCGGCCAGAAGCGAGCGTCGTGCCGCGCGCCGGGCAGGCGACGCGCACGAAGCGCTCGACGCGGATGCGACGCTTGCGCAGTTCCCGGTTGAGTTCGCCCAGGTGCTTGGCCTCGGCGTCGAAACCCGCACGGCCCAGGCGTGCAGCATGCGCCTGGAAGCGATCGATCTCTTCGTCGGTGAACGGCTCCAGGTCGATCCGGTTGGCGCGCGCCAGCAACTCACCGATCATGCCGCCGCGCGAATGGCTCAGCAGGTGCAGGCACGCGCCCGTCGGCAGGGTCTTGACCAGGTCCAGAGCATTGGCGATCGGGCTCTCGGTCAGGCTGCGGTGCTCGAAGGCATAGAGGCGCGCGCCATAGGTGGCAAGCAGTTGCTCGCGGTACTTGTCACTGGCCCAGAGGCTCTTGAAGCTGCCCTCCGTAGACGAGGCCGTGCCGTGCAGGAAGATCAGCGTCGGCTCGGCAGATTCGGGCAGCGCGTCGACCTTGGCGAGCGCGAAGGCGTCGGTGGCGCAGCGGTAGAGTCCGTTGCGGTCGTCGAGTTGCGCATCCTGAAAAGTGCCGGCAGCGATCAGCGCAGTGACGCCGGCGGGGCCGCTCCGGTAGATGCGCAAGCCCTTGAGCACCCAGGCACCCAGACCGTCGCGCGCAGTACCCGCGGGCAGGCGCGGCCCCGAGAGGCGCAGCAGCTGCCCGACCTCGAGCGGCCCCGCCATGCCGTCGCCGCGCCCCACTGCCGCGCCCAGGTAGCGCTCGGCGTCCGCGGCGGCGACCAGAATGCAAGTGCCGTTGGCGAGTTCGAGTTCCAGTACGGCGTCGAGCGGGAGCGCCGCCGGCACGACACGCTGCGACTCGCCACGCGACATGCCATCGAGTTCGTAGACCTCGGCAGGCCATCCGGCCAGCGGGCAGTCGTCCTTCTTGAGCGTACCGTCGACACACAGCGTGATCGGGTTCTGGTCGTTGCTCATCTCCGTCTCCTTTGCTATCGCTTCCTCTCTGGATCACCTCTGTTGCAGATCTTCGCTACGGTTGAGGCTCCATCAGTGAGTCCTGCAAGACGTTCCGTTCACGCGGTGAACCATGCTGCAACCGCCGCTGGATTGGCGGAAATCATGTCGGATAGATACCATGTTGCTGGATCCCTGCCTGCATCGCCAGCAGCTTTGCGGTCAGGGGATTCTGCCCGGTGGTGTCGGTCGCTCCCCACTGCTCGTAATGGATGAGGTCGGCGATTGGCAGGCGCGGCAACCAGCCGGCCTTCTCGAGTTCAGGTTTGTCCTGGAAATGGGAAACATAGCCGATGCACAGGTAGGCCACCGGAACGATGTGGGCGGGGATGCCGAGCACTTCCTGCAGGGCGCGTTCGTGAAAGATGCTGACCCAGCCGACGCCGACGCCTTCGGCGCGGGCGGCCAGCCATAGATTCTGCACGGCACAGACGCTGCTGAACAAATCCATGCTCGGCATGTGCGTCCGGCCGAGGACGACTGGTCCACTGCGTGTGCGGTCACAGGTCACGCAGAGATTGATCGGCGCATCGACGATGCCCTGCAGCTTCAGACGACTGTAGATATCCCGCCTGCCATCGGGGAACATCTGCGCGGCTTCGGCGTTGGCTTGCTCGAAGAGGTCATGGACCCGCTGTTTGAGCGCATCGGAACGTACGAGCTGGAAGCTCCAGGGTTGCATGAAGCCGACCGAGGGGGCGTGGTGCGCAGCCATCAGGATGCGGCCCAGCACATCGTCCGGAACCGGTTCGGGCAGAAATTGCCCACGCACATCACGCCGGCTGAAAATCGCCTGGTACACCGCCGCCCGTTCGGCGTCGGCAAAAGCATGCGCCAGTGGCGCCTTCAAATTTTCCATGGTTTTACTTGCAGAGGCCTGAAAACCGGTCCTGCGGACTGCAGTCGCTCGGGCCGGGTTTGGGAACGGAGCCGGACTGGCAGTTGGCCAGGCGCTCCTTGACTTTGTCGGAGTACTGCCAGCCTGCGGCCAGAGGCGGCAGTGCGGAGCCGGGTTGCCAGGTCAGTGACCGCCATTTGGCGTGCCCGCGGTCCCGCAACACGGCGAATTTCTCGCAGAACTGGCCAGCGAAATCCTTGATGAACTGATTCCTCTGGGGATCTGCAAAATTGGCCGTGATCAGGTAGGAATCGACGGCCAGCGAGGGAGAACCATTCTCGGCAATGTTCAGCAGCGGGTAGCTGGATTTCCTGATTTCAGCTTTCCGGTATTCCTGCAGAATTTTGTCCGAATTGGCCTGTGTCGGGTCGAATTTCAGCAGCTTGAGGTTGGCCGGGACATTTTTCTCCAGCAGGCTGAGCGGCTGTCCTCCCACCAGCACCAGCACGTCGATCTTCGGATAGGCCTGGTAATAAGCCGGATCGCTCAAGGCCATCAAGGCCGAGCGGCGTCGTTTGGTGCCTTCGTCCTCGCCCGTGGCCGTGGTGTTGATGAAGGGCTGCACGACGTTGGGACGCTCCTGGAAAAGTTTGCTGTACACATTCAGGGCGGTGAGGTAGGTGCCACTTTTCTCCATGTCCATCCAGATGGGTTTTCCCCGGATCTGATGGATGAATTCGATGGGCTCGTCCTTGCGAACCAGGAAATGGATTTCTTCCTGGTACAAGGGCATGAACACCCGCAAGTTGGCCAGCAGTTGTGCGTATTCACGGCGTGTGGCCTGCGGGACATCGCTGGCGTCACGCATCCGCACGAAGGCGGAATATACGTCCGACTGGACAATCGCCAGCGTGACGCCCCGGGTCTGGCTCATGTCTTCCACATTGGCCCAGGAACCTTTGGAGTCCTTCACTTCCAGGCTTGGATTGACGAAATCCCGCAAATTGCTGCCGATGGCGTAATAGGTACCCGTCTTGCCACCGGTGACGATGCTTTCGGCAGCGGCAGCCATCGACAACAAGGCCGCCGAAATTCCGACGAGCAGGGTTTTGATGCCAGCAGGCCGTGCGGCATGTGAATTATTCATGTCGAATACCGGGAAAGGAAAAACAGGGTCATGGCGCGGAGCGGCACAGCCCGGCACGCTCGTCGGCGGGAGAGCAATGGCCACTGACCGGGCGGGCCGGGGTTTCGGTCTGGGGTGCCGGCGGCGGTGCTGGCGCGATCACTGCTGGCGTGGCCGGTGCCTGCATCGCTGGCGGAGGCATGGGCTCGGCGCTCTTCTCGCCGGCCAGAAAGAACCATGCGGCACCCCCGCCGAGCAGCAGCATGGCCAGCAACAGCCCGGCCACGAGCAAGGTCTTCGAGCCACCGCTCTGGGGACCGGTGTCGCTGAGCAGCAGGGGTTTGCCGCATTCATTGCAGACGAAATCCAGACCGCCCGGAACTTCGACCGTGGCGCGGGCGTCGGCCGTGGCGCAGTTGCCAAAGTTCGAGCATTTGCCGGATTTGGATTTCATGCTGGCCATCGGGGAGTTCCTCCTGGTTTTTCTGGGAAGTGGAAGAAACCGGCGAATCGGTTGTTGGCCTTGCTCAACCAGGGCGCATCAGGCGACTTCGCGTTTGAGAATGGCCAGGGCACGCCGGCCGGCCTCCAGAAAGCGGCGGTAGGTTTCATCCTGGATGTTGCCGCCGCGTGCGGCCTTGATGGCTTCGACCTCGCTCAGGATGGCCCGCTGCACCTCGCTGCGGCGGTCCTGGTGCAGGTAGCCGGCACCGGCCAGCGTCGCGTCGCAGACCGACTTGATGGTGTGCAGGTTCTCCAGGTTGATGCTGTCGGCGCTGGCCGTGAAGCTCTTGCCCAGGAGGACCGGATCGTTGTCTAAGCCGTCGGCATCCTTGGTGAGCAGCAGCACTTCCTCCGCGCCGGTGGCGGGATTCCTGCCTTCATGGATGAATCCCAGAGCCTTGGCCAGCAGCACGTAAGGCAGGGCCTGCTGCTTGACCTCGGCGCTGGAGGCCACGAACAGCCGCGGCCAGGCATTGCCGTCGCCCTCGGTGTGCAGTTCGAGCCGCGCGCGCGCGCCGCCGGTTTCGATGCGGCGGCGGTATTTTTCTTCCAGGAACTTGAGCGGCTTGAGGTAGCGCAGCGGGAACAGGTTGGTGATCGAGACCAGCGTGATTTCGTTGCGCCGGCCATCCGAGTCGATGATCTCCACATCGCCGGTTTTGGCTTCGCGCAGTGCTTCCTTCAGTCCCCGGGCAAACTCGGCCTGTTCAGGCGCTCTTGGCAGGATCACGGTGAATTTGCTCACCGCCGTGGGTACCCCCACGGGAATGCCGGGCGCTGCCCGGTGGATTTCCAGCGGTTCCAGCGTGACGAAGTTGCCTGCCCGGCTGACCAGCTCGCTCACGTAGCTTTTCAACTCCTGCGGGTCGGCGCCGTAGCGGTCGCGCAACTTGTCGATGATCGACACGCCGAGCAGCCGCTCCTTGGGGTTCTGCACCAGGTTCTGGTGGGCGATGCGCGCGTTGTCCTCGCACACCGTTTCGAGCACATCGAGAAAGGTCGATTCCGTCACCCGCTGATTGAACAGGGCAAAAGTCGAATCCTGCCCAATCTTTTCGGCCAGGGCGGAACGCACCCGGCCGGTCTGCGTTTTCTGTTCGGCTTCGTCCACCACCAGCCGGCGGCTGATCTGCTTGACCTGGACGGGGTCATAAAAGCGGATCAGGTGCTGGCGCAAATCGCCTGCATCGGTATCGGAAAGGCGCGCCTGGATACCGACATCGAACTTCTTCAGGGCCTGCTGCAAGGTGTTGGCCGCCCGGTCCACTTCACCTTTCAGGTCGGTGATTTCGGCGATCACCTCGATCAGCAGCGCTTTGGCAAAGCCCCAGCCTTCGGCGCGCGTACGGTACACATACATCTCCTGCAAATGCACACCATGCGCGTCCAGCAGGCTGTCCGGCGTTCCCAGCAGGTGCTTGGAGAACAGGCCCATGCTGGACCATTTGTGTGCATTGCCGAGGACGCGCGATTGCGCTTCTTCCTCTGCGTGGCGCGCACGCGCAATGTGTTCGTCACAGGCCTTCAGACGTTCGTCCAGTTTTTCGCTCAGCGCGATCAGCAGGCGGGATACATCCCAGGCGGACTTGGCGCCGACCTTCCATTCATTGACCAGTTCCTGCTCGATCCGCACCCGGATCTCGCGCGCCATGTCCTTGCGCGCTTTCAGCTTGGTGCGGTAGAAACCGGGGACGCCCAGCGTGCGGTAGTCATCCTGATAACGCTTCTCACACAACTTGGTGAGTTCGTCCAGCCAGGTGGCGCGCTCGCGCTCGCGCACCAGCGACTTGAAGTTGGGGATGACGGCTTCCCACTCGCCAGTAAAAGACTTCCAGCGCTTGTTGGCGGCATCTTCCGGCAGGATGCCCAGCGCCAGCGTCAGATGGTCGTCGGACAGCAGCCAGCGTAGCTGCGTCTCCTTTTGCTGCACAAACTCGTGAAAATCCTGCTTGCGCGGTTCTTCGATGAAGCCGGACGCCTCCTGCCAGTGATTGAAGCGCAACTGCAGCGCCGCCTGTCGGGCAAAGCTGTAGGTCAGGTATTCACTGATCTCTTCTTCGGGAATGGCCAGCCGCTTGATGCCGAACGTCAGAAAACGCTTGGAGCGCTCTGGAATGCGCCCCTGCGCAGCGGTTTCCGGCGAGCCATCGCCATTCTCCGCGTTCTCCATGCGGTCGAGCGAGGCCCAGTTGATGTTCTTCGCGGTCACGATCTTTTGATACAGGAAGTCAGCGACGATGCCGGGCACATCCCGGTCCACATCCACCGTCAAGCCGTTCTCGTTTTCGTTGCCAAAGACGAAGCAGCCGTTGAACGGGTCGCTCAGCGTCAGCCGCTCCTTCACGCCGGTGACGTCGTAGGGTTGATAGACGCCCACCGACATGGCGTTGAGTTCGGTCAGGGCGGCAAATCCGTTGGCGTGGTAGTTGCCGGTGTCCCAGTTGGGGTTCGGGTAGGCGTCGGGCAGCAGCGCGTAGATCAGGATGCGGAAACGCTTGGAGTCGGGATACAGATCCCGCAGCTGTGCCACTGCGTCGATCACGCTGCCGCTGCCGGTGCCGCCGGCCAGGCCGAGCACGACATGGAAGGTGACTTCGGTCTGGCCGTTCTGCTGCAGCAATTTGACCTGCGATTGCAGCTGTTCGCGGTATTTGTCGGCCTTGCAGGCAAACAGGAAGCGGCCCAGCCGGCGCTTCTGGCCACCGAGCGTGGCGCCGACGATGCTGTTGAGAATGTCGCGCCACTCCTGCGGGCTGCCCAGCCAGTGCTTGAGTCCCGGATAGCTGTCGAGATTGTCGAGCCGCGAGGTGAGATTGGCATCGGTAATCAGCAACTGGCTGGCCTTGGGCAACTGCACCGAGGTGCCCAGGGTTTTCCAGCTGGGGTCGTCGATCGACATCATTTCGCTGGACGAATCGACGTACAGGTAGCCGATGCCGATGTCGGCCAGTTTGTCGCCGCGGAATTCCTGGTACAGGCTCTTTCGCAGGGCCCGGATGATTTTTCCTCCGGTGCCGCCCAGCCCGATGACGAGGTGATTCATTCCGAAAGTTCCTCGTTGCAATGAGTCGAAAGTAAAATGATCACCGATGTGCCACGCTCCGCCGTGGGCGGCATCGGCGGAGCCGGGGGATCTGCGCAGTGGGTGTCAGATGGCCGCTTGCCACAGTCTCCAGCTGCTCGGGGGAGTATATGTCCACCCATCAACTGCGGTCAATCGTGAGAAGACCCGCACTGCCAAGGCTCTGTCGTATAATTGACCCGTTTTGGGTACCTTGCCCCACGCTCGTGGGGCGGGTGAAACGGGAAGCCGGTGAATCTGAATCTTCAGACATTCCGGCGCAGCCCCCGCTGCTGTAAGCCTGACGACTCCGCAATACGCCACTGTGCTCGCGCATGGGAAGGTGCTGGAGAAGATCGACGGCAAGCCAGAAAACCGGCCCAAATCAAACGTAGTGCCGTTCCCCGGGGTAAAGGGAGGGCTATGTGGATTCGCCGACAGCAGGTTTTCTCGGCTTTTCTTCCGACCCGCAGGTACCGCTCCCCCGCCTGGCACGGCTTGCCATTGCTCGCTGTGGGAGAGAAGCATGCACATCATGGAAGGCTTTCTGCCGGTCGAACACGCCCTGGGGTGGACGCTCGCTTCGGCCCCCTGCGTGGCCTATGGCTTGTGGGTCATCAAGAAACGTATCCGCGAACATCCGGAACAGCGGATGTTGCTGGGTGTTGCCGCCGCGTTCACCTTCGTTCTCTCGGCGCTCAAATTGCCGTCGGTGACCGGCAGTTGCTCGCACCCCACCGGCACCGGGCTCGGTGCCCTTCTCTTCGGCCCGACAGCCATGGCGCCGATTGGCATGGTCGTCCTGCTCTTCCAGGCGCTGCTGCTGGCGCACGGCGGACTGACGACGCTGGGTGCCAACCTCTTTGCGATGGCCATTGTCGGTCCGTTCGCCGCTGCCGCAGTGTTTCGTGTGGCGCGCAGCATCAAACTCTCGTTTGCCACCAGTGTCTTTCTCGCCGCCAGCCTCGGCGACCTGCTGACCTACCTCACCACCTCGGTACAACTGGCCTGGGCCTTCCCTGATCCGACGGGTGGTTTTGTCGCTTCCTTTGCCAAATTCGCCAGCATCTTTGCGATCACCCAGATCCCGCTGGCGATCAGCGAAGGACTGCTGACGGTGCTGATCTTCAATGCCCTGGCGCGCTTCAACGCCAGGGAACTGCAGGATCTGCAGCTCGTCGGGAACGACGAGGTACGGGTATGAAACGCCGGCAAAACCTGTTGCTGCTGGTCGCCGTGGTCCTGCTGTCTGCGCTGCCGCTGTGGCTGGTGCAGAAACCGGCGGCGAATGCCGATCATCCCGTCGAGCTCTTTGCCGGCGCTGACAACCAGGCCAGGGATCTCATCGGCGCCATCGATCCTGATTTCCAGCCCTGGTTCCAGCCACTGATGGAGCCGGCCAGCGGTGAAATCGCCTCCCTGTTGTTCGCCTTGCAGGCGGCGCTGGGTGCCGGCTTTATCGGTTACTACCTGGGTGTCTCGGTGACCCGCGAAAAGCTGCGCCGGGAAGCGGAAGAAGCCAATGGAGCTGCACCACGGTGCTGATCGAGCAGTCGGCCTACGCCAACCGCTGGCGGCAGGTTTCACCGGCGGCGAAGGGAAGCTTTGCGCTCGCGGGCCTGATCGCCGCTTTTGCCGCCGGCACACCGATGGTCGCTGCCAGCGTGGCGGCGATTCTCGCCGCCATCACGCTGCTGGGTGCCGGTGTCGCGCCAGCGCCTTACCTGCGCGTCGCCTCGCCAGCACTGGCCTTTCTGCTTCTCGGCAGTCTGTCACTGGCGTTCTCGCTGGGCGTCGATGAGCATGGCATCACGCTGCAACTGCTCCCGAACGGCCTGAACCAGCTGGCGCAGGTATTGTCCCGTTCGTTTGCTGCGCTGACGGCGCTGCTCTTTCTCGCGTTGACCACGCCGCTTCCCGATCTGATGAACCTGTTGCGCCGACTGAAGACCCCCCGAGATCGTGCTCGAAATCATGGTGCTCTGTTACCGGATGCTGTTCGTCTTCTCCGCGGCGGTGCAGGACACCTGGATCGCCCAGACGGCGCGCCTGGGCTACGCGACACCACGCCTGGCACTGCGCTCGCTGGGCGGTTTGACTGCCAATCTGACGCTGCAGGTGTGGCAACGGGCAAACGACCTGCATGTCGCGGCGCAGGCGCGCAACAACGAGGGTCCATTGCGTTTTCTTGCGCCGGTCTTTGCCCATGCCGGTCGCGACCTGGCCATCGCAATGACCGCTGGCAGTACGCTGCTTGCACTGGCGGTGGCGATGTCATGACGCGCTCGGCAGACGACCTCCTGCTCGAACTGGCGCAGGTCTGCTTCCGTTACCCCGATGGCAGCAGCGGACTGGACGACTGTTCGATCGCCGTCCGGCGGGGCAGCCGCAACGCCCTGATCGGCGCCAACGGTTCCGGCAAGACCACCCTGTTCCAGCAGTGCAACGGCTTGCTGCGACCACAATCCGGCGTTGTTTACTACGCCGGGGAAGCGGTGGATTACCGTCGCAGTGGCTTGCGCCAACTGCGCAGCAAGGTCGGCATGGTTTTCCAGAATCCGGATCGGCAACTGTTCTCGGCGAGCGTCCTCGAAGACGTTTCCTTTGGGCCACTCAACCTCGGTCTGAACGTCGCCACGGCACGCCAACGCGTCAGTGCCGCGCTGCAAGCCGTGGGCATGGCAGCGTTTGTCGACAAACCCGTACACAACCTGAGTTTCGGCCAGAAGAAGCGGGTTTGCATCGCCGGGGTTCTGGCCATGGCGCCCGAACTGTTGATCCTCGACGAACCGATGGCCGGCCTCGATCACGCCATGCAGGAAGATCTGCTGGCCGTGCTTGAGAACTTGCATGCGCGTGGCATCACCCTGCTGCTGGCGACGCACGACATCGATTTTGCCTACGCCTGGGCGGACCAGATTCACCTGATGGTTGCCGGTCGCTGTAGCGCATCGCTGCCGGCGGCGCATCTGGCGACGGCTGGCGAGGCCTTGTCGGCGGCAGGATTGCCTTTGCCCGGAGTGATCGAACTGCAGCACCGTCTGAAGAAACTCGGCGTCCTCCCGAGCGATGCCTGGCCGCGCAAGATCAGCGATCTGCTCGCTCTGCTGGGAACCCGCAGCTGCACGCCCCATTTCGAGAGGATGGTCTAACGATCATGACTTCTCTAGGCACCCTCGATCATGGAAGTCATGACCGTCTCCCTCTCCCCCGACCCCTCCCCCGCAAGTGGGGAGGGGAGATTCCTGAGTCGCTGACGCGACTTTCACATTAATGCCCGGAAAAGTCTGGTTTGTCGGCGCCGGCCCCGGCGACCCCGAGTTGATTACCGTCAAGGGCCGGCGTCTGCTCGAGGAAGCCGGCGCGGTACTGTTTGCCGGATCGCTGGTCGACCAGGCGGCGACGCGGTTCTCGCCGGCGGATTGCGAGATCCGCGATTCGAAGGACATGACTCTGGCAGAGATGACCGGCTGGCTGATCGAGCGTGCCGACCGGCACGCCGTCGTCGTTCGCCTGCAGACCGGCGATCCCGGCCTCTATGGCGCATTGATCGAGATGACGCAACCGCTGACGGCCGCCGGCATCGCCTGGGAAGTCGTTCCCGGCGTTTCCTCGGCGATGGCCGCGATGGCCGCAGCGGGCGAAACGCTGACCCTGCCGGAAGTCACGCAGACGGTGATCCTGACCCGCGTCGCCGGGCGGACGCCCATGCCGCCGGGCGAGGATCTCGAATCCCTGGCCGTGCATAAGGCGACGCTCTGCATTTACCTGTCGATCACTCTGCTGCACAAGGTGCAGGAAGCCTTGCGTGCCGCCGGCTGGGCCGAGGATGCGCCGATGCTGGTCGTGCACAAGGCGAGCTGGCCGGGCCAGGAAAAGATCATTCGCGGCACGCTCGCCGACATCAAGCAGAAATGCCAGGCCGCGAAGGTCGGCAGTCAGGCGATGATCGTCGCCAGCCCGACGCTGGGTGCTGCCGACTGGCCCGACCTGGTGCGCTCAAAACTGTACGACCCTGCTTTCACGCACCGCTTCCGCAAGGCGACCGAGACGAATCATGACTAATGAAACCACCTTCCTCCTCGTCGGCCACGGCTCGCGCAACCGCGACGGCAACAAGGAAACCCTGCATTTCGCGGCCCAGTGGCGCGAACGTCACCCCGAGTGGCGGATCGAGGTGTGCTTCATCGAGCACGCCGAAGTGCTGCTGGATGAAGGTCTCGACCGGGCTGCGCGTGGCGCGCGCAAGGTGCTGGTCATTCCCTTCATTCTCAACGCCGCCGGCCACGTCAAAATGGAATTGCCGGCGGCACTGAAGCGGGCGCGCGAGCGGCATCCACAGGTCGAATTCGCCGTCACCCGACATATCGGCATGGGTCGCGAAATCTTTGCCGTACTACAGATTCAGCTCGACCGGCTGATGAAGCAGCTGGCCGTGCCCGATCCGATGACCACCGGCGTCATCCTGCTCGGGCGCGGCTCCTCCGACATCGGCGCCAATGGCGAGCTGGCCAGGATGGCACGCTGGATATTTGAGGCCAACGAGCATGAACTGGTCGATCTCGCCTTTACCGGCGTCACCTGGCCGCGCCTCGAAACGGTGGTGCAGCGCCAGATCAGGCTGGGCATGATGCAGATTTGCATCATTCCGGTATACCTGTTTACCGGCGTGCTGATCGAGCGCATCAAGGCGCAGGTCGAGCGCCTGCAGCGGCAATATCCGCAGGTCGCTTTCGGCCTGGGCAGCCACTTCGGCTTCGACAAGGGCATCTTCGACCTGCTCGACGACAAGGTCTGCGGCGAGACCCCCGCAGGTGGCATGCTCGAATGCGATGGCTGCAAGTATCGCGAACTGGCCGAGGCCGAGCATCTGCACGAGCACGGCCATACGGCCCTGGCCGCTCCAGGCTGCGGCCATGCCCCGGTTCACGATCACCGGCACCCCCATGCACACGATCATGGTTGTGCCCATCCACACGACTGAGACTTCGGAGACTCCGGACATGACCACGGCCACCCCTACTGCCGCCAATACGATTACCGAACAGCTCACTGCCGCCGGCCGCGCCATCGAGCACGACTCCTTTGCCATCATCGACGCCGAGGTCGGGCAGCACGACTACACCGACGAACAGTGGCCACTGGTGCGCCGCATCATTCACGCCAGTGCCGACTTCGAATTCAACGGCCTGACTGCCTTTCACCCCGATGCGATACGGGCCGGTCTGGCAGCTGTCCAGAAGGGCGGCACGCCGATCGTCGCGGATGTCGAAATGATCTGCGTCGGCCTTTCGGCGCCACGCCTCAGGCACTTCGGCATGCGTACCCAGCACTACATTTCCGATCCGGAGGTCATCGAACTGGCCAGGGCCGAGGCCACGACCCGCGCCGTCCAGGCGATGCGCAAGGCGCAGCGGCTCGGCAGGCTCGACGGCGCCATCGTCGGCATCGGCAATGCCCCGACGGCACTGATCGAAGTCATCCGCCTGATCCGCGAAGAAGGAGCCAGACCAGCGCTGGTGATCGGCATGCCGGTCGGCTTTGTCTCGGCTGCCGAATCGAAAGCGCTGCTGATGACCTTGACCGATACCCCGTGGGTGGCGATCAAGGGCCGCAAGGGCGGTTCGACGCTGGTCGTCGCCAGCATGCACGCGCTGCTCGGCCTCGCCGAAGCGGCGCAGCAGAGCACCGCTTGAGCGACCTCGGGCAGGCGCTCGCTCCGGCCAGGGTCCGCAAGGGCGATGGCCGGCGCGCACGCGGCAACCGCAGCGGTTTCACTACCGGCGCCTGCGCCGCCGCCGCCGCACGCGCGGCAACGCTCGGCCTGCTCACCGGCGTGCTACCGGACAGCGTTCTCTGCCGTCTGCCGAATGGCCAGGAGCACCGCTTTGCGGTCAGCGGCGGGCGCTTCGATGGAGAGGGTGGAGAGCGGGTCGCGCATGCGGTGGTCGTCAAGGACGCCGGCGACGACCCGGATGCGACGCATGGCGCACACTTGACGGCCGCTGTCCGGCGGCTGCCGCAACGGGCCGGCGAGGTGCTTCTCCAGGGGGGTTTCGGGGTCGGCGTCGTCACCAAAGACGGCCTCGGCCTCGCCGTCGGCGGTCCAGCCATCAACCCGGTTCCGCGCCGCAACATCCGGGACAACGTCATTGCAGTCGCCGGCGAACTGCTGCTCCACGACGGTCTGGAGGTCACCATTTCCGTTCCCGGTGGCGACGCGATGGCGAAAAAGACGCTGAACGCTCGCCTTGGCATCATCGGCGGCATTTCGATTCTCGGCACTACCGGCATCGTCCGTCCCTATTCGACGGCCGCTTTCCGCGCCAGCGTCGTCCAGGCGGTCGATGTCGCGGCGAAGCAGGGTCAGACCAGGGTCGTCTTCACCACCGGCGGGCGCACCGAAAAATTCGCCATGCGCCAGTTGCCGGAACTCGACGAAGCGTGCTTCGTCCAGATGGGCGACTTCGTCAAGGCGGCTTTCCAGTCGGCGGTCAAACACCGCCTGGCTCGTGTCTATCTGGGTGCGATGGTCGGCAAGCTGACCAAGATTTGCCAGGGACTCAGCGTCACGCATGCCTGGAAGGCCGAGATCGACCGTGACATTCTCGCTGCATCGGCACAGGAAGTCGGTGCACCGCCCGATCTGGTCGAGGCGATCCGTGCCGCCGAAACGGCCCGCTTTGCTGCCGAACGCCTCGCCAACCTGGGCCTGAGCCTTGCTTTCCACCGTTCGCTGGCCGGCAAGGCCATCCGCAGCCTGAAAAGCGCTTACCCCGGCCCTTACCAGCTCAGTATTCTGGTCTGCGATTTCGAAGGACGCTTCATTTGTCGTCTGGAAGAAGATGAGCTGGCCTGAACCCTGCGCCCTGATCGGGATCCTCGATGACGGCTGGGCCGGCTTGTCCGATGCGGCGCGCCAGCGACTGGCCGTGTCCGAGCTGGTGATCGGCGCCGGCCGCACACTGGCACTGGTGCGTCCCTGGCTGTCGGCCACGGCGATGATCAGGGACATGGACGGCGCGCTCGGCGAGCTTCCCGACTGGATTCTGAGCGCCCGCGCCGCGGGCCAACGCGTCGCCGTGCTGGCCACCGGCGACCCGCTCTGTCACGGCATCGCTTCCTGGCTGAGCAGCCGAATCGGGCGTGACGACGTGGACATCCTGCCGAACGTGTCGACGCTGCAACTGGCCTTTGCCCGCTTCAAGACGCCCTGGCAGGACATCCGGATTGCCTCGTGTCACCGCGCCGATGCCGGCGAATGGTTTGTCGGCGCGACGCCTGCACACGGTCTGTATCCGCTGCTGCGGGCGATTGCCATGCACCCGCGCGTCGCGCTGTTCACCAGTCCCGAAAACAACCCGGCGCGACTGGCGAGGGCGCTGATCACGGCCGGCTATGGCGGCGAGGCGAGGATCTCGATCGCCTGCCGCCTGCAGATGCCCGACGAACGACTGTTTGCCGATCTTGCCGCAGACGAAGTCGCAGGCATGGCCTTTCCCGAACCGAACATCGTGCTCGTCGAACGGCCCGCCGGCACCGGTGGACCGGCTTTCGGTCTCGAAGACCTCGAATACCGGCAGCGATCGCCGGAGAAAGGTCTGATCACCAAGCAGGAAGCGCGTGCCCTTTCGCTCGCCAAGTTGCGCATCCAGCCAGCCGCGGTGGTCTGGGACATCGGCGCCGGTGCCGGTTCGGTCGGCCTCGAAGCGGCGAGACTGGCGCCCTTCGGTCATGTCTGGGCGATCGAAAAGAATGCCGCCGACGCTGCCAACGCGCGCGCCAATGCGGCGCTTTGGCGGATCGGCAATTACACCCTGGTCGAAGGCCGGGCACCGGCCGGGCTCGACACCTGGCCCGACCCGGACGCCGTCTTCATCGGCGGCTCGGGCGGCGAACTCGCCGCGCTGATCGAGCGGGTGCTGGCCCGTCTGAAAGCGGGTGGCCGGCTGGTGATGAACTTCGTCACGCTGGAGAATCTCGCCACCGCGACGGCGGTGCTCAGCGAACGCCATGCCGTCTGGGACCTCGTGCAACTGCAGGCCAGCCGCAGTCAGCCGATTCTCGACATGCACCGGCTGGCGGCGCAGAACCCGATCTGGGTGGTGACCGCCAGGCGGAGCGAGGACTGTGCGTGATCGATTCGACCGTGCTGGGGACTGCCCCGAGAAAGGATGTGAATCATAGTGTTGGGAGTGACCGATAGGCTCCCCTCCCCCCTCGCGGGGGAGGGGTTGGGGGAGAGGGGGGCATCCATGCCCTCGCAGAGGCCAGCAGGGCAGACTGACGGCTCTGGCCATGTACTTTCGCAAGGATTCGACCAATTAAAGGACCCTGAATGTCTGAACATACACGCTACGGCAGGCTGATCGGCGCTTCGCTCGGTCCTGGTGACCCCGGGCTGATCACCCGCCGGGCCTGGGCAGCGCTGCAATCCGGCGCCCGCTGGCTATACCCGCTGAAGAAAGCCGAGGAATCGTCGTATGCGCTGTCGATCGTCGAGCGCGGCGGTCTGACGGTGCCGGCCGATGCCGAACAGTTGCTCTTCCCGATGACCCGCGACCCCGAGATTCTCGGCCGCGCCTGGGTTTGCGCCGCCGAACGCACCGTCGAGCTGCTTGGCGAAGGGCGCGACCTGGTTTTTCTGGTCGAAGGCGATGCCTCGACCTTCGCCACCTTTGGCCACCTCGCCCGCGTCGTTCGCGAGCTGGTACCGGCCATCGAGGTCGAGACCATCCCCGGCGTGTCCTCGTTCGCCGCCGCCGCCGCCGCCGCCGACACCGTTCTCGCCGAGGAAGATGAGACCTTCGCGATCATCCCTGCCGCCTATGGCATCGAACTCATCGACCACCTGCTCGACGAATTCGACACTCTGGCGTTGTTGAAGGTGAAACCGCTGATCGATGAAATCATCGAACTGTTGGCGCGGCGCGAACTGCTCACGACCTCGGTGTTCATCGAAAAAGTCGGCTCGCCGAATGAACGTATCGTTCGCGATGTCACCAGCCTCAAGGGCGAAAAGGTCAATTACCTGTCGCTGATGCTGGTGCAGAACCCGAAACGGCTGCGCGGCGAACTGCGCCGTGGCTGCCGCCAGCGCCGGGAAACCGGCGCAGCGGCGCTGGCTGCGATCGATCCAGCCAGCAGGCCCTGAGCGATGCAGGTCGCCGTCCTGGCCATTACCCGCCACGGGGTCGCTCTGGCCGGCAGGATCGTCGCCGCACTACCCGGCGCCCGCCTGTTCGCGCCGGAGAAATTCCGCTCTGAAGCCGAAGCCGCAGCGCCAGACGCCGCCCGGTTCTACACCGGCAAGGTCGGTGATCAGATGCCGGCCTGGTTCGCCGCGGTTGACGCGATCGTCGCCATCGTCTCGCTCGGCGCCGTCGTCCGCCTGATCGCTCCGCACCTCGGCAGCAAGGAAAGCGACCCGGCGGTGATCGTCATCGACGAAGCCGCTCGGTTCGTCATCCCGGTGCTTTCCGGCCACCTCGGTGGTGCCAATGCACTGGCCGGGCACTTGGCCGGCGCGCTCGGCGCGACGCCGGTATTGACCACCGCTTCCGACGCTCGTCAGACGCTGGCCGTCGACCTGTTTGGCCGCGAACTCGGCTGGGTGTTCGAAGCGACGCATGCCGAATTGGTCCGCTGCAGTGCCGCGGTGGTCAATGATGAAGCCGTCGCACTGGTCCAGGAGGCGGGCAGCAGGGATTGGTGGGCAAACCACGCCAATGGCCGGCGGGGGCCCCTGCCGGCGAATCTGACGCTGTTCGATCAACTGGAGGACGTCGATGCCGACCGCTTCGCTGCCGTGCTGTGGATTGCGACGCGCGCGATGCCGGCTGAACTGGCCTCCCGACTGGCGGGAAAGCGGATCGTCTATCGCCCCCCTCCCGAAGCTTGAAGAGGGTTCCGGCTTCTGCCATGGAATACTCCGCGCTGGCTCCTTGCCGCAGGGCAGCGGCATGAAGGTCGCCCTCGGCATCGGTTGCGACCGTGGCACGCCGTCGGCGACGATCGCACAAGGCATCGCCGAAGCGCTGGCGGCTTGCGCTGCGACGCTGGCCGACGTGCGTGCGGTCGCCAGCATCGACCTCAAGGCCGACGAGCCCGGCCTGCTGCAGGTGGTCGAGGAAAATGGCTGGCGCTGTTCGTTTTATCCGGCAGCGGTACTCGCCGAAGTCGCGGTGCCGCATCCCTCGGAAACCGTTCGCCGCCATACCGGCACGCCGTCGGTCTCCGAAGCGGCGGCGCTGCTGGCGGCGAATGCCGAGCCGTCCTTGCTGCTGATCGAAAAACACAAGCTGCGCGGTCCCGATGGCCGCCATGTCACCGTCTCCATTGCCAGGATCCCCCAATGAACGCTCCCCTTGAAAAAACCGGCAAGATCATGCTCGTCGGCCTCGGCCCAGGCAGCAGTGAGCACCTGACCGCGCGCGCGCGCGCGGCGATTGCCGAAGCCGACACGGTCATCGGTTACGCCACCTACCTCCGTCTGGTGGCCGATCTGGTCAAGGGCAAGGAGATCATCAGGAAATCGATGACCGAAGAGATCGACCGTGCCATCGTGGCGCTGGAGCGTGCCCGCCAGGGCAGGAAGGTAGCGTTGATTTCCTCGGGCGATGCCGGCGTTTACGGGATGGCCGGGCCGACTTTCGAAGTACTGTTCCAGGCCGGCTGGACGCCGGACTCGGAGATCGAGGTCGAGATCGTTCCTGGCGCTTCGGCGCTGAATACCTGTGCGGCGCTGGTCGGCGCACCGCTGACCCACGATTTCTGTGCCATATCGCTTTCCGACCTGCTGACGCCGTGGCCGACCATCGCCCGCCGGCTCGATGCCGTCGCCTATGCCGATTTCGTCGTCGCCCTCTACAACCCCAAGAGCGGCCGCCGCACCCGGCAGATCGTCGAGGCCCGGCGTCTCTTCCTGCGCCATCGTCACCCGCAGACGCCGGTGGCCATCGTCAAATCCGGCTACCGCCCGAAGCAGAGCATCGAACTGACGACGCTCGAGCGCATGAACGAGTGCGACATCGGCATGCTGTCGACGGTGCTGATCGGCAATTCCAGGACTTTCATCCGGCACGGCCTGATGGTGACGCCGCGTGGCTACGCCAACAAGTACGCCGTCGAAGCCGGGGAAAGCATCACCCGTGCTGGCGAACAGGCTGGTCGCTCGCTGTCCACCGGCCTCGAAGGCTGGATGGCGAGCATCCAGGCCAGCGGCAAGAGCGCCGCCGAACTGGCTGTCGAATATCGCCTGCCGGAAGACTACATTGCCGCAGTGCTGGCGACCGGGATGCAGGCTCAACAAGAGGCGGAAGGTGCAGACAACGGAGTTCAAGGCGAAGGTGGGCCCTGCGGGCCTTGCGAGCTTAGGCTTCACAAATGACACTGCGACTGGCCGGCGCTACCCGAAAACCGAAAAATCGTATATATTGCACTGCAACAGGCACACCGGGAGGGTCTGCCACAGCTCGGCTTCCAGCCGTGCGGCATCCCTCGACTGGCGTTGTCTCACACCCCGGCCACGGCCAGCATGCGCAAACCAGAGCGATCGCCCCTCTTCGCAGAAGACCCGGCGCGACGCTTGCCTGCGGGCTGCGGCGGAGTCTTGAAGCCCCTTACCGAGCTGCTGCGGCAGACACCAGGACCATTTCATGAAACCAGCCAATCCTTCCCTGTTGAGCAGGATCTCCCTCGCCTTTGGCACCTTCTTCTCGATCCTTTCCGATGGCCAGTTTGCCGCGCGCGTGCAGGCGCTGCGCTTCGGAGAACAGCGCGCCGAACCTTCGGCAGCGGCGCCGGCACCCAAACCGGTCGTCGTGCCGCTCCGGGAAGCCGCTCCCGACGGCGCACTGCAACTCCTTGGCCTGCTGCAGCGCGAGGCGCGCTTCATCGACTTCATTCAGGAGGATGTCGCCGCCTATGCCGACGCCGACATCGGCGCTGCGGTACGCGTCGTGCATGAAGGCTGTCGCAAGGTGCTGCACGACAACTTCACGATCCGCCCGGTCCGCGATGAAGCCGAAGGCAGCCGGATCACGCTGCCGGCAGGCTTCGACGCAGCGGCGATTCGCGTCACCGGCAATGTCGTCGGCCAACCCCCCTTCCACGGCAGCATCACTCACCGCGGCTGGCGGGTGGTCGAAACCCGCCTGCCCAAGTTGAGCGGCAGTCATCAACTGAACATCGTTGCCCCCGCAGAGGTGGAACTATGAGCGAGCCAAAATTTTCGATCGGAATCGATCTGGGCACCACGCATTGCGCTCTCTCCTACGTCGATATCGGCGCCTGCGATGGCGAGCAGGTCGTGCAGGAGGTGCTGCAGGTGCCGCAGTTGACCGCACCCGGTTCAATCGAGGCGCTCGGCCTGCTGCCGTCATTCATTTACCTGCCGCACCCGAGCGAGCTCGCCGACGGCGATCTGGACCTGCCGTGGACCGATGAACTGGACTATGCGACCGGGGAAATGGCGCGCAGCCGCGGTGCGGCAACGCCGATCCGCCTGGTGTCGAGCGCCAAGAGCTGGCTCTGCCACGCCGGCGTCGACCGGCGCGCGGCAATCCTGCCCAACGACGCACCGCCGGAAGTGGCGCGCCTGTCGCCGCTCGAAGCCTCGCTGCGCTATCTCGGACACCTGCGCGCCGCCTGGGATGATGCGCAGCCGGAGGCCCCTTTCGTCGAGCAGGAGATCGTCGTCACGATTCCCGCCTCTTTCGACCCGGCGGCCCGCGAACTGACTGCCGAAGCGGCGCGTGCCGCCGGCTGCGAGCGCATGACCCTGCTCGAAGAACCGCAAGCGGCGCTCTATAGCTGGATTCAGCAGAGCGCCGGCGGCTGGCGCAAACAGGTACGGCCCGGCGACATCATCCTGGTCGTCGATGTCGGCGGCGGCACCAGCGACTTTTCGCTGATCGCCGTGCTCGAACGGGAAGGCAACCTCGAACTGCATCGTGTCGCCGTCGGCGAGCACATTCTGCTCGGCGGTGACAACATGGACCTGGCGCTGGCCTATGCCGTCGCCGGCAAGCTGGCCGCGCAGGGCAGCAAGCTCGACGCCTGGCAACTGCGGGCGCTGACGCACGCCTGCCGGGGTGCCAAGGAAACGCTGCTCAGCGATCCCGATCTCGCTGCCGTGCCGCTGGTGATCGCCAGCCGCGGCGCCAAGCTGATCGGCGGATCGATCCGCAGCGAACTGACGCGTGCAGAACTCACCGCAACGCTGCTCGAAGGTTTCTTCCCGCCAGCAAAGATCGCCGATCGCCCGCAGGGCCGTGGACGCGGCGGCCTGACGCAGCTCGGCCTGCCCTACGCGCAGGATGCTGCCATCACCCGTCACCTGGCCGCTTTTCTCGCCCGCCAGGTCGCCGCGACCGCCGATCTCGAGGGTTTCACCGGCGAGTTGCCCGAAGACGCGACCTTTCTGCATCCGACCGCCGTGCTCTTCAACGGCGGCGTCTTCAAGTCCGAACTGCTCGCCGAGCGCACCCTGACGACGGTCAATTCCTGGCTCACCGCCGAGGCCGCCCCGGCCGCACGCCTGCTCGAAGGCGCCGACCTCGACCTCGCCGTCGCGCGCGGTGCCGCCTATTACGGCTACGTCCGGCGCGGCCAGGGCGTGCGTATCCGTGGCGGCACGGCGCAGGCGTACTATGTCGCGGTCGAATCGGTGATGCCCGCGGTACCCGGCCTGCAGCCACCGGTGCAGGCGCTGTGCCTGGCACCGTTCGGCATGGAAGAAGGCAGCGAAGCCGCCTTGTCGGAGCTGGAATTCGGCCTGGTCGTCGGCGAGCAGGTGCGCTTTCGCTTCTTCGGCTCGTCGGTCCGCCGTCAGGACCAGGTGGGCACCCTGCTCGACGATTGGGAACCCGAAGAACTGCAGGAACTCGACGAGATCCAGACCACCCTGCCCAGCGAAGGCCGTGCCGCTGGCGAGGTGGTGCGCGTCAGGCTGCATGCGCGCATCACCGAAGCCGGCACGCTCGAACTCGAAGCCCTGCCGCACGATGGTCCGCAGCACTGGAAAGTCGAGTTCGACGTGCGCGCTGGAGCCAGCGACTGATTGCGTCACCCGTCAATTAGTATGATGTCGATCTTCCCTGAACCTCGAACTCACGCTCCGATAACGCATGACATGATGCCGGTCGCCGACTATTTGATCCGCATGCGCGATGGCACGATCAAGCAGTTCAACCCGTTTACCGGTACCGAGGTCTGGACGGTGCCGGGTCGCGGCCATCGCCCGCTCGGTGAAGACAACCATGCCGGCGCACCGCTCGATCCCGCCAGGCACGGCAAGCACTGCACCTTCTGCGAAAGCCGGCTGTTCGAGACGCCGCCGGAGAAAGCCCGTCTCGTACGCACTGCCACCGGCTGGGAAACGATCAAGGGGCTGTCGGCCGAAGAGACCGTGAATACCGATTGGGCATTCCGGCGGGTGCCGAATCTGTTCGAGATCGTTTCCTGCGATTACTGGCAAAAGAATTACGACTACACGCTGCCGGTCTCGCTGCAGTCGCGCAAGGACAACTACCTCGCGAGCGAGCGCGGCTGGCGCCATGTGCTCGACATCGTCAACACGCGGATGCGGCTTTGCGGGGCCGACGAGGCGACGGTCCGCGCCACACCGATCGAGGAGAAGATCGCGATGGCCAACGCGTTCTTCGGCGGCGGCCATGAACTCATCATCGCCAACCGCCATTTCATCGACGGCGCAACCCATGCCAATCAGCTCGCCGGTTCCGGCTCGATGACGCCCGAGGAGCACTACCAGTACTTTCGCTTCACCATCGAGGCGCTGCGCGAAATCTACCTGTCCAACCGCTACGTGCGCTACGTGGCCGTGTTCCAGAACTGGCTGAAACCGGCCGGCGCATCGTTCGATCATCTGCACAAACAACTGGTCGCCATCGACGAGCGCGGGGTCTCCAATGACATGGAGATCCGCCTGGTGCGGGCCAACCCGAACATTTACAACGAGGAGGCGGTCAATTACGCGGCCTACCGCAATCTGGTGTTCGCCGAGAACGACCATGCGATCGCCTTCGCCGGCTTCGGGCATCGGTTTCCGACGCTCGAGGTCTATTCGAAGAGCGAGCGCAGCCAGCCGTGGAACCATTCGGTCGATGAGTTGCGCGCCGTCTCGGATCTGGTGCACGCCTGCCACGCCGCGATGGGGCCGGGCATCCCGTGCAACGAGGAATGGCACTACAAACCGCCCGATGCCGATGTGCCGATGCCGTGGCGGGTGCAGATCAAGTGGCGTGTCTCCAACCCCGCCGGGTTCGAGGGCGGTACCCTGATCTACGTCAACACCATCGACCCGGAATCGCTGCGCGACAAAGTCGTGCCGCGGATCTTCGAGCTGAAAAACCAGGGCAAGATCGCGCTGATGAAAATCGCATTCGAGTGCGACTGCGTACCCAACTGCCTCAAGTACAACCCTGCAGTCCGCCTGCAGCAATCGCGCGACGGCGAGTTCCTGCCATTGTCGGGCGACGCGCGCAGCGAATCCTAGCCGGAGCGATGCTCCAGCCATCGAGACCGCCAGGGCACGGTGAAAACCACGGATACGCGCCAGATGTCGTGTGCCATCAGCTAGAATGGACGGCATCGGATTCGTAGCAGGGAGGCTTGCCAGTCCTGCGCGAGACCGCGGACTCTGGCCGCTTGCCGGCCATCAGCCGTCGCCTCGCCGGCGCGGCCCGCCATCACACTCAGGAGGCCTCAGTCATGTCGGCGCATGCCTATCTCTCACAGTTGCAACTCGCGCCCGTCGCTGTGCGCGCCAGGACGTCCGATTCCACAGCGCCTGCTCGGCCTCGGCCTGCTCGACGACCATGGGCAACTGGCCGACATCGCGCACGCCGCCGTCAACCCGCTCGCCCGCCCGCTGGTCGATGCCATCGCGGACGACGACGCCCGCCAATGGGCGGCCGCCGCGCTGCCGGCGCTCGCAGACGCGTGGATCGACGGCGACACCTTCCGCTGGCCGGTCGCCTTTGCCGCCGAGGCCTGGCGCCTGATCCAGCGGGCCGGGTCGGCAGCGCCAGCCCGGCTGATCGACGCCGCCACCGCCGTGCTCGCCCGCCATCGCCACGAGCAGGGCGACCGCGCCCAGGCCATCCTCGATCAACTGGTCCTGCCGGCGCGCCAGGCGCTCGCTGCGCAAGGCCACGCTCCGTCCCGCGACTTCTGGTCTGCCGTCCATGATGTGGCGGACCGCGCCGGCGACCCAGGGTTGCGCATGGCGAGCGTCGCGGGGCTCAAGAACCGCGCCACCTCGCCCTTCGAGCGTGGCTCGGCGCTGCTGCGGGAAGCAAGGGCCGCCCAGTCCAGCGGTGATCCCGACGGCGCCAATGGCTGCTTTGCGGAGGCGGTGGAGCTTTTCCGTTCGGCAGGTGCAGAGCGGGAAGTCGCGATTGCGCGCGGGGGTCAGGCCGACATCCTGCAGGCGCGCGGGCAGCTCGACGAGGCGCTGCGCATCCGGCGGGAAGAAGAGCTGCCGGTCTATGAAAAGCTCGGCGATGTGCGCGAGAAGTCGGTGGTGCACTTCAAGATCGCTTCATTGCGTCTGGACAGGAACGAGCAGCAGACCGAGGAAGGTTTCCTGGCCATTTTCGAGAGCCTCCGCCAGGCCTACGACATCGCCGCGCAGATGCGCATTCCCGACGGGATCTCGGCCGTCGGGCCGCTTCTTGCGCAGTTCCTGGCAATGGGGCAGGCGTTCGCGCCCGCGCTGGCGGTGCTGGCGCAAGTGGACGAAGCCTGTGCGGTGCTCGGGGACGAGGCCGGGCGGCGGCGGGCGGCTGATCTGCGGCAGCAGATCGAGGCGATGCAGTGCGGGCAGGCTTGACGGCCGCGAAGCTCGGTGGTCACGGGCGGGAAGCGGATTGGCTCGGGACGACCCGGGTGGACCGCATGAAACCTGACGCGGGCGCAGCCGCGGTCCGCGTCCGGCTTGCCGCGCGCCAACTGGCGCGGATCAGCGTGGCCGGCATGCGCGTCCTGAACGGCATCCGGATGCTCGGCTGGGCAGCGATCCTGGCGACCTTCCTGATCGCGACCGACGACGTCCAGGCTGCTCCCGATCGCCAGGCCGTTCTCGTACTGAGCTCGTACCACCTGGGTTTCGCGTGGACCGACGCCCAGGTCGAAGGAATCACGTCGGTACTCGAGGAGAGCCGCCTGCGTCCGGAGATCTTCCTGGAGTACATGGATGTCCTGCGACTGCCGGCCCCCTACGACGAGCGCGGCTTCGCAGACCATCTCGGGCGCCGCTACCGCTCGCAGCGCTTCGACCTGATCATCGCCACCGATGACGCAGCCGTTTCCTTCCTCGCCAGGAATCAGCCGTCGCTGTTCGCCGGCACGCCGGTCGTTTTCAGCGATGCGGCGGCCTTCGACGCGACAGCTTTGCCGCCGGAGATCGCGATCACGGGAGTGATCGAACGGATCGACATCCCGTCGACCCTGCAGGCGGCACAGCACCTGCGACCGAAGGCCGCGCAAGTCGTGGTGTACGCGAACCGGGCCGATTCCGGCACGGGTTTGGAGCATGCGCGCGAGGTCCTCGGCACGCTGAAGACGAACATACCGATCCGGATCAAGCACGATCTCGAGCTCGAGGAAATCGTCGCCAGCGCCGCCGCGCTGTCGGCCGAGGACATCGTCTTCGTCCTGGCCTCCGCCCATGACGCTGCGGGCAAGTGGCACAGTCCGGCGGAAGTCATCGGCCGGGTGAGCGCCGCGTCGCCGGCGCCGCTGTTCGACATCACCAGCCATCGCGTTCGCGGCGGCCTGACCCTCGGCGGCAAGGTCGAGGACGGCACCGACATCGGTCGGCTCGCGGCACGGATGGCGCTGCGCATCCTGGCGGGCGAGGACGCGCGGAGCATTCCGGTGCAACAGGCGCCGCTCGCCTACGTCTTCAACCATGGCCAAATGCAGCGCCACGGCATCGACGAGTCTGAACTTCCCGAAGGAAGCGTCGTCGTCGGCAAGCCGCCGACGCTGTACGATCAGTATCGCGGCACCGTCTGGGTGACGGCGGCCGTGCTCCTCGCCTTGAGCCTGGCCGTGCTCCTGCTAATCAACAGCATCCGCCGGCGCAAGGGCGCGGAGAGATCCTTGCGCACCTCCAACACCCTGATCAACGCCATCAGCCAGACGCAGGCCCTGTACATCGCTGGCGCCGATACCCGCGAGGTCTTCGAGCGCATGTTGTCCTCACTGCTGGAGATGACCGAAAGCGAGTACGGTTTCATCGGCGAGGTATGCCGCAACGAAGACGGCTCGCCCTTCCTGCGCACGCAGGCGATCACCAACATCGCCTGGAACGACGAAACGCGGGCATTCTACGCGACGCATGCGCCACAGGGTCTGGAGTTCCGCAACCTGAACACGCTCTTCGGCGCCGTGATGACCACCGCAAGGCCGGTGATCGCCAACGATCCCGACAACGATCCGCGGCGACACGGCCGTCCGCCCGGCCATCCCGCGCTGAACGCATTCATGGGACTGCCCTTCTTCCGTGGCGACGAGCTGGTGGGAATGGTCGGTGTCGCCAACCGCAAGGGGGGCTACGGCGAGCAACTGGCGACACAGCTCGCTCCCTTCCTGAACAACTGCGCAAGTCTCACCGAGGCCGTGCACGAAAACCGGAGACGTCGCGACGCCGAAACGGCGCTGAAGAACAACGAGGAGCGACTGCGCCTCGCCCTGGTCGCGGGGAACCTCGGCTTCTACGACCTCGACCTCGGCACCGGCGAGGCGGTGATCAGCGCCGAGTATGCCGGCATGCTGGGTTACGCAGCCGGCGAACTGGAATTGAATGCGGCGAGCTGGCTCGAGCGCGTGCACCCGGACGACCGCGACGCCGCCGGGCGGACATTGCACGAGTGCATCGCCGGCACTCGCACCGAATATCAGCTGGAGTACCGGCTGCAGACCAGGTCGGGCGAATGGCGATGGATTCAGTCGGTCGGCAGGGTGGTCGCCTGCGACGGGCAAGGGCGGCCGCTCAGGCTGCTCGGCACGCATGCCGACATCAGCACCCGCAAGCAGTCGGAGGAGATGCTGGAGCTGACCAGCCTCTCGGTGGAGCACGCGTCGGACGCCATCTTCTGGCTGGACCGGGACGGCGGTTTCGTCCATGCCAACGATCAGGCGTGCCGCTCGCTCGGCTACACGCGCGAAGAACTGTTGCGGCTGCACCTCTGGGATGTCGATCCGGACACCAGCGAAGCCGGCTGGCGCGAATCGGCGCAAGGCTCCGAACTGGCCGGCTTGCTGGGCAACGGCACGCGGCACCGGCGCAAGGACGGCAGCATCTTCCCGGTCGAAGCATCGTCGCGATCCATCGCTTTCGGCGGTCGGGTCTACGGCTTCGCCTTCGTGCGCGACGTATCCGAGCGCAGGCGCGCCGAAGAAGCGGTGCGCCAGAGCGAGGACCGCCTGCGGCAGGCGATCCGCGTCTCCGGGATCGGCATCTTCGACCACGATCACCGGGCCGACACGATCTACTGGTCGCCCGAGATGGGCGCGATATTCGGCTGGGGAGCGGATGAGCCACGGACCGTCGATGGGTTCATCGAGTTCGTCCATCCCGACGACCGCGAGATGGTGCTGGCGGCCACTCGCCTCGCCCACGACCCGAGCGGCGACGGCCAGTACGCATCCGAGTACCGGATCGTTGGCCACGCCGCTGTCGTCCGCTGGGTGCTGGCGATGGGGCAGACGTCTTTCGCTGGCGAGGGCGGCTCGCGTCAGCCACTGCGCACGGTCGGGGCCGCCCTCGAGATCACCGCCCGCAAGCAGGCCGAGGAGTCCCTCCGGCGTGCAAACGAGGATCTCGACGAGCGCGTCAGGCTGCGCACCGAAGAGCTCGCCACCTCCAACGCGCAGTTGCGGGAAACGCTGGACACCCTGCGTCGCGCCCAGGAAGAACTCATCCGCAGCGAGAAGCTGGCCTCGCTGGGTTCGCTGGTAGCCGGCGTGGCGCACGAGATGGGAACACCGCTGGGCAACAGCCTGATGGTGGCCACCACCCTGTCGGACAGGATCCGCAAGTTCTCGCAACTGACGGAGGGCGCGAGCCTGTCGCGCACGGCGCTGCGGGACTTCTTCGCCGTTGCGATGCAGGCCACCAGCCTGCTCGAGCGCAGCCTCCTGCAGGCGAACGACCTGATCGGACACTTCAAGCAGGTCGCCGTCGACCAAACCAGCGCGCAGCGCCGGCAGTTCGACCTCGCGGCGACGATCGGCGAGATCGTGGCCACACTGGAACCGCAGTACAGGAAGACCCCGCATCGCCTCCGGGTCGACATCCCGGACGGCATCGTCATGGACAGCTTCCCCGGCCCCTTGGGCCAAGTCATCACCAACCTGGCAGCCAACGCGCTCAAGCATGGCTTCGCGCAGGCCGAAGCAGGCCTCCTCGAGATCGAGGTGAGCCAGCCCCTCAACGGACGCATCACCATGACGGTCAGCGACAACGGCTGTGGAATTGCCGCCGAACACCTGCCGCGCATCTTCGATCCGTTTTTCACGACCCGCCTCGGCCAAGGCGGCAGCGGCCTCGGCCTGCACATCGTCTACAGCATCGCCACCCGGGTGCTCGGCGGCCGCATCGAGGCGCGCAGCACACCCGGCACGGGAACCACCTTTGTCCTCGAACTGCCGCTGCAGGCCCCTGACGCGCAGCCCGCAGCGGCCACATGGGGCACCGTGCCCCGCTGAGATGGTGCTCGCCCGTCGCCTGTTGCCGGTACGCGGACCGCCGCGGCGGCAGATGCCGGTCAACTGCCGCATCGCAAGCGATTGATTCGGCGTCGTGTCCGCGCAGCGCCATGCCGGCCGCTGCGAAGGCGAGCCGCCACGCCGCCGCGTCCTGCGGGCAGAGAAAGCCGGCGGCGAAGGGCGAACGTCGCGAGACCGCCGGGTTGAACTGCTGCGGCTGGAAGATCACCCCGGCGACCCCGCTGCCGTATCGCCGACGCGCGCTTGCCGACACTTCGCCCAGACGCACCCGGTTCATCACGCCCCAGGCGATTCCGCGCGCCACCCGCGGATCGCCGGCGAAGCCGGTCGACCGCGCCTCGGCGTACACCAGCCGGGCCAGCAGTTCCTCGTCGCCCGGCCGGACGGCGAGAAGCACCTCCTGTGGTGCCTGCTCCGCCACGCGTCGCAGACACGACGGCAGGTCCTCGGCAAATGCCGCGTGCGCCGCCAGCAATCCGCAGGCCAGCGCCGCCACGGCGGCTGTCGCCAATGGCCCTGCCCGTCCCCTGCCCCGCCCGCATCCTTGAACACGTCGTCGGCGCGGCCGACGTAGGTGATGTAGCCGTCGGCATCGATCAAGATCCCCCTGCTGCTGCCGTCCGCGGACAATACGCCGCGACCGACACCCTTCGACAAGTAATAGCGGCTTGATCTCCGCCAGACAAAGAAGGGAACGTCATGCTCTCGGCAGAGAGCATCCATCTCCTCGCCCCTGTTCTGGCGGGTCAAGGCGGCGCAGACCGGAATGTTGTCGAAATCAACGAACAAAGCGCTTTTCATGAACCGTCTTCCTCAAGACTCACCTCACTCAACCCCAATCGCCTTGAATACCGCATCCACCGGATCGGAATAGAAACTGGTCTGGAATTTGGCGAACAGTTCCCCCGGAACGCTGGGAATATCGCCAACACTGGACATTGGCAACAGTATCTTCTTCGCCCCGGCGTCAAACGCAAGCTGCAGGCTTTCGGCAAGATTGCGCACCTGCACCACCGTACCGCCAAGGCTCATGTCACCCATGATTGCCATCTGCGACTGAACCGGGCGGCCCAGCGCTGCCGAGCAAAGGGCAATGAAGCTGGCAAGCGTGAATGACTGCGGCGCACCCGCATTCTGCAACTCGAGCAGCTGCAGGTGGAAATCGTGTTCGCCTGGCTTGATCGATGCGCTGATGCGCGAGGAATTGGCCTTGAAATAGTCGAAGGCAACCCGCACCGGTTCGCGTGGTGCAGCACCCGACGCTGATACTTTTCCACCGCCGGCGATGGTTTGAATTTCGATACGGTAGATCCCCGGCATTTCGGACGTTCCCATGCTGATCGTGTGCAGCGCTCCCGGTGCGAGGCGGCCATCCGGAATCAGTGCGCCGCTCGATTGTTCGGGAACGGCAACAAAACGCTCCTGACTATCCTCAAGGTCGATGTAGGAGAAGTGCACGTCGTAGAACTCCATGCCGCCGATCTTCTTGAGCTGCTCCTTCACGCGCCGGCGGACTTCCAGCGCGTACTCAAGACACTTCCTCACGATCTCCTTGTGGTAATCGCCGGCGGGACAGATCAGCTTCAGCAGGCCCGACACCGTCCGGCGTACGGCGATGGTGTCGCGCTGATTCAGGTTGTTGCCGAGCTTGAACCACTTGTCGATGGCGTCGGCGAAGGTGTACTTGCGCATTTCGCGCAGGTACTCGGCCAGGTAATCGACGATCAGCCCGTACTGGTTCGTGAAAAACTCCGGGCGCATTTTCGGGATCTCCCAGCCCGGCACATAGGCGTGGAAGCGGTCAAAGAACGCCGAGTCGATCATCACCTCGGGGAAGGGTCTGAACAGGTGGCTGGTCTTGACCAGCGACTCGACCGTCTGGCCTTGCGGGAGGTTGCCGACGAAGACCATCGCCGCGTTCGCGCTGATCGCCTCGCGTCCCCGCGAGAATGATCCGCTGGCCATGAAGTCCTTCATGATCTGGACGCCGTCCTGATCCTTGAAGTTGATCCCGGCCACCTCATCGAAGGCCACCACGTCCCACAGGCCGACCAGGCCGACCTTGCGCGCCGCCATGTGGTAGAACAGGTTGGCGACCGTGGTCTGCCCACCCGAAACCAGAATGCTGTTCGGGCTGATCTCCTTGTAGAGGTGGCTCTTGCCGGTGCCGCGCGGGCCGAGTTCGCAGAAGTTGTAATTGTTCTCGACCAGCGGAATCATCCGCGCCAGCAAATGCCACTTCACGCGATCCTTGAAGCAGGAGGGCTCCATGCCCGTTGAGCGGATCAGCGCATCGATCCAGAGTGCTTCCGTGAAGGCCTTGCGCCCTTCGAACAGCCCTGGCATGTCCATGGTGGGCATCTGGATCGGTTTCAGATCGGTGACCTGGAATGGCGAGCCCTTCTGGTTCTCCTCGAATCGATACTGGAGCGTCACGATGCACCAGATGCCGCCCACCAGCAGCTTTTCGAACTGGCGAACGTAGGTATCTGAAATCTCGGCATTCCTGACCCCGAGATTGGACAGCAGCGCCTCATAGGCATCGCGCTTTTCATTGAGCCTGACCGTCACCTTGTCGATGACCTTGTAACTGCCGCTCTCGCGGATCTTCGACTTGACCTTCTCGGCTTCGTCGGGCCGAACATAGTTCTCGCTGAGAATCCGCTTTACATTGACCAGACCGGAGTCGATGGTCGCCTGATCATCGGACGCGCAGTACATCCCGAGCAGGTATTCGAGGACATAGACGGGAACATTGGCCCCTTCCTTGATCAGCTTGGTCAGATCCTTGCGCACCACCTTGCCGGCGAAATGCCGATTCAGCAGGGCATCGAGATCGGCGTCGTTCTCGGGGAGTTGTTCAGTCATGATCGGTTCTAGAAGTCGTTGGCGAAGGCCAGATCCACCTTGAGCGGAATCCGCATCACTTCGACCCTGGTCTGGGTGTCACGGGCAATCAGGAAATGGTCTTTGCTCTTGTCGTATTGACCGAACCTGATGGTCAGGATCACCGAGCGCTTGCGTTCGTCCATCAGGCCGGAACTGCTGTCGAAGGTCACCGGCTGTTCGTCGCTGATCATCGTCTCCCCGTCGCGCAGGGAGACCAGCACCGACCTTGCCAATACCCGTTCCGAAACCGGTTCCGTCTGGATGAATTCGAAGCGCTGCTTGTTCGTGACCACCTTGTTCGACGAGCCCAGCAGGCTGAATTCCACCGCGCGCGTCCTGGCCGACTGGTTTTCACTTTCGCGCAGGGTGATCACCGGGATCACGATCTCCTGCGGCATGGCGCTGCCATGCACAAAGCGGGCGCCGCCGGCAAAGTGAAAGCGGGCAGCCCCTTTCGGCACCCAGAAATCCATGCTGCCCTCACCCGCTGTCGTCCCCGCCGTGACGGCCGTATTGCCGCACCACGCCTTGCTGTTCTGGCCGATTCCTTGCCCCAGCAGGTAGCGCTTCTTCGCCCGTAACGTGCCTTCCGGCTTGTCGCCGAGTGTGGACTTGTCGGCGTCGTCGAGCGCCGATTCCTGGTAGAGAAAGCCATGATCGGCCGTGATCAGTACCAGCGACCCATTGAGGCTGTTGACGATGAAGGTGGCGAGCTGATTGAGTTCCGTCAGCGTCTGCGCCACGGCGTCGAAGGTCTGCCCCTCCGAGCCTTGCTTGTCGCCCAGCAGGTCGATCCTGTCGTGATAGACGTAGATTACACGGTGGTCGCGAACAAATTCCCGGCCCTTGTCCTTGCCCATGGCAAGCAGTTCATCGGCCTTGACGGCAACGCCTGATATTTGGAGAGATGTGCGCTACGCTGCTCCAGCGTGGAAACCACGGCATCGTCGGCCATCACATCGAGGTTGCTGTTCTTCCTGTAGGCCAGCGTATGGTGCGGCAACAGCGACGCCATGCCGAGCGCGGTATAACTCGGCAGCACCCCGAGCATGGCTGTCAGGGCCGCCTTGAAGCGGCTCTTGCCGTTAATCTCGCGCACCAGCTCTTCCGCCGCCTCATAGCGGAACGCGTCGGAGATCACCACGAACACGCGGCGGATTCCTGCCTCCAGATGCGCCATGACGTGCTGCTCGAAGAAGTCCGGCTGATTGACCCAGGCACCGGTCTTCCAGCGTGATAGCAGCCCGTCGCTGCCCTCCAGCACCTTGCTCCAGGCAGATCCCAACTGCGGCACGAACCAACCCGAATAGGCGCTCTCGATGCGCTCGCGAAGCTCATGCAACAAGGCCCAACCCGTCGGCTCGACACCATCGGCAGCATGGTTGATCTGCCTGTAGAGTTGATCGAAGCGGAACAGCCCGGACTGGTACGCCGTCAAGCCGGCCTCGGCGTTGGCGAAACCGAATCCGGCGTTGAACTTCTCCTTCAGCTCGAAGAAGCTGGTCGCCGCTTCCAGCGCGTCGTAACACGACGCCAAGGCGCGTGTCGTCGCGCTGGAGTGCGCCAGCAGCTTGTTGGCCCAATGGCCGTCGCGACGACGGGCGATCAATTCGCGCAGGGTGTCCATGTCGGCACCGGCACCGGCGATGATGCGGTCCTTGAGGTCCTGGATGATGCGCCGCTCGACTTCCTCGAAAGTCATCGATTCCGCCAACGATTCAGCGGGCAGACCGGCAATTACCGCGCTCAGCCCCAGTTCGCGAGCCACCTTGCCGGACAAGGCGTCGTAGCTGCCGAAGTGCTGCATGTGCGACCGCCATCCGGCAACAAAGACCGAGGCATTCGCCGCGCGTGCCTTGTCGTTGAGGATGAAATGCGACAACTGCGCAGGACAGGAACCGCTGACGGTCCGCGAAAAATCCGTCACCAGGATCCGGAACAGTAGATCCCGAAGCGTCGGCGCGGCATCGCGATAGCCCATTTCCTGTTCGACCAGGACCCAGAACGAGTCCATCAGGTCATTGGCGACGATGTCGGTCCACGCCTTCGGTTCGGCATCCAGATTGGCGACGCCGTCCTGGACGAGGGCAGAGAAAAGCCGCAGCAGGATGCCGGAAAGTTCCGGTTGCTCGGCTCTTGCCAATACCGCGATCATCTTGCGGTCAAGATCCCCGGCGGCATCGTTGGGCGTAACCCAGCGCTTGAGGCGGTCGACACGATCCTTTGATTTGAGGAACTTGGCGCGCTCTTTCAGGTGTGCTCGCAGTTGCTGCGAGCTCAGGCCGAGATCCTCCAGCAGGATCGACGCATTGTCGGCGTGGAAGCTCCTGCTGCGCAGCCGGATGTCCAGCAGCCAGTCGCTGGCTGGGTCGGGAACCGGTTTGGCGCTGTAGAGGAGGAACCTGGCCCGAGGCGTCGCGCGCTCCAGTTGAAGCTTGATCGACAAGGCCGGCAGGTCGTCGAGATAGAGCAGTTCGATACCCTCGGGCAAGAGGTTCCTGACGGAGAAAGAGAACTCGCCGTCGGCATCGTGCCAGAAGACAATCGAATGGCTGGAGAACGCGGTGGTCAGTGCTTCGGTGATGCGTTGCTGGGTCATTGGATTCCCGCCGTAAAGTGCCCTGGCCGGGAATCGTCGGGGCCTACACGAGAGCGATTGTGCAACAGGCTCGTGCACAAATCGGTGTCAGTAGCCTCATTCATTACCGCATCCCTCCGGTTCAACCCGCGTTCGACCGCTGCGGTACGGTGGAGCAATCAGGCGGTATTTCTGGGTAGGACTTCTTGGTGATTCCGGCTGAGTCATTTCAACCAATCCTGCGTTCAGCGCCGGCAGTAGATAGTTCGCAGAAAACGTCGGTCGATGCTGCAACGCCAAACGCTCCATCGCCTCGCGCGTGCTGAGCGGGCCTTGCTTCAGGCATTCAAGGAAGCGTGCTACTTGTTCGGTTACTTGTTCGGTTACTTGTTCGGTTACTTGTTCGGTTACTTGTTCGGTTACTTGTTCGGTTACTTGTTCGGTTACTTGTACCGGGCGGATCGCTTCGGCCAGATGCACCACCACGCGCATGCGCATGCCCACTTCAATAATTTCAGGTTCAGGCAATCCCTGCGACAACGCTTCACTAAAAATTCGCCGCACTCCGCTGCCCCACTGCTCAATCAGGTTCAGTTCCCGGAACACGCGGGCGATCACATGGTTACGGATCTTGGAGATGCCCTGGCGCATGTCCTCCACCGTCATTCCAGCCAGCAGAATGCCGGGGTTTTCGATTTCGATGCGGTCATCAAAAAAAGGCAACACGAATCGGCGCGCCGCGCTGCGAGTAGTCGGCATGCACCAGAGCATTGATCACGGCCTCGCGCAGCAGGGTGAGCGGAATGCTCCAAACATCTTTTCGCCGGGTGTCGGAAAAGTCAGCGCCGCGCATGGCGTGCTTTTTAAGGAACAGCATGATGCTGTCCACCGCCTGCGGCAGCGGGTCATGAAAGTCGATATGGTCAAAGATAGCCGCCTTGTCCGTGCCCACGAAGCGACCGCACTGCACCCAGGCATCGGAGAAGTGCTGGGTGCGCTGCTTGCCAAACAACAGCACCGCGCCCTTGGTCGGCACCAACCTGCCCTGATACGGCGTAAGCAGCCTGAGCGTGCGCAGCGCCTGGTCGTCCAGATCATTGATGCCCTGAAACAGTCGCTTGGCTGCTACCAAATCCAGATCGTCCAAGCCCAGGTCGGGCATGGGCAGCTCGTCAAAGGCCACACCGTCCGCTGTGCGACGCAGTTCGTCAATCAGCGCCTGATCCGCCTGCCGACTGGTCGAACCCAGTCGCACATAGACACCATGCTCCGGCCCCTCGGCCTTGAGCCAATGCGGGCGCGTGCCGCTGACAAACACCTCGACCACCAGCAAGGTCTTGCCCGCCACGGTGATCATTTCCACATTGGGCACCAGGCGCGGCGCGATGCGATCGGCAATCAGGCTACACAAGCGCTCTTCGTCATCCAAAGGGTTGGCCACGCCAAGCACCTGGTGGTCATCGGTCACGCCCACAAACAATCGTCCCCCGGCAGTATTGGCAAAGGCCACCAGGGTTTTCAGCAAGGGCTTGGGCGACGAGAGGTCGCGCTTGAATTCAAGCGTTTTGCCTTCGGGTTGAGTCAGCAGTTCCTCCAGCGTGTTGGATGGATGCTCAGGCATCACTCGCCCCTCCTTTTACAGCCTTCGCCTTCGCCAGCAGATCCCTGAACTCGCCGTCGGCATCGTGCCAGAAGACCATAGAATGACTGGAGAACGCGGCGGTGAGCCCGTCGGTGATGCGTTGCTGGCTCATGCTGGCGCGTCCTCGTCATCCGACGCTGCCTCGTCCTGCAACTCGGCCTCGATCTGCTCGATGCTGGGGAGATAGCGCGCCAGATCATCCGGCAATTGCAGCTTGTATTCCGCCATGCCAATGGGCTGCGTCATGCCGCGCAGGGCGTATTCGGCAACGATGCGATGCTGCTGCTTGCAGAGCAGCAAGCCGATGGTGGGCTGGTCGTCGGCACTCTTCAGCCGCTCATCCACCAGCGTGACGTAGAAATTGAGTTGCCCGGCGTGTTCCGGCTTGAAGGCGCCGCCCTTGAGCTCCACCACCAGGAAGCGGTGCAGGCGGTAATTGTAGAACAGCAGATCGATGTAGAAATCCTCTTCCGCCACCTCGACATGCACCTGGCGGCCGGCGAAGGCAAAGCCCTCACCCAGTTCCATCAGCAGCTTGGTGACATGGCGCACCATCGCGCCCTCGATGTCCCGTTCCAGCGCATCTTCGGACACGCCGAGAAAATCGAAGAGGTAGGGATCCTTCAGGGTTTGCTGCGCCAGTTCGGAATCCGGCCGCGGCCAGCGTTGTTCGAAGTTGGTCACTGCGTTGCCGGATCGCAAGTGCAGCGCTGTGGAAATGTGATGCCACATCACATTGCGCGACCAGCCGTGCTCGATGGCTTTGGCGAGATACCATTCACGGTCTGAGCGCGTCTTCAGCTTGTCCAGCAGGGTCACCTGGTGATACCAGGGCAATTGTGCAAGTACCTCTTGCACAAATGTCGGCTCTGGCCACGCGTCGGCGAAACTGCGCATGTAGAGCAGGTTTCGACGCGAGAAACCCTTCATGTCAGGAAACGCCGCCGTCAAGTCCCTGGCAAGCTGATCGATAACCTTCGCACCCCAGCCCTGCGCTTGCTGGCGCTCCAGGATGTCGCGACCGATCTGCCAATACAGCAAGACCAGCTCGCGATTGACGGCAAGCACAGCCCTCTGCTGGACGTTCTGGACGTGCTGCTTGATACCGGTCAGCCAGGCGGCATAATCGACTGGCAGCACGAGGACGTCACGCATTCCGGGGACCTTTCACCTCGACGGCGCGCCCGCCATCATCGTGATCCCGATCAGTGACGATGCGACCGCCAATTGAATAATGGTTCGGGATACCCAGCGACTGGTTGAGCACCTGGGCACGATGCGCAGCGACATTACCGATGGCGAGCATCTGCACCGCGCGGCGAAAGACTTCTGGATCGGTTACCGGCTCAAAGGGTGGATTGTTCATGGTGTGCTTCCAGGGCCAGCAAAAACGTGGCGAAGGCCTCCGGCGCGGCCTCGGAGATTTGCTCGAACTGCCCAATAGCCAACAACGAGGCGTCGCTCAGTCATCGCCAGCACCCCTCGGTCACCGCTTTATCTTCAGCCAGCAGATCGCCGAACTTGCCGTAGTTCACCTTCACTCCATCATCGAGATCGAGCGTGATGCGCCGATCGGCGTCGGACTGAGGCAATGGCAAGGCGCGGGAAAAGGTGGTCACCGCCTTGCCGGTACGGGCATACAGTTTTGACTTGAGTTGCAGTGCCAGCACATCACGGCTCCAGCCTTGCTCAAGGGTTTGATCGATATAAAAACCGGCTTCGGCTACGCTGCTGCACTGGGTAAAAATCAGGATGTTGTGGCCCCAGGGAATTTCCTTCAGCAACACAGAAAGCTGGCTTTCAGCCCCTGCCCAAGGGGTATCGCGTAATTTGGCAACAGCCTGTTGCCAAATTGCAGGATTGCAGTAGAAGCGAAAGAAAGCGCGGCAATACCGCAGGTTCTTGGATGAAAAGCCGCCGATCTCCGGGAAGGCTTGTCTCAAGTCGTGACTGAAGGCGTCGATGAACCCGCTTCCCCATTGGGCGTGGGATTCCCGATCAACAATTTGCGCCCCGATTTCGTAGTAGAGGGAGATCAGCTCCCCATTGGCGGCCAACGCGCCTTTCATCCGTGTCGCATGGATGCGCTGCTTGATGGCCTTGAGCCACTCCTGGTAGTCGGCCAGCGCAGCAGACGAAAGAGCTAGGGAGCTTGTGATACCCGGATTGCTCATCACTCGCCCCTCCCAGGCCGAAGGATGGCACTGGCCACCGCATGAAAGCGGTCGAAAAATGCTTTGAAACTGGGCATGGTGAGCATGTTTACCCAATCTCCTGGATTTTCGGCACACCAATTTGCTTCTTGGGCAGCAGTCTGAGGGCTTCCCATGAAGGCGTTCCACTGCTTTTTGGCAGAATTGGGCGAGTCGTCGTTTCCTGAAATGGCTTCCAATGCCGCGTGTGAATGCCTTGCCGTTTTCCCGGCGCATAACAGCCACGCTTCTGACTTCGGCTTGGGCAACATAGGCACACCAAACTCAAAAGCAACGGAAGCAAAACCATTCACCATGCTGTCCCATTTGCATTGCCACAACTGACCCGGAGCACTGCGCGTGCCGTCTGCATCGCGGAACAAAATAGCCATCACCGTGTCAGCGTGATCTTCAGCCCACTGTTGCGCCATCAGCCCCAGCTGCCGGGCATTGCTGAAATACAAACCCGTTTCAGCGGCTTGCTTTTTGCCTCGCTGCCGCTGCATGCGCGTGCTTGATTCTTTAGCCTTTTGTGCCAGCACCTTTTCAGTCACATAAACCACCGCCTCTGGCGTATCCAGCACGTTGTAGTCCAACTTGGCCGCCCACAACCGCGCCAGCCAAACGGCCATCGGCCCACGGTTGAAATCTCCATCAGAGCACTGGCCTTGCGCGTTGTTGCATGCGCCCAAGTCGCTCGCGCCTTCTCCACTGATCAACAACTTCATGCGTCACCGCGGTCGATCGCGTCTGATTCGGCCTGCTGTTCAGCACGAGCGATTGCTTCATTGCGCTCATCCAAATCAATACACTCCTGCGCAAGCAAGCGCAAATCGGTATCAACAAAGGCATCGCCTGGCCCCATGGCATTCAGCTTGTCAGCCACGCGCGGAATAGAAAAGAAACTGCGACACCTTGTTTCCCCTTGCGGGGTTTTGTAAAGAAACTGCACTGCTTTGCGCGCCACGTCATCGGGCAAATAGTTCAACAACAACGGGCTATGGGTGGTGACCAGCAATTGCTGCGGACTTTGCAGCAAGGTATCCACCAGCGTTTCCACAATTTCCTGGTTGATGCCGTTTTCCAGCTCATCCAACAGCAGCAGCGAATGATCTGCATCCGCTTGTGTCAGTACCGCCAGAATTCGCAGAAGACCATCGTTCAGGTGGAGCGCTTCGGTTTCCAGCTTTTGGCTGCCAAATTGCTCAAACACCGACAACTTCTTCCAGCCAGATCGTTGCGACGTAATCTTGAAGTCGACCAAGGCTGGGTAAAACTTTTTCAGCAGTTCCACCAGCTTGATTTTTTTGTTCACCCTTGATGTTGTCCAGATAGGCCGACAGCTTTTCGCCACCTGCACCAATGTCGTGTTCGCTAACTCGGGCGCTCTTGCGTAATTTCTCAGGCGACAACAGCTCCAGCGAACGGACGCGACGCAGCGCATCACGGAACGCCAGCAAAGGCGCTGGCAATTCCGAATCTTTCAACGCCGACAGGATGGATCCCTGGTATTCAAACGCGATGTTTTGGCTCTCCTTGCCACCCAATGCAAATGTCTGAGCACTCAAGCGCAGCACGGTGGTGGTGCCATTTCCGTCATTCAGGAATGCCCTCTCGTGTGAGCAACGCAGATCAGAACGGTTCAACACGCCGATCCAAGTCAGCCCCCCCCCCAGCGGTTGAAAACATCACGTTGAACGTGATGTTGCGTTCCTTGCGCAACTTGCAATTGAGGTCAGCCGCAGACCAGCCTCGCTGGTCAAGCCAGCCCTGCACATCGCCACGCATCAACTGTGACAAAAAGTCCAAGGCTTGCAACACCGTGCTCTTGCCCGCACCGTTCATGCCCACCAGACAGTTGAAATGTCCGAGTGGGATTTCCACTGCAGCAAGCGACTTGAAATTGATAACACGAACAGACCTAATCATCTGAGGCACCTCCAGTGACGATTTTCACGCTATCCAGCAGATCCCCGAACTTGCCGTAGTTCACCTTCACGCCGTCGTCCAGATCGATGCTGATGCGCATGTCGGCGTAGTGACGGAGCTTTTCGTCGTAGGCCAGCAGTTCGACGTGTTTCTTCTTCAGCGCTTCGATCTGCCTGGCGATCCTGTTGCGGGCGGCGGTGGAGGTGGCAGCGTCCCTGTCCTTTTCCAGCATCTCGATGCGCGACTGCATCTTGCCGGTGAGCGGGACGACGTACTCGGCGCGCAGGCGGGCCAGTGTGCCCTCGTGGTAGCGATGCAGATAGACCAGGGCCTGGAAGGCGCCCTGGCGGCCAGAGCTGAACAGCCAGTAGATCGGGCGCTTCTTGTAGGTTTGCAGGTGATCCTTGAAGAAGCTGGAGGCTAGGTAACGGCGGATGGTCTCGTCCGGCGTCTCATTGCCTTTGATGCCCAGGCTTTCGGCGAGCCAGGCCATGTTTTCGTCAAAAGTCGACGCTGACCAAACGGCGAGCAGGAATTCGCGGAAACGCTTGGCGGCATCGTCCTCGAACCAGAGTTCGTCGGTGACCGGGAGGATACCGTCGGCGTCGGCGGGGAAGGTTTTGTAACGGGTGGCATCGAAGCCGACGTTGCCCGCGTGGGCGTAGATCAGGCCGGGTTCGTCGAGACTGTAGCGGCCCATCATGCAGCCGATGGCGTAGGAGATCAGGCGCTGGGAGTCTGTTTTCCGGTCGGCGCGAGAGAGAGTGATTTGGTCTTCGGGAACCGCAGGGTCGATTTCATCGGAAAGGCGATAGGTCTCACTCAATAGGAGATTGTTTTCCTCCTCTAGGCTCTTCATTTCCTGCAATCGCGAAGTCGTGCGGTAATCGTATTTAGTCCAACGCTGCTCTAGCGCACGAGTTTCCTCCGCACTGAAAAGCAGTGGGTGCCCGCCAAACTCCCATGAGGTTTCATGTTCATCCCAGTCCGCTTTCGCTATTGCCACCAATTTCTTGACTGTGGCAGCAATTGCGTCTTTATCGAAGGAGACTAAGGGAATTCGGGCTAGTTCCGTACTGGTGAAGCTCATCAAGGGAGCCAGAACTTTGAGGTATTCGTGTGCAATGTTGGAGCATAAGACTCCCAACAATGGAAAAAATGTCTGACTGATCCTCGCATACGACCGCTCGGCCAGTATCGTCATAGACAAACCCTTCTTCCTTGTAGCGTGCGGCGAAGCGCCCGGAACTTATTTTTGAGTAAGTAAGACCTTTCTTGAAATACGTTTCTGAATTTCGAATCGCAGAACCTTTGTGGCTCTTAATCCTGGCACCATTGTTTTGCCAGTCAACGACAATCTCGTTATTGCCATACCACTTCCTAAAGTTCCCGCCACTGTTGCAGGGATACCAGCGCTTCAGTGCCGTTTTATCGTTTCCCTTGCAGTCAAAACTAATCTTGGAAAGAGAAACTTCATGCCATAAACGTTGGAACCTTGGGTTGTCTCCAGTGGACATTCCAGAGCAAAATCGAGCAATCGAACCAATCGATTTTCCATTGAACGTGCTAAGCAATAGACGACTCGTCCAGTAGGCAACAGGAGAACCAGGGATGCGCGTGAGATCGCGCTGTGAAAACCGATCAAATTGACCCTGCCTCAACAGCAGTCCTTTCCTCTTGTCTTCCTCAGTGCCATCGACAAGACGGAAGAATGTTGGTCGGTATGCGCCATAATGGTTCGCAGATATGGAAAAGGCCGCTGTCTGTACTACCTCACCAGAGATCTCTCCAAACGCTCGCGGTCCAAACTGCGCCTCGGTCACTATGGTTTTTGTGGCAAGAATGCTTTCGCGAAACTCATCGAACGAGGACGAAAACATCCAACCTTGCATCGTAACCATGCTGTTGAAGCCAGTCGCCTTCAATAATGCGCCTCCCCTCTCTATAAACATGGCGTAAAGATCGGTTTTCGCTGTTGGATGATGCAGTTCTGCGAAGAACTTCAATGGCGCATTCATCCCCTTTGTGCCCATATACGGTGGATTCGCCACCACCGCATCGAATTTCATCGCCAGAATCTTCGCTTGCTGCACCAGCGGCACCAGATCCTGCGCCGCCGCCCTGGCAAACACATCCCCATTCTCGATGGCCTGGGCAATCCCATCTTCCAGTCCGGCCAGACCATCCTCCAGCACCTTGGGTATCTGAATCAGCGAACCGAAGGTCTTGGCATGGGCGAAGGTGCCCAGAAGCGAACCCAGCACCGTCCGGTCGATGCCGTGCGGCTTCATGTGGTCAGCGAACTCGTCGAGGTCCATGCCGGTGCTTTCCTGCAAGGACAGCACGTTCAGCTTGATCGGGCCATCCAGCAGGCGCCGGTCGTCCGCCCGTGCCTTCATCAGCAGCGCAAAGCCGGCCAGTTGCGCCGCGCGGTCGTCGATGTCGAGGCCGTAGAGGTTTTTCTCCAGGATCAGGCGCGGAATCGAGCGGGCCGGGTAGCCGCGCTCCAGATAGATGCCTTTCAGCACCGCGTAGGCTTCGACCAGGATGTGGCCCGAACCGCAGGCGGGATCGAGCACGGTGATGGTTTCGGGGTTCAGGCTGCCGCCATCTTCGTCCATGCGCGTCCTGATCAGAGCGTCCAGTTGCGTCTGCACTTCCGACGTTTGCTGGGCCGGCTCGATGTAATACGGCCACTGGCTCTTGAGACCTGAAGCGGGATTGGCCATCAGCCACAGGCGGCCGACGCTGTTCTGCACCAGGTACTGGACGATCCAGTTCGGCGTGAAAAGCTGCGTGGCGGCGGGGATGTCCTCGCTCTTCACCACCTTGCCGATCACCGCGTCCTTCTTCTCGCTGATGTAGAACTGGTACAGCCAGCCGATCACCTCGACTTCGTTCCAGTCTTCGTCGGGGATCGCTTCCACCAGCTTGGCGACGACGGAGTCGGTGCGCTCCAGGTTGCCGGGGAGCAGCAGTTCGGATTCGTCGTCGATGCGCTCGAACAGGAAGGGCATGGCTTTCGACAAGGCGTTGCACTGGGTGACCAGCAGCAGGCGGTACAGTTCGCCGTCCTGGTTGCCGGCCAGTTTCATCTCCGCCACAGTGGCGGCATTCAAGCCGGGAAGGCCCGACGACCCTGCTGCCAGCTCGGTGGCGTGGGCGATGATTTCCGGCAAGCCGCCTTCACGGCTCGACAGCACGCGGTGGCCGTGGCCGAGATAGTCGTGGATCTCCATGTAGCGCAGCGCGGCGAAGCGGTTGAACCAGGTGTAGGCGACCGCCTCGACGGTCTGCGCAAAGCCGTCCTTCTGCATCCGCCTGATCAGGCGTTCGCGCTGTTCGTGCACCTTCGCCGGCCATGCCTGACCGGCGATGACGGCGATGTCGCCCTTCCGCTCGCCGGGCGCGATGTCGAGCGTGCCGCCCTTCCCGGACAGCCCGAGGAGATGGGCGCGCGCCTCGACAGCGGCGACGAAGTCCCGCCGCGCCTGCGGTGCGTAGGTCTTGAGTCTGGCTTTGTTCATGGTTTGTTCTTACTGGATGCGGGCGCGCTGGCCGGCCTTGATGGCGGCGAGCAGCTCGGCCCTGAGTTTGCCCACGTAGCTTTCGACCTCGGCTGCGGTTTCCAGATAGATCGTCGGTGAAAGGTCTGCGGCCCGAATCACCTTCGCAGGTCTGGGTGCTGCGGTGCTGGCGCCGGTGGTCATGACCTTTTGCGTCGTCATGCTTCCGGAATCCTTCAACACCGTTGCGTGCTTCTGGCTGGCCTTCTCGATCACGACCATCGCCTCGTCGAGCAGATCGCCGGCTTGCCCCTGCAGGTACAGAATCCTGGGAATGCTGGTCAGCCCGGCGACTTGGGTCTTCAGCTCCTGCAGGGGCAGCAGTGCCCTGTTGCGCAGATCCGCACTCGCCTGAAGCTGATCGAGCGATTTCACGACCTCGGCGATCCTGGTGTCGATCGAGTGGAGGGCGCGTTCGCGCTTCTCCTGCGCTGCCGCTTCATTGGCCGCCTCAACCGTCCTGATCAGCGCTTCGATACGCGGGATCTGACCGTAAGGTGCCGGGTTGTCGCGGATCGATTCCAGTTCGGCGAGTGAGGCGGCAATCGGCGGAAGCTTCTGCAAGACTTCGCGGTTGTCGGCAAAGCTGCTCAGCGCTTCGAGCAGCTTGCGCCAGGTCGGAAGCTGGGTCTTGTAGAAGCTGACGACGTCATGGATGTCGTCGCTGGCGTCCAGCCAGTCGCTTTTCGCGCTCAGCATCGCCTCGATGAACTCGAAGGCGTCGCGGATCGCGAGCTGCTTGCCGATGCGGGTGACGGCCGTGTCGATCGCGTCCTTGCCGGGATGGTGCCTGATCGCGGCGGTCTGGACGTAGCCCTTGAGCTCGGCCTGCCAGTCGCCAAGGGCAGCGCGGTAATCCGCAACCAGCCCGTCCGCATCATCGCGGGCAATCCTGGCGAAGATTTCCTTGTAGAGATCGCGCGCCCGCTTGAGCGCGGCAGCATCCGGAACCTTCTTCTTGAGGATTGAAACCTGCTTGAAGCGAACCGATTTGGTCAGCGGGTCGACGGCGCTCTTCGGGTCGAGATCGTCGCCTTCGCGCATCAGCTTGATCTCGCCAGCCATGAACAGTCGGGCGACCAGCAGCACCACCTCCCACTCCGGCTTCCATCCCCAGGGGATGCCGGTGAAGCGATCGACGACATCGGAGAGCAGGACGCGCTCGCTGCTGGCCTTGAGGTGCAGGTAGTCGCGCAGTTCCTTGATCGCGAGGGGGTTGCCTTGTTCGCCATTCAGGCTGAGCCCCTGCTGGCCGATCGTGTCCACGGCCAGCACGGCCTTGATTTCGGCGATGGGGTCAGCCTGCCGTACCTTGAGATACGGGAGCTTGGTGTAGGTGTTGGAAATCAGATAATTGACCAGTTCGTCGAGCAGCGTGGTTGGGCTGGCGGCCTTGATCTGCGGTTTCTGGCCGAGCGCATAGCAGTCGCCGGTGACCATGAGTTCGCCCAGTTGCGCCAGGATGCGGCCACGACGCTCGCGGTTTTCGTCCTTGCGGTCCGACAGGATGCGTTTGAGCGATGCGGCAGCGATACCGGCCTTGGGACTGTCGATGTACTTTTCGATTTGCAGGTAGAGGGTCAGCTCGATGTCGAGCCGTTCGCCTTCGGCGGTCCGGATCAGCGCCCGGCCACCCGATTCCGAGCTGCGCAGAATGCATTTGGCTTCGCTGAGCAGTTCGTAGTCGTCGCCGAGCGGGGTGGCGATTTCAAGGCTGAGCGGATGGCTGGCGTTTTTCCACGGGGCGCCGTCGAGGAGGCGGTTGAATTCGTAGTCGGCCTTGGTGTCCTTGTGCCGCACCTTGGTCTGCCCGCCGAGGATGTCGTCGTAGATCAGCTCGCTGAGCAGCCGCCATTTTTCGTTGGCAGAGACGGCGACGTGGCCGATTTCGCGGGCGACATCGCGCTCTTCGTTGGTCAGGAAGAACCAGAGGTCGCCATTGCGGCTGACGAGTCGCTGCCTTTCGAGTCGGGCGAGGCTTTCCTGGATGCGGCGCTTGAGGGCCAGCTTGTCGGCGTCGATTTCATTGACGCAAAGGGTGGCGAGGTTGTCGATATTCGGTTTGACGATGTCCGGGATGTAACGGATCAGGAACATTGCCTTGAGCAGATGAACGTCGTAGGACTCGAGCGCAGCGTTGCCCGGCGCTTCGTCGATCGAGCGCTTGGCCGTGGTGTCGATGAAGCTCTCGATCGAGGGGTAGAAGTCGTAGAGCGGGACCAGCGCGTCGATTCCCCGCTCCGCATTGAGAATGGCGGCAGACTGGAAGGCGTCGAGCAGCGAACGTTCGCCTTTCGAGAGGTGCTTGCCGGTGGCGCCGACCTTGCGGATCGATTCAAAGATCTTCTGCAGCAGCGCGAACTGGTACGGGGCGAACGGGTAGCAGGCGACGAATTCCGCAGAGTCCTTGTAGCTCTTCATGGTGACCGAATTGCCGACGAAGGCGAGCTGGTTGTTGATGATGTCGCCCTTCTGTTCGAAGCGGTCGCGCAGGGCGACGTGGGCAGCTTCGGTCTTGGCGAGGAGACGTTCGCCGATCACCTCGTCGGTGTTGGAACTCGCCAGCGACAGACGGGTGTGGAAGCGCCCCTGAATCTTGGAGAAGTCTTGCGACCTGGCCTTGTTGGCTTCGCCGATGGCGGCGTCGATGTCTTCCTGACTGGTGACGATCACCCACGCGCGCCCCTGGCACAGCGTCCCCAGCTGCTCGGCGATGGTCTGCAAGGTGAGCATCAACTGCGTGTTGTTGCCGATGAACTGGCCGACTTCATCGACCAGAAAGACGATCCGGTGCCCGGCCGGCTTGCTGGCGAGGTAGTCACGGATCAGCCTGGCGAGCCCTTCGATGTTGATCCGGTAGGTGTCGCGTGCGTGGTCGAACCAGGCCGCGGCGGAGTCCTCGCTTTGCTTGAGCGCCCTGGCCAGGGCATACACCACGTCGTCACGCAGGAAATCGACGGCGTCGCGTTCGGCATTCCAGGTGGAGCCGTTCCTGTCGGCGAAGGCAGCTTTGAAGCTATCGTAGGCGTCCTTGCTGACGAGGTGGCGCTCCATTTCGGCGACGTGCGGCGCGTCGCCGCTGTAGCCGAGCTTTTCGTTGAAGACGCGCAGAAAGACCTGCAGGATGACATCGCGCTCATCCTTGCTGTCGGCCTTGGCATCAATATTGAACAGGATCACGTCGGAGCTGCCCCGCACCGCACGCTGGACATCGGCGAGCAGCATCGCGTCCTTGATCTTGTGCTCGTCGAAGAACTGCGCCGCTCGCTTGGTGCTACCGTCCTTCGGGTTGACCGCCTCGATGTTTTCCAGCAGGTAGGAGAGGATCTTGATGAAGTGCGACTTGCCGGAGCCGAAGGACCCCGAGACCCAGACGGCCATCCGCGCCGAGAGAACGGGGTCTTTCGGGTTGTCGGCGGCAGCGAGGAAGGCGTCGAAGAAGCGGCGGAAATACGCCGTCAATTGCTTGGTGACGACGTACTCGTCGAGTTCCTGCCAGATGCTCTCGGCGTCGCGCTGGTCAGCCTTGATCACACCATTGATAGGGCGGTCGATCGGCTTGGTGAAGATGTCCCTGATTTTCATTGTTGGTTGTTCCGGGAAAAGGCGTTCAGGCAACGAGACGGAAGGCCCGGTAATAGTGGTCGTCTTTCAGCCGGCTGAAGAGGCGTAAGGAATAGCCGTCGTACTGTCCGGGATAGAACATTACCAGCGGCTTGTCTTTCATGTGGGCGTGCAGCGCCGAGAGCAGTGTGTGGGTGCGCAGCATCGGATACACGGCGCCGACGTTCCAGAGAATGAGCAGGTCCAGTTCGGCAAGGTCGTGCTGGGCCACCAGCCGTTCGGCGAGCCTGTCTTCCTTGAGGACACGGCGCAGCGATTCAAGTGTCTTGGCGTCACCTTGCGTGCGTTGCATCTCGATGGCCTTGTCGAGCAGCTTGCGCTCTTCCAGCAGGCCGATCACGAGGTCGAAGAGATTGACCGCCGCGACCCGGATCGTCGGCTGATGCCTGGCCAGTGCCGGCAGGACGACCTCCTGGAGGAAAGTCCGCACGGCCATCTCGTCCTCGGGCGGGTAGTCGAAGATCCAGAAGCCGATCTCGCCGCCGGAACCGTGATTCGCCAACACGTCGGGCGAAGTCAGTTTGGGCAGTAGCTGGTTGAGCCGCTCGTTGAGGCCGTGACTCATCGAGTCATGTCCATGATGGCAAGCACTTCGGTCTCTCCGTGGCGCTTGAAGTAGCTGACGACGCCGGGGTGCAGGTGCGGCGGGGTCAGCCGCAATGTCTTGGTGGAATCGACATAGCGGCCTTCGGCGAGCACGCGGAGGATGACCTGTAGCACCTTTGCTTTGGTCGAAGCGCTGAGATTGGCAAGCTCGGGATCGCGCTGTACACATTCCGCGAGGAAGGCGTCCCAGTCTTTGGCGGGAGACAGGTTCTGCTCGAGCCGGCGAAGTTTTCCAGCGTACACGTCAAGCAGGAAGTCGGCGAGGATGCGGCTGTGCTTGACGGCTGCGGCAAACAACAGCTGCGTCGCGACCTCCTGCGAACCGGTGGCAATCAGCTTCAACCCTTCATCCTCCAGCGTCTCCAGGCGTTTGCGGATCAATTGCGCCTGGCGATGGGCCGTTGCCGGGGTCTTCTTCTGCAGCAGATTGTCGAGCTTGAGGGCAGCGAACCACTGCTCCCGGGAAGGACTGGTCAGGAGCAGACCAGCAATCCTGCGGCTTTCAGGCAGCATCAAGGAACCTGCCGAGATTTCCGCATTGTAGACTCCCATTGGATCCCCGTTCCGAAGGTCTCTCAGCCCAAGCAAGCGCACTCGGACAAGTTCTCCGACATTCCGGCCCTGTCGTTCCGCGATGGCAGCCACAGGAATGTCGAAGGGCTTTTTTCAACAGCGCTTGATGATTTTTGCATATAGTCGTCTCGGCCCTTCGCTCGACGAGCTTCGAGGGCCTGCATCAGCGCGTCGTCCGGCAGGTAATCGAGCGCCAACGACCAGCGGTCGAGGTCGGAGCCGCTTTCAACGTCTTCCCAGGAAAAGAGCCGGGCTTGCGGGACATGGGCCATGGTAGCGCTCGTGAGCAAATGGAAGAGCGCTTATTCCCTCCCTCTTCCCCAACCCCTTCCACGGCCCGCGCTGCAGCCCGGGCCGGCTGCGGCGGCGCGGAGCAGTGCTCCGCGAAACCCCGCCTTCGCCCCCACGAGGGGGGAAGGGGAGCATAGTCCACCCAATATCTTCCTAGAACTCGAAATCCTCCTCGTAGTATTCGAATTCGCCGCGCGTCGTGGCCGCGCGATCCCGGTCCTGTTCGCCCCTGCGCAGGTCGACGCGGCGGATCTTGCCGGAAATGGTCTTCGGCAGCTCGCCGAATTCGAGTCGTCGCACGCGTTTGTACGGCGACAGACGGCTGCGCAGGAAAACAAAGATGTCGCGCGCCAGTTCACGCCCCGGTGCATAGCCGGCGCGCAAGGTCAGGAAAGCTTTCGGCACGGCCAGACGCAGGGGGTCGGGACTCGGCACGACGGCCGCTTCGGCAACCGCTTCGTGCTCGATCAGGACGCTCTCCAGTTCGAACGGGCTGATGCGGTAGTCGGAAGCCTTGAACACGTCGTCGGCGCGGCCGACGTAGGTGATGTAGCCGTCGGCATCGACGGAAGCGGTGTCGCCGGTGTGATAGAAGCCATCACGCATCACCTCGGCGGTCTTCTCGGGGTCGTCATCGTAGGAGATCATCAGCCCGAGCGGACGCGGCGATAGCGTCAGACAGATTTCGCCTTCATCGGAGACATGACCGTCCATGTCGACCAGGCGCACCTGGTAGCCGGGCATCGGGCGACCCACGGAACCGAGCTTGACCGCCTGTCCGGGCGAGTTGCCGACCTGGGCGGTGGTTTCGGTCTGGCCAAAACCGTCGCGCAGGGTGATTCCCCAGGCGGCCTTGACCTGGTCGATGACTTCCGGATTCAGCGGCTCGCCGGCACCGATCAGTTCGCGTACCTTGACCGGATACTTGCCGAGGTCTTCCTGGATCAGCATCCGCCACACCGTCGGCGGCGCGCAGAGGGTGGTCACCGAGCATCTGACCAGCGTTTCGAGGATCGACGCCGCGGCAAAGCGCGAGTAGTTGTAGATGAATACCGTTGCACCGGCGTTCCAGGGCGCGAAAAAGCAGCTCCAGGCGTGCTTCGCCCAGCCGGCCGAACTGATGTTCCAATGCACGTCGCCGGGCTGCAGTCCGAGCCAGTACATGGTCGACAGATGCCCGACCGGATAACTCTGCTGGCTGTGCAGCACCAGTTTGGGTTTCGAGGTCGTGCCGGAGGTGAAATAGAGCAGTTGCGGGTCGGTCGCCAGGGTCGGGCCGTCGGGTTCGAACTCGCTCGACCCCTGGTAAGCGTCTTCGAGTTGCTGCCAGCCGGCGACCGCCCCACCGACGGTGATGCGCGTGTAGTCGCCGGGCAGGCCGCTGAACTTGTCGGCGTGCGTGTGGCCGATGATCACATGCCGCACCTGGCCACGGTCGAGACGGTCGCGCAGGTCGTCGGGGGCGAGCAGCGTGGTGGCCGGCGACAACACCGCGCCGAGCTTGATCGAGGCCAGCATCGTATCCCACAGCGATACTTCGTTGCCGAGCATCATCAGAATGCGATCGCCGCGCCCGACGCCTTGCGCGCGCAGCCAGTTGGCAACCTGGTTCGAACGCTGCGACATTTCGGAGAACGACATCTTCTGCTCCGCACCGTCTTCGTTGACCACCCACAGCGCCGGGCGATCGTTGCCTGCTGCCATTACGTCGAAATAATCCAGTGCCCAGTTGAATTCAGTGAGCTGTGGCCATTGGAAATCACGGTATGCCGTCTCGTAGTCGGTGCGGTGAGTCAGAAGGAAATCGCGTGCCTGCACGAAGGCCGAATAAGACATGTTTGCTCCTCTCTTGTGGATGAAACCTCTGGATATTGCGGTCCAATATTGTAAGGGACTTGCCGGCAGAAGGGGGCGCCGGCGGACGAGGCGCAGCGATCAATCGTCGGCAGCGCGCGGCCGGCTGGTAGAATGACGGCCATGAGAGTCCATGGCAAGCCGACGCGAACGATCACCCCCGTACCCCAGGACCGCGCCGTCGACATCATCGACCAGACGCTACTGCCGCAGGCCTATCGCGTGTTGCGGCTGAACCGCCTCGAAGAAGTGGCGCAGGCGATCTGCAGCATGCAGGTCCGCGGCGCACCGCTGCTCGGGGTCACCGCCGCTTATGGGGTCGCGCTGGCGTTGTCGCCCTGTGCCGACGACGCCACGCTGCTCGCGGCGATCAGGACGCTGGGTGCGACGCGTCCGACGGCGGTCAATCTGCACTGGGCGTTGATGCGCCTGCAAGCCTGCCTGCTGCCGCTGCCGCCGTCGCTGCGTGCCGAGGCGGCATGGCTGGAAGCGGGCAGGCTCGCCGAAGAGGACGTGCAGCAATGTCGCCGCATCGGCGAGCACGGCCTGCGACTGCTGCGCGCACTCGTCGGTGTGCGCGGGCGCATCGAGATCATGACCCACTGCAACGCCGGCTGGCTGGCGACCGTCGACCACGGTACGGCGCTGGCACCGGTCTATGCCGCATTCGACCAGGGAATCGACATCCATGTCTGGGTTTCCGAAACGCGTCCGCGCAACCAGGGCCTGCTGACCGCCTGGGAACTCCGTGAGCACGGCGTGCCGCACACGCTGATCGCCGACAACGCCGCCGGTCTGCTGCTGGCGCGCGGCCGCATCGACGCGGTGATCGTCGGCGCCGACCGCGTCGCTGCCAATGGCGACGTCGCCAACAAGATCGGTACCTACCTCAAGGCACTGGCAGCGCGTGCCGCCGGCGTCCCGTTCTATGTGGCCGCACCACGGTCGACGATCGACTTTGCCTGCACGAACGGCGCCGACATCCCGATCGAGGAGCGCGCCGGCGACGAGTTGCGGCTGCTTCAGGGATGCGACGCGGCTGGCCGACCCGGCCAGGTCCGGCAGCTCGCGGCCGATGCCGCGGTCGCCAACCCGGCTTTCGACATTACCCCTGCGAGTCTGGTCAGCACCCTGATCAGCGAACGCGGCGCCTGCCCGGCAAGCAGCGACGGGCTGAGCGCCCTCTACCCGGAGGAACGGTCATGCCTTTTCGATACATCCATACATCCAGACATTCACACATCGTGAGTCACTGATGCGACTTTCACAGTAACGGCATGACTGATCTGCGCCAACAACTGATCGACAGCGCGCGCCGCATGCAGGCCGCCGGCCTGAACCGCGGTACCGCCGGCAACCTCAGCGTGCGCGTCGGGGAGGCCGGAACGGGGAATGACGGCGACTTCCTGATCACGCCGACCGGCATGGCGTACGACGAACTGGTCGCTGCAGACATCGTCCACATGCACCACGAGGGCAGTTGCCAGGGTCGCCGCCGGCCATCGTCCGAGTGGCGCTTCCACCGCGACCTCTACGCTGCCCGCGCCGACGCCGGCGCCATCCTGCACGCGCATTCGCCGTTCGCCACCAGCCTCGCCTGCCTGCGCCGCGACATCCCGCCATTCCACTACATGATCGCACGCTTTGGCGGCGACAATGTTCGCTGTGCCGCTTACGCGACCTTCGGTACACAGGCACTCTCCGACGCCGTCCTGCTGGCGATCGTGAAACGCCGCGCCTGCCTGCTCGCGAACCACGGCATGCTGGTGCTCGGCGACGATCTGCAACAGGCGATCGACCTCGGCATCGAACTCGAAACACTCTGCGAACAATACTGGCGCGCCTGCCAGCTCGGTCAACCGGTGCTGCTCGATGCCACCGAAATGGCGACGGTGCTCGACAAGTTCGCCAGCTACGGCCAGCAGCCTTGAGCGCTACTGCGGATCACGGCAAGGAACCGACCATGCTGCGGATCAGCGAAATTCGCCTTCCCATCGAGCATCCGCCGGCCGCGCTGGCTGCCGCGGTCGCCGCTCGCCTCGGCATTGCCGAGGCCGATCTCGGCGAGATCAGCGTCTTCCGGCGCAGTTGCGACGCGCGCAAGGCGAGTGCGCCGACCTTCCTCTACAGTGTCGACGTGGCGCTGCCCGACGCCGCCGCGATCCTCGAGCGATTCGCTGCCGACCGGCAGGTGCAACCGACACCGGACATGCGCTACCAATTCGTCGGGCAGGCGCCGGCGCAGCTCACGACGCGGCCGATCGTCGTCGGCTTCGGCCCGGCCGGCATCTTTGCCGCACTGATCCTGGCGCAGAGCGGATTCCGGCCGATCGTTCTCGAGCGCGGCAAGGCAGTGCGCGAACGCACCCGGGATACCTGGGGACTGTGGCGGAAGAAGCAGCTCAACCCGGAATCGAACGTGCAGTTCGGCGAAGGCGGCGCCGGCACCTTTTCCGACGGCAAGCTCTACAGCCAGATCAAGGATCCCAGGCACTACGGGCGCAAGGTGCTGATGGAATTCGTCAAGGCCGGCGCCCCGGCGGAGATTCTCTACGTCAGCAAACCGCACATCGGCACCTTCCGGCTGGTCGGCATGGTCGAACAGATGCGCCGCGAGATCGAACAGCTCGGCGGCGAAATCCGTTTTCAGCAGCGCGTCAGCGGCCTGCACATCGAACACGGCAGAGTGCGTGGCGTGACACTCGCGAGCGGCGAGGAACTGCGCGCCGAGCAGGTCATCCTGGCGCTCGGCCACAGCGCCCGCGACACCTTCGCGATGTTGCACGCTGCCGGCGTGTTCATGGAGGCCAAGCCCTTCTCGATCGGCTTGCGCATCGAACACCCGCAAGCACTGATCGACCAGGCGCGTTTCGGGCCATACGCCGGCAACCCGCTGCTCGGTGCCGCCGACTACAAGCTGGTGCATCATTGCCGCAACGGTCGCAGCGTTTACAGTTTCTGCATGTGTCCCGGCGGCACGGTGGTCGCCGCCACTTCCGAACCGAACGGCGTGGTCACCAACGGCATGAGCCAGTATTCGCGCAACGAGCGTAACGCCAACGCCGGCATCGTCGTCGGCATCACCCCGCTCGACTACCCCGGCGGACCGCTGGCTGGCATTGCACTGCAGCGGCAGCTCGAAGCGCACGCATTCGAACTCGGCGGTGGAACCTACGAGGCGCCTGGCCAGCTCGTCGGCGATTTTCTTGCTGGCCGCCCATCGACACGGCTCGGCACGGTGCTGCCCTCGTATCAGCCCGGCGTGCGTCTGACCAGTCTCGCCAGCGCCTTGCCCGACTACGCCATCGCCGCCCTGCGCGAAGCGATACCCGCCTTCGACCGCCAGATTCGCGGCTTTGCCATGCCCGACGCGGTGCTCACCGGCGTCGAGACGCGCACCTCTTCGCCGCTGCGCATCACCCGCGGCGACGATTGCCAGAGCCTGAACGTCAAGGGTCTCTATCCAGCGGGCGAAGGCGCCGGTTACGCCGGCGGCATCCTCTCGGCCGGCGTCGACGGGATCCGGGTGGCTGAAGCGGTGACGCGGGAAATGCTCGGACAGGTGGCCCGGCACAAGCAGTGAACCCGTTCGTGGTGACTGTCGGCGCCTCAGCGCGCCGCTTCGGCACGAATGGCTGCGGCAAGCGTCATCGTTCCGGCATCAATCGCCTGCATTGCGTAGCCAGGCGAGGACCTCGACGACGTTGCTGTCCGGCGGAAAGACGGGGTAGAAGACCTTTGCAATTCGTCCATCCTGCACGATCAGCGTCAGCCGCTTGAACCATTCCGTACCGGTTACGCTGAAGGTGGGCAGTCGCAGCGAGCTCTTGAGCTGCAGGCCAGTGTCACTCAGCAATTGAAACGGTAGATGCAGCCTTTCCCTGGCTTCACGCTGCACGTCGGTGCTCTGCACACTCAGGCCGAAAACGCCGGTATGCAAGGCTGTCAACTCGGCGTGGTGGTCGCGGAAACTGCAGGACTGCGGCGTGCAGCCGCGCGCACCGGGAATTCCGTCCCATCCCTCCGGCAACGGAAGTCCGGGCCGGCCGGTCATCGGATAGATGTAGATCACCCAACGCCCATCCAGCTCGTTCAAAGAAACGTTCGAACCGTCCGTGGCCGGGAGGGTCAGAGCGGGCAGAAACAGGCCTTGCAGATGCGCTGCAGCACCGTCGTCCGTAGGAACCGGAAGGTTTTCCGGCAATTCCGAGAAGTTCATGCGGTCACGGTGTCGGGACGACGCGGTAATACACGCCGTTGGCACCGAAGGCCGGCTGGAACCAGGTGTTCCCGAGCAGATAGTAGGTGGTGCCATACTTCTGGACCGGCACCGAGCCGGCGGGCAGTGCCGCGTAGTTCACCCCCATCGCGTAGGCCGCGGCAGTGTTGGCGCTGCCGGCGGCGTAGCCCGAAGAATAGGCGTTGCTGGTGGCAGCGGCGGTATTCGCCGAGGCGATCGCCGCACCGGCAGCGACACCGACGACGGCGCCGGCCGCTGCCGCACAGCCGTAGCAACCCGCTGCGGTGTAGGCGGGAACAACGACGGGCGGGTGGTACGGATAATATGGAGCGGCTGGGCGGTACGCCGGGTACGCCGGATACCCTGGCGGGTGATAGGCGGTCGCACCGTAGGGCGTGCTGTGGTAAGCCCCTTCGCCATACCTGCCGGCAGTGGTACCGCCATATCTATTGGTGTGCTCGCTGCCACCGTCAAAGGCGTGCGCTGAACTGCCGCCCCAGGCATTGGTATGCTCGGTTCCTACCCCCGCGACGTGCTCGGTGCTGCCGCCAAAGCGGTTGGCACTGCCCCAGGCGGCGGCCTCTCCGGGTAATAGCATGCTGCCGATCACCCCTGCAAGGGCAATAACGATCCTGTTCATGAGAGTGCTCCTCACTGCGACTGGGTGGACTTGGCTGGCTTAGGTTTCGCCGGCGCTTGCAGAGCCGCCGCCGCTTTGGCATCCGGGTGGGCGAAGGCTACCGACACCGCCGTGGTGGTCTTCGACGTGGCGAACGCATCCGCTGCCACGGCCGGGTCGAGCTTCCAGTTGGCAAGCTCCATCTGATGACGCAGGCGCAACGGATCGTCACGATAGACGGCGCGCAGCATGCGCGGCAGCTTGTCATCGGCGCCGATCCAGATCTGCACAAAGACTGCGTCGTTGACGTAGGCCAGCATGTCGGTGACCGTGCCGCCGACGACCTTCGACTGACCGATGTAGAAAGCGTTGGTCAGTCCCTCGGCGATGTTCCTGTAGGGGTCGGCAAGAACCACGTCGGCGAACGGAAAATAGATCGCGGCACTCTCGAATGCAGCCTTGAGTGTCGCGTCGATGGTCGGCGGTGCCGCGGCGACTGCGACGAAATTCTCCGCCGGCGAATAGGCGGTCATCGCCTTGCCATCGTAGTAGAACTCCGAAGCCGGGCCGTCGCCGATGGTGATCACCCGCAGCTTGTCTGGCCGTTGCATGAGCACTTCGGAGGTGGTCGTGTAGGCCAGCGCAGGGCCGAGGCGACTCGGTGCTTCGTAGGTGACCACGGCGGTGAACGCCATCGAACGCGCTGCCGCCAAGCGCTCGCTCATCGCCTTCAGAAGGTCGACGGCCTTGATCTCGATTACCGGCTTGGGCGCCACGGCTTTGCTTGCGGTCCTGGCCGGCTTGGCGGCTTTAGGCTTGCCCGATGGCTGCTGTGCCTGCACGCTGCCGGCCACGAGCAGACCGGCAGCGAGCAGCGCCACACGCCGGGCGAACGGGTGATGAATCATTGTCTCCTCCTTGAAAAGGCAGCAGAATGCCTGCGCAACGCTGCTTACGGGATCATTCCACATTCGAACATCTTGTTGGCGATCGGCGCCGCCACCCGATTCAGAAACTCGGTGCGCATCGCCGGATCGCTGCGCAGCAGGCCGATGACGCGCTGCTCCTCTGCCGACTTCGGCTGGCCTTTATTCATCCACAACTGCTCACAGGTCGCCGTCTGGTATTTCTGGACCACCTTGTCGGCGACCATGTCGAGGACCGGGAATTGCGCAAAGCTGAGGCCGGCGACGAAAACGGCCGGCAGGATGGCAAACCGCCAGAAATGCTTGTTCATGATTGACTCCTCATTGGTTGGTGTAAGAAGTATGACATTACTGCTTGCCTATTGCCTATTGCCTATTGCCTATTGCCTATTGCCTGACGCGCGTGAAATGGACATCGAACTTCTGCTGCACCACCGCCTGGTAGTAGACCCCTTTGAGGAGGTCGTTCTCCGGGTCATAACTGAGCGTGTAGGTGGATCCGTTGTAGCCACCGGCGCGCAATTCAAAAAAAGAGCCTGATGGTCTTGCCGTCGCGTACGGCCTCGGCCCTCGAGAACGGCAGCGGGTTCGGGTTGGCGTAGGCGGCGTCGAGTTTACCGCCGGCATCGACACTCTTGATGGTAATCACATAGCCGCCGTCGGGCCGTACCCAGCGCCCCGGCAGGGCACCGAAAGTGGGCTCGGATGGTGGGTGCGGCGCCGTACCCTGTGCAGCAACCGGTTCAGCCAATATACTCAGGGCAAGCGCGAGGCTGGCCAGGGTGCGTACGATCGAGATCTGCATGCCTTGCCGACCCTTGAGAAAATGATTGTCCAATGATTTGCTGCGGCCGGCACTTCGGACGCCGGCCGCTTCGTTCCGGCTACTCGCTCACCTTGTTGTTGCGCATGGCCGCATCGAGTTTCTTCATGTCCTCGGGTGACAACTGCGGCCGGTCGACCTTGATCGTCAGCTTGTTGAGCTTCGCGGTCAGAGTGAACGGCGGCTTGTAGTCCGCGTCGTTCACGCCGGTCAGGGTATCGGAGCCGATGTCGAAGCTCTCGTCCCACTGCAGGATCATCGGCAGCGTCTTGGGCATCGTCCTGGTGGCGACGACCTGGCCGTCCACCTTCAGCGTGCCGGTACCGGGCCGGCCGACGCCGCTGAAGCTGTTGAAGGCCAGCGTGCCGGCACCCAGACCGTCGTACTTGAAATCGAACTCGAGCGTGTGCTTGCCGGGTGGTAGCGCCTCGGCGCCTTCCCACTTCAGGCGCTCGAGATCGACCATGTTCCATAGCCACACCGGCTTGCCCTTGAGCAGGTAGAAGCCGTAGCCACCGAAACGCCCACCCGAGGTCAGGATCATGCCCTCGGCTCCAGCGGCAGGCACCTCGATGTCGGCGGTGACGGTGTAGGAGGTGTTCAGCAGCAGCGGCGAATCCCCTTGCGGCAGGCCGACCATCGGTCGCGTGTAGACGAACTCGCTGCGCCCGGCAGTGATGTTCGGCCGTGGCGCGACGATGCGCGCCGCCACCGAAGCATCCATCGGGAAGACCTGGTGCTTCTTCGCCTCGGCGATGAACATCTGCTTCATTTCCTTGACCTTCTGCGGGTTCTTCGCAGCCAGGTCGGTGGTCTGGCTGAAGTCGCTGTTCAGGTTGAACAGTTCGAGCACCTGGTTGTTCAGGGGGTCGGGATTCGCCGGGCCGAAGGCTTCCCATGGCGCGCGATTCACCTTGGTGCTGAGAAACCAGCCGTCGTGGTACAGCGCCCACTGGCCCATCATCTCGAAATACTGGGTCTTGTGGCGCGTCGGCGCCTTGGCACTGGTCGCGTCGAACGTGTAGGCGAAGCTGGTGCCCTCGATCGGCGCCTGTCTGATGCCGTCAACCATCTCCGGCGCACGAATGCCCGCTGCCTCGAGAATGGTCGGCACGACGTCGATGACGTGCACGAACTGCTCGCGCAAGCCGCCCTTGTCCTTGATGCGCGCTGGCCACGACACCACCATGTTCTGGTTTACGCCGCCGAGCTGCGAGGCGTTCTGCTTGAACCACGAGAACGGCGTGTCGAAAGCCCAGGACCAGCCGGCCGACATGTGGTTGTAGGTTTGCTCGGTTCCCCAGACGTCGTAGAACTTCATCTGCACGTCCACGGGCAACTGGTTCAGGCCGTTGAAGAACGCGACCTCGTTCGGCGTGCCCAGCGGCCCGCCCTCGGCGCTGGTGCCGTTATCGCCGTTGATGTAGATGATCAGCGTGTTGTCGAGCTTACCAAGATCCTGGAAGGTCTGGATCACGCGGCCGATTTCATGGTCGCTGTAGGCGGCATAGGCGGCGAAGACCTCGACCTGGCGGATGAACAGCTTCTTCTCGTCGGCGCTCAGCTGATCCCATGGTTTGAGGACTTGCGACGGCCAGGGCCCGAGCTTGGTGTCCTTGGGGATCACCCCGAGCCGCTTCTGGTTCTCGAAGATGCGCTCGCGCAGCTTCTCGTAGCCGTCGTCAAAGAGGTGCATCGCCCTGATCTTTTCTACCCATTCTTGGGTCGGGTGATGCGGCGCGTGTGTGGCGCCGGGGGCGTACTTGATGAAGATCGGCTTGTCCGGCTGGATCTGGTGTACGCGTGTCATGTAGTCGATGGCATCGTCGGCCATCCCGGTGACGAGGTTCCAGCCCGGTTTGCCCTCGAAAGGATAGATCTGCGTCGTGTTGCGGAACAGGTTCGGCTGCCACTGGTTGGCGTCGCCGCCGACGAAACCGTAGAAATACTCGAAGCCCATGCCGCTGGGCCATTGGTCGAATGGCCCGACCTGGCTGGCGGCGAACGCCGGCGTGTTGTGGTTCTTGCCGAACCACGAGGTGGCGTAGCCGTTGTCGAGCAGGATGCGGCCGATCGTCGCCTTGTCCTTGCCGATGATGCTGTTGTAGCCAGGGTAGCCGGTCGACTGCTCGGAGATCACGCCGAAGCCGGCCGAGTGGTGGTTGCGCCCGGTGATCAGCGCGGCGCGCGTTGGCGAGCACAACGCCGTCGAGAACATGCGGTTGTAGCGCAGTCCTTCGTTGGCGATGCGGTCCATCGCCGGCGTCGGGATGACGCCGCCAAAGGTGCTCGGCACGCCGAAGCCGGCGTCGTCGGTGATGATCAGCAGCACGTTCGGAGCACCCTTCGGCGGCACGATGCGCGGCGCCCACCAGGGCTTGGATTGCAGGGCGTCGTCCTGGATCACGCCAGCAAATTTCGGATCGGGCGCGGGCAGCTGCTTGCCGCTGATCGAAGCCGTCGCGCTGGGTGAGCCGAGCACACCGGTAACTTGCTGGGCAAGGCCGGGGCCGGCAATCGCCATGGCCAATACAGCCAGGGCAAGCAAGGCCCATCGATGTATCCCTGTTTTCATTATCATCTCCTTGCGTTGTTGAAAATTTTCAGGTGTTTAAAAAAAAGAAGGTCGCACCCACTGCCAGCCCGGTGAAGCGCGCGTCCAGGCCGCCGTGACCCTTGCCGTCAAAGTTGTAGCTGAGGTTGCGCAGGATCACTGTCACGTCACCCCAGCCGTAGCGGTAGCCGGTACCGACCAGCGCCTGCCAGGTCGTGTTTTGCGAACCGGCACCGACATCCAGGTAGTAGGGCATGAACCACCGGCCATCTTCACTGAGGCCAATCCTGCCCTTGACGCCGACAATCCCGTCCCACTTGTTGACGGAGACCGAGGCATTCAGATTATCCGGAAAAGGAAACAAGTTGTAATTCAGCGTTGTAACCAGGTTGAGGTAACGGGTGCCAGCGAATACATCGAGATGCGACGCGCCTTTGCGCCAGACACTGTGGCTGCCGGCGAGCGTCAGGACATTGGACTGGATACCCGACGAGGAGTCAAATGGTAACGCGCCTGCTGCTCCCGGTCGGTCGATGGGCTTCAGCCCCGAGTTCTGGTGGTCGAATTTCATGTAGATGTAGTCGGAAAACAGCGACCAGTCGCCTTTGCGCGCTTCGCCGGCAAGGAAAAAGGCGAAGGAGAGGTTGTGGAGGTAAGTGTCGGGAGTGCTGTGCAGCTTGCTGGTCACGCCATTGCTGATCCCGAGCGGGTTGAGCGTCGTCGTGTTATAGATCGTCGGCAGCCACACATAGGGCGTGACACTGAAGTGCCACTGCCCGTCGAAGATGTCCATCCGGGGCTGATTCTCTGCGGCGCTGCCTGGCGTGACCGCTAGCAGACCGAGTGCGCCCAGGGCACCGACGGTACATTTTCTGAAACCCTTTGCTGACGCCATGTTCACCCTCTCCATGAGAGACACGAATTTCTGCTGACCGGCAGTCTACCAGAGAGATGGCCGATGCGGCCACCGAGCGATGGTCCAACGTGGTCCGACCTCGAGCAGCGCTGGCCACCGCTCATTGACCGCTTGCCGGGCACGCGCTACATTCGCCTGGGGAGCGCTCCCCATGCTCACCGGATTGCCGGGCCACCTCAGGGAAGAAACAATAATGCCGAACCGTCAACGCCTATCAATTGTGATGCTGAGCAGCACGCTGGCCTTGCTCAGTCCGTCAGCCGCGCATGCGCAATCCTACACGAGTGACGGCGCGGTGCGCCTCGACCCAGCATTATCGCCCGAGGAGACCCATCCCGGACCCGTACTCTCGCCGGACGCGGTGCGTCCCGAGCGTGCGCTCTCCCCGCAAGAAACCGCAACCGATCCGGTGCTTTCGCCGGATGCCGTACCGCGTGAGCGGGCACTTTCGCCAGAGGCAACGAACCCGCCGCCGGTGCTCTCGCCGGACGCCGTTCGCCCTGACCCGGCCTTGCCGCCCGACTGATAGCGGACACCTCGATTAATGGTAATGATTGGAAACACCGGAATGACCCATACCCCTTCGTCAACGCCCAGCGGAACCGTGTACATCGTCGGCAGCGGTCCCGGCGACCTCGACCTGTTGACGCTGCGTGCTGCGCGGCTGATCGGCGAAGCGGATGCCATCGTCTACGACCATCTGATTGCCGATGGCGTCCTTGAACTGGCGCGTCCTGACGCAGAAAAAATCTATGCCGGCAAGGAACGTTCACGACACAGTGTGCCACAGAATGAACTCAACCAGTTGCTGGTGCGCCTGGCACGCGCGGGCAAGCAGGTCGTCCGCCTCAAAGGGGGAGACCCCTTCATTTTCGGGCGTGGCGGCGAGGAAATCGAAACGCTGGTCGAATCGGGAATTGCCTTCGAGGTGGTGCCGGGAGTGACTGCCGCCGCCGGTTGCGCCGCGTATGCCGGCATCCCGTTGACCCATCGCGAGCATGCCCAGGCCGTGGCCTTCGCGACCGGCCACCTCAAGGACGGGACGATCAATCTCGATTGGCCTTCGCTGGCGCGTCCGCGGCTGACGGTAGTCTTCTACATGGGCGTCGGCGGCCTCGCCGAAATCTGCCAGCAGATGATCGCCCACGGACTGCCCATGGACCACCCTGCGGCGGTCGTGCAGAACGGCACGACGCGGCGGCAACGCGTGCTCACCGCCGATCTGGCAACCCTGCCGGCGAAGGTCGCAGCCGCCGGCATCTCTTCTCCGGCGCTGATCATCGTCGGAACCGTGGTGCGCCTGCAGCAGAAACTCGACTGGTTCAAACCAGCACGATGAATCGACGGATCGGGCGGGAAGCGCCCGCCTACCCGCAGCGTGTTATACTTCAACACTTTGCGAGCATGTGCTGTTCTGGATGGTGCCGAGAGGGGGAATCGAACCCCCACGATGTTTCCACCGGCGGATTTTGAGTCCGCTGCGTCTACCGATTCCGCCATCTCGGCTTTGGCTCGCAACTCGCGAGCCGGAAGAGGCCCTGATTATCGCTGATTCTCCGGCAAGGAACAAGCGGACTCGACAACATTCGTTCCGCGCTGGCGCTCGCTCGACAACCCTCTGCAGACCCCACGCATGCTGACGCTCGACGATTTCGACTTCGATCTTCCCGGCGAACTGATCGCCCAGCACCCGACCGCAGAACGTACCGCCAGTCGTCTGTTGCAACTGGCCGACGGCACCATCCACGACCGCCGCTTCAGCGAGCTTCCGGGAATCGTCGATGCCGGCGATCTGCTGGTGTTCAACGATACGCGCGTGCTCCGCGCGCGCCTCTTTGGGCAGAAGGAAAGCGGCGGCCAGGTCGAGGTTCTGATCGAGCGCATCGTCGATGCTCGCCATGCCGTGGCACAAATCCGCGCCAGCAAAGCGCCGAAGGCCGGCAGCCGCATCCTCCTCGAAAACGCCATCCTGCTGAGCGTACGCGGGCGTAGCGGTGAACAGCAGGAGTTCTTCGACCTGGAATTGCTGGAACCGGCCGGCGAAAGTGATCTCTGGAGCCTGCTCGATCGCCACGGCCGCTTGCCCTTGCCGCCCTACATCACGCACGCGGCCAGCGCTGCCGACGAAGCGCGCTATCAGACGGTTTTCGCCCGCCACCCCGGCGCCGTCGCTGCGCCCACTGCCGGCCTGCACTTCGACGAGGCACTATTGACCGAACTCGCAAAGCGCGGTGCCGAGATGGCCTGGCTGACGCTGCACGTCGGTGCCGGCACCTTTCAGCCGGTGCGAGTACAGCGCATCACCGATCACCGCATGCACGCCGAATGTTTCGAGATTCCGCCGGCGACGGTCGCCGCGATTGCCCGCACGCGTGCCCGCGGCGGCCAGGTCATCGCCGTCGGGACGACCAGCCTGCGTGCGCTCGAAGCGGCTGCGCAGCACGGCGAACTGCACGCCGGCGCGGCAGAAACCGACATCTTCATCACTCCAGGCTACCGCTTTCGCGTCGTCGACCGGCTGATCACCAATTTTCACCTCCCGAAATCGACACTGCTGATGCTCGTTTCGGCTTTCGCCGGCCTGGACGCCATCCGCGGCGCGTATCGGCACGCGATCAATCGGCGCTACCGCTTCTTCAGTTATGGTGACGCCATGCTGCTGCACCGCGACTGATTCAATCCACAGGCTCGCCCTACTCTTCTGAAACCGCTGCCATGCTCAAGAACTCCTTGAACAACTCCGCCATCGAGCAACTCGACAAGCACGGACTGACTCCCGACACGCACAAGGTGGCACTGGCCTGTGCACTGTTGTGGACCGCCCGTACACAGACCGACGTACACCGCCTGCTCGGCTTGAGTGGTCTGACCACCAGTACCGGAAGAGCGTTCACCTTCAACGATGTGAAGAGCGCGGTCGAGGAACTCAAGGACAAGAAACTGCTCGTCGCAGCGGCACGCCCCACCGCCTTCCAACTCGTGGACGCTTTGCGTGCGCCGCTCTACCGGCAGTTGCTCGAGACCCGTCCAGGGAAGTGCCTACCGGGGCTGGTCGCCGAACTCGATCGTTTCGACCCCACACGATCCAGCTACTACTGGCCCAGCAGCAGTCTTCCGACGACCATTGCCTATGTGCGAGCCAAGTTCTTTTCCGGCACAGCGAGCGAAGAGCTATCGGCGATCAGGCAACTGGTCGCACGTTCGATGGACTGGAACGTCATCCTCACTCAGGCCCTCCTGCTCGGCTTCGATGGCCCCAGTTTCGAGTACATCGATCCGGTCGAACGCTCGCGGCTCGCCTGCCGGGGCGTGGCATCGATATGCTTGAACTGGGCGCCGGATTTCAACCCGATCGCGGAGTGGGCCCTTGACCAGATCAGACGGCACCCCGACCAAGTGTCCAGTGATCTGCGTCCGGCGCTTGCTGAGCTGGCGTTGCAACGCAGTGACGCCGACCTGTTGCAGCAAGCGCTGCAGGGGCTTGACAACGGCTTCGCTGCCGCTATCCGGGCCGCAGCCCTGGTCGTCGATAGCCAGTGGGCAGCCGGACAGGCCGCCTTCGAGGCAGCGCTGAAGCAGCGCAAGGGCGAAATCGGTGGCAACAAACACCTGCTGCCCGAGAGTATCAGCTGGCTCTATCCACTCGCATTGCTCGCCCAGTCGACCCCGAAGCATCTGGAACTGGCGCGCAAGTTCTGCATTGGCGAAGCCGGCCAGCGCGACCCGAGTCCATTCACCGTATGGGGGCGCTGGGTCCATGCCATCGACGTTCGTCTCGGCAAGACGCCGATCATCCATGCCGCTTTCCAGCCAGTCCGCGACCAGGAACATCGCTGGGGACTGGATTCGTTGTGGGCCATTCTGCTCTCGGCCTGGCTGGGTAGCGAGACGATCGCTGCGCCAGGTACGCAGAATGCACAGCATACGGCCAGCGGCTGGCATGAGACGATCATGGCCCTGCGGCGAAAGCTGCTGAACTGTCATCTGAAATTGCCGAGCCGCATGCTGCGTGGCGCCGAAGAGCTACTTTCCGGACGCGATCCACCAACCGGCTATTTTGTTGCCGCTGCTGGCGAGCAATGGCGCGCGATTCTCGACGCCCTGCAATCGCTCGGCGGCGAGCAGACTGCTGCCGACGCCGGCAGTGAAACGACACGCCTGCTCTGGGCCATCGAGATCGGCAAGGAGGGTCAGTTGCTCGGGATCAAACCGCTCGAACAGAAGCGCGGTCAGCGCGGCTGGGGCCGACCACGCGCGCTGAGCCTCGTGAAAATCTTCGGCAACGAACATCTGCCAGCGTGGGATGCCAAGGTGGCGCGCGCGCTGCGCCCCGAGCGCGGTTACAGCAACCGCTATCGCATCGATCTGCCAACGGCGATCGTCGCCCTGGTGGGTCATCCGTGCATCGTCCTGGAGAACGCGCCGGAGCAGTTCGTCGAACTCAGCGAATCGCAGCCGGAGCTGGAACTGGTCCGTCAGGGCGAACACTTCGTGATGCGCATCGAGCCACCGTTGCGACCCGTCGTCGAAAGCACGTACCTCTATGTCGAGGACGCTGACATGCGTCGCGAGAACGAAGCGCTGCGCCTGCTCACGCTCGTCCAGGACGGCCCGCAGCGTCTCCGGCTGGTGCGTTTTTCGGCGGCGCAGCAGCAGGCCGCGCAGCTCGTCTCGAGGCGTGTTGCCATTCCCGCCAATGCGCCGGGAGCGCAGGCAGAAGTCGAAAAGACCTTGCGTGCGCTGTCCGGACGTTTCCAGGTACACGCCGACTCGGCACAGGCCTCCCGGCAGGTCGCCAGTGATTCACGCCTGCGTGCCGAACTCTCGCCGGTCGGCGAGTACCTGGCGCTGCGCCTGGTGGTGACACCGCTGGGCCCCGACGGCCCGCGACTGCCGGCGGGCAGCGGCCGGCTTCGCCTGATGAGCGTGCTCGGAGGCGAAAGCGTCGGCACCGAACGCGACCTCCAGAGCGAGCGCCAGCATCTCGAAGCGGTACTCGACGCCCTGCCCTTCCTCGACGGCAGCGACGGCATCAGCGAGTGGCTGATCGAAGACCCCGAGCAGGCACTCGGGGCGGTCGAAACGCTGCCGACATTGGCCGCGATTGCCGCGGTTGAATGGCCCAAGGGCAAGGCCGTTCGCGTCGTCAGCGTCGATACGCGGCAGCTCGGCGTCAGCGTCAGCCGCGAGCACGACTGGTTCCGCCTCTCCGGGCAGGCGACGCTCGACGAGGGTCTGGTGCTGCAGCTCGAAACCCTGCTGACGGCGGCACGCGAAAAATCCCGCTTCGTCCCGATGGGTGACGGTGTGTATGCTGCGCTGACGCGCTCACTCAAACAAAAGCTCAGCGAACTCGCGGCGGTTATCGAAACCGACAAGCAGGGAGGCAAGGCACCGACGATCGCCGCCGCCTGGCTCGACGAGATTCTCGACGGCACCCGGCTCGACGCCGGCAAGGATTTTCGCGAGGCCATCGAGCGCCTGCGCAGCGCCCAGTCCGCCGAACCGAAACTGCCGAGCCTGCTGCAGGCCAGGCTGCGGCCCTATCAGGAAGACGGCTACCAGTGGGCGATGCGTCTGGCGACCGCCGGCATGGGCGGCTGTCTGGCCGACGACATGGGCCTGGGCAAAACGCTGCAGGCACTCGCCGTGCTGCTCGAGCGCGCCGCCGGCGGGCCGGCGCTGGTCATCGCGCCGACCTCGGTATGCGGCAACTGGTTCGCCGAAACACGTCGTTTTGCACCGACGCTCAACGCCCGCATCTACAGCGACGCCGGCGACAGCGAACGCGAGGAACTGGTCAGCCAGGCCGGGCCGCAGGATCTGCTGATCGTCTCCTACACGCTGCTGCAACTCGCGCAGGAACGCTTCGCCGGGCGCAACTGGCACACGCTGATCGCCGACGAAGCACAGGCGATCAAGAATGCAGCCGCCAAGCGCTCGCAGGCGGTGTTCGAGCTCAAGGCCGATTTTCGCCTGGCACTGACCGGAACGCCGGTGGAAAACCGCCTCGCCGACCTGTGGTCGATCATGCGTTTTGCCAATCCCGGCCTGCTCGGCACCGTCAACCGCTTCAACGAGCGCTTCGCGGGTCCGATCGAACGCAACCGCGACCGCGACGCCCAGCATGTCCTCAAGCGCCTGATCGGTCCCTTCGTGTTGCGGCGAAGCAAGGCGGAAGTGCTGCAGGAACTGCCGCCACGCATCGAGCTGATCCTGACGGTCAGCCCGGAGGCTGGCGAAGCCGCACATTACGAAGCCCTGCGCCGCGAAGCCGCAAACGAGATCAGCAGCACGCTCGACAGCACACCGGAAGCCCAGTCCCGCTTCAACATCCTCGCGCAACTGACGCGTCTGCGGCGTGCCGCCTGCGACCCGCGCCTGTGCAGCCCGGAGTTCGGAATCAGCGGCGCCAAGGTGCAGGCCTTTGGCGAACTGGCCAGCGAGCTCATCGCCAACGGTCACAAGGCGCTGGTCTTCAGCCAGTTCGTCGATTTTCTGAGCATCCTCCGCGAACCGCTCGACGCAGCCGGAATCCGCTATCAGTACCTCGACGGTGCCACCCCCGCCGCCGAGCGAACGCGCCGGGTCGCCGCATTCCAGGCCGGCGAAGGCGAACTCTTCCTGATCAGTCTCAAGGCCGGCGGCTTCGGCCTCAACCTCACCGCTGCCGACTACGTGGTGATCACCGACCCGTGGTGGAACCCGGCGGCCGAGGATCAGGCGATGGGACGTGCGCACCGCATCGGGCAGCTCAGACCCGTCACCGTTTACCGGCTGGTCACCAAGGGCACCGTTGAAGAACGTATCGTCGACCTGCACCATGAAAAACGCGCGCTCGCCGAGAGCATTCTCGCCGAAGGCGAAGCCAGTGCCCTGCCATCGACCGAAGATCTAATGGCGCTGATTCGGGGAAAATGACATGAGCCTCGCGAACCCTGCAGCCCCCCCCTCAGTCAGCTTCTGGCAGGCGTTCGCCTTCTGGCTCAAGCTGGGATGCATCAGTTTCGGCGGCCCGGCAGGACAGATTTCGATGATGCATGCGGAACTGGTGGAACGGCGCCGCTGGATTTCCGAGCGCCGCTTTCTGCACGCACTCAACTACTGCATGCTGCTCCCCGGTCCCGAAGCCCAGCAACTGGCCACCTACATCGGCTGGCTGATGCATCGCACGCGTGGCGGCATAGTCGCCGGAATCCTGTTCGTGCTGCCCTCGCTGCTGCTTCTGATCGGTCTGTCCTGGGTCTATATCGCCTTCGGCGAGACGCCGCTGGTGGCTGGTCTGTTTTACGGGATCAAGCCGGCAGTCACCGCCATTGTCATCCAGGCGGCGCACCGGATCGGATTGCGTGCCCTGAAGAACCAGTTCCTCTGGGCGATCGCGGCGGCTTCCTTCGTCGCCATCTTCGCGCTCGCTGCGCCGTTTCCCGTCATCGTCGCCGTCGCCGCGCTGCTCGGCTACATCGGCGGACGTGTCGCACCCGAGAAATTCCAGCTTGGCGGCGGCCACGGCCCGGCCGAAGCCGCGTTCGGTCCGGCCTTGATCGACGACGACACGCCGACTCCGGAGCATGCCCGCTTCGGATGGTACAGACTGATCAAGGTGGTCATCGTCGCTGCTCTTCTGTGGGCCGTCCCGATGGGCTTGCTGACTGCGACCTATGGTTGGCAGCACACGCTGACGCAGATGAGCTGGTTTTTCACCAAGGCCGCTCTGCTGACCTTCGGCGGCGCTTATGCCGTTCTTCCCTACGTCTACCAGGGGGCCGTCGAACACTACGGCTGGCTGACTGCGACCCAGATGATCGATGGCCTCGCGCTCGGCGAAACCACGCCCGGGCCGCTGATCATGGTGGTCGCTTTTGTCGGCTTCGTCGGTGGCTACCTCAAGGCCGTTTTCGGCCCGGACAGCCTGTTCCTTGCCGGCGCGGTCGCCGCCGCGCTGGTGACCTGGTTCACCTTTCTGCCCTCGTTCGTTTTTATCCTGCTCGGCGGACCGCTGGTCGAGACCACCCACAACCAGTTGAAATTCACCGCACCGCTGACCGCCATCACCGCGGCGGTGGTCGGCGTGATCCTCAATCTGGCGCTGTTCTTCGGCTACCACGTCCTCTGGCCGAAAGGTTTCACCGGCAGCTTCGACTGGATCTCCGCCCTGATCGCTCTGGCTGCCGCGGTCGCGCTGTTCCGCTACCGGCAGAATGTCATTCACGTCATCGCGGCCTGCGCCGTCGTCGGCCTGCTGCTTTCCTGGGGAATGACGAACTGCCCTTGCTCGGTCCATTGACCGTGTCGATGCTCACCCCGAAGCGGTAGATAAGGCGATAAAAACCGGGCTACTCGCCATGCTGCGGGTGCTGGCGACGCCAGCGGCGGATCAGCAGGCGCAGGCGGCCGAAGGTCCAGTGATCGTTGAGGACGAAGTTGGCGACGCTGGCAATGATGATCGCCAGTACGTTCGCCAGCAGATAATGCAGATAGCTGGCGAAGGCGTGCGTCAGCGCGAACTGCAGCGCGATGCCAAGCCAGCAGGCGATCGTGTATTGGCCGAACTGCAGAAGGATCGGGGTGTGTACATGCGCTCGCCGGTCGAGCCAGGTCCAGGCGCGGTTGAGCAGGAAATTGTTGATCGTGGCGAAGAAGATCGCAACCGCCAGCGACAGGTTGAGGCGCAGCGACGGCGGCGCGATGGCCACGAACAGGGTCTCCTGCGCGAGGTAGAGGACGGCCACGTTGACCAGCGTTCCGGACGCGCCGACAACCCCGAACTTGATGAAGCGGTGACGTAATAGACGGCCTAGCAGCGGCAGTTGCCGGAGCCTCTCGAAGCACGTCATGCCGTATCCCTGTCGGCCTGCGGATGGGCACTGGCGACGACGATGCGCGCCTCGGCGAGCACCTGCGCCGGCACTATCCGCTGCAGGCACTGGTTGTCGCCGTCGCAGGGCGAGTTGCGGTGGTTGTACGCGGTCAGGCAGGGCGAACAGGGAAGTGCGAGATGCAGGCAGCGTGCGTGCTCACCGAGTGGACCGTAGAGCAGCGGTGTCTCGGGGCCGAACAAGGCCACCGTCGGGACTGCGGTCAGCGAAGAAAACTGCGCCGGCCCGCCGTCGTTGGTGACCAGGAGCGCGGCGATCCCGAGCAGCGCGACGAGTTCGCGCACCGATTTCGTGTATCCCGTCAGGTCGATGCAGTCGGGATGCGCGACTGCTTCGGCGAGTGCTCGACCGAGCGCCTTGTCGGAGGGCAGGCCGATGATCGCCACGGCGTAGCCCTCGGCGAGCAAACCGCTGGCCACCTGCCGCCAGTTCGCCACCGGCCAGGCGCGAATCGGCAGGATGCCGCCACTCGGGTAGAGCAGCGCCAGCCGCCGTCCCACGATGCGCGGAAATTCTTCGCCGAAGCGCGTTCCGAAGGCTTCGACCTCGCCCATCCGGAATGCTGGCAGGGGCGCCGGCAGCGGTCCCTCGTCGAGGCTCTCCTTGTCGAGCGGATGGGTCTGCGACTCGATGGCCCGCGCCAGCGTCAGGAACTGCAGCGACAGGTGGCGATACGGGTTGTAGAGCACTGGCCGGTTGATGAACGAACCACGGTACAGCCCTTCCTGCGTATGGCGGTGAAAACCGACCCGCAGCGGCGCCCCGGACAGCCACGAGAGCAGGCTGCTGATGCGCGCGAAGAGTTCGCAGTCGAGCACGGCATCCGGTCGCAACTGGCGCAAGCTGCGGATCGCGGCGATGAGGGTGCGCAGCAGCCCGCCCAGCGAGCGGTCGTCGATGGCGATGACGTTCTCCGGCGGAACGCTGGCCATCAGATCGAGAACCTCGCGATTCTTGCCGAACAGCAGGACATGCAGCGAGGCTTCCGGATAACGTGCGCGCAGCAGCGCGATCATCGGTTGTGCGAGGACCAGGCTGCCCATCTCCGAGAGCAGGATCACGACGATGCGTTGCGGTGGCGATGCCGGCGGCTGCGGCGCAGCACGCCACGCGCGCAGCCGTTCGAACAGCGAGGCGAACGCGCACAGCGGCACGCCGAGGTAACGATCAATGGCGCGCTGAAGCTTGATATTCATTGTGGCAGCGGCGCCGGGCGATAGCCATAGACCACCCGCGCATAGTAGGTGGCGACGGCGACGCCGCCCTTCCTGGCGATGAGCACCTGCACCGGGCCGAGGCGCGTGGCCATGGCGGGCAGACGCGGATCTTCGAGGTTGCCGCGCCAGCCCGAGACCGCGATCAGATCGCGCCCGGCAAATGCCGAACGCGGAAACCAGAATTCGTACATCACGGCGTTTTCGTTGAAGAAGAGGTGCCGGCTGGCGGTGTCGCGGGCACCGTCGCCACGTGGATCGTAGAAAGCCATCTCGTCGGCGGTGTTGTGCTTGTCGAGGCCGACGATGGCGGGACGGCTGCCGGTTTCCCGCAGCACTGCCTCCTCGATGCCCTGCACCTGTCCGCGCAGGTCACGCCAGCCCATCTCCAGGTAGGTGTGGTGAAGGCGCAGCCCGGCCAGCCCCCAGACCGGGTAGTAGAACAGGCCATAGGCATAGACCAGCAGCAGCGCCTGCAGCAGCGGCATCCAGCCGCGGGCGAGCCATCGGTCGAGCGCGCCTTCGCCGAGCCCCGGCCGCGACATCGTCGCCGCGAGCACCGGCAGAATCGCCAGCCAGATCGGCCCGGTCCAGTGAAACTTGGTCTCCGCGCGCAGGCTCGATACCGCGAAGACGAGTAGCGGCAGCAGCGTGAAGACCTGCATGAACAGGCGTCGCCTTCCGGCCAGCAAGCTCGGTTCGTCGTTGGCCGGCACCACCTGGAAAGTGGAACTGATGCCGCCCTGTGGTCGCAACCAGCGCCACAGGGCGAGCACGCCGAGCGGCGTCAGCAGCAGGAGTGCAGAAGCCAGAAACTCCGGCAGGCTGAACTGTGGCGCCCGCGCCGCCAGCCGCCGCGACCCCTGAAAAGCGAATGAAGCCCAGTCGTGCTGGAGGTTCCAGACGATTACCGGCGAGAACACCAGCAGTGCCACGAGTACGCCACCCCAGGCCCACGCCGAGAGCAGGCTGCGGCGCGAACGCGCATCGACGAGCATGAAGACGAATGCGGACGCCGGCACCAGCACCATCGAGTATTTGGCGAGCATGCCGATGCCGATTGCCAGCCCGGCGCCGAGCCAGGCCAGCGGGCGTTCACCGAGCAGCGCGCGCTGCAGGAAGAACAGCGCAGCCGCCCAGGCAGCGGCGAGTGGCGCATCGGGCGTGATCATCACCCCGATCCCGAAGAAGAACGGCAGTGTCGCGGCCAGCAGGGCACAACGCAGGGCGTTGCCGCGCCCGGCCATGTCCTGCGCGTATGCGACGGCGAAAGCGAGCATCACCGCCCAGGCGAGCACCGCCGGCAGGCGCACGAAAAACTCGCCATCGCCGAGGGCAAAGGTTGCCGCGATCAGCCACGCGACCAGCGGCGGATGATCGAGGTAGCCGATGTCGAGATGCTGCGAATAGTTCCAGTAGTACGCCTCCTGCGGCGCCAGCTCGATCTGCCCGAGGTAGACCAGGCGCAGCACCAGCAGGTAGACCACCGCCAATGGCACCGCAACGGCAAAATCCTGCCGTCGCGTACTCGCGCCGGTCGCCGTGCCACCCAACAGCAAGGTCAATGCACCCGCCAGCGCCGCTGGCACGATCGCCACGAGAGGCGGCCACTGCGCCGCGAACAGCGAGAGCACGCCGGCGCGCAGCGGATAGGCAAGCGCGACGACGAAGCACAGCGTCGCCCAGCGGTGCGCGCAGCGGATCCCTCGCAGCACGCTGATCGCAGCCAGCAGCGCAGCGGCAAAGGCCAGCGCCTGCGCGAATTCGAGCGACACGCCAGCGCCGTGCAGGAGCGCGAAGGCCAGCATATCGGCGAGTGCAGCGGCGCCGGCAGCAAAGCGCCAGCGCCGAAGGAACGCGGGGTCGGTGTGCGCCAGTGCGGCGAGCGAACGCATGCCGCTGGTCGCGGCCTGCACATCGGCGGGAGAACCCGGCGAGAGGCGGTTTCTATGGTCTTCCAGTTGACGCTCTCTCTCGGCGGAGCAATGAGTCAGCAGCCGTGCCCTCTACTGCCAGCAGCCGTAGAGCAGCGCGATGGTCGCAATATCGTGGACCAGGCCCGGCGTTGCGAACCCTTGCAACGCAAGGCCGCGAATGTACCCAAAACTCAGGCAGAAGACAACCTCCCGATGCGCTGCAGGCGGTTCAGGATGAGACATTTGCACTCCTCGCAAACTCTTGCCACAGCTGTGCTGTAAACCGGGGCAGAATTTTCTTGCCCCGATTTAGTGATGGCGGATCGCGGGTTCGCCAATCTCTTGATCGAACACGGATACTGCCATCCGATTACGCGGCCACCGATTTCCAGCGACATTCCTGCACCAGTAGTCGCAGAAATTCCTCCGGCATCAGAGCCTCGTCCAACAGTTCCCGTTGCCGGCAGACATTGGCAAAATCACCCGCCGTCAATTGCTCCTGTGTGGTCAGGCGATTGAGCATCGGCGCCGGCAAACCTTCGGCTAGGCCAATGTCGCCCAGGGCTTCGCGGGCAAACATCGCCGCACGCTGGGGCAATGACTTCGGCATCCACGGTATTGAACAGCCGCGCAATGTTCTGCTCGGTTTCGCCGACATACTTCGACACCAGGTCGGAAGACTGTCGGACCACCAGTTCGCGGTCGAGCGCATCGGCCAGCACATGGGCGAACTCGGTCTTGCCGGTGCCGGGCGGGCCGAACAACAGACCATTGACTCCAGCCACGCCATCCTGAGCAGCGCGCTTCAGTACGGTTACCAGCCGCTGCCCGGCGGTGGCCAGATGCGGAAAGTCATCGAGCGACCAAGCCGGTGCCGGCGCAGGCTCGATCAGCAAATTGCTTAACCCGACTTGAACAGCGAATTGGCCGCATCAAGCGCTTCGGTCAAGTCCGTTCAACAGTCGACATGCTGAACTTGGTTCACCAGGGTACGGTCGACGAAAGGGTGTACGAGCGCCTATCGCAGCGAATGCATAACCGCTTCTTTCACGGTAACGCTACGGATGAGAAGAATGATACCTTCCACGCCGCTTATAATTCTCATTTACGCATAGAACCATGATCAAGCCGCGCCTCAATCCCCTGCTCGCCATCTCTGCTGCCGTCGCTGCCCTGGTTGGTTTGCCGGTGGCGAGCGTTCTGACCAATATCCTCAGCGGCGGGACCAGCGCAACCTGGTCGCATCTGGCGGCGACGGTGCTGCCGGACTACGTGGCGAATACCCTGGTGTTGTGTCTCGCTGTCGCCCTCGGAGTGATCGTCGTCGGGGTGGCCACGGCATGGCTGACGGCAATGCACGACTTTCCGGGGCGGCGTGTCTTCGAGTGGGCACTGGTATTGCCGATGGCCATGCCGGCTTATGTGCTGGCTTATGTGTATACCGACTTTCTGCAGTTTGTCGGCCCGCTGCAGAGCTTCCTGCGCGAATTCTTCGGCTGGAGCAAGGCAGACTACTGGTTTCCCGAGGTACGCAGCCTCGCCGGTGCGGTCACCATGTTTGTTTTCGTCCTCTACCCGTATGTCTATCTGCTGACGCGTACGACTTTCAGCGAGCGCGCCAGCGGCATGTTGGAAGCCTCGCGCAGCCTCGGTTTCGGCTCCTGGCGCAGCTTCTTCCGGCTCTCCCTGCCGCTGGCCAGGCCTGCGATCGTAGCCGGCGCAACCCTGGCATTGATGGAAACACTCGCCGACTACGGGACGGTTTCCTACTTCGGCGTGCAGACCTTCACTACCGGCATCTATCGTGCCTGGTTCTCTCTTGGCGATCGAATTGCGGCCGCGCAACTGGCAGCGGCGCTGCTCGCTTTTGTCATCGTGCTGCTGCTGATCGAACACGCTTCACGCGGTCGTTCGCGTTTTCACAACACCAGCGGACGCCGGCGATCGATCGCCCGTCAGCGCTTGCCGGGCTGGCGAGGCTGGCTGGCCATGGCAAGCTGCGCCGTGCCGCTGGGCATTGGCTTTCTGCTGCCTGCCTGGCTGCTGCTGCGACTGGCGCTAACCGACGTCGATGCGCAGTTCGGCGCGCATTTCGTCGCTCTGGCGCGCAACAGTTTCCTGCTCGCAGGATTGACCGCGATCATCGCCGTTGCCCTGGCGGTGCTGCTTGCCTATGGTGCGCGCCTGTCAAACGGGCTGCTGGCGCCGACACTCAATCGTCTGGTCAGCCTGGGCTACGCGGTACCGGGTTCGGTGATCGCCGTCGGTGTACTGATCCCGGTGACGCGTCTCGACCACTGGCTGGCCGGGCAATGGCAGAACTGGTTTGGCGACAACCCGGGGCTGCTGATCACCGGTGGCATCGCCGCCCTGGTCTATGCCTATCTGGTGCGCTTCCTGGCGGTCGCCCTGCAGTCGGTGGGCACCAGTCTGGCAAAAATCACCGTCAGCATGGACGACGCGGCGCGTAGCCTGGGACTCGGCCAGGCGGCGACACTGCGGCGAGTGCATCTGCCGATTCTGCGTGGCAGCCTGTTCACGGCCTGCCTGCTGGTGTTCGTCGATGTGATGAAGGAGTTGCCGGCGACGCTGGTGATGCGCCCTTTCGATTTCGATACGCTGGCGACGCAGGCCTACACGCTCGCTTCCGACGAGCGACTCGCCGAAGCGGCCAGCGTCTCGCTGGCGATTGTCGCCGTCGGCCTGCTGCCGCTGATCGCGCTGTCGCGCCAGATATCGCACGCGCGCCGCTAACGGTCATGACTTTTTCAGGCACCCCCGATCATGAAAGAAAACATGGCTCCGCCAAGCGCATAAGTTCGCTACAATCCCTGACGGGTATGAGGAGGAGCGCGAGATGGAACCTACATCGGTCATCAGCAAAGGGCTGGTCACGACCGCCACAGGCACTTGCCGATGGTCACCGGTAGGCGGGCAATGCGATGGGCGTCGTCTGTCTTCTCTGCCCCGATGATGACAGCGCAATGTTGACCCATTCGGCATTTGGACAGACCTGGTGGGGCAAGCAATGGCTCAACGCCCTGACCCAGATCGATTTCGCCAACCGCCTGCCACGTGGTCGCAGCTACGCCAAAAAGGGCGCGGTCAGGAACCTGACGGTCAGCGGTGGCACGATCCTGGCCAGCGTGCAGGGTTCGCGCATCCAGCCCTACCGGGTGACCATCACCGTGCCGCCGATCGCGGCACGCGCCGTGACCCGCCTGCTCGACCGGATTGCTGCCGACCCCGCGCTGATCGCCCAGATGCTCAATCGGCAACTCGATCCGGCAGTGCTGGCGCTGGCCAGCGAACTTGGCATCGCCGTCTTCCCGACCCGCTGGCAGGATCTCGACCTGCGCTGTTCGTGCCCGGACTGGGCGGTGCCGTGCAAGCACCTGGCGGCGGCGATCTATCTGTTGAGTCGGGAGATCGACGGCAATCCCTTCCTGGTGTTTTCCCTGCGCGGGATCGACCTCGCCGCCGCCCTCAAGTCGCGCGACATTCAGCTCGGTCAAGATGCCGGCAGCGCGCTGCCCGCCCTGAGCGAACTCCTGCCCACCGGCGACGAGCGGGTGAGCGCCGATGCCGAACTGCTCGACGGCATCGATTTCTCGCTCGTGCCGGCTCTGTCCGAACCGCTGCTGCGCGTCCTGTCGGCGCAACCGCCGTTCTTCCCGACGGGAGACTTCCGCATGCTCATGGGGCGTTTGCTGGCACGCGTCGCGAAAGCGGCCCGGCAGGCGCTCGCCGCGGCGCCAGGCGACGAGACCGGCGGACTCTCGCCCGACGACCGCCCATGCCTGGTGATCAACTCCGAGTATGCGTGCACGCTCAGCGGAGTCGCCGGGATCAGCGACTGGCCGGCGTTGTTGGCGACTCTCGCGAACCTCTCCCCAGCCCGCCTGCCCGACTTCCAGCCCGAACTCGCGGCACTGCAGCCGTTGCGATTGCTGGCCCTGCACCTGCTCGCCCGCGGCGCAGTCGTCCCGCAGATCTTCTCGCTACAGGGGCACGAGGCTGGTCTGCGCTGGCTGCCGGCGACCCTCGATCCGGCAGTACGCGAACTGATGCAGCGGGTTCAGGATGGGTTGCCGCCCGGACGGGTGCTACTGCGCCAGGGCCGCAAGACGCTTGCCCTGAGCGCCGAGGCGCAGGCGACGACGCTGTGCTCGCTGCTTCTCGATCACTTCATCCACGCGTACTGCGGGGCCGGCCAGGAGAAACCCGCCGGCGACAAAACGCTGGCGCTGTTCTTCGTCAGCGGACGCGCGCGCTACGACGGACCCGGCGAAGGGTCGATTGCCGCCGGCATCCACGCCTGGCTGGCACGCTTTCATCTTGCCCGCCGTGAGCACGCGCCGGTGCTCTGCCTCGACGAGTGTGCCGCCAGCGATGACGGTGATGCCGGTGACTTTGCGCTGGCACTGGCCGCGGAAAGCAACAATGCCCTCGAAGTGCCGGTCGCTCTGGCGACCGTACTCCGCGATCCTGCCTGGTCGCAGGCACGTTTCGGGATTCTGCAAACGGTGGCGCTGCTCGCCGAGTTCTATCCGCCGCTCAACCGCTATGTCAGTGCCGGCGCGCGCATACCGCTGCGCATTGCCGCCGACGAGCTGCCGGACCTGCTCTTCGACACCCTGCCGGTGCTGCGTCTGCTCGGCATCCGGACGCTGCTTCCGAAAGCGCTGGAGCGTCTGCTGCGGCCACGCCTGTCACTGCAGATCAAGGGTCAGGCACCGGACAGCGGCGGCTTCTTCAACGCCGATGACGTCTTCGCCTTTGACTGGCGGGTGGCGGTCGGCGAGTATCTGCTGTCGCGCGAGGAGTTCGAACGGCTGGTGCGCGAGGCGACCGGCGTGATCCGCTTCAAGGGCACTTATGTCTATCTCGACCCGGCCGAGATCGAGCGTCTGCGTGCCCGGCTCGCGCACTCCACCGAACTCCCCGGCAGCGAACTGCTGCGCGTCGCTCTCGCTGGTGAATACGCGGGCGCGCCGATCGGCCTCGATGCCGCGGCGCAGCAATTGCTGCAGCAGTTGCTGGAAGCCGGCGCGGTCGCCCTGCCGGCGGCCCTGCAGGCAAGGCTGCGCCCTTACCAGGAGCGCGGTTACGCCTGGCTCTATCGCAATGCCCGGCTCGGCTTCGGCAGCGTCATCGCCGACGACATGGGGCTCGGCAAGACCGTGCAAGTGATCGCGATGCTGCAGAAACTCAAGGAGGATGGCGCCCTGGCCGAGGCCAGAGTGCTGGTGGTGGTTCCTACCAGCCTGTTGACCAACTGGCAGAAGGAACTCGCCCGCTTCGCCCCGGAATTGAGCGTTGCCGTTTTCCACGGCAGCCGCCGCGAACTCGCGACACGTCCGGGGGAGCAGCGACCGGACCTGCTGCTCACCACTTATGGCGTCGCGCGCAGCGAGGGCGCCGCGCTGAAGTCCTTGCCCTGGCGGGTGGTCATCGTCGACGAAGCGCAGAACATCAAGAACCCGGCGACCGCCCAGACCCGGGCCGTCAAGGCCATCCCGGCGACGACCTGCATTGCCATGAGCGGCACACCGGTCGAGAACCGTCTCTCGGAATACTGGAGCATCATGGACTTCGCCAACCGCGGCTATCTTGGCAAACTGCCGCAGTTCGTCAGGGAATACGCGCTGCCGATCCAGACCGATCACGACCAGCAGGTGGTGCAGCGCTTCCGGCGTGTCACCGCCCCCTTCCTGCTGCGCCGGCTGAAGTCCGACAAGACGATCATCAGTGACCTGCCGGACAAGATCGAGCAGGATCAGTACTGCAGCCTGTCGAGGGCGCAAACCGCGCTGTACGAATCGGTGGTACAGGAAGGATTGCAGACCATTGCTGGCGAATCGGAGACCTTCCGGCGGCAGGGGCTGGTGCTGCAGATGATCCTGGCGCTGAAGCAGATCTGCAACCACCCGGCGCAGTACCTAAAACAGGGAGATGCCGACGCAGCGCTGTCGGGCAAGGCCGTACGTTTCCTCGAACTGATCGAAGACATCCACGCGAGCCTGGGCAAGGTGCTGGTGTTCACGCAGTTCCGCGAAATGGGCGAACTGCTCTGTGGCTGGCTGCGCGAACGGCAGCGACGCGAACCGCTGTTCCTGCACGGTGGCCTGACGCGCATCCGGCGCGATGCCCTGGTCGAACGTTTCCAGAACGATCGCACCGAGCGGGTGTTCATCCTCTCGCTGAAGGCCGGTGGCACCGGTCTCAACCTGACGGCGGCGGCCAACGTGATCCACTACGACCTGTGGTGGAACCCGGCGGTCGAGGCACAGGCCACCGACCGCGCTTACCGTATCGGCCAGCAACAGAATGTACAGGTGCATCGCCTGATCACCCGCGCCACTTTTGAAGAACGCATCAACGACATGATCCGCGCCAAGCGCGAACTCGCCGACCTGACCGTCGGCGCCGGCGAACAATGGATCGGCAATCTCGGCAGCGATGAACTCGAAGAACTGTTCACCCTGCATTGAGTACCAACAGGCAGAATCGAGCAGATTTTGAGGAAAGGATGGGAGGCGGTATGCGTGAACGGGTGATCATCGACTTTGAAACCACCGGACTGTCGGCGATGATGGGCGACCGGGCCACCGAGGTCGCGGCGGTGGTGATCGACGAAACGGGAATCATCGACCGTTTTCAGAGCCTGATGAACGGCGGCCGCCAGATTCCACTCTTCGTCCAGCAACTGACCGGCATCAGCAACCTGATGATCCGCCAGGCGCCCAAGGCCGAGACGGTGATGCGCCAGTTGTTCGACTTCATCGCCGGGCGTCCGCTGGTCGCCCACAATGCCTCTTTCGACCACGGCTTCCTCAGCGCCGAACTCGACCGCATCGGTGAATCCTGTCCGACCGGGCTGCTCTGTTCGATGAAAGTGGCCCGCCGCGTCTATCCGGAAGCGCCCAATCACCGCCTGGCAACATTGATCGCGCACACCCGCATCGAAGCGACCGGCCAGTACCACCGGGCGCTGGCCGATGCCGAAATGACCGCCCTGCTCTGGCTGCGCATGGAGCAGAAGTTGCAGCACGACTTCGCCCTGCCCGAGGTGCCGCTGGATCTGATGCGGCGCATCCAGACCGCGCCCTGCAAGACGCTCGACAAGTTCGTCGACAGCTTCAAGCGACGCACCTGGCCTGGCTTGAACCCTCTGACACACCCCTGAAGGACCCATCATGAACCAACCTTGTTCTCCAATATCACCAGGCAAGCTCCCCCTCGCCAAGCGCATCGCGGTCGCACCGATGTGCCAGTACTCGGCAGGGAATGGCGAAGCCAGCCGATGAACCACACACCAGACCCTACCGCGAGCCGCTTCCCGACCATCCGCCAGGTCCATGCCAGAGCCGTCTTCGGCTGGGTGCAGGCCGGCTGGCATGACTGTCGTCAGAGCGGCTTTGCCAGTCTGTTTTACGGCACGTGTTTTGCCGCCGCCGGCTGGTTGATGCAGGTGGTTTTCGAGCACGCCTCTGCACTTTTTGCAGGGCTGGCGACCGGCTTCCTGCTGTTTGGCCCTTTTCTGTCATTCGGGCTCTACGACCTGAGTCGGCGCATCGAAATCGGCGAGCCGCCACGATTGGCTCCGACCCTCGTCGCCTGGCGCCCGAATCTGGCCAACATTGGCGTGTTTGCAGCGCTGCTGGCGGTGGTCCTGCTGATCTGGGCGCGCGCGTCGATCATTGTCTTTGCGCTTTTCTTCGCCGGCGGCTTGCCCAGCTTTGCTGAAGTCGTGCGCACCGTTCTGACTTTCGAGCAAGCCGACTTTGCGATCGTCTACTTTGCCGTCGGTGGTTTCTTCGCCTGCTTCGTTTTCGCAATCAGTGTCATCGCCCTGCCCATGATGCTCGACCGCAAGACCGATGCAATCACGGCGGCGATCGCCAGTCTCTTTGCCTGCGCTCGCAACCCCGGCCCGATGCTGCTCTGGGCTGCCTGCATCGCGGTCCTTGCCGCCATCGGTTTTGCAACGCTGTTTCTCGGGCTGATTGTGACCATGCCCCTGGTGGGGCACGCGAGCTGGCATGTCTACCGCGAAGTCGTGGCCGACGAGGAGAAGACCGACCTGTGCTGAGCGCGATCGCAGCCTGACCAGGCTACTCTGACAAACTATATTTTAGATGGTCATAATCTTAGCCTTCGGGAGGGTTTGGAAGTTCAGGCTCAATAAGGACTTCAGGGCCTTGGCGTGATGAGAAGTTGGACGGGGAACCAGCAAAAACCTCCCGCTCGTGTGGCGGACCCGACGCGGCCACGGACCGGCCCGACCCGAAACGCCACGCTGCCAGCGCGCCGACCGAAAGCGCTCCCCCTTCGTACCCCCCCGACCCAGGCGGCCCTGGTTCGGGCAGGCACGCTACCGCAGGCAAGCGCCACGGTGACCCGTGCTTTGCCCGAAGAACCCCAGCCGGTGGCCAAGCACACGACGAATACTTGGTGGCGCCAACGCCCAACATTCAAATTCAGCGGTGAGCGAAGCGAGTCCGCTGCAATGCAGTGTTGGGCAAATTTGTTGGATTGGCGGGGGGAGGCACAATCTGGACGCCGGCCGCCTTCAGTCTGGCCTCGCCACGTTGTATCTCTTTGAACAGTGCGTCCAGATTATTGCCATACTTGGCGCCAATCGCATCCTTGATGCCATGGACTTCCATCATGATTTCGTCAGTCATCGTCACTTCCTCCAAGAAGTTCCTCGGGGGTGCATATGATCGGGAGGAACAATTCGAACTGTTCAAGATACACGGCGATCTTTTCCTGAATCACTGGATTGGCAATGTGACGGCAATTCCAGGTCAGAAGGAAATCAACGTGATGCAGTGTCGAAACAACAA
>NZ_SPMX01000021.1 GCF_012940005.1 Candidatus Accumulibacter contiguus | reverse complement strand
CATTCTCAAAGTCCCATGCAGCATCGCTCAACAGGTGGTGGAGGCTGTAATACTCGGTCTCCGCCACCGTCTCGCTCATCTGTTCCAGGTTCGCACGAGGGCTTTGAAAAAGGCCCCGCAAGTACTGTTCAGCTTGCTCGGCCGTGCTTCGCGTTTTACTGCGGAAACACTCCCGGAACGACTGAAAATGGCTGGTCAGATTCTCGCAGCAGCTGGCCACCGCACGCCCGATCCCAAATAAATAAATTTGGCGATTTCATCGTCATACTCCTTATGTGGTAGAGCATTAGATATGTAGCTCAATAGCCTGTATTTCAACCATTTTAGAAATGTGGCAAAGTAGAATTAGCCTCATGCGCCTTCAGTACGAGGCACTGACACGATCAGTCTGGCTCCTGTACGCTGCACCAGATGTGGTTGTAGAAAAAATTGCATACAGCGCTCGCATCTGCTGCGGAGAAGCGGCCAGTAGGCTTCCAATGCTATCGGAGATGCTTGGCGCCATTGAAGGGAAGGCGCCACCTGCTGCTACGCAGATGCTAAATGAATTTAAGGACGTGTCGTTGAAGGCGTTAAACTCTTTCGTACATGGGGGAATACACCCCTTAAGACGCCAGACCGAGGGTTACCCCTTGCCTCTATTGATCCAAGTCATACGGAATTCGAACGGTCTCCTCACGATGAGCGGGATGATGCTGGCAATTTTGTCTGGCAACCCTACTCTTGCCAAGGAGATGAGCGGTATCCAACCTACGTTCGTTGATTGTTTGCCAGAGTTTTTGCCCTCAGGCTCCAGTTAAGTTGTCTCTCGGGCGGCCAGTCTGTTGATGCTGATGGGGTAGAACCACAGAATAGCAGAGGGACAGAGCACCGTTACTGGCGATGGGGTATCATCGCTGCATACAGGAACTTCAGAGTGTGCCGTGTTGAGGCGTGTCCTTCTTGCCCTTGCCGTCTTGGTTTGCAGTCCGAATTCCCTGGCCGATCACAGCCAGAATTATCCGTTTTCCATCGAATCAGAGAAGGAAGGTGATGGCCACCGAATCGTGGCTCGCAACAATGGGCCTTCCCCGATCTCCGTGAAGGTCTCGATCGCTGATTCCCAGTACATCACAACAGATCGACCTTTCCCTGTCTTTGCCGTAGTCTCTCCAGGAGGAGGAACCCTGTACCTGGCGCACATACGGCCAGCGATGGCAGGTGTTGGCTAGGCCACGCCGCTTCAATCTTCATCTTCACACCTCATAGCACGCCACCCCTACGACAAGGTAGCGTGTCAAATCAGGGATTGGCGTCATTTTGGCGACAGTGATACACTGGCACTTCACTTGAATGCAGGAGATGAAATGGGAACGACCATTGCCAAGCAAGACCGCATCGGTGCTCGCGTCCCCCACGAGGTTTACGAAACGCTTTGCCGTGCGGCAGAACTGACTGGTGCCACGGTCAATCAGTTTTTGGTGCAGTCGGCGCTGAAGGAGGCACAGGCTGTGATCGAGCGTGAAGAACTCATCCGCCTGTCCCCTCGCGACTGGAATTGGCTGCTCGAACTGATGGAGAACCCACCCAAGCCCAACGCTACGCTGCAGGCTGCTATCGAGCGCTATCAAGAAGCCAGGGGAGACGATGCAGGTACGTCCTTTAACTGGAAGCCATAAACGGCAAGGTTTCGACTGTGGTCGCCAGGAGCTAAACGACTGGCTGCGGCAAGTTGCCCGCCAGCATCAGGAGAAGGGGCTGTCGAAGACCTTCGTAGCCACCCGAGAGGAAGCGCCAGATCGTATCTGCGGGTACTACGCGCTCACGCTTGCCGAACTCGAAAACCACCATCTGCCTGAGGCTTGGCGTAAGAAACTGCCGCGTCGAATTCCTGGTGTGCGCTTGGGGCGTCTGGCCGTTGATCGGCAATATCAGGGCACGGGTCTCGGCGAATTGCTGTTGGTAGATACCCTTACTCGGGCGCAACGAATCTACACTGAGGGTGGCGGCATCGGTCTGTTCGTTGATGCCATCGATGAGCAGGCTTCGGGCTACTATCAACGCTTCGGCTTCGTAGCATCTCCAGACAATCCACTGCTGTTGTTCTTGTCGGCAAAGGTGATGGGGTGAGTTGGTGACCGATTGACGGCGATCCGCCGTAACACAACAAGAATAGGGAGAACCCGTTGTCCGCCATTCACGACCTGATCGCCCAAGTCAGCGATCCTCGCCTTCGCGAGCGCCTGTCTGCTGAGTGGGCTGCCGCCTTGCAGGATAAGAAATTTGGACTGGTGTTCGAAGACCACCTACCCGAAAACGGGATGCGCATCGCAGCGCTCACCATGGTCGCCGACGATTCCCGGACCATCCTCAAAAACGGGCTCGCGTGAGCTCACACCAATGCTAGGTCGGTCATATCGGCACTGCCACTAACCATGTGCAGCAAGTAACAGGTAGGCGCAAGGGCCGGCGGCGGGCCTACTCCGTGTTTCTTTGAGAGCGCCTGGCCCGCGCGCGGGGTTGGGAGGCTCAAAAGCAACTTCTCCGTGGATACTGGCCAAGGCGAACTGACCACCACAGGCGAATTGGCCGCAAGGTGCCGCGAACGCTACCTGCCTCAAGTCACGCTGTTTGCGGAAGGCGTACCAACCGCAATCGGCATTTTGCATGAGCCTGGCCACCCGGAACCAAGGATCATCGCCATGGATTGTCCGCCTACGCGAGCGCGCGTACTCGACTACGGGTTGCGCTGGGGCATTGAACCCATGTTCTCCGACCTCAAATCGCGCGGCTTCGAGTTGGCCGAAAGCCACCTGGAACAGGCGAAACGCCTGGATAAGATGCTCCTCATCATGGCCCTGGCCTTGCACTGGTGCGTCCGCGTCGGCTGGAAAGATCAACTGGAGCGCCCAACCCCCTTGGAAATGAAAGCACAGGAGCAGACCTCGGATGATCACTGGAGCGTCCGGAAAATGCTCCGTAGCTGTCTCTCGTGGTTCACCCGCGGTTTGAGAAAGCTCTACCGACTCGTCGAAACTGGATCGCCGCTGCCTCCGTTTTGGGTGCCAACTTAAACTGATAGGTGTCAAGCTCATTGGCCCATTGGCCACAATCTCGAGTGGTTCGGTAGTAAACTACGCACATCCAAGGAATCCGGCAGTCAGGCCACTCTCAGGGTGGCTTTCCTGCTTTCGTGACCGGAAACAATCCCTCCAGTGGCCACTTCCCTCCTGTTTCGCCAGTACGCTAGCCTGTTGGCACCATGATCCGCCACCCTCATGTCGACAACGGTTTGCTGGAAATGTTGTTGCGCCTAACAGAACTGGTGCCGCCGACTTATGCCGGATATCGCCCCCTGCTGGCGGACGGCTTGCTGTATTTCCTCGAACGGCTTTCACCGATCCGCCAGCAAGCCATATTTGCCGCACAACTCGGACTGCCGAGTAATGTCAGTCGTGCCCGGCGAATGCTCGCCCTGTTCCGTCTCTGTCCGACCCTGCACAAACTGGGGCAGGTCGTGGCCCATGACCGGCGCCTGTCCCTCGATCTGCGCCTACGTTTGCAGGAACTCGAAACGCTGGTGCCCACGGATTCGCTGGTGGCAATCCGTCCGCTGCTGGAGCGCGAGCTAGGCCAGATCGCGGGTTTGCAGATAGGGCGGAAGGCAATTGCCGAGGCCAGTGTCGCCGTCGTCCTGCCTTTCCTCTGGCGGCAGGCAGGAGGCACACTGCCACAACGGGGTGTCTTGAAGATTCTGCGGCCTGGGGTACAGGACCGGTTGAATGAGGAACTCGCCATCTGGCCCGCGCTCGGGGGCTTTCTCGAAGAACGCTGCGCACACTATGGCCTGCCGGTATTCGACTACCACAATACGCTGGAAACGGTGGCCCGCCTTCTTGCCAATGAAGTTTGCCTGGACCGGGAGCAGACCCATTTGAGCCAGGCAGCTGATTTCTACGCATGCTCGCCCGACATCTTCATTCCCCGTCTGTTCCCGTTTTCGACGCCTTCCGTCACGGCCATGGAAAGAGTCGATGGCTGCAAGGTGACCCGGCAGGACTTGCCTGCGACGGAAATGCGACAGCGTGCCGAACGGATCATCAGGGCCCTCCTGGCCCAGCCCTTCTGGGCTTGCCAGGAGGCAGGGGCAGTTTTCCATGCCGACCCGCACGCCGGAAACCTGATGGCCACTCCGGACGGGCGGCTGGCCATCATCGATTGGGCACTCACCACGCGACTCTCGAAACGGCAATGCGAGGCGGTCGTGCAACTGGTTCTGGGCGCTGTCACGCTGAACGACAGACGCATCTGCGCGGCGATCGCCGTGCTGGGTCAGCCAGTCGACGACGCTCGGGTGCAAGCCGCCGTCAAGGAGTCGATTCGGCAGGTGCGTTGTGGCAACTTTCCCGGATTCGGCTGGATGACGTCTTTGATGGATACCCTGGCATCGACGTCGGCCGTGCGTTTTCCCGAGGAAGTCATTCTCTTCCGCAAGGCGTTGCTGACCTTATCGGGCGTTCTTCCCGACGTCTCGCCGCAGATGAACATGGATGGCGTCCTGATCCGCGAGGGGGCGATGCGGTTTTTCAAGGGTTTGGCGTGGCGCCCCTGGGTCTGGGCCGACTCGCGTGGCCGCGTGGGCGCCCATCTTTCGAATGCCGACCTGTTTGGTCTTTGGGCCGAACTGCCGGCGACCGCACTGCGCTTTTGGGTGGGTAACGATGAATAGCAGGTCGGGCGACGCCAGGAGCACGGGAATCCTCTGAGGTTTGCCGCCGCTGCTTTCATTCGGCGCGCAGAGCGTCGACGGCGTCCAGCCGTGCCGCGCGCCTGGCGGGCAACACGCCGGCGAGCAGGCCAATCGCGATCGCGGTGCTCTCGGCGAGGACGACGAAACTGAGTGGCGTGTGCACCGGCAGCGCCGGCAGCAGCAGGTGCAGCAACTGCGCGACCCCGACCCCGAGGAAGCCGCCGAGCAGCCCGCCGAGCGCCGATAGCGCGACGGCTTCGCCGAGAAACAGGCCGAGGATGGTGCGGCGGGGTGCGCCGAGAGCGACCAGCAGGCCGATTTCGCCGGTGCGTTCAGAGACCGCGATGGTCATGATGGTGACGATGCCGACACCGCCGACGAGCAGCGAAATGCTGCCCAGAGCGCCAACCGCCAGGGTCAGGACGTCGAGGATGTTCGACAGCGTCTGCAACATGTCTTCCTGCGTCGTGATGGTGAAATCCTCGCGTCCGTGACGTGCCTTCAGTGTTGCCTTGACCAGCGCGCTGACAGTGGCGGCCGCTAGCCCTTCTTCGTACGACAGATCGATTTTCATCAGCCCATCGCGATTGTAGAGTTCGAGAGCGCGAGCCGTCGGGATGTAGGCGGCGTCATCGAGATCAATGCCGAGAAACTGCCCCTTGGCTTCCAGAACGCCGATGACACGAAAGGTCAGGCCGCCAACGCGCACCCGCGCACCCAGGGGATTGCCAGTGCCGAACAATTCTTCCTTGAGCTTTGCACCGAGAACGATGAAAGCGCGCGCATTGTCGGCATCCTCGGCCGGCAGGAACTGGCCGCTGCTGACCTGGATGTGGTACACCTTGAGCATCTCGGCGCTGACCCCGTTGATGGTGCTGCGGCGCAGGCGGCCGTTGGCATTGACCTCGGTGTTGCCCCACACGGTTGCGGTCATGCCGGTGATATGCGGCAGACGTCCTAGGGCGCGGGCATCCTCCAGCGTCAGCGGCCGCACCGAGGTCGGGATGCCGGTTGGCGCCGGGCCGGAGGTCTTGACCTTGCCTGGTGCGACGCTGATCACATTGGTGCCGAACTGCGTGAACTCGGCCAGGACAAAACGATGGATCCCTTCGCCGATCGAGGTCAGCAGGATGACGGCGGCAATCCCGACGGCGATTCCGAGGAGCGTCAGAAAGCTGCGCAGGCGGTGCGCAGTAATGGCACGCAAGGCAAGTTGCAGTCCGTCGCCGGGGCGAATCATCGCATCCTGCTCAGCAGCTCAGCGTTTCGACAGCGACTGCACGGGATCGAGCCGCGCCGCCCGCCGCGCCGGTAACACGCCAAACAGGATGCCGGTGCCAAGCGCGGTGCCGAGTCCGGCCAGCACCGCCCAGTCCGGTGGAAACGCTGGAAATTCGGGATACATCTGGCGGATGATCGCCGCGCCGGCCTGTCCGAACACGAAGCCGAGCAGGGCGCCCGCCACCGATAACATCGCCGCCTCGGTCAGAAAGGCATTGCGGATCGTCGCGCCGGTAGCGCCGAGCGCTTTGAGCAAGCCGATTTCCGCGGTGCGCTGGGTGACCGAGACGAGCATCACGTTCATCACCAGAATGCCGGCGACGGCCAGGCTGATCGCTGCGATGCCGGCAACGGCAATGGTCATGGTTCCGAGCAGACGGTCAAAGGTGGCGAGGACGGCGTCCTGGGTGATGATCGTGACGTCCTGTTCGCCCTCGTGGCGGAGTCGGATGATTTCGCTCAACTGGGCCTTGGCCAGGTCGATGCTGTCCCGGCTGCTGGCCTCGACGAGGATGCGGAATAAGGTATTGCTATTGAACATCGCCTGCGCCAGCGATACCGGCACGATGACCAACTCGTCGGTATTCATTCCCAGCCCCTGGCCAGTCGATGCGAGGACGCCGACGATGCGAAAACGCCGGTCACCGATGCGTACCAACTGGCCGAGCGCCTCGTCACGAGCGAACATTTCATCGCGGATCTTGGCGCCGATGACGGCTTCGGAAGCGCCTCGCCGCCAGTCGCCCTGCGGCAGGAAACGCCCCTGCGCGAGCGCCAGGCGGCGTACCTCGATGAATTCGGCGGTGGTCCCGGCAAGCATGACTTCGCGCAACTTGCCGCCGACGCTGATCTCGGAAGTGCCAACCGCCAGCGGCGCGACGCGGTGCACGGCGCTGGCGCGCTGCAGCGCCTGCGCATCGTCGATGGTCAGGTCGCGCGGCGTGCTGGTGATGGCGTTACCGGGGTTGAAGCCGCCGGTTTGCGAGCGGCCAGGCAGAACGATGACCAGGTTGCTGCCGATCGAGGAAAACTGGTTCAACACATAGCGGCGTGCGCCATCGCCGAGCGCCGTCAGCAGCACCACGGCAGCGACTCCGATGGCCATCGCCAGCACCAGGAAAAAGGTGCGCAGCGGGTTGCCGGTAGCCGCGTCGCGGGCGAAACGAATCAGGTCGGGAGTACGCATACGTCAGTCAAACCCTGGGGGCTGCGCCATCGATCATGTTCCAGGGCGCCGTCCGCCATCAACAACTGGCGCCGCGCACGCGCACCGAGGCTGCCATCGTGGGTGACGACAATCAGCGTGACACCCTGGTCGTTGAGTCCTTCGAGCAGACGCATCACTTCTTCGCCGGTGCTGCGATCGAGGTTGCCGGTCGGCTCGTCGGCGAGGATCAGCGCCGGCTGCATGATCGTTGCGCGGGCAATCGCGACGCGCTGGCGCTGCCCACCCGAAAGCTGATCCGGACGATGGTTGGCGCGCTGCTCAAGGCCATAGTCCCGGAGTGCGCGGGCGACACGCTCGGCGCGCCGGAGGGGTGCAACGCCCGCCAGCGTCATCGGCAGCGCGATGTTTTCAGCGGCGGTCAGGCGTGGCACCAGATGAAAGCTCTGAAAGACGAAGCCGATGCGTTCGCTGCGCAGGTGTGCCTGTTCTTCGGCGGAGAGGGTGGTGACGTCGCAGCCCTCAAGACGGTAAGTGCCGGCATTCGGGCGGTCGAGCAGGCCGATCAGGTTGAGCAGCGTTGATTTGCCCGAGCCGGATGGACCCATCACCGCCACGTACTCGCCGGCTGCGATGCAGACGTCGAGATGGCGCAAGGCGTGCACTTCGCTATCACCGAGGCGAAAGACTCGCTCGATTCCGGAGAGTTCGATCAGCGCCATGCTCATCAATTACTTGCCGGCCGCCGCTGGCCGGGACTCGACCGAATAATGCGCTCCGGCCTTGACGCCCGCACGTTCGAGCGAAGTGACCACGCGTTCGCCGGTGGTCAGGCCTTCGAGAACCTCTGTATATTCCCAGTTTGCGAGGCCGGTCTTCACCCGGCGTTCTTCGAGGCTACCGTCAGCGCCTGCGACCAGCACGCGACCGCCTTCGAGCAGCGCCGGGGTGGGAACGCGAACGGTCTGCTCGCGAACCGCCAGAATCACTTCGACATCGGCGCTATAGCCGACCAGGAGTCGGCCCGGTGCGCTCGGGTCATCGAGGGTGGCCTCGATATCGACGGTGCGCGCCTGCTTCTCGACCGCCGATACGTATGGCGCGACGCGCCTGACCCTGCCCGGAAAGGATTGCCGCGGCAGTGCGTCGAGGCTGATGCGGACCGGCTGTCCGGCGCTGATCCTGGGTGCATCGACCTCGTCCATCGGGGCCTTGACGTACAGGCACGAGTCGTCGATCAGGTCAATCGCCGGCGGCGTCGGCACGCCGGGCGGCGACGGCGTCGAGTATTCGCCGACTTCGCCGACAATCTTGGCGATGGTGCCGGCAAACGGCGCATAGAGTACCGTTCGTCCCTGCTCGACGCGCGTCAGGCGGACCTTCGCCTCGGCCTGTGCGAGGTCGGCGCGGGCGGCCTCGCAGCCGGCACGCCGGGCGATCGCCTCACTACGCGCGCTGTCCTCTCTGGCGGTCGAGACAAAACCTTTGGCGCGCAGCGCCGACTGCCGTTCGGCTTCGCGTTCGGCATTGGCAGCCACGGCGCAGGCCTCGCTGATGTGGTGGCGGGCAGTGGTGGTCTGTGCGATGGCCAATGCGCTTTGCGCCTGCTGGTCGTCGTTCCAGAGCTTCATCAGCAGTTGCCCCTTGCTGACGCGATCTCCCTCCTTGACTGCCAGGACCTCGATGCGGCCACCGGTAATCGTGGATAAGCGGGTGCGCTGACAGGCTTCAACCGTCCCGGCACGGGTATTGGCGATCGTCGATTCGACCAGGCCACGTTCGATCTCTTTCAGCACCACGGCGACCGGTTTCGGGCGGCTTGCCCACCAGACGCCGGCGGCAATCAGCAGCGATACCAGAAGCATGCTAACGGCGTAGCGTCGGCGGTGGCTCAGGGCCAGTCCTTCGGCAGCGGGGCGACCACGGTGAACATCAGCGCCGCAGCGCCCAGGATGTCGAGTTCACCGTAGAGGTACTTGTTGAACCGGTAGCCTATGCTGGGCACGAATCCCGGCGAGAAGCCCTTGTAGTTCATCGGTACCTTGTCTTCATACTCACCGACATAACCGTACAGGAGACCTGCTGTCCACTGCAGGTACCAGTTTTCGAAGCCGAAGGGGTTGACGTAACGCTGCCCGGCGTAGACGTAGGCGCTTGGCTGCCCGAAGGAGTTGGCAAACGCGACCCCACCGGCAAACCAGCGCCCTTCCAGAGCCTTGTTGAGTCCCAGCATGACCACCGGTTTGTGATCCTTGTCTGGATTGTAATGGACCGTGTATGGGCTGAAGGCCAGATCCCAGCCACCGGCAGCGATCCCTCGTTCCGGATCCTGGCTCAAGGCGGTCTGATCCATGGCGACAGCGGTCAATGGATTGCCGGAAGCCTCAACTGCGGTCATCGCAGGTTTCTGTACCGGTTTGTCTGGCAGGGTTTCCGCAGCAGCAAGCGGCGTCACCTTTGGCACGGGCCTGGTTGCAGCAGTGCTTGCGGCGGGCGGTGGCGCAGCAGACCCCCTGGTCGGCGCGGCGCCGGTCTTTCTGGTCGACTTGGGGACTGGTCGCAGTTCCTCGCCCTGCCTGCCAGCATCGCTGCCAGAAGCGCTGAGGTTGAGTTCACGCAGTCTGGACAGCTTGGACTGTGTCAATTTGCTTGCCGGGTCGAGCTGCAGTGCCTGACCATACGATTCGCTGGCGAGCCGGGCGTAAACGTCACCCAGGTTCTCGCGGGCGATGGCATATCCCGGATCCGTCCTGATGGCCATCTCGAGTGCGGTACGAGCCTTGTCCAACTGCTGCTCCTGGGCATACAGAACAGCCAGGTTGTTGTAGGGCTCCGGCAGTTCCGGATAGTCCTCGTTGAGCTTGCTGAACACGATCAAGGCTTCGCTCGGACGGCCCATTTCCATCAGGATCAATCCTTTGAGGAATCGCCCTTGCGCCTCTTTCGGCCTGCTCGCAATGTAGGCATCAAGCTTTGCGAGGGCCTCAGCCGATTGCCCCTGTTTCAATAGACGCCGCGCATCCGAGATCTCGTCTGCAATGGCTGGGGCGATCCAGCAGGCCAACAGGAGGCCGGCCATCACGGCAGGAAAGGGCGCCCGTAAAGGCTTGGGAGAGTTCGAGCGCATGCTTATGGTTTGCCTTGCCGTGGTTGGGCGTCACTTGAGCGGCCGATTCTAACAAGAAGTGCGTGCAAACCAAAATTCTGCCCTCTGCTGATTCGGAGGATGTGCGCTATAACGGCTTGTCCATCCAGAAGCGCCGTTGCGCGAAGCACGGCTATTCAGGACGTTTTTTTCTTCATGGCGGCGCCGGTTCTTCCAGAAATTGATCGACAGATAGATCATGAAGCCGACAAAGGTGATGAAGCCGGCAATCTGGAAATACAAGGAGTAGTTGGTCCGATATCTGCCGGTCACGGGATCGTAGATCGAGCAGATGATTCTGACGCGCTGCATGAGTTCATTGAGAGTGCCGACTTCCGGTGGGATCGCCGAGCGTGTGATCAGAATCTTGAGTGGTTCGGCGATGTCCTCGGCAGTAAACTTTTCGCCATAGACCTGGCGGACGATCATCCCGTCGGCATCGACCATGGTCACCTGGTTGAGGTGATCGAAGCCAGCCGCAGTCGCGACAAAGCTGAAACCGAAATTGCGTGTCAGATCGCTGACGATCGCCGGGGCAGGGCTCAGGAATTCCCAGTTGGGCAGACGGATGCCGTATTGTCTGGCGAAGTCCTTCAACGCGGCCGGCGAGTCGAACGGCTGATTGAAACCGATGCTGATCATGTTGAAGCGATCGGCACCCATGACGCTGACCGTATTCTCGACGGCTTTCTGCAGGTTGCGGGTGGTCGTCGGGCAGACCTGGAAGCAGGCGGTGTAGATGAAGTTGACCAGCAGCGGCTTGCCTCGGTAACGCGACAGTTCGACCGGCTGGCCCTGGCGATCGAGGAGTACGAAGTCTCCGACCGCTTTGCCGATGGCGCTTTGCGAGAATTCGAAAGCAGCTTTTTTCGTCGAGGGCCGTCAGTACCAGGCCGCTGTTGACTCCCTGTGGGCGAGCGGTGAGTTTGGGTTTCCCTGCCGCTGCGTCGTCGGCGACGAGCGGTGGCGCAGCGAGCAGGAAGATGGATGCAAGTAGCGCGTGAGAGAAGCGACTATTCACCGGAATGGGCAATGGACGAATCAGAAACCGGACTGCGCGTCGAGGATGGCCCCGAGCAGTACTAGTGTCAGCTGGATCAGCGAGGCGTGAAAGCAGATCATCGCCGACTTGCGGCAGGGGTCGCGAGTCAGTCGCCAGGCCTTCTGAATGAACAGGAAGCCGCCAACGATGGCGCCGACACCATAGATCGCGCCGAGGCCGAAGAGCAGTGGCAACAGGCTGGCTGCGACCAGCGCCAGAGTGCTGAGGAAAATCGTGTTCGCCGCTTGCTGATCGCCGACGACGACTGGCAGCATCGGCACGCCGGCGGCGGCATAGTCGTCCCGAAAAGCAATCGCCAGACTCCAGAAATGCGGTGGCGTCCATAGAAAGAGAACCAGTGCCAGCGCCAGCGGGACGACGCCGAGCTGCGGATTGGCGGCGGTGGCGCCGGCGAGCACCGCCCAACTCCCGGCCAGCCCGCCGAAGACGATGTTCAGCCAGGTACGCCGTTTTAGCCAAACCGTGTAAACGATGGCGTAGAAGAAAGCGCCGAGGAAGACAAACAGCGCCGACCAGGCATTCAGGGCGATCCAGGCGGCGCCGACCGACAGCGTCATCAGGGCGGCGATGACCAGCAACCAGACCGGTTCGTGCCGAAGTTCACCGGTGACGAAGGGTCGCTTGCTGGTTCGCGACATCAGCAGGTCGCTGTCGTGTTCGTAATACTGGTTGAAGGCACCGGCGCTGGCCGAGGAAAGCAGTACCGACAGGGTCAGCACGAGTAGCTGCAGCAGACTCAGGCTGGGGCCGGAGCTGACCGCCAGACCGGCAAGGGCGGTGAAGGTGATGACGACACCGATGCGCAGCTTGAACACGCCGAGAATGGCGCGGATGGGAAAGGTGCTGTTCGATGCGCGGATGGATGGCATGGGTGTCGATAGGGTAGCGGTCAAGGTGATGATCGGGTGGCCTGTGCGGTGGACCTGCTTGAATCGGGCCTGTGGTGACCAGGACCGATTGAGGCAGGCCCCCACGCCGATGGTGTGGGGGAGGTGCCAGATCAGCTGAGCAACCAGACTTCGGAAAGGTACTTCCAGTTGACGAAGTAGTAAAGGACGAAGCAGACGAACAGCAGCAGCGCCAGGACGACGGTGCCCGGAACCGGGACGTGGTCGCTACCGTGTGCCACCGCCGAAGCGGCCTGGGTGTTACCCGGGATCGGCGTCGGCCGGTCGGATACCTTGCCGCCGTCGAGTTTCTTGCCGAACAGCAGCGAACCGACGACGAGCAGGATCCACAGCCCACCGCCAATCACGGCGATGACGCCGAAGATCCCGGTCAGACCCATCATCAGGTAGGCGGCACCCGGCCATTCATACTGGAACGGTGCGCCCGAGAAAGCCATGTCCCAGTGCCGGCGGGAGACGCCGAGCGTTCCGGCGCCCATCATCACCAGTCCGAGTACCGACATGCTGATGCCGAACAGGTAAGGCTGGATCTGGCAAAGCTTCGGCAGGATCATTTCGCGCCGGAACAGGACCGGCACCAGCAGATAGGTGATCGACATGAATGCCAGCGTCGTGCCGGTCACCACCGTGGTATGGAAGTGGCCCGGAACATAGAAGGTGTTGTGCATCAGCATGTTGATCTGCTCGGTACCGAGCACGACCCCCGAGATGCCGCCGAGAAAACCGAAGCTGACCAGCGAGATGAACATGCCGGAGAACACCGGGTTGCCCCAGGGCGCTTTGCGCAGCCATTCGAACAGGCCGTTGGTGTAACCTTTGCGCCGCTGTGCCGCTTCGATCGCTCCAGGAACCGTAAAGCCGTGGATCATCGATGCCATCACCGCAAAGTACATGAAGTAAGAGGTATTGAGCACCTTCCATTCGGCGCTCATGCCGGGGTCGGAGAGCAGGTGGTGTGCGCTGGCGAGCTGCAGGAACAGGATGTAGAGCAGGAAGGCGAAGCGCGACACCTTCTCGGACAAGGGCTTGGCTCCGAAGATCACGGCGGCGGTCAGGTACCAGACGGAAACGTGCGCAGCGACGTTGATCTGCTGCGATGAGTGTCCCAGACCCCACCACACCATGCGATACAGCTGCGCGTCGATTTCCTTGATCAGTCCGACCGACCACAGGAAGGTCGGCAGCAGGATGCCGGCGCCAGCGAGAATCGTGAAGGTGGCGATGATCGCTGCGGTGAGCGCACCGAAAGTCACCAGCGGCAGTGAGCCCTGATAGGTCTTGTCCTTCTTGGCGACGACCAGTGTGCCGAAGAAGACGGCGACGCCGAGGAGCGCGCCGACAGCGACCAGGATGATCCCCAGGTAGAAGTGGGGGGCGGCCTGCATCGGCACATAAGAGGTGAACATCACGCTCGACTCGCCCTGGAAGATGGCGACGTTGGCCATGATGCCGCCGACGACCATCAGCCAGAAACCGAGCCAGGCGATCTTCGGCGTTGCCAGCCGGCAGCGCAGCAGCGTCGATGAGGCAAAGTAGAGAACGGCCATTTCGAAGAACAGGATCCACAGGATCAGCATGTCGATGCCGTGGGCAGTGAGAATCAGGTAGAACTGGTCGGCCGGCAGCAGCTTGATCGCCGGCCAGCGGGTGAGGATGACCAGCAGGGCGGTGATGCCACCGACGAGCAGCCAGAGGACGCCGGCGACGGCGTTCCAGCGCATCAGTTTCTCGGCCTGGTCCTCGAATTGCAGTCCGGAGACGGGACAGGTACGGTAGGTCGTTGCCATCTTGTTTGTTCCTCCCTTATTTCACGTAGATACGGCCGAGCATCGAATGGTGACCGATGCCGCAGTATTCGTTGCAGACGATGGCGTAAGTGCCTTCCTTGGTCGGCGTCATCTTGACGACGTGCTCGTAGCCCGGGATGACCTGGATGTTGATATTGACGGGCTGCAGCGAGAAGCCATGGTTGTAATCCATTGACGAGAGGTGGATCTTGTAGGTCTGCCCCTTCTCCAGTTCAAGGATCGGATACCATGCCCACAGCCGGGCGATCAGGTAACCGTCACCGCCAGCGGGTACCTTGACCACGGGGATGTTCTGATCGGTTTCGGTACGGACGGTGTTTTCGGCGATGAACTTCTCGGCCTTGGCGGCGAACATCTCGGGGGTGGTTTTATAGGCTTCATTGGACAAGTTCTGCTTGCCGTAAACATGCCAGTAAATCATCATCGCGAACATGATCATCCCCCAGACGAAAGCGATCGCGATCCATGCCCATTCGACCTTGTCGATGGGTTGCTTCCACCAGAGCCGATCCGACGGCGGCAGAATTGCACTCATAATTGACTCTCCCTGAAGTGACTGATTGGCTTACTTGGCGAGCGGCGTATTCATGATGTCGATGATGCCCCACAGGATGTAGAGCAGACCTGGTGACGCCACGCCGAGAAACAGCAGCAGGAAGTGGTTGTCCAGCAGCTTCTGCATGAACGGAACGTCATCATCGTTGTTGACGGCCATGTTTGTATCCTCCATCAATGATTTGCGCTTGTGGCGGCTGGTAAGTTGCGGATTAGGACGAATTTCTTGGGCCTTCCGGGCACAATTGGGCAAAGGATACCTGCAGCCGAGCTGCCATTGATTTGATTCAGGTCAAGAACCGGGAAACCCGATGCTGGTCGGCAAAGCCAGCAGGCATGGGCATCGCAGGGTTGCGGCTGCGACCCAGGGTCGCAGGCCGCCGGAAGGATGGGAGAGCATCGCAAAGGGCATATAATCCGTGGCTTCGCTTTTTACCCGGTGATCGGTCATGGATCAAGTTGCTCGCCGACAAGTTGCGCTCTGGCTGCTGATTTGCAGTGCCATGGTTTTCGCCATTCTGGTGGTCGGTGGCGTCACGCGTCTGACCCATTCCGGCCTGTCGATCGTCGAGTGGCAGCCGATTGTCGGCATCATCCCACCGCTCAATCCGACCGAATGGGATGAGGCCTTCGAGAAATACAAGAAGACCCCGGAATATCAGCAGGTCAACCACCAGATGAAGCTCGAAGAGTTCAAGAGCATTTTCTATTGGGAGTACTGGCACCGCGTTCTCGGACGTCTGATCGGGATGGTCTTCCTGCTGCCGTTCCTCTACTTCTGGTTGCGAGGCAGGATTGCACCGCCGCTGATCCCGAAGCTGCTGGGGATCTTCGTGCTCGGGGGCCTGCAGGGAGCGATGGGCTGGTACATGGTCAAGAGCGGCCTGGTCGACGACCCGCGCGTCAGTCACTATCGACTGACCGCGCATTTGTCGCTGGCTTTCCTGATTTTTCTGTCGATGTTCTGGGTGGCGCTGGGTCTGCTCACCGAGCGTAGCCGGGTCAGTCGTGATGTTGCGCTACAAGGGCTGCAGCGGACCGGTTTCTGGTTGACGATCCTGGTCGGCTATATGGTCATCAGCGGCGGCTTTGTCGCCGGCATTCGCGCCGGCAAGGCCTACAACAGCTTTCCACTGATGAACGGGCACGTGCTGCCGCCGGAAAGCTTTCTCATCGATCCCTGGTATTTGAATTTCTTCAACAACATGGCGCTGGTCCAGTTTGACCATCGCCTGGGCGCCTGGCTGCTGGCCTTTCTGGTGCCCTGGTTCTGGTGGAAGATCAGGAATGCGGCCGTTTCCGCTTCGGCTCGCCTGGCGGCAACGCTGTTGTTGGGAGGGGTGTTCATCCAGATCGCGCTGGGCATCGCCACCCTGCTGCTGGCGGTTCCGGTGGGCTTGGGGGCTGCGCATCAAGGCGGGGCGATGGTCGTCCTCGGCTTGCTGCTGTGGTTGAACCACGAACTTCGGGCGGCGCGCTTGCCGGGCGACTCAGCCTGACTCCGAGCCAGGCCTGCGTCTGAGGAATGTCCGGGCGACCGCGCTGTTGTTGGCAGTCCTCTCGCTGCCTGTCAGCGAGCTACACCGAGAACGAGGAACCGCAACCGCAGGTCGAAGAGGCGTTCGGGTTCTTGATTACAAACTGCGAACCTTCCAGCCCTTCCGTGTAGTCGATTTCGGCGCCGACCAGATACTGATAGCTCATCGGGTCGACCAGCAAAGTGACGCCGTTCTTTTGCAGCGCGGTATCGTCGTCGTTGGCCACCTCGTCAAAGGTGAACCCATACTGGAAACCCGAACACCCGCCGCCGGTTACAAACACCCGCAGTTTCAGATCCGGGTTGCCTTCTTCTTCGATCAACTCTTTCACCTTGCCAGCCGCGCTGTCGGTAAAAACAAAGGGCATCGGCATGTCTGTCGCTACATTCATTACATTATTCTCCAAAATCTGATATCTGCGCCGATTCGAGCCAGGATCGGTCAGTTGTGGCCAGTTTGTGTGCTACGGTTCTGATGCCTGCCTGATCGGACAGGCGCTTGTCAAGCAGCATGACGCTCTTCAACGTCAAATCAGACAGGTCTGCTTGCGAGGAGTTCCAGAGGTTCCAGAGGTTCCAGGACTCCGATCGCATCCATGTCGATGCCCCTGATCATAACATTTTTGTGCTTGCACCTTGCGGACCGGTTCAGGTTCAGGGAAACACCGCCAGTTGCCAGAGCCCTGTGGTTTCGGGCAGGCCGAACATGATGTTCATGTTTTGCACCGCCTGGCCTGCGGCGCCTTTGACGAGGTTGTCGATTACCGAGAGCACAACCAGAACATTCCCCTCTTGTGGGCGATGCACCGCGATACGACAGATGTTTGCGGCCCGCACCGAGCGTGTATCGGGATGTGAGCCCGGCGGCAGGACATCGACAAAAGGCTCGTCCTGGTAACGCGTGTCAAAGATTGCCTGAAAGTCGGCCTCATCCTTGATGCGCGCGTAGAGGGTGGCGTGAATGCCACGGATCAAGGGAGTCAGGTGAGGAACAAAGGTCAATCCGACCGGGCTGCCAGCCATTCTCGACAGGCCCTGCCGAATCTCCGGCAGATGTCGGTGACCGGGGACGGCATAGGCCTTGAAATTGTCGGCAGCTTCCGAGAAGAGGGTTGGAATCTCGGCCTTGCGTCCGGCCCCGGAGACGCCCGATTTGGCGTCTGCGACCAGATGATCCAGTTCGACCACACCGGCTTCGAGCAGCGGCAGGAAACCCAATTGCACCGCCGTTGGGTAACAGCCTGGATTGGCTAGCAGACGAGCGTTGCGGATGTCGGCCCGGTCGTACTCCGGTAGTCCATAGACTGCATCGGCGACCCATTCCGGGCTGCTGTGCTGCATCCCGTACCACTGGCTCCACTCGGCGACATTTCTGATGCGGAAATCAGCGGCGAGGTCGATCACGCGCACCCCGGCGTCGAGCAGTGCCGGTGCCTGCTGCATGGCCACGCCGTTGGGTGTGGCGAAGAAGACCACATCACAGTCCTGTAGATTGGCTCTGGCCGGATCTTCAAACTGCAAGCTCAGTCGTCGGCGTAAGCTCGGGAACATGCTCGAGACTGCCGTTCCAGCATCTCCACGAGAGGTGATGGCAACGAGTTGCACTTCTGGATGCTGCGCCAGCAGCCGCAATAATTCGACGCCGGTGTAGCCAGTGCCTCCGACGATTCCAACCTTGATCATAAGAGTCTCCACGAGAGCCGGCAATGATAGCTCCCAGCCCCAGAAAATACAAAAGCCGCCCAAAGGCGGCTCTCGCTGTGCAAGGGATGCGATCAGCGCTTGGAGAACTGCTTGCGCCGGCGGGCCTTGTGAAAACCAACTTTTTTGCGCTCAACTTCACGAGCGTCACGAGTGACGAAACCTGCTTTGGAAAGCGCCGGTTTGAGCGACAGGTCGTAGGCAATCAGTGCCCGCGTAATGCCATGCCGAACCGCGCCAGCCTGGCCGGACTCGCCGCCACCGGCGACGTTGACGAGAATGTCAAAGCCTGTCGTCTGCTCGACCAATTGCAGTGGCTGCCGAACAATCATGCGCCCCGTAACTCGAGAGAAGAATTCATCGACCGGTTTGCCATTGACGACGAACTTGCCGCTGCCGGGCTTCATGAAGACGCGCGCGACGGCGCACTTTCTCCGTCCCGTGCCATAGAAGTAATTTTCAGCCATTGTGACCCCTTAGAGTTCCAGAACTTTTGGCTGCTGGGCAGCGTGCGGATGCGTTGCGCCGGCGTAGCACTTCATTTTCTTGAGCATTGCGTAACCGAGCGGTCCCTTGGGGAGCATGCCCTTCACGGCCTGTTCAAGGACGCGCCCCGGGAAACGCTGCTGCATCTTGGTGAAGTTCGTTTCGTAGATTCCCCCCCGGGTGGCCCGAGTGGCGATAGTATTTCTTGTCATCAGCCTTGTTGCCAGTGACGCGCAACTTCTCGACATTGGTGACGACAATGTAGTCACCGGTATCCACATGCGGAGTGAATTCGGGTTTGTGCTTTCCACGCAGGCGGCGAGCAATTTCGGTCGCAAGGCGACCCAGCACCTTGTCGGTGGCATCAACCAGAAGCCATTCGCGTGACACTTCGTGCGGTTTGGCAGAGAAAGTCTTCATCAAGAACGCCGTCCTTTTTTTGCCTGATAACGGAAAGCCCGACATGGTATTGCAAGTCAGCGACTGGTGTCAATTGCTGTTTCGCCCATTCCCACGGTAAATTTGTTCTCAAGAAGCTCTCGATCCGGTGAGTGAGTTTTTCGTCATACGCAAGGAGTCGAAGACGAGGCGGGTCCGGAAGGAAAGCAAACGCATCATTTCGGCAATGGATTGCGAAGGTTTCTGGAAGGACTTGAGGATGCCGACGGCGAAGCGTCGGAGGCGAGTGACGTTTTCCGGGCCGAAGCCGGTCCGGATTCGGGAACGGTCCTCGTCGTAGTTTCAGTCGATGATGTAGTGAACGCTCTCGACACTCCAGTGCCCTCGGTTGGTGGCCAGTACGCGTTGCGGAGAGGCTTCTTGCGGCGTGCGACTGGTAATCCCCAGTGCGATCTCACGCGCGTACTGACCGGTTTTTTTCTCGATGATTTCCCGCTCGATCAGAAAGACCTGAGCGACGTGGGGGAAGGGGATGTAGGCATTGAGTGCGGTGCTGCACCAAATGCTCCGCGTCTCTATGCGACCGTGATCGGGAGGTGTGATCTCGACGAAGTCTGGTTTTTGGCGCTTCTCAAACAGCAAAGCGATATCACGTTCCAGCGTGGGCTGGTTACCTTTTCCGGTGAAATGGTAGTGCGCCTGCTGCTCGACCAGATAGGTAGCCAGCGCGCGTTGGGTCAGCAGAGCATCCGCCGTGATGTCCTTGCCGGCCAGGTCGCAGGTTTTGAGCAAGGGGATCGCCATGCCGATTTCGTTGGTCCGCTTTTGCTCGTCACTTCCTGCTACCGGTAAGGTGCCGACTTTTTTTTGGGCGTAACAGGTCTTCGAGTCATGCCCGACCACGCTCAGGATGTGCGCCTGCTCTCCTGTCTCGTCGATGGCCTTTTTCATCGTCTTTCCGTCCAGCGCCAGCGCCTCGTCTTGCGTCCCCCAGGCCTGGTTCCAGGTGTTGAGTGCGCCATCCATCGCATCCGGTTCAATACGAACCAGGCAGTCGCGAATGACGGACTCGCTGGGGACCAGGTACTGTCCCTTCTCGCGCCGACAGCCAAATCGTTCGCGCGCTTTCTGTCCCAAGGCATCGGCCCAGTTCGAGATGGCCTTGTAGCCGCGCATGCCGCACAGCGTCGCACCGGCCGCAATGCCCAGCACCACGGGCAGGCGATGGCGGCGTCCTTGCGCACGGCGGGGATCGGGAATCCTCGTAAAACACTGCGGCAACTGGCGCATCTGGTCGGCGTTGAGCATGATCTTGGCGGCTCCTGTGAGTTGAAGGTGTGCCCGGTCAGGGTGGGTCAATTGCACTTGGGGCGTGCGGCATAGGGGACGAACAAAGACGCGTTTGGGGGCCTCGGCTTCGGCGCTGTAACCTTCCCGGGTCCGTCGATACCCTTGCGTCAGCCCCAGTTCAATCCAGTTGGCCGCACGATAAACGCCCCCATGAAACTGCCTGGGATCGACAAAGGTCTCCAGCAACAGCAACGGATGACCAAAGCGTGCCTGCCAGTCCGCGACGACCCGGCGTTCAGTCAGCGAGAGCACTCGTGAGCCGACATTTGGCCAATGCCACTCGGGAAGAATCAAAAAGCGACTATTGTTGGCGATCAGCTTGAGCCGCCCATACTGCGAGCGAAAGTCCCAGCCGATCCACCGGTCACGTACACCACATTTCAGGGCAGCCGCTGAAATACTCAGTTGCGCCACCCACTGTTCACGCCACGTCGCCACGTACCACACCGTTTCACCAATCTTCGCCAGCGCACCAAGGTAGTGGTGGCGCGCCATCTGCTCTTGATAGCGCTCCTCCTCGCTTCGTTCTACCATTCCTTCATTCCTTCCGGGGCAATTGACCAGAACGGTTCAAACTGGCTATACTCCACAGGTTTTTTCGGCGTGCTCCAGCCTGCGACTGTCCGGCGCTGGGTCGAACAAGAGGTGATATGGACTATCTTTTTTCTGTGGTGCTGGCGGTGCACATTCTGGCGGCGATCGGCGTGATCGGCCTGGTTCTGGTTCAGCACGGAAAAGGCGCCGACATGGGCGCTGCTTTTGGTAGCGGTGCTTCCGGAAGCCTGTTCGGCGCCACCGGTTCCGCCAACTTCCTGAGTCGCGCTACTGCCGTTCTGGCGACGGTGTTTTTTTTTGACCAGCATGTCGCTTGCCTATCTGGCATCGAGCAAACCAAAAAACGACTGGCAGTGTGATGCAGGATGCGGTAAACTCCAGGCCTGTTTCAGCGCCGCCTGCGAGTGGCGTTGAGCAGGGAACAGGTCTGGCGGGTCCCGATTCGAAGGCCAAGGATATTCCCAAGTAATCTGGTTTCAAGGTGGCGGCGAGAGATGCAGGATTCCTCGGTTGACTCGTCCGCTGTCCGTGGTAGTGCCGACGTGGTGAAATTGGTATACACGCTATCTTGAGGGGGTAGTGACTTAGGTCGTATGAGTTCGAGTCTCATCGTCGGCACCAGGAGAAGCCATCCGGTCGGGTGGCTGAAGTCTGAAATGAGCACTTGTGGGGCGGATCATGCTGGAAAGCTATTTCCCGGTATTTGTCTTCATACTGATTGGCATTGCCTTTGGTATTGCGCCCGTCGTGACTGGCCTGGTGGTCGCGCCGCATCGCCCGGACAGCGAAAAGCTCTCTCCTTACGAGTGTGGCTTCGAGGCTTTCGAAGATGCACGCATGAAGTTCGACGTGCGTTATTACCTGATCGCCATCATCTTCATCCTTTTCGACCTTGAAGTGGCCTTTCTGTTGCCCTGGGCGACGATCTTCAAGGAAATCACGCAGACCGATTCGGTCCGGTGGTTCGGTTTCATCGAGATGCTGGTCTTCATCGCCATCCTCGTCGTGGGTTACATCTACGCCTGGGCCAAAGGCGCGCTGGATTGGGAGTGAGTGATGGGCATTGAAGGCATTCTTCAGGAAGGCTTCGTCACCACCACGGCCGACAAGCTGATCAATTACGTTCGAACCGGTTCGATTTGGCCGATGAGCTTCGGGCTCGCCTGCTGCGCCATCGAGATGATTCATGCCGGTTGCTCGCGCTATGATCTGGACCGTTTTGGAATCGTTTTTCGCCCCAGCCCTCGGCAGTCCGATGTGATGGTCGTTGCCGGGACTCTGACCAACAAAATGGCGCCAGCGATGCGCAAAGTTTACGATCAGATGGCCGAGCCGCGCTGGGTGGTTTCGATGGGTTCCTGCGCCAATGGTGGCGGTTACTATCATTACGCGTACTCCGTGGTACGCGGTTGCGATCGGATCGTTCCTGTCGACATCTACGTTCCGGGTTGCCCTCCGACTGCCGAGGCGTTGATCTACGGCCTGATTCAGTTACAGAACAAGATTCGTCGGACCAGTACCATCGCCCGCTGAAAACAACCAACCGAGAGTGAGCCATGTCCGCCACGCTGGAAGCGCTTAGCCAGAATTTGCAGAAACATCTCGGTGATCGAGTCAAATCCCTGAAGGTGGCGCTCGGTGAAGTGACCATCGAGGTCGATGCCGCCGACTACCTGGTGGTGATGCAGACTCTTCACGACGAGCCGGAACTGTGTTTCGAAGAATTGATCGACCTCTGTGGCGTCGACTATTCGGTCTATGGCAACGTGCAGCGAGAGGGGCGGCGTTTCGCTGCGGTCAGTCAGCTCTTGTCGATCAGCAGGAACTGGCGGCTGCGCGTTCGCTGCTTTGCGCCCGATGACGATTTCCCCTCTCTGCCTTCGGTTACCTCGGTCTGGAACAGTGTCAACTGGTTTGAGCGCGAGGCTTTCGACCTGTTTGGAATTGTTTTCCCAGGGCACGAAGATTTGCGCCGCATCCTCACCGACTATGGCTTTATCGGACATCCGTTCCGCAAGGATTTCCCGATTTCAGGCTATGTCGAAATGCGCTACGACCCGGAGCAGCAGCGGGTCATCTATCAGCCGGTGACCATCGAGCCGCGCGAGATCACGCCGCGGATCGTTCGCGAAGCGACCTACGGGAACGTCGACAATGCCTGAACTGCGCAACTTTACCCTGAATTTCGGGCCGCAGCATCCGGCGGCGCACGGTGTTCTGCGGATGGTGCTTGAGTTGGACGGTGAAGTGGTGATGCGTGCCGATCCGCATATTGGCTTGCTCCACCGCGCTACCGAAAAGCTTGCCGAGAACAAGACCTGGATCCAGTCGGTGCCCTACATGGATCGCCTCGACTACATGTCGATGATGTGTAACGAGCATGCCTACTGCATGGCGATCGAAAGGCTGTTGAATGTCGAGGTGCCGATCCGTGCCCAATACATCCGGGTAATGTTCGACGAGATCACCCGTATCCTCAATCATCTGCTCTGGGTCGGCTGTCACGGCCTCGACGTCGGTGCAATGACCATGGTGCTTTATGCCTTCCGGGAGCGTGAAGACCTGATTGATGCCTACGAGGCGGTTTCGGGCGCACGCATGCATGCCGCCTACTATCGGCCGGGCGGTGTTTACCGCGACCTGCCTGATCGCATGGCACAGTATCAGGAGTCGAAGTGGAAGAGCGCCGCCCAGATCAAGCCCTTCAACGAGGTGCGCAGCGGCTCCCTGCTGGACTTTCTCGACGATTTCGTGAGTCGCTTTCCGAAGTTGCTCGACGAGTACGAAACGCTGCTCACGGATAACCGCATCTGGAAACAGCGTCTGGTGAATGTCGGCATCGTTTCACCGGAGCGGGCGCTGCAGCGCGGCTTTACCGGGCCGATGTTGCGTGGGTCCGGTATTGCCTGGGATCTGCGCAAGAAACAGCCCTACGAAGTCTATGACCGGATGGATTTCGACATCCCGGTAGGCGTCACCGGTGATTCCTACGATCGCTATCTGGTCCGCATGGAAGAAATGCGCCAGTCCAACCGCATCGTCAAACAGTGTATCGACTGGTTACGGCAGAACCCGGGTCCGGTGATGTCCGACAATCACAAGGTTGCGCCGCCGGATCGCGAAGCGATGAAGTCCAATATGGAAGAATTGATCCACCACTTCAAGCTCTGTACCGAAGGCATGCATGTGCCGGAGGGTGAAGTCTATTCAGCGGTCGAGCACCCCAAGGGAGAGTTCGGCATCTACGTGATTTCCGACGGTGCCAACAAGCCCTATCGCTTGAAGATCCGTCCTCCGGGTTATGTGCACCTGTCGGCAATGGATGAGATGGTGCGCGGCCATATGCTGGCCGACGTGGTGACGATCATTGGTTCCCAGGACGTTGTTTTTGGCGAGATTGACCGCTGATGTTGACTTCAGAATCCCTCAAGAGAATTGATCGCGAAATTGCCAAGTACCCGGCTGACCAGAAACAGTCAGCGGTCATGGCGGCGCTCGCCATCGCGCAGGAACAGCTGGGCTGGCTCTCCAGCGAAGCCATCGAGGCTGTTGCCAACTACCTTGGCATGCCGCCGATCGCCGCCTACGAGGTGGCGACCTTCTACAACATGTACGACCTCAAGCCGGTTGGCAAGTATAAGGTGTCGGTGTGTACCAACTTGCCATGCATGCTCACCGGCGGAGTCGATGCCGGCGAATACCTGCAGAAAAAATTGGGAATCGGCTACAACGAGACGACTCCCGACGGACTGATCACGCTCAAGGAGAGTGAGTGCATGGGTGCCTGTGGCGACGCGCCGGTGATGATCGTCAATAACCGTCGCATGTGCAGCTGGATGAATCCCGAGCAAATCGACAAACTGCTGGCGGAGCTCAAGTAATGGCGATTCTCGGTGCACTCAACCCAATGCTCAGCGTCGGTCTGGACGGCGACAAGGCCTGGCGCCTGGCGGATTACGTCAAGCGTGGCGGTTATTCGGCGCTACGGCGAGTTCTCGAAGAAAAGATGCCCCAGGGCGAGGTCATCAACGAGGTCAAGAAGTCGGTTCTGCGGGGTCGCGGCGGCGCCGGATTTCCGACCGGCCTCAAATGGAGTTTCATGCCACGTTCCTTTCCCGGGGATAAGTACGTGGTATGCAATTCCGATGAAGGCGAACCCGGTACTTTCAAGGATCGCGACATCCTGCGCTACAACCCGCATTCGGTAATCGAGGGGATGGTCATTGCCGGCTACGCGATGGGCGCCGCACGGGGTTACAACTACATCCATGGCGAAGTCTGGGAACTCTACGAGCGCTTCGAGGAAGCCCTCGATGAAGCTCGAGCCGCTGGCTTTCTCGGCTCCGACCTACTGGGCTCGGGTTTCAATTTTGAACTCTTCGCGCATCACGGTTACGGTGCCTATATCTGCGGCGAAGAAACTGCGCTGCTCGAATCGATCGAAGGCAAGAAGGGGCAGCCGCGCTTCAAGCCGCCTTTCCCTGCCTCATTCGGCCTTTATGGTAAACCGACCACGATCAACAATACCGAAACCTTTGCCTCGATCCCTTACATCATGAATCTTGGCGGCGAGGCCTATCTCGAAGCCGGTAAGCCGAATAACGGCGGGACCAAGCTATTCTCGGTTTCGGGTCACGTAAACCGGCCAGGGAACTACGAAATTCCCCTTGGGACACCGTTCGCCACGCTGCTCGAAATGGCTGGCGGCATGCGTGGTGGTCGGAAATTGAAGGCCTGTATTCCGGGTGGTTCCTCGGCGCCGGTCGTTCCCGCGGCGATGATGATGAATGCCACCATGGACTACGATGGTATCAGCAAGGCGGGCTCGATGCTGGGCTCGGGCGCGGTCATCGTCATGGACGAGACGACCTGCATGGTGAAGGCGCTCGAGCGGCTCTCGTTCTTCTACTACGAGGAATCCTGTGGCCAGTGCACGCCATGCCGTGAAGGAACCAGCTGGCTTTACAAGGTGGTGCATCGAATAGAGAGCGGCAAGGGTCGTCCCGATGATCTCGAACTGCTCGAGAGTGTGACCACCAACATCATGGGCCGCACCATTTGCGCGCTTGGCGATGCCGCATCGATGCCGGTACAGAGCTTTATCAAACATTATCGCGACGAGTTCTCGTACCACATCGAACACAAGAAGTGCCTCGTGCCCGTTGATGTGCAGCGTGCCGGCAGTGGCTTCTTTATGGCAACGGTTTAGGGTACGAGACGATGGAAATCGAAATCGACGGCAAGATGGCACAGGTGCCTGATGGCAGTACCATCATGGATGCTGCACAGCAGTTGGGGGCCTATATCCCGCATTTCTGCTATCACAAGAAGCTCTCGATCGCTGCCAATTGCCGGATGTGTCTGGTGCAGGTAGAGAAGGCGCCGAAGCCCCTGCCTGCCTGCGCGACACCGGTCACCAACGGCATGAAGGTGTTCACTCATTCCGAACTGGCGGTCAAGGCGCAGAAAGGCGTGATGGAGTTCCTGCTGATCAATCACCCGCTGGATTGCCCGATCTGCGACCAGGGTGGTGAGTGCCAACTCCAGGACCTGGCGGTCGGTTACGGCGGCGGCGCATCGCGTTTTCAGGAAGACAAACGGGTCGTTTTCCACAAGGATGTCGGTCCTCTGATCTCGATGCAGGAAATGGCACGCTGCATTCATTGCACTCGCTGCGTTCGCTTCGGGCAGGAAATTGCCGGCGTGATGGAACTCGGCATGGCCAGTCGCAACATGCACTCGGAGATCACGACTTTTGTTGGTCGCTCGGTCGATTCGGAACTTTCCGGAAACATGATCGACCTGTGCCCGGTGGGTGCTCTGACCTCCCGGCCTTTTCGCTACTCGGCACGGAGCTGGGAGTTGTCGCGGCGCCGGTCGATCAGTCCGCACGACAGCATTGGCGCCAACCTGACCGTGCAGGTCAAGAACAACGTCGTGATGCGCGTTCTGCCGCGTGACAACGAAGACGTCAATGAGTGCTGGATTTCCGACAAGGAACGCTTTTCCTACGAAGCGCTGAATTCTCCGGCCAGGCTCGGCAAGCCGATGATTCGTGTCGATGGGGCGCTGCGCGAAGTCGATTGGAATGTCGCCCTCGATTACGTTTCGCATGCCCTCAAGGATGTCGTCGGCAATAGCGGCGCAGCAGCGCTGGCAGCGCTGGCCTCGCCGCAGGCGACGCTCGAAGAACTCTACCTGCTGCAGAAGCTGACGCGTGCTCTCGGATCGGGCAGCGTCGACTTTCGTCCGCGGCGTCGTGACTTTTCGGCCGATGGCAAGCTTGGTGGCATTCCCTGGCTCGGTCTCAAGCTCTCCGAAATCAAGGATCTCGACGCAGCATTGGTGGTGGGCAGCTTCCTGCGCAAGGACCATCCTCTATTCGCTCAGCGTTTGCGTCAGTTGGCCAAGAAATGGGGCAAGGTCAGCCTGCTTTCGTCCAGTGGCGACGATTCGCTGATCAATTTGCACGCGCAGCTGACCGTTTCTCCCGCTGAACTGCCGCTGGCAATGGCTATGATTGTCAAGGCGGCGGCACAATTGAAAGGCGAGCTGGTGCCAGCCGGACTCGAGTCGGTCGACCCTGGTGCGACCAGCCAGGCGATCGCCAGGAGCCTGCTCGAAGGCGAGAAGCGGGCGGTTTTCCTTGGCAATGCAGCCGAGCAACATCCACAGGCAGCGCAACTGCACGCCCTGGCCGTCGAACTCGCACGGCTGACAGGTGCCACCTGTGGCTTCATCGGAGAGGCCGCCAATAGCGTTGGTGGGTATGTCGCGAAGGCTTTGCCGACAGCGCTCAACGCTTACGAAATGTTCGCTCAACCCCGCAAGGCCTATATCCTGCTCGGCCTTGAACCAGAACTCGATTGTCACGACCCGCAACAGGCCATGGCCGCACTCAAGGACGCCGCACTGGTCGTGATGTTGACGCCATTCAGCGACGGCGCGGCAAGGGACTACGCCGACGTCCTGCTGCCGATCACGCCCTTTACCGAGACTTCGGGGTCCTTCGTAAACACCGAAGGCCGTATCCAGAGTTTCACCGGTGTCGTTCGCCCCCTGGGCGATGCGCGCCCCGGCTGGAAAGTGCTGCGCGTACTGGGCAATCTGCTGGCACTACCCGGTTTCGACCAGAATTCGAGTGAGCATGTGCGAGACGAAATGGTTCCCGCAGGAGCCGCATTCGTTGCCGGCCTGGACAACGGCGTCAGCGGCGTTTCCCTGTCACTGACGGAGACGACTGGCGAGTTGCAGCGCATTGCCGATGTGCCGATCTATTTTGCCGACCCGATTGCTCGTCGCGCTCCGTCACTCCAGAAGACGCGTGATGCGGTGGCTCCGACGGCGCGCATGAATGCGGCAACGCTGGCGAGGCTGGTCGTCACCGACGGGGCTCCGGTACGTATCAGCCAGGGGAGCTGCGAGGCTGTTCTCACCGCCAGGGCCGACGAAACGGTACCTGCGGGCTGTGTTCGCATCTCTGCAGCGCATGTGACGACGGCAGCGCTGGGTGAAATGTTCGGTGCGATCAACGTGGAGCGTGCATGATGATCGATGCGCTGCAGGGATTGTTGCAAGGGATTTTCGGGTCGGTATTTCCGCTGATCTGGGTTCTGCTCAAGATCGTTCTGATCATCGCGCCATTGCTGCTCTGCGTTGCCTATCTGACTTTCTGGGAACGCAAGGTCATCGGCTGGATGCAGGTGCGTATCGGCCCGAACCGTGTCGGTCCCTGGGGGCTGATTCAGCCGATCGCCGACGGCCTGAAGCTGTTGTTGAAGGAAGTGGTCATCCCGACCGGATCGGACAAGAGCGTCTTTCTGCTCGCGCCGATGTTCGCCTTTGCGCCGGCGCTGGCCGCCTGGGCGGTGGTTCCGTTCAACGACACGCTGGTCCTGGCGAACGTCAACGCCAGCCTGCTCTACATCATGTCAATCACCTCGATCGGCGTCTATGGAATCATTCTTTCGGGCTGGGCTTCGAATTCGAAATATGCCTTTCTCGGGGGCATGCGCTCCGCAGCCCAGATGATTTCGTACGAAGTTGCCATGGGGCTGGCGCTGGTGGTGGTGTTGATGGTTTCGAACAGCCTCAACCTTGGCGACATTGTGAACGGCCAGGGGCGGGGCTACTTCGTTGATCGGGGGCTGGGATTCCTGTCGTGGAACTGGTTGCCGCTGCTGCCGATGTTTGTTGTTTATCTGACCTCGGTCGTCGCCGAAACCAACCGTGCGCCATTCGATCTGGCGGAAGGCGAATCCGAGATCGTTGGCTTCCACGTTGAATATTCGGGAATGGCTTTTGCGGTGTTCTTCCTTGCCGAATATGCCAACATGATCCTGGTGTCAACGCTGACCGCAATCCTGTTTCTCGGCGGCTGGCTGTCGCCGGTGGGCTTCCTGCCGGATGGGATTCTGTGGCTATTCCTGAAAATCTCGGCGGTTCTGTTCGTCTTCCTCTGGGTTCGCGCTACCTTCCCTCGCTATCGCTACGACCAGATCATGCGTCTGGGCTGGAAAGTGTTCATCCCGCTGTGCCTGATATGGCTGGTTGTGGTCGGCACCTGGATGATGTCGCCCTTGAACATCTGGAAGTGAGAGGCTAGTCATGGGTTCAATGAAGGAAATTTTCAACAGCCTCCTGCTCAAGGAACTGTTGAAGGGCTTGTCAGTGACCGGGCGCTACATGTTTGCCCGCAAGATCACCGTGCAGTACCCCGAAGAAAAGACACCACAGAGCTTCCGCTTCCGCGGCCTGCACGCGCTGCGACGCTATCCGAACGGTGAGGAGCGGTGCATTGCGTGCAAGTTGTGCGAGGCGGTTTGTCCGGCGATGGCCATTACCATCGAGTCGGAGCAGCGTGAGGATGGTTCGCGGCGGACCACCCGTTACGACATTGACCTGACGAAGTGCATTTTCTGCGGCTTTTGCGAAGAGGCCTGTCCGGTCGATGCCATCGTCGAGACACGGATCTTCGAGTACCACGGGGAGACACGGGGCGACCTCTACTACACCAAGCCGATGTTGCTGGCCAATGGTGACCGCTACGAAGCGCAGATCGCCGAAGACCGCGAACTCGACTCGAAATACCGCTGACAGGCCGACGCGATGGAATTCAAGACCTTCGTTTTTTACTTTCTCTCGGCGATTCTGGTGTTTGCCGGGCTGCGCGTGATCACTGCACGCAATCCGGTGCACGCCGCGCTCTATCTGGTGCTCGCGTTCTTTTCCGCGAGTGGCGTGTGGATGCTGTTGCAGGCCGAGTTTCTGGCAATCGCCCTGGTGCTGGTCTATGTCGGCGCAGTGATGGTGCTCTTCCTGTTTGTGGTCATGATGCTCGACATCAACCTCGACCGCCTGCGTGAAGGATTCTGGAGTTACCTGCCGCTGGGAGCGATCATTGCCTTGCTGATGGTCGCTGAAATGGCGTTGGTTCTGGGGGGCAATTACCTCGGGCTGTTCGAGAGCAACGTCGCGCAGGCAGGCGCTGATACCAGCAACGTCCAGTCCGTCGGGCGGCTGATGTTCACCGAATACATGTATCCCTTCGAACTGGCCTCGGTCATTCTGCTCGTCGGGATTGTCGCGGCGGTGGCGCTGACACAGCGCGAGAAGCGCAAGAACAAGTCGGTCGATGCATCACGGCAGGTTTTCGTGAAAGCCAGGGATCGTGTGCGCGTACTGCAGATGCCTGCCGAGAAGCGCGACTGAACAGACGGCAGCACCAAGACTGACAATAAGAGGGGTGGCGAAACCTTCCACCCCATGCAGAAGGAATCAGGGAGGCACCTTGCTTACACTGTCCCATTTTTTGATCCTGGGCGCGATCCTGTTCGCGATCAGCGTCGTCGGCATCTTCCTCAACCGCAAGAACCTGATCATCATATTGATGTCGATCGAGTTGATGCTGCTGGCAGTGAACATGAATTTCATCGCTTTTTCCCACTACTTGCAGGATCTTGCCGGACAGGTCTTCGTGTTCTTCATCCTGACCGTCGCCGCAGCCGAGTCGGCAATCGGGCTGGCGATTCTCGTGGTGCTGTTCCGCAATCTCAAGACCATCCACGTGGATGATCTGGACAGCCTGAAGGGTTGACATGGAAATGCAAAAGCTCTACCTGCTGGTTCCTCTGGCACCGTTGCTTGGTGCCATCATTGCCGGCTTGTTCTGCCGCGTGCTCCCGCGCTGGGTGGCGCACACCGTGACCACTGGCGGGGTGGCGATCGCCTGCATCGCATCGTACGTGATCTTCAAGGACGTGATGGCCGGCAATACCTACAACGGCCCGGTGTACCAGTGGCTGACGTCTGGCGACTATCGTTTCGAAGTAGGATTCCTGATCGATCAACTGACGGTCACCATGATGCTGGTCGTCACCTTCGTTTCGCTGATGGTGCATATCTACACCATCGGCTACATGCAGGACGATCCTGGCTACAATCGTTTCTTCAGCTACATTGCCCTATTTACGTTCTCGATGTTGATGCTCGTGATGAGCAACAACTTCATGCAACTCTTCTTTGGCTGGGAGGCCGTCGGTCTGGTTTCCTATCTGCTGATCGGTTTCTGGTATACCCGGCCGACGGCGATCTTCGCCAACCTGAAAGCGTTCCTGGTCAACCGTGTCGGTGACTTCGGCTTCATCCTGGGCATTGGTCTGGTGCTTGCCCACTTTGGTACGCTCGATTACGCTGCCGTTTTTGCCAAGGCGCCGGAAGTGGCCTCCCATACCAGCATCGTATTGTTTGGCGAAGGCGAGGGTGTCGCGTTGATGACGGCGATCTGCATCCTGTTGTTCATTGGTGCGATGGGCAAATCGGCGCAGGTTCCACTGCATGTCTGGCTGCCCGACTCGATGGAGGGCCCGACACCGATCTCCGCGCTGATCCATGCCGCGACGATGGTGACTGCGGGCATCTTCATGGTTGCGCGCATGTCGCCACTGTTCGAGCTTTCCGATACGGCACTCTCCTTTGTCATCGTCATCGGTTCGGTCACGGCACTGTTCATGGGCTTCCTCGGCATCATCCAGAATGACATCAAACGCGTCGTCGCCTATTCGACGCTGTCCCAGCTCGGCTACATGACCGTCGCCCTTGGCGCCTCGGCCTATTCGGTGGCGATCTTCCACCTGATGACGCACGCCTTCTTCAAGGCACTGTTGTTCCTCGCTGCTGGTTCGGTGATCATCGGCATGCACCACGATCAGGACATCCGCAATATGGGTGGCCTGCGCAAGTATATGCCGATCACCTGGATTACCTCTTTGATCGGCTCTCTGGCGCTGATCGGAACGCCCTTTTTTGCCGGTTTCTACTCCAAGGACTCGATCATCGAAGCGGTTGCCCTGGCACACATCCCCGGCGCCGGTTTTGCCCATTTTTGCGTCCTGGCCGGGGTTTTCGTCACCGCTTTCTACTCTTTCCGCATGTATTTCCTGGTCTTTCATGGCCAGGAGCGCTTTGGCAAGGCAGCACATGAGGATCATGCCACGCACGGCAAAGCAGCTCATCATGCGGCCCACGACGATCATTTGGCAGATGCCGATCACGCCCATCCGGCGGATGACGCGCATGCCGAACACCATGGCCTTGCCCCGGGTCAGAAGCCGCACGAGACACCCTGGGTGGTGACCTTGCCCCTGATCCTGCTGGCGATCCCATCGGTGGTCATCGGCTACATCGCGATCGAGCCGATGCTTTTTGGCGACTACTTCAAGAGCGCAATTTTTGTCGATGTCGAGGCGCATCCGGTCGTAGAGGAGCTTGCGCATCACTTCCACGGCGCTTTCGCCATGGCGACACACGCGGTCACCACGCTGGTTTTCTGGCTGGCTTTCCTCGGCGTGGCGCTGGCCTGGTTTCTGTACATGAAGCGCCCGGACATTCCGGAAACCATCAAGGACCGTTGTGGATTTCTGTACACCCTGCTTGACAACAAGTATTACTTTGACAAGTTCAACGACGTGATCTTTGCCGGTGGCGCACGCCTTCTCGGCCGAGGCCTCTGGAAGGGTGGCGACGCTGGCCTGATCGACGGCATCATCGTCAATGGTTCTGTACGCCTCGTAGGCTGGTTTGCGACCCTGCTACGTCTGTTCCAGACGGGTCACATTTACCACTACGCTTTTACGATGATTATCGGCGTGTTCATCTTGATGACCCTGTGGGTCACGCGCGCCTGAGCTAGAGAAAGACTGGGAACGATATGTCAGGCACGCCGCTTCTCTCTCTTGCCATCTGGATTCCGATCCTCGCCGGTTTGATTGTCCTGGCGACGGGCTCCGATCGCAATGCACCGCTGGCCCGGATGCTGTCGCTAATGGGTGCTCTCGCAGGCCTGTTGGTGACGATTCCGCTGTATACCGGTTTTGACATGCACACGCCGGCGATGCAGTTCGTCGAACTCAAGACCTGGATTCCGCGTTTCAATGTGAACTACCATCTTGGTGTTGACGGGATCTCGATGCTTTTTGTCATCCTCAACAGCTTCATCACGGTGACTGTCGTCCTCGCCGGCTGGCAGGTCATCGACAACAAGGTGGCGCAGTACAACGCGGGTTTCCTGATCATGTCCGGTTTATTGAACGGCATCTTTTCGGCACTCGATGGCCTGCTGTTCTACGTGTTCTTCGAAGCCTCGCTGATCCCTCTGTACCTGATCATCGGCATCTGGGGTGGCCCGAAACGGGTGTACGCGGCATTCAAGTTCTTCCTCTTTACCCTCTTCGGTTCGCTGCTCTTCCTGATCGCGCTGCTGTACCTGTTCATCGCATCCGGCGGCAGTTTCTCGATTCTCGACTGGCACCAGTTGCCGATCGGCATGACCGCGCAGACCTGGCTGTTCCTGGCCTTCCTGGTGGCGTTTGCGGTCAAGGTACCGATGTGGCCGGTGCACACGTGGTTGCCCGACGCGCACGTCGAGGCGCCGACGGGTGGATCGATCGTGCTGGCGGCGATCGCCCTGAAACTCGGCGCGTATGGTTTTCTCCGTTTCTCGCTGCCGATCACCCCGGATGCTTCACATGCTCTCGGCGGACTGGTCATTGCGCTATCGTTGATCGCCATCATCTACATCGGCTTCGTTGCTCTTGCTCAGGAGGACATGAAGAAACTCGTCGCGTATTCCTCGATCGCACACATGGGTTTCGTGACCCTTGGTTTCTTCATCTTCAGCGCCCTGGGTATCGAAGGCGCACTGGTGCAGATGATCTCGCACGGTTTTGTGTCGGGTGCGATGTTCTTCTCGATCGGTGTCATGTACGATCGGGCGCATTCGCGACAGATCGCGGATTACGGCGGTGTGGTCAACAAGATGCCCAAGTTTGCCGCATTCTTCATGCTTTTTGCGATGGCCAACGCCGGTCTGCCGGCCACCTCGGGCTTTGTTGGCGAGTTCATGGTCATCCTCGCTGCCGTCGATCACCATTTCTGGGTGGCTTTCGCCGCTGCCTCGACGATGATTGTCGGCGCCGCCTATACGCTGTGGATGTACAAGCGCGTGGTGTTTGGTGCCGTGGCCAATCACCACGTCGCCGAACTCACCGACATCAATGCACGCGAGTTTTTCATCTTCGTCCTCTTCGCCATTGGCGCGCTGGGCATGGGTCTCTATCCCCAACCCTTTACTGAAGTCATGCACAGCTCGGTCAATGAGCTGCTGCGTCACGTCGCCCTCAGCAAGATCCAATAATTGGTAGCCGCTATGACTCTTGCCGAAATGCAGTTCCTGACGCCGGACCTTCGCATTGCAACTGCGGAGATCTTCATCTTGCTGATGGCTTGCCTGATCCTCCTGTTCGATCTTCTGGCCAAGGACAGGAAGCGCACGGCGACTTTCGTCGCCACCCAGTTGACCCTGATCGGTGCGGCGGTGATCACCTTTTCGACGAGTTCGGGTGAAATCAGCTACACCTTCAGCAATATGTACGTCGGTGATCTGATGGCCGACCTGTTGAAGCTGTTGCTGTATCTGACGGTGATGGTGGTGCTGTTCTATTCCCGAGGCTATATCCTCGAGCGCGAGCAGATGGCCAAGGGCGAGTATTACGCCCTGGCGCTTTTTGCCACGCTGGGCATGATGGTGATGATTTCGGCAAACCATTTTGTCACCGTCTATATCGGTCTGGAATTGCTGTCGCTCTCCCTGTACGCGATGGTGGCCATGAATCGTGACTCGATTCCGGCCACCGAGGCGGCGATGAAGTATTTTGTCCTGGGCGCGCTGGCTTCCGGTCTCCTCCTGTACGGCATGTCGATGATCTACGGCGCGACCGGTACCCTGGAAATCACGGCCGTCGCCGAGCGCCTGTACAGCGGACAGGCAGACGGGACGATCCTGGTATTCGGTGTGGTCTTCCTGGTCTCTGGCATTGCCTTCAAGCTGGGCGTGGTGCCCTTTCACATGTGGATTCCGGACGTGTATCATGGCGCACCGACAGCGGTCACCTTGTTCATTGCCACCGCACCAAAACTGGCGGCATTTGCGATGGTCATTCGCCTGCTGGTCAACGGGCTGATCGTCCTCTCCCAGGACTGGCAGACGATGCTGATTCTGCTTTCGGTGCTGTCAATGGGCATAGGCAACATTGCCGCCATCGCGCAGACCAACCTGAAGCGGATGCTGGCCTATTCGGCAATCTCACACATGGGTTTCATGCTGCTCGGGATGGTCACCGGCGTGGTTGGCGGCGACGCGCGTTTTGCACTCAATGCCTACAGTTCGTCGATGTTTTATGTCATCACCTATGTGCTGACCAGTGCCGGGACCTTCGGCATGATCCTGTTGTTGGCGCGTGCCGGTTTCGAATCGGATGAGATCGACGACTTCAAGGGTCTCAACAAGCGTAGCCCATGGTTTGCAGCAATGATGATGATGATGATGTTCTCGATGGCGGGCGTACCGTTCTTCGTCGGCTTTTTTGCCAAGTTCTCGGTGCTGCAGGCGGTGGTTGCTGCGGGCTACCTGTGGCTGGCCATCGTTGCGATCTTCTTCTCGCTGATTGGTTGTTTCTACTACCTGCGCGTCGTCAAAATCATGTACTTTGATCAGCCGACCAACCCCACCCCGATCGCAGCGCCACTCGACGTGAAGGTGCTGATGTCGGCCAATGGCCTGGCGGTTGCCCTGCTCGGGATCTTTCCGCAGGCGCTGATGTCGCTTTGCGCTTTTGCCCTGTTGCGCTCGCTCTAACGGTATCATACTGCCTCGTTGACCGGAACGCCCCGCCAGCCGGGGCGTTTTCATTACCATGAAAGTCGCGTCCGCGACTCAAGAACCTCCCCTTGTCCGGATGCGGGAGAGGAGCCGGGGGTGAGGGAAACGGTCATGACTTCTCTCCATCGAAGTGGTTCCATGAGTCATGACCGTTGGCATTTACGGAAGGAAAGCAATGGAAGAAGAATATCCACACCTCTACGAGGAGCCACTCGAGAGCACACAGATCTTCCACGGCAAGTTGCTCGATCTGCGTCGTGACCGGGTTTTACTGCCGGACGGCAGGGAGTGTTTGCGGGAATACGTGCGACACCAGGGGGCAGTGGCGATCATCGCCGAACTCGATGATGGCGAACTCCTCTTCGTACGCCAGTATCGCTATCCCCTCAGCCGTTCTTTCCTTGAACTGCCGGCTGGCAAAATTGATCCTGGCGAAGACATTCTCACTACCGCTAGTCGTGAGTTGCTCGAAGAGACCGGCTATCGCGCGGCAAAATGGCGCTACCTCGGTGTGATGCACCCCTGCGTCGGCTATTCGGATGAGCGAATCGAGATTTTTCTTGCCCGCGGTCTGCAGCGTGAAGCGGACCAGACCCTCGATAGTGGCGAGTTCATGGATCTACTCAGCCTGCCGCTGGATGAAGCGCTGGCAGCGGTGCGCAGCGGCGCCATCACTGACGCCAAGACCATCACCGGGCTGTTTTGGGCGGAAAAGGCACTCGTAGGCGGCTGGTGATTTGTCGTTAGAGGAGATCCTTGAGAGCAGCCTGCAGTTCGGCAACCTGCACCTCCAGGCGAGTCACCCGTTCTTCGAGTTCTCTCCGCTCGCCGCTTGTCTCACGAGTTGGCTCTTCAGACGGCAGGGCGACTGCGCCGCAGAGCAGGTGTGCCCAGCGATGTTCGCGGGAACCGGCCTGCTTGGGCAGCCGGATGACCAGAGCGCCGCTGCTGCGCTCAGCCAGTTCCTCCAGGTAAGCCTCGACCGAGGAACTATCGTCGAAGCGGTACAGTCGCTCGCTGTTGGCGCGCAACTCGCTGACCGTCTGCGGGCCACGCAGCGCCAGCATCGCGAGCAGCGCCACGCTCGCTGGCGGCACGCCGTACACCTTGCCGAAATTCTGTGCATAACGCAGGACACGACCCGATGCGCCATAGGTTTCGAGCACCAGAACGCGGCCGCGCAGTTCTTCGAGAGCCGCCTGCACCTCGCTTTCCGGGGCGCTGATCACTGGCTCGCGGGCGGATTTCTGGTTGCAGCCCAGGGTCAGACGGATCTTCCCCCAGCCAGCAAGCGCAGTTATGCTGTAACTATCGGTTTTTGTTAAAAAAATAGCCGATGCCGCAAAAGCGGCGCCTGCCTACGCGGCGAGCTTGTCGGCTTTGGCCTTGAGCGGGAAGGACAGACCGATGGCGCTGAGGATTTTGGCCTGTTGATCGTCCGGGCGTGGCAGATGCGTGTGACGCTGACCGTTGCGGTCGGTGGTGTAGAGATAGGTCAATCGTCCGAGGGCCACCAGGGCGTCGTCCGGGGTGATGGCGGCGGGGTCGTCTTCGGTGCTGCCGAAGGTCTGCCGCAGAGCCGCTTCAAACCGCCGCGTGATTTTTAAGGCCAGCATCGCCACGAAGACATGCGCCTTGGTCCGCTCGGCCTTGCGCAGGAAGATCGGGCGAATTTCCAGAAAGGTGGTTTTCACGGTGCGGAAGTTGCGCTCGACTTTTTGCAGATCGCGATAACGCGCATC
>NZ_SPMX01000020.1 GCF_012940005.1 Candidatus Accumulibacter contiguus | reverse complement strand
GCTCCTCGAACGCAAGGTCTTGCGATCCCCTGCTTTCCTGCTCACAGAATATGCGGTATTAGCGTAACTTTCGCTACGTTATCCCCCATTCCAGGGCACGTTCCGATGCTTTACTCACCCGTCCGCCACTCGCCACCAGAGTGTTACCACCCCGTGCTGCCGTTCGACTTGCATGTGTAAGGCATGCCGCCAGCGTTTAATCTGAGCCAGGATCAAACTCTTCAGTTCAATTCCTAAAACTCTCGCTTGACGTCTACTCCATCAACCAGGATTCCTCCCAATCAATGGCTTTTCCATCTGTGCGAGTCCTTCTTATCCTTTATCCATCCGCTTGCGCAGATCTTCCCAGATCAAGAACCCACACCTATCGGTTGTCCAATTTTTTAAAGAGCTGGTTGCGGGGACAGGATTTGAACCTGTGACCTTCGGGTTATGAGCCCGACGAGCTGCCAGACTGCTCCACCCCGCGACCGTTGGGGTGTTCAATTAAGTGCCCCCATAAATTCTTCACAAGTTAGCAGGAAGGAGCCGGCTGGTGCTTCCTACCGAGTCGAAACTGCCGTGCTGCGAAGAGGAAGCATTCTATCAGCGGTCCATCTGCCAGTCAACACACTCCATCGAAAAATTCGGGATATGACCTGCCACAACTCGCAGGCTGACGGGGCAGCATGAATGCGCATCACCCGCGCACCAACGAGGTCTGCCAGTTGTTCATTGGGCGATCCCGGGTCTCAGCTCAGCATCGAGGCAAGGAAATCGAGATGGAAGTTCCCGCCCACAAAGCCCGCCATTCCTGAGGCCAGGCCTACACCCGCGAACACCAGTGCAAACCAGATCAACCATCTACGGCGCGTCAAAGCGGCGATACCCAGTACTGCCAGCGCGACGGTGATCCCGGCTTCGGCAATGTCGAACTGATCGTCGTGATAATTCAAGCGATCGTATTCTTGTTCGTAGCCCTCCGCCTGCTTCTTGATTTCTTCCTTCTCGCTTTCGTACCGAGCCACCTTCTCGCGGTAGAACGCAATTTTCTTGTCGAGCAGGGTTGCGGCCTCCTGCGTCAACGGGCTTTCAAGCTCGCGCTCGAAGGTGAGCTGATCGAGCATGGTCTCGGCGAGACTCTGTTTGGTACTCTTGGCCTGGAAATAAGCCCAAGCGTTTACGCTCCTCGCCTGCGCCTGCGCCATCGCCTGAACGATGTTCCCGTCCTTGACGTTGAACAGCGCCATCAGCGTCGCCAGAATCGCCACCAGCAAAGCAATGACTTTGTTGAGCCGGTCGGAATCCTGTCCGGACTTGTCCACCACTTCGCCAATCGCGTCCTTGATATCAGCCATTTCACCATCCTCCTCGCAAATTTGAACAATTCAGGAAAAGCCGCCAAACGGCATCCGTCTGCCACAGTCCGCCAGCATCGTCCTGCGAGTTTGCCGGGCCTCGCTTGCCATTGCAAGAAAGCGGGACCATTCTTCTCCGGACAATCACCCCAAGGGCCTTGAAATTCCCGCTGCCTGCCCCTATTATTAGCACTCGTTAGCGGTGAGTGCTAATATTTTTACTCCTGAGTCTTGTATCCATGACTGCAGGATCTGATAGTCGATGTTTGTTTAATTTGCTTAACCCAAGGAGAAGCTGCATGAAGATTCGTCCGTTGCATGATCGCGTGATCGTCAAACGTCTTGAAGAGGAGCGCAGGACCGCCTCCGGTATCGTCATCCCGGATACAGCCGCTGAAAAGCCTGACCAAGGTGAAATTCGCGCCGTTGGCAATGGCAAGATTCTTGATGACGGAAGCGTCCGCGCCCTCGCGGTGAAGGTTGGCGACCGGGTTCTGTTTGGCAAATACGCCGGCCAGACCGTCAAGGTCGAAGGAGAGGAACTGCTGGTCATGCGGGAAGAGGACATCATGGGCGTCATCGAAGCGTAGCCTGGCAATCTGGCAGCGTTGAGCCCACCCTTTGCTACACCACTTTCCTGTTCCGATTCAAATCATTAAAGAATTCTAGGAGTTATCTCTATGGCAGCTAAAGACGTCAAGTTTGGCGATAGCGCACGCGCTCGCATGGTCGAAGGCGTAAACATTCTTGCCGACGCGGTCAAGATCACGCTCGGCCCGAAAGGCCGCAATGTTGTTCTGGAGCGCTCATACGGCTCTCCAACCGTTACCAAGGATGGGGTCTCGGTCGCCAAGGAAATCGAACTGAAGGACAAGTTCGCCAATATGGGCGCCCAGATGCTCAAGGAAGTTGCCTCCAAGACTTCCGACATCGCTGGTGACGGAACCACGACCGCTACCGTTCTGGCCCAGTCAATCGTTCGCGAAGGCATGAAGTACGTTGCTGCGGGCATGAACCCGATGGACCTCAAGCGCGGTATCGACAAGGCTGTCGTGGCCACCGTCGACGAACTGAAAAACCTCTCGAAGCCCTGTTCGACCAGCAAGGAGATTGCTCAGGTCGGCGCGATCTCGGCCAACGCCGATGCGGACATCGGAGACATCATTGCCAGGGCGATGGACAAGGTTGGCAAGGAAGGGGTGATCACCGTCGAAGACGGCAAATCCCTGAACAACGAACTCGACGTCGTCGAGGGCATGCAGTTCGATCGTGGCTACCTGAGCCCCTACTTCATCAACAACAACGAGAAGCAGAATGCGATCCTCGAAAACCCGTATATCCTGATCTTCGACAAGAAAATCTCGAACATCCGTGATTTGCTGCCGATTCTTGAACAGGTCGCCAAGTCCAGCCGCCCGCTGTTGATCGTCGCCGAAGATGTCGATGGAGAAGCGCTCGCCACCCTGGTCGTTAACAATATCCGCGGCATCCTCAAAACTTGCGCCGTCAAGGCGCCAGGCTTTGGTGACCGCCGCAAGGCGATGCTCGAAGACATTGCGATCCTGAGCGGCGGCCAGGTGATTGCAGAAGAAGTCGGCCTGACCCTGGAGAAAGCCACCCTGGCCGACCTCGGCCAGGCCAAGCGCATCGAAATCGGGAAGGAAAACACCACGATCATCGACGGCGCCGGAGTCAGCGGCAACATCGAGGCACGCGTCAAGCAGATTCGTGCGCAGATCGAGACCGCCACCAGCGACTACGACAAGGAGAAGCTGCAGGAGCGGGTCGCCAAACTCGCAGGTGGCGTTGCCTTGATCAAGGTTGGTGCCGCTACCGAAGTCGAGATGAAGGAGAAGAAGGCACGCGTCGAGGACGCGTTACACGCCACTCGTGCCGCGGTCGAAGAAGGAATCGTTCCTGGCGGCGGCGTCGCCCTGCTGCGTGCCCGTGTGGCGCTCGCGTCGCTCAAGGGCGACAACCACGACCAGGACGCCGGTATCAAAATCGTTTTGCGCGCGATGGAGCAGCCGCTGCGCGAGATCGTCGCCAACGCTGGCGACGAACCCTCTGTAGTGGTCAATGCCGTGCTTCAGGGTACTGGCAATTTCGGCTACAACGCCGCCACTGGTGAGTACGGCGACCTGGTTGAAATGGGTGTTCTCGATCCGACCAAGGTCACGCGCACGGCACTGCAAAACGCAGCATCGATCGCCGGCTTGATGCTCACCACGGACTGCCTGGTCGCCGAGCTGGCTGAGGAAAAGCCGCCCATGGGCGGCGCCGGTATGGGCGGTATGGGCGGTATGGGCGGCATGGGTGGTATGGACATGTAATGTCCGCAGGAGCCATGCCCATTCAAAAAGAAACCCCGCTTCGGCGGGGTTTCTTTTGAAGTGGAGACGATTAGCGTTCCTTGCTCTCCAACGCCGATTGGTTGATATCAATCTTGTAGCGCAGGCGCAACCCGGCGAGGTAGGCAGCGAAATCCTCTTGGCCAAGGATCGTGCTGTACTCGCGCTGCAAGGCCTTGCGCCGGTTGTCGTCAACCTTTGCCGGATGACTGACCGTCATGATCTTGTAAAGCATGTAGTTCCCATCGCCCACATCAGCACCCACGTAGGCTGGCAGCTTATGGACGTCGGCTCGAAAAATTGCCTTCAGCGCCGCTGCCGGTAGCTGGCGATCATCCTGTCGGGAAACTTTCCTCACCGACACCCAGGCAAGCTTGTCTTCCGTCGCTCCCTGCTGCAACTCGCGGAGTTTGGACTCGCCCGCTGCACGGGCCAGTGCCGCTTCTTTCTCAACCTTGAGCAATGCTTCAATATCAGTCTTGACGGTCGCCAGGGGCTTCGTGGTCGCTGGCCGGTATTCAATCACCCGTGCCGCCAGGAGGGTGTTTGGAGCAATCTCGACCACTTCGGTATTACGTTTGTTTTTCAGCGATTCTTCCGAAAAAACCGAGGCGAGAACCTTCTGGTTGCCGAGCTGGCCCAGGCCAGTCAATAAATCCGGGGATGGGTTGCGCGGCAACCAGCCGGATTGCTGGATTTTCAGTTTGAATTTCTCCGCGGCCGGCTGCAGGCTGTCCGGCTGCTCATAGACCATGTTGCTGAAGGCCTCGGCGGCTTCAGCAAACTGTCGCGAAGCCGTTTGCCGCCGCAGCTCATCTTCGATCTCCGGGCGCACGTCAGCAAGCAAACGCTGCTTGCCCGGCTTGATCCCTGTCAGCCTGATGATGTGAAAACCGAATTCGGACTGTACCAGACCGGAAAGTTCATTCTCCCGCAGTTTGAACACCGTATCCTCAAACGGCTTGACCATCATACCGCGGCCAAAAAAACCAAGATCGCCCCCTTTTTCGGCAGATCCAGGGTCCTGTGAATATTGTCTGGCCAGCTCGGCAAATCTTGCCGGCGACTTCTGGGCCTCCATCAGCACCTCTTCTGCCCTGGCCCGGGCTTTTTCCTGGTCCACATCACCGCCAGTCAGGATCAGGATATGACTTGCTCGCCTCTCTTCAGCCTGTTGGTAACGATCCTTGTGGCTCTCGTACCAGGCTGCCACTTCGCCATCGCCGGGCTTGAGCTGCGCCAGCAATCCTTCCAGAGACAGGACCAGGTACTCGACCTTGGCCTGTTCCGTCACTTCAAAGCGCTTCAGGTTCTGTTCATAGTATTTCTCGATGTCCGGCGCAGTAATGTTCACCTGACCTGCAAACTGCTCCGGAGCGATTCGCCACTCGGCAATCTGTCGCTCTTCGGCCTGTATGCGCAGCAGTTTGTCGATCACCGTGCTGCTAGCAATGCCGGAATCTCCCAGTGCACCGACCAATTGCTGCAGTGTGAGATCCTGTCGAAGCTGTGCCTCGAACTGCGCTTGCGACATGCCTTGGGCGGCAAGCGCCGTCTGATAGCGGGACATCGAAAATTGACCGTTTTCCTGCAAGGCAGGAATTTTGCTGATGACTTCCCGAAGCAGTTCATCACCGGCACCAAGCCGTCCCTTTGCCGTCTCGAGAAGCAAAAGGCGCTGATCCACCAGCGAATTGAGAACTGCAAGCTTTGCTGCCGGGGTATTCATCAACTCTGGACGAAAACTGGCACCCAACACCTGCCGCATGCGGTCCTGCTGAGCTCGCCAACTGCCTGGTCGAACTGCGGCATGGTAATCTTGGAGTCACCAACACTGGCCAGATCGGCACCCGCCCCGGTGTTGCGTACGTAGGAGTCGACGCCCCAGAAGGCAAAGGGCAAAGTGATCAAGGCAAGGAATATCTGGACAACTCTCTTGTTGTTGCGAACAGCGTCAAAGAACATGAGGGTGGCTCGCTAACTCACTGGATTGAAGCGAAAAAGAAAAAAGGCGAACTTGCGTTCGCCTTTCGGCAGTGGCGGAGTGGACGGGGCTCGAACCCGCGACCCCCGGCGTGACAGGCCGGTATTCTAACCAACTGAACTACCACTCCCAAATGCTCTGCAACACCGCTCTCCCTGGTGGGTGCTGACGGGCTCGAACCGCCGACATCCAGCTTGTAAGGCTAGCGCTCTACCAACTGAGCTAAGCACCCGTCGTGTGACCAAAGCATGAGTTTCTCAGTCTACCGTATCCGTCACGACTTGGCCAGACCGAAACCAGCATCTCGCGATGGATCAAGTACGCAAGACAAGCCGGCAAGCGCGCTTCCCGACCTGCCCGACACGGCTCAATGCGTGATGACGGTGGAAACACTCTCCGGAGCAGGCGCTACAACCGGTGGGGTGGCAAGCTCCTCGGTCGACACAGGCTCGGGTTTGTGCTCAAGCGCATGCTCGAGCACCTGATCAATCCACCTGACCGGAATGATTTCCAGTTTGTTCTTGATGTTGTCTGGAATCTCGGCCAGATCCCTGACGTTTTCCTCCGGAATCAACACCCTTGCCAGGCCGCCACGTACGGCTGCCAGAAGTTTCTCCTTGAGTCCGCCAATCGGCAAGACCTCGCCACGCAGAGTTATTTCGCCCGTCATCGCGACATCGCAACAGACCGGGATGCCCGTGAGGACGGAAACCAGCGCCGTGCAAATCCCGACACCCGCTGACGGCCCATCTTTCGGGATAGCTCCTTCCGGAAGGTGGATATGAATATCGCTCTTCTGATAGAAATCATGATCAATACCGAGTGACTGCGCGCGCTTGCGCACCACTGACAGCGCCGCCTGGACCGACTCCTGCATGACCTCGCCGAGCTTGCCGGTAGTGGTGGTCTTGCCCTTGCCCGGCAGGACCACCGACTCGATGGTCAGCAGTTCGCCACCGACTTCGGTCCATGCCAGACCCGTCACCTGGCCCACCTGGTTTTCGCGCTCGGCGACACCGTAGTTGAAACGACGCACACCCAGGAATTTGTCGAGATTGCGCACACTGACGGCAACCTTCCCCTGGCTTTTTCTGAGCAGCAGCGTCTTCACCACCTTGCGACAGATCTTGGAAATGTCGCGTTCAAGCGATCGAACGCCCGCCTCGCGCGTGTAGTAGCGAACGATGTCGCGCAGTGCGCTTTCCGCCACCGTCAATTCGGTGATCTTCAGGCCATTGTTCTTCATCTGTTTCGGCACCAGATAGCGCTGGGCGATGTTGACCTTTTCGTCTTCCGTATAACCGGACAGCCGGATCACTTCCATACGATCGAGCAAAGGCGCCGGGATGTTCAGCGTATTGGCCGTGGCAACGAACATCACTTCCGAGAGATCGTACTCGACTTCAACATAGTGATCGACGAAAGTCGAATTCTGCTCGGGATCAAGGACTTCGAGCAGCGCCGAACTTGGATCGCCCCGGAAGTCCTGGCCCATCTTGTCGACTTCGTCGAGCAGGAAAAGCGGATTCTTGACACCGATCTTGCTCATGTTCTGCAGAATCTTGCCCGGCATCGAGCCAATATAGGTCCGGCGATGACCGCGGATTTCCGCCTCGTCGCGTACGCCGCCGAGACTCATGCGAACGAATTTGCGGCCGGTCGCACGTGCGATCGACTGTCCAAGCGAGGTCTTGCCGACACCAGGTGGACCAACCAGGCAGAGAATCGGCGCCTTCAGGCGTTCGACCCGCTGTTGCACGGCAAGATACTCGATGATACGTTCCTTGACCTTTTCCAGACCCCAGTGATCGGTGTCGAGGATCTTGCCGGCTGCTGCGAGATCCTTACTGATGCGTGTCCGCTTGCGCCACGGCAGACCGATCAGCGTCTCGATGAAATTACGTACCACCGTCGCTTCTGCCGACATCGGCGACATCAACCGGAGTTTCCTGAATTCCGCGAGCGCCTTGGCAAGTCCCTCCTTGCTCATTCCGGCAGTCTTGATCTTCTTGTCCAGTTCCTCCATGTCGGCGCCTTCTTCACCTTCACCGAGTTCCTTCTGGATCGCTTTCACCTGCTCGTTGAGGTAATACTCGCGCTGACTCTTCTCCATTTGGCGCTTGACGCGACCACGGATGCGTTTCTCGACCTGCAGAATGTCGATCTCGGATTCGAGTTGTGCCAGCAGACGCTCGATACGTCCGCGGATATCGAACATTTCGAGAACTTCCTGCTTCTGCTCGAGCTTCAGGGGCAAATGTGCGGCAATGGTATCGGCAAGACGCCCCGCATCCTCGATGCCCGCGATCGAGGTCAGGATCTCCGGCGGGATTTTCTTGTTGAGCTTGACGTACTGATCGAATTGCGCGATCACTGCACGGCGCAAGGCCTCGACCTCATGATTGAGGCCCTCGTCAGCAAGCACCGGGCGAGCGCCCGCGAAAAACATTTCCTCGCGCGCGTCGATGGCCTCCAGACGCGCGCGTTGTGCCCCTTCGACCAGTACCTTCACGGTACCGTCCGGCAGCTTCAACATTTGCAGGATATTGGCCACACAACCAACACCATATAGATCATCGGCTTCCGGATCGTCCTTGACCGCCGATTTCTGGGCCACGAGGAGAATGCTCTTGCCGGTCTCCATGGCCACTTCGAGCGCCTTGATCGACTTCGGGCGCCCGACAAACAGTGGAATCACCATATGCGGAAATACCACAACATCGCGCAGAGGCAGCAGTGGTAGTTCGACTGGCTCGGCAGACAGCTTGGGGGTTGCAGACATCGATTGTGCCCTTTAGGTAAGAGTTCAAGCCCCGAGATGGTGGCAAGAACCTGTATTTCAAGCCGCGCGGGGGGCGGCCAGCACATTAGTTGCCGCCAGACACCTTCGGTTGATCCGCATAGATCAGGATGGGCCGCGCGTCGCCGACGATCACGTTCTCGTCGATAATCACTTCTGAGACATTCTCCATTCCGGGAAGTTCGTACATGGTGTCCAGCAATACCGACTCGAGAATCGAACGCAGGCCGCGTGCCCCGGTCTTGCGCTCCAGTGCTTTCTTGGCAATGGCCAGCATCGCCGCAGGACGGATTTCGAGCGCCACCCCTTCCATCGCGAACAGCTTCTGATACTGCTTCACCAGCGCATTCTTGGGTTCGACCAGGATTTGCACCAGCGCCGTCGTCGACAGCTCCTCTAGCGTGGCAAGCACTGGCAAGCGCCCGATCAGTTCCGGGATCAGGCCGAACTTGATCAGGTCCTCGGGTTCGACGCTGCGCAGCACCTCACCGATCGCTTTCTTGTTGTCCTTGCTCTTCACTTCGGCGCCAAAACCGATACCGCCACGTTCCGAGCGATTGCGAATGACTTTTTCAAGACCGTCGAAGGCACCGCCACAGACGAACAGGATATTGGTGGTATCCACCTGCACGAAGTCCTGATTCGGGTGCTTCCGCCCACCCTGTGGCGGGACAGAAGCCACCGTACCCTCGATCAGCTTGAGCAGCGCCTGTTGCACGCCTTCGCCCGAGACATCACGGGTAATCGACGGATTATCGGACTTGCGTGAAATCTTGTCGATTTCGTCAATGTAGACAATACCGCGCTGTGCCTTCTCGGTATCGTAGTCTGCCTTCTGAAGCAACTTCTGAATGATGTTCTCGACATCCTCACCAACGTAGCCGGCTTCGGTAAGCGTCGTCGCATCAGCCATCACGAAGGGCACGTCGAGCATGCGCGCCAGCGTCTGCGCCAGCAGCGTCTTGCCCGATCCGGTGGGACCGATGAGCAGGATGTTGCTCTTGGCGAGCTCAATCTCGTCCCTGCTCTTGCCGACGTGACGCAGCCTCTTGTAGTGGTTATAAACGGCCACCGACAGGATTCGTTTGGCCGGCTCCTGGCCGATCACATACTGATCGAGGAGCGCCGAGATTTCCCTGGGTGTCGGCAGATCGCTGCCTGCACCCTTGCCACCCGGCTCGCCGGTGACTTCGTCGCGAACGATATCGTTGCAAAGCTCGATGCATTCATCACAGATGAATACCGATGGCCCGGCAATGAGTTTCTTCACCTCATGCTGGCTCTTGCCGCAGAACGAGCAGTACAGGAGTTTTTCAGTGCCACTCTTCTTTTCCGTCATATCGACCTACCTCACTTTCAAGCCTTATGTAGGCTGCCCGGATGCGAAATCAAATCGCTTCCCGATTGGTCAGCACCTTGTCGATCAGACCGTATTCTGCCGCTTCCTGCGCTGAAAGGAAATTGTCGCGATCGGTATCGCGTTCAATTCTCTCAATCGCCTGGCCCGTGTGATGAGCCATCAGGTCATTGAGTTTGGCGCGCAGGGAAAGGATTTCCTTGGCGTGAATCGCGATGTCCGACGCCTGCCCCTGAAACCCCCCCATGGGCTGATGGATCATCACGCGCGAATTGGGCAGGGCAAAACGCTTGCCGTGGGCACCCGCCGCGAGCAGAAAAGCCCCCATCGAACAGGCCTGCCCCATACACAGGGTCGACACGTCGGGCTTGATGAACTGCATGGTGTCGTAGACAGAGAGGCCAGCCGACACCGCGCCACCCGGCGAATTGATATAGAAATGGATATCCTTGTCCGGATTCTCGGCTTCCAGAAAGAGAAGCTGCGCCACCACCAGATTCGCGGTCACGTCATTGACCGGGCCAACCAGGAAAATCACCCTTTCCTTGAGCAGTCGCGAGTAGATGTCATATGCCCGTTCGCCACGACCGCTCTGCTCAATCACCATCGGGACCAGGCCCAGCGCTTGCGGATTCCAGTTGCTTGAGTCAAAGTCAATGCCCATTTCGCTTCCTCTACTTGGAGAATCGTGCGTATTCAGGATCATCGGATCAGGATTTCTGCTCCATCAATTCAGCAAAAGCAAGCGGCTTGTCGACCACCTTCACCCTTGCCAGCACCCAGTCAACCACGTTGGCCTCGATTGCCGCACTCTCGAAAACACTGAGGCGATCCGGCTGGGCATAGTGCCAACGAATCACCTCTTGCGGATGGTCGTAACTTTGCGCAGCTTCCTCGACCATCGCTTTCACCTGCTGCGGCTGCGCCGCCAGTCCGTGCTGTTTCACGATCTCGGAAAGAATCAGGCCGAGGCTGACTCGTCGCCTGGCCTGATCGGCAAACCACTCGGGCTGTATCTGCAGATCCTTGGTCTGCAGGCCGCGCTGCTCCATATCCTGGCGAGTCGACTGCATCAAGCGGTCGATCTCTCGGTGGATCAGTTCCCTCGGCACCTCGATGGGGTTGGCCTGCAGCAGCGCATCCATCACCTGACCGCGAATCTTTGCTTGCAGACGCTTCTTCACCTCGCGTTTGAGGTTGTCCTCGATCTCGGCGCGCATCTTGACGAGATCGCCATCCTCGATGCCAAGGGTTCTGGCGAAGTCAGCATCAACCTCCGGGAGTACCGGTTCGCCCACTTCCTTGACGGAGATGTCGAAGGTCACCGACTGGCCCGCCAGTTCCTGGGAGAAATACTCTGCCGGAAAGGTCATGTCGAAAGTCTTGGCTTCGCCCGGACACATACCGATGACGGCGCTCTCGAAGTCAGACAGCATCGACCCTGCGCCCAGCACAAAACGGTAATCCTTGCCCTGGCCACCGGCGAATGGCTGACCATCCCGCTTGCCAAGGAAGTCGATGCTCACCCGATCCGCCTTTGCTGCAGCACGATCGACCAGTTCGTAACGCACACGCTGCTTGCGCAGGATGTCAATCGTCCCGTCGATCTCGGTTGAGCCGACTTCTTCGAGTATCGGGCGTTCGATTTCCACGCCCGCCAGATCATTCAGCACAATCTCCGGAAAGACTTCGAAGATTGCCGAGAACTCGAGATGCGTAGGATTTTCGCTGCTCTTCGCCTCGATCTTCGGAGTCCCCGCGACGCGCAGATTCTGCGCCATCGCCGCCGTTTTGAACAGTTGCCCCAGCGCCTCGCTCAAGGCATCATGGCGAGCCTGCTCGCCATACTGCAGCCTGGCAATGCTTGCCGGCACCTTGCCGGGCCGGAAACCCGGCATCTTCATGTTCTTGCTAAGGCGTTTGAGACGCTGGTCAACATCCTTTTCGAAGTCGGCGATGTTTAACGACAGGTCAAGACGGCGCTCAAGGGCGCTCACCACTGGTGCACCAGGGGCTGATACCTCATTCATAGCAGCGTTCATTTATTAAGAATCCTTGTGATTCAGGCTGAAAGGTGACCGGAACCTGGCTCGGTCGGAAAAACCCGCGCCAGCAGATAATGCAGTGCTGGCCGCCAGAGCGAAGTCGCCAGAGATCATCCTTTGCTGTTCGAGCAATCGTCCGGAGTCAGGAGACTTCACGATGCAAAGGGTTTTCAGGAGCATTCGCCAACCATCCGCAACATCCGCGAGTTGCGCACCATCCAGCACGCCCCCCCCGCATCGCTTCCGCGTCCATGTCCGCGCGCAAATACCGCCTCCGCGCACGGAAAGCGAACGATTCTACAGCAATATTTCACAGCTCGAAACACCCGTGGCGCTGCGGCCAAGCCCTGAATCACCCGCTCAGCACGGCAATCATGCTCGGCATCGCCAGCCAGCCCGCACTGCGACAGCCAGGCACAGCGCTGCAGAAGTGCCTGAAATATCGTATCGTGACTGCCTTAGGAACGTTTCAAAAACAATTTGCGAAAGCTGATCAATGGAATCCCACCGTTTTTCCAGTCCAGCAATGAATTTCCGCAGGTTGTTTTTTGAACGTTCCTTAGCCAGGATTCGCCGGCCGTTTGCCCGCAGATGCCGACATGCGTGCGTAAGGAAACCCAGAGCCTTTCCGACCAATGTCGACAAACCATCGGAGAATGAAAGTCATGCACGCCACCCTGCCGCTTCTCGCGACCACCACTTTCCCGGCTTTGACCCGGCGCTCGGTGGAGACGCTCCAGGTCAATCTCGGCTATCGCTGCAATCAGAGCTGTCTGCATTGCCATGTCAATGCCGGTCCGCAGCGCAAGGAGGAAATGACCGCCGAAACGATCGATGCGCTGCTCGCCTTCATCACCGCCAGCCCCGAAGTCAAGACGCTGGACCTGACCGGCGGCGCGCCCGAGTTGAACCCGCATTTCCGCCGCCTGGTCATCTCCGGCCGCGAACGCGGCCTGCGGGTGATTGACCGCTGCAACCTGACGATCCTGGAGGAAGCCGGTCATGCGGATCTGGCCGACTTCCTTGCCAGGCATCGCGTCGAGGTGGTCGCCTCGCTGCCCTGCTATCTCGAGGAAAACGTCGATCGACAGCGCGGCAAAGGCACCTTCGAAGCCAGCATCCAGGGCTTGCGACGCCTCAATGCGCTGGGCTATGGCGTGCCGGACAGCGGCCTGATCCTGAATCTGGTCTTCAATCCGCAGGGGCCAACGCTGCCGCCACCGCAAGAATCACTGGCCCTAGCCTATCGGGAGCACCTCGGACGCGAATTCGGCATCGTCTTCAGCCAATTGTTCACGCTGACCAATATGCCGATCCAGCGCTTCGGATCGATGCTGGTCTCGAAGGGCCAGTTCAACAGCTACATGCAGCTATTGCGCAACGCGCACCACGACGCAAACATCGAGCAAGTGATGTGTCGCAAGCTGCTTTCTGTCGACTGGCAGGGTTATCTTTACGACTGCGACTTCAACCAGCAACTCGGTTTGCCGATAGCTGGCAGCGGGCGCTCGCGCCTGCACATCACCGAGGTGAACGCGGCCGTACTCGACGGCTATCCGATCCAGGTGGCCAACCATTGCTACGGCTGCACCGCAGGACAGGGATCAAGCTGCGCTGGCGCCCTCGGTGACGAGATGGCCGCGGCACCGACCTGCGGCGCCTGATTGCACCAGCCTGACGGCTGCAGCCAGGCGCCGTTGCCCGCCCTTGTCGATACCACGAAAGGAAACAAGAACCATGAACATCAAGCACATCGACGGCATCGAGGCCTGTGTTTTCGACGCCTACGGCACGCTCTTCGATTTCAACAGTGCAGCGCTCGCGGCCAGCGACGAACTCGGTGGCAACTGGCAGAGCCTTTCGGAACTCTGGCGTCAGAAGCAACTGCAATACACCTGGCTGCGCGGACTCGCCGGCCGACATGCGGACTTCTGGCAGGTCACCGGCGATGCGCTCGATTTTGCCCTGAACACCCTCGGAATCGACCACCCCGACCTGCGGGCACGGCTAATGGACCTTTACCTACATCTCGGATGTTATCCCGAGGTTCCCGAAACGCTGCGCCGGCTGCAGGCGGCAGGAATGAAGCTGGCGATTCTCTCGAACGGCACGCCGGCGATGCTCGCCGCGGTGGTCCGCCACAGCGCTCTGGAGAACATCTTCGATGCCGTATTGTCAGTGGAGGAAGTGGGCGTCTTCAAGCCACACCCGGCAGTCTACGCGCTGGCCTGCGAACGCCTGCAACTCGCCCCGGCAGCGATCTGCTTCCTCTCGTCGAACGCGTGGGATGCCTATTCGGCCAAGGCCTCCGGCCTGCGGGTCCTGTGGTGCAACCGCTTCGGACAGGCACCGGAACGGATTCCCGAAACACCGGATGGCGAGATCAAGGATCTCTCTGCTCTACTGACGACGCTGTTTCCTGCCGCTTCCCGCTAGCCAGCCGACGCAGACTGTAATTCGGCATTCGCAGTGCGCGTGCCGACTTCGACTTCGACTTCGCCGAGGTCATCGCGCGTGTGCAGCGTGTGATCCGGAGCTTCGAACGCACGACTCGCGCGAACGCCACTCCGAACTCGGTGTCGAGGTCATCGAAGGCACGGCGAAGATTGTCTCACCCTGGGAGGTCGAGATGGTCCGCCATAGCGGCGAGACCGAGCGGATCAGCGCGCGCAGCATCGTCATCGCTGCCGGCGCACGCCCCGCAGAATCTCCTCAGTTGGGTCGCGCGTTTCCACGCCTGGCGTCTCTGTTAATGTGAAAGTATCGTCAGCAACTCACTCGCGGGGGAACGACCGCCCGGCTTTCCCTTGCGCTGTCAGCGCCAACAGCAGGAAAAAACAGCCCAGGACGGTTGCAGCCATGCCACCCTGCAGGAGGGTCGCAAGTTGAAACGTGCCCAGGTAGTACTTGCCTGCCAGACGCAGTACCACGGCGGTGATGCACAGCAGCAAGCCACCGATGCCGGCGACACGTCCCAACAGGAGCAGAAGGGCGTCCATTTCCCACCTCATTACGTAGACGACAAAATGTGATTTTCGGCTGTTCCCCTGGCGATGATCTGGCAAGAACTCGTCAGGCGAAGCATTGATACGGCACAACCTGCCGGGATTGTAAGCGAGAGTGGACCGGAGTCAAGCACCCACGGAGTGAAATTCAAAGTGATGCGCTAGTAGTTCGTTCCATTAAATGGGCTACAGATCAGGCAGCTTTCCTGTCGAATTTCTTCCAACGAAACACCACGGGTGCCTGATTCATTTCCTTGAAGCCCTTGAGGATGCGCGTCTTGGTAGTGGTCCAGACGTGGATATGAGTCCAATATAGTATTTTATAATCAATATGTTATAGATTAGCATATCCACTTGAGGAACACCACCCACCTTGACATTCACCGACAGGCAGCCCACGGACTACGGGTCCACCGAATAGTTACTGCTGGCTGGAGGAAGATCCGCCAGAGCGTGGTACCACAATCCGATTCAGGCGACATTCGTCTGATGCAAGCGGCCGCGGCCGAATACATCTTGGCAAGCCCTGCTGCGGGAGATGACTCGCTCTGGATTGCCCGGAAAAGAAAGTTTCCACTTTGCACGCCAGACGCAAAGACAGATTCCATCCCGCGTATCACCATAGCAAGTATTTATTCATTAAATCAATGATATTATTTCTGGCACGTTTCTTGTTTGCATCGTCATCACTTGCTGCATGCATACGTTCGGGGCGTACCGATCTTAAGCTCCGGACAATTCGTCGTGCAACGAGATAGGGGGCGGGAAGATGGCAAACACTGGTCTGTTGAAGCTGGAGGCTGATGCGAGCACCGGGCCGATTTCGATGCTGATTGTTTCGCCATGGAGTTGAGCGAAGAAGGCCACCGGAAGGTTACTGCCTTTACAAACTCGGCTCCAAGAGTCCCCGAGAAGCCGACACCATTGCCCAACGATCCTGTTCGACGGCGCTGGCGGCGGCATCTGGTTCCTTGGGTTGGGGTCTTTTTGAGGGGAAGCACATGAAGAAAATAAAGCTGATCGCACCGATAGCGGCCCTGTTATTGGGCATCTCTGGTCCGGCATCGGGAAAGTTGGTCTTCAATCTGGACTTTGGCCAGGACGGAAACTACGAGACAAGCTGGAATCTCGCTCTGAATGACACCATTCGGGCGGATCTTTACGTCTCTAACGTCCCGAATCCCGGTCTGATCTCCATGGGGTTTGATCTGGTTTATAACCTTTCCCACCTGCAGGTAGCGAGCGCCAGTGTGGCGTCGATCTGGGAGTTAGGGTGGGTGAACAGCACGGCTCCGGAGGTAGAAGCCGGGGGAGGACAAGTGTCATTCCCACCGTTAGCAGGGGATCGCATTCTGCTCGCAAGCGTGGAGTTCACGAGTAGCGCCTATGGGATGAGCACGCTGTCGCTCTATGACAGCGACCGTGGAGGGTTCTTCGACGACTTTGTTCTCGAGAACGGCACCGTCCTGGATGACGATCTCGCGAGCGGTATCGTCCTGGCCCAAGTCAACACTCCCAACTTGATACCTCTCCCAGGCACCCTCGCATTATTGGCGCCCGGTCTGGTCGCGCTGCTGGCGTCGAGGAGCAGAATGAAGCTGATCGATGAGGAGAAGAGATCATGAAGCGGATCAAGAGTATCAAGCGCATGCAGTCCTGCGGCAACGCCTTGGCCGTCGGGGCTGTACTGGGTATGCTGCCGGTCGTTGGCCTGCAAGCCGCTCCACCGGCCGGAGCCATTCCATTGCAGAAACGGGCGCAGGTTCCCGTCAAGAAGCCGCTACCCATACCGGCAACGCGCAGTGTGTTGCCACGCATCGATGTAGCGCCCAACGCGCAAGGGGAGCGTATCCTGACCGTCCCGGGACCGATCCTGCCCTCTGCCAAGGGGGCTCCAGCGGCGGGAAAATCCTCTCTCCTCCCCAAGGGCCAGGCGGCGCCGCGCAAGGCTCATTACAAGGAGGGCGAAATCCTGCTTCTCTTCAAGAAGGGGGTTAACGCAGCCACGGCCAGCCAAGCGATGAGCACCAACGGCTTGACCCTGGCCAAAAGCTTCGACAGCCTTTCCAGCATGACCGGCCAGGTTTTCGCCCTGGCGCGGGGGCCCAAAGGGATGACAACTGCAGCGCTTCTGACCCGGATGAAAGCCGATTCGCGCGTGCAGGCGGCTTCCTTTAACTATGGCAAGCGGCCCACCGCGGGATGCCCGGGCACCCCCCCGAATGACCCCTACTTCGATGGTAGTCAGTGGTCGCTGTGCAACTACGGGCAAACCGGCGGGGTGGTCGATGCAGACATCGACGCCACCGAGGCCTGGGCTCACCACACCGGCTCCAGCGGTGTCGTCATGGCCGTGCTGGACACCGGCGTAGATTATACCCACCCGGACCTGCAAGCCAACATGTGGGTTAATCCGGGGGAGATACCCGGCAACGGTATCGATGACGACGGCAACGGCTATGTGGACGACATCCATGGCATCGATACCGGTATGGGCGACAGTGACCCCTACCCGGTTGGCCACGGCCACGGCACCCATGTGGCCGGCATCATGGCGGCGGCGGGAAACAACGGCCAGGGAGTAGCCGGAGTCAACTGGACGGGCCAGATCATGGCGATCCAAGGCTTCTCGCCTGACGGTTATCTGTACGATGATGCTGAATTGGAGGCCTTGCAATACATCCTGATGATGAAGCAGCGCGGCGTGAACGTGGTGGCGGTCAATGCTTCCTATGGCTGCACTGGCTGCTATAACGAGGTCGAGAAGACAGCCATTGGCGCTCTGGGCGATGCTGGGATCATTTTCGTCGCGGCGGCGGGGAACGACGCTGTAAACAACGACATTGATCCCCACTACCCGTCAAGCCACGACCTGCCCAACATCATCAGCGTGGCCGCCACCAATCACAATGACGCGCTGGCCGGGTTCTCCAACTACGGCCGGAACTCGGTGGACCTGGGCGCGCCTGGGGACTCGATCCTCAACACCTTCTGGTGGACTCAGTATTGGCCCAGACCGGGCGACTCCTTCTTCGACGGCATGGAAGCAGGATCCGGTGGCTGGACGGCGGCATCACCGTGGTCCATCACCGGGGAGCAGTCCCAGAGTCCGACCCACGCCTGGTCCGACAGCCCCGGCGGCAACTACAGCGACAACCAGTCCGTTGCGCTCACCAGTCCGCCGATTAACCTGAGCGGCGTGTCGGGGCCGCTGTCCCTGGGCTTCTATGCCCGACACGACCTGGAATATGGCTCCGACTGGCTGGATGTCTATTACGTCATGGGTGGATCATCACCACAGTGGACGCTGACGGAGGAACAGTCCCAGAGCCCCACCCACGCCTGGTCCGACAGCCCCAATGGGAACTATGTCAACAACGCTTACGTCGCCCTGGAAAGCCCGACGATGAATCTGTCCGTGGCGCCGTCAGGGAATACCTGGATGACCTTCTCTCTGAGGGGCGAAATCGAAAGCGGTTTTGACGAACTGCGCGTATTCTGTTATGGGAGTGGTGTATGGACCTACCTTGGTTACCTGGACGGCTTAGTCGCTAACTGGACCCTGTTTTCCGCACCGGTCCCCGATGCCTGCCGGACCGCGGACGCCAAGTTTGCCTTCGATCTGGTGACGGACTCCAGCATCACCTACGACGGTTACTACATCGACGACGTGGCCGTAACGGATGGTAGTTTCACCACGACCTACTTCTCCGACAACATGGAGAACGGCCAGAACGGTTGGATGGTGTACAACTATGGAGGTATTTATTATGTAGGCGGCCTCACCGGCAGCAGCGAAGGCCAGTGGCGGCTGTACACCGCGCCGATCGACCCGGCGTTCTACACCAACCCGTTCCAGGTGATGTTCGTCTTGAACACTGACTCTTCCGTTACTGCCGACGGCGTATACCTGGACGACATCGGGATCGGTGTACCCGAGGGCACGAATGGCTATTCCTTCCTGAGTGGTACCTCCATGGCCGCGCCTCATGTAACCGGCGCGGTAGGCTTCCTGGCCGGTCTTCATGACGAGCCAATGCCGGACCGCATCAATCGCATCCTGCGCAGCGCGGATCGTATACCGGCACTGGCAGGGATCACGGTCACCGGAGGGCGGCTCAACCTGGCCAACGCCATCGACCGGGCTGACCTCAGTCTGGCCATGACGGTGAACAACCCAACTCCCACCCTGGGCAGCAACGTCAGCTTCACCATCACGGTGAGCAACGCGGGTCCTCAAGCCGCCACCGGCGTGCAAGTCCTGGATCTGCTGCCCGCCAGCCTGAGCTTCGTCTCTGCCACGCCTTCCTCTGGGAGCTACAACTCAGGCAGCGGTCTGTGGCAACTGGGGACTATCACCAATGGCAGCAGCGCCACCTTGCAGATCACCGCTATGGTGACCGCCACCGGATCGATTGAGAATATCGCTCAGGTAGCGGCCGCGAATCAACCCGATCCAGATTCGACCCCGGGCAATGGCGTAGTCAGCGAAGATGATCAGAGCAGCGCCTTCCTGATCATTCAGCCGGTCCCACCGTGCAAGGGCGACTTCGACGGTGATGGCGATGTGGACGCGACGGATTTGGGCATCTTTAATGCGGCCTACGGCTCGCGGAGGGGTCAAGTCCGGTACAACGACGCCGCTGACTTCGACCAGGATGGTGATGTGGACGGTACCGACCTGCGCACCTTCCGCGCGCATTACGGGCGGACGGACTGCCCGCCGCTTTTGCCCCAGTAACTCGGTCTGACTAAAGCGAAACAGTCGTTCTGATGGCCAAAGGGCCAGTTCCCTGGCAAGGGGGCTGGCCCTTGTTGAGGCCTTTTCGCTCCTTGCAAACCCTTGCCACTACTGGGTTTGAGACGGGGGCTGAAATTTTCTACTCCAGTTTAGGGCCTGTTTTCCGCCGTTCAGCGGTCGTTTATGCATTGGCCATCAACTTTCCCCCCACCACAGGTTTTCTGGTCTGGAAGTCGGTATAAGCCCTGGCCAGCCCTTCTGTCAGGCTCACCTTGGCTCGACAGCCCAGGGCGTGCAGGCGCGAGATATCCATCAGCTTTCTTGGCGTGCCGTCCGGTTGGCTGGGGTCAAATTCGATACGGCCGGGGTAGCCGATCACATGGGCAACAGTTTCGGCCAGTTGGCGGATGGTGAGTTCTTCGCCGCTGCCGACGTTGATGTGCGAGAGCATCGGCCGGGTGTGGGCCTGGTAGGTGGCCGGCGCCAGGTTCATCACTTGCACACTGGCCTCGGCCATGTCGTCGACGTAGAGAAATTCGCGCATCGGGGTGCCGGTGCCCCATAAGGTGAGGCAAGGCTCCAGTTGCAAGGTGCATGTGTCGTGCAACTGGCGCTTGAGTTCCTGGGGAATGGGACCGTTTCTGGTTTCGTCCTGTTCGATCGCCGGCCAGTTGCGGGCGGCGGCGAGTTTGGCAAGGTGCAGCTTGCGGATCATCGCCGGAATGACGTGGCTATTCTGCAGATCGTAGTGGTCACCGAGGCCGTAGAGGTTGGTGGGCATGACGCTGCGGTAGTCGGTGCCGTATTGGCGGTTGTAGCTTTCGCAGAGCTTGATGCCGGCGATCTTGGCGATGGCATAGGGTTCGTTGGTCGCTTCCAGGGTGCCGGTGAGCAGTGCCTCTTCCGGCATCGGCTGCGGGGCGAGTTTGGGGTAGATGCAACTGCTGCCGAGAAAGAGGAGTTTCTGCACGCCGACGCGCCAGGATTCATGGATGATGTGAGCCTCGATCATCAGGTTCTGGTAGATGAATTCGGCCGGGTAGGTCTGGTTGGCGTGAATGCCGCCGACTTTTGCAGCGGCGAGATACACCTGTTCGGGTCTTTCCGCTTCGAAGAAGGCGCGCACGGCGGCCTGCTGGGTGAGGTCCAGTTCGGCGTGCGTGCGGGTGATCAGAGTCGCTCCGCCGCGCTGCTGCAGGCTGCGGACGATGGCGGAGCCGACCATGCCGCGGTGGCCGGCGACGTAGATTCGGGTTGGCGTCATGATCTGCTCATTCGTTGTGGTCGAAGGTCTTGAAGCCTGCGAGTTTGACCAGTGCGTCGCGCCTGGCGGAATTGTAGTCGGCCAGCACCATTTCCTGGACCAGTTCGTGCAGGCTGGTGGTCGGCGTCCAGCCGAGTTTTTCACGGGCTTTGCTGGGGTTGCCCAGCAGGGTCTCGACTTCGGTCGGGCGGAAATAGCGCGGGTCTACCCGGACGATGACCGTACCCGGTTTCACTTTGGCCTGGTCGCCTTCGACTCGGGTCACGATCCCGATTTCATCGACGCCATCGCCTTCGAAACGCACGCGCATGCCCAACTCCAGCGCGGCGAATTCGACAAACTGGCGGACGCTGTATTGCACGCCGGTAGCGATGACGAAGTCTTCGGGGTGGTCCTGCTGCAGCATCAACCACTGCATTTCGACATAATCACGAGCGTGGCCCCAGTCACGCAGGGCACTGAGGTTGCCTAGATAGAGGCAGTCCTGCAGACCGAGGGCGATACGGGCGATGGCGCGGGTGATCTTGCGGGTGACGAAGGTTTCGCCGCGAACCGGGCTTTCGTGGTTGAAGAGGATACCGTTGCAGGCATAGATGCCGTAGGCCTCGCGGTAATTGACGGTGATCCAGTAGGCGTAGAGCTTGGCGACGGCGTAGGGGCTGCGCGGATAGAAGGGGGTCGTTTCCTTCTGCGGGATTTCCTGGACCAGTCCGTACAGTTCCGAAGTGCTGGCCTGGTAGAAGCGGCTTTTCTTTTCCAGGCCGAGGATGCGGATCGCTTCGAGCATGCGCAGGGCACCGATGCCGTCTGCGTTGGCGGTGTACTCGGGTTCTTCGAAGCTCACGGCCACGTGGCTTTGCGCGGCCAGGTTGTAGATCTCATCGGGCTGCACCTCCTGGATGACGCGGATCAGACTGGTCGAGTCGGTGAGGTCGCCGTGGTGGAGAATGAAGCGCCGCCCGGGCTCGTGCGGATCTTGATAGAGGTGATCGATGCGGTCGGTATTGAATAGCGAGGAACGGCGTTTGATGCCGTGCACTTCGTAACCCTTGTGGAGCAGGGATTCAGCCAGGTAAGCGCCGTCCTGGCCGGTCACGCCGGTAATCAGGGCAACCTTTTGATGGGAGGTCATAGGGGGGTCATCCGTCAGGGAATCTACGATGCTTGGGAAGGTTGAAGGGGTAGAGCGATCTGCGCTGGGCTTGCGCCCATGCTAGCGCCGTGCCCGAATGTATCGACATTCAACAGGTTTGTATTGCGGGCAGAAGTCGCTCAACCCGCAGCAGGGGCTGGGGTGGCGACAGGCTTTCAGCGGCCGAACGGGCCAGGCAGCACGATTCTCCACCTTGCGGTGAAGCCTGGAACGATACCAGACGAGTCCTTGAACGGACAAGCGCATCTTTTCCGGTCTGTTGTGAAACCAGGCGCGGGCCCCCGGCACCAAAGGGATCAGCAGGCAAATTCCCCGCTACCGGGTCAGCGCCATGAACAGTTCGGGCAGCCGCTCCGGCAAGCGAGCGACGCGGTCGATCACCGAAAACCTCCGCCCGAAGATGTCGCTGACGTAGTCGTCGGCCTTGCGGTCGAGGCTGATGCAGTAGGTGAAGATGCCTTTCTGGTCGAGTTCACCGACCGATTTGCGGGCGTCTTCGATCAGCAGGCGCGGATCATGGACGTCGACGTCGGCAGGCTGGCCGTCGGTCAGGACCAGCAGCAATTTCTTCTCGGTTTTTTGTGCGCCGAGGTAGTGCGCGGCGTGACGCATCGCCGCACCCATGCGTGTCGAATAGCCGGCCTGCATCGCCGCGAGGCGGCTCTTGACGGTATCACCCCAGCTTTCACTGAAGCCCTTGAGGTGCAGGTAGCGGACGTCGTGACGGGTGTCGGAGTGGAAACCGGCAATGGCGAAGGGGTCGCCAAGCTGCTCGATCGACCAGCCGAGCAGCGATACAGCTTCCTGACTCAGTTCGAGAATGCTCTGTTCGCCACCGTTGGTGCCGACCTTGACCCGGTCGGCCAGCGACTTCGAGAGGTCGAGCAGGAGCAGCACCGCCAGATTGCGGCCGCTGCTGCGGTGGCTCATGTTGATGCGCGGATCGGGATGGGCGCCGCCCTTGAAATCGATCAGCGAACGAATGGCAATGTCGAGATCGAGTTCACTGCCGTCTTCCTGATAGCGGATGCGGACTCGCTCCTGTGGTCTCAGCAGATCCAGCAGACGCTTCAGGCGCCGAGCCAGCGCTGCGTGTTTTTCCAGCAGGCGATCGATGTCACGGGCGTCAGCACTCGGGTGCAGCGATTCGTAGAGGCTCACCCAGTCCGGCCGGTAGCTCTGGCTCTGGTAGTCCCACTCCGGGTAGTGGCGCGGCGGCAGGCGTTCGACCTCGGCGGCGGTGGTCGTTGAACGCTGCTCGTTGAACATTTCCTCGTCGTCGCTCAACTCGTGGAAGCGCCAGAGATGGCGATTGTCGTCGCGATAGCCGACCTCGCTATCGGTAAAAAAAGACACTGGCCAGTTGGTCGCTCTGACGTCGGGTGCGTGCGACGTAGGAGAGTGCGAGCTGGGCGATTTCTTCGCTGCTCGAATCGCCTTGCTGCAGCGTTTCCTGGAAGCGCCGCACGAACTCCAGCAGGATCACGTCCTGGTAGCCGTGCTCGGGGTCGAGCACGGCGCGTGACAGCATCGCCAGACGATGGCGAAGGCAGGAATGAGTCTCCGGGTTGCAGGCACCTTCCACCGGCTTCGGATGCAGCGCCAGGAAACTGCGACGCAGGCCGGGATACGCGCGCAGGATCAGCGTCTCGATGCGACTGTCTTCGAAGAACTCGATCGCCATGCGCTGCATGGGGCTGAAGTTGTCGGCAAACATCGCCTGGCTCCAGCGCCGATGCGCTGCGATATGGGCCAGTGTGACGCGGTAGCGGTCGATGCCGGAAACACCGCTGGCGTCATCGAGGACGTCGGGCAGGCGGATTCCCGACGGGTCGTAGTAGGGAAGCGGCGGCAGTGCCTGATCGATGTCGCTGGCGTAGGGGACCAGTTGCGCGCTGTCTTGCCACAGGGCACGCAGGTAGAGATCGAGCCGGCGTTCGTTGTCGAGCAGGAGCGTGCCGTGCCGCTCGCGCTGCAGCACGGCGCGGCTGTCGGCCGACTGCAGGCTGAAGTAGGCACGCTGTCGTTCGGGATGGTTGTGGTAATTGCGGATGCCGTAGTCAAGCCAGTTTCTCAGTCCGGCGATGGTCAGCGCATTGAGCAGCCGTGGCGCCTGCGCGAAAAACTCCGGTAGCCCTGGGCTGGCGAAGGTCTGGTGGATACCATGGATTGAACCGGTGGTGCGCTCCATGAAGTCCAGCGCCAGGTCCAGGTAATGTTGCATCTGCTCGCGTGCCCCCAGCCGTCGGGCGACCGCCGCCAGGCTCTGCAGGAAAGGGGTGATGGCCTTGCCATTCGGTGATTTCCAGAGCCTGTGCACGGTCCGGGTGAGCGGCGGCAAGGCGTCTTCACCGAGGATTGCGGCAATCGCTGGCCACTTCTCGAGGAATGCCAGCACCGGTTCGACGCCACGCCCCATGCGGCTCAGAAAACGTGCGTAGTCGAGGTAGGCAGCGACACCATCGGCGGTGAGCACGCGCAACGCCTCGACCAGACAGCCCTCGAAGACCTCATTGACCTGCGGAAAGCGGCAGTCGAGTTGCTCGCGGTACAGGCGCAGGCGTTCGCTCCAGGCGGCGCCCGTCTGCTCGTCTGTGCTCGAGTCCGCTGGCATGCTTTTACGTTCCATCGCGATCAGGCAAAGGTCGCGTCGATCGCGTGATCCAGGGTATCGCGGATATCATCGTCGTCAGTGATCGGCCGCACGAGAGCCATTCGACAGGCGTCACGGGGCGCGACGCCACCCTTGATCAGGGTTGCAGCGTAGACCAGCAGACGCGTCGAGATCCCCTCATCGAGACCATGACCTTTGAGCCGGCGGGCGGCGGCGCCGATGTTCACCAGTTGCACGGCAATGCGGCTATCGATGCCGCTTTCACTGCAGAGGATGGCGGTCTCCAGATCGGCATCGGGATAGTCGAACTCGAAAGCCGTAAAACGCTGCTTGGTCGACTGCTTGAGATCTTTCATCAGGCTCTGATAGCCAGGGTTGTACGAGATGACCAGTTGAAAATCGGGATGCGCGTGGATCAACTCGCCCTTCTTGTCTAGCGGCAGAGTACGCCGGTGGTCGGTCAAGGGGTGGATCACCACCGTCGTGTCCTGACGCGCCTCGACAATTTCGTCGAGGTAACAGATCGCCCCGATGCGCGCGGCGGTGGTCAGCGGCCCATCGAGCCAGCGTGTGCCGTTGGCTTCGAGCAGGTAACGCCCGACCAGGTCGGAAGCGGTCATGTCTTCGTTGCAGGCGACGGTGAGCAGGGGCTTGCCAAGCTTCCAGGCCATGTATTCGATGAAGCGGGACTTGCCGCAGCCGGTCGGTCCCTTGACCATCACCGGCAGGCGCGCCGCGTAAGCGGCTTCGTACAGTGCTACCTCGTTTCCTTGCGGCTGGTAGAAAGGTTCGGCGATTACCCTGAATTGCTCCTTGTCGGTCATTTCCCATCCCTCATGTGCACTCATCCGACCGGTGTCAGGCAACAGCCCAGCATCGGCCCGCGCCTTCTGACCACAGACCACCGACTCAGCGATGAACGCCGAGCTTCTCGCGCCAACCCGGATAGAGCTTGTCGGCGTCCCCCGGGAAGGACTCGAAGGCGCGTGCGAATTCATGGTGCTCCCTCGCCCACTCGATCGGATCGGCGCCAGCCTTCCAGCACTCGTAAGCCTGCCGCAGCGAAAGCGCACCGGCCGCCGGACTGTCGATATGGCCATAGGAACCGCCACCGGAGGTGTTGATGACGTTGCCGTGGCCGAGATTCTCGAAAAATCCCGGCAAACGCAATGCATTCATGCCGCCGGAGATGATCGAGGTGGTCGGCTTCATGCCGTACCACTTCTGGTAATAGACCGGGCCCTGACACTCGTCACGCTCCAGCATGTAACAGATGTTCTTGTCCGAGCTCTCGCCTTCCATCTTGCCGAAACCCATGGTACCGACATGGATGCCGGATGCCCCTTGCAGACGCGCAATCTTGCCCAGCACGAATGCCGTGTAGCCGCGCTTGGCGGATGGCGAGGTGATCATGCCGTGACCGGCACGGTGATAGTGCAGATATTGGTTGGGGTACTGCCGGCGGGCGGTGGTGATCATGCCTGGACCGCCCACGAAACCATCGACCAGGAAGGCGACTTTGTCGGCATCGGGGCCGAAGGTTTCCAGGATGAAGTCGGCGCGATGGAGCATTTCGTAATGGTCATCGGCAGTGATATTGGCGGAAAAAATCTTGGCCTGCCCGGTTTCATCCATGGCACGCTTCATGGCGTCATAGACCAGGGGGTACACTTTCCTCGCCGGGCAGAACACCTGATTGCCCTGCGGCTCATCATTCTTGATGAAGTCGCCGCCCAACCAGAACTGGTAGGCGGCCTTGGCGAACGGCTCCGGACGCAGCCCCAACTTGGGCTTGATGATCGTGCCGGCGATGTAGCCGCCATCCTTGAGCGGGCGTCCGAGGATCCGCCACAGATCCGAGATGTCCTTGGCCGGGCCGTCGAAGAGCTGAATGGCGCGCTCGGGAACGAAGATGTCATGGATCTTGCCGTGTTCGATGTCGCCCATGCCCTGGTTGTTGCCGATGATCAGCGTCAGAATCGATACCATCATCATGCGACCGTCGATCATGTTGCGGTCGAACAGATCCAGTGGATAGGCGATGCGCATGTCTTCGGTGGCTTCGTCGATGGAATAGACCAGGGCATCGACGCCCTTGGTGAAGTCATCGGTGGTACTGGTCTCGACATTCGTACCCGTGGAAGATTCTGCGGCAAAGTGAGCGGCCGACTCAAGATAGCCATAGCCGGCTTTCGGCTTCATTTTGTACGCCACCAGAATGTGCTTGCCCCCCCTGATCAGGTCTTCTTCCTTCAGGCTGAGGTCGGCGTAACGATTCGATTGGTCCATGCTTGTCTCCGTATCGATGAGGGTAAATACCGTGTTGGATCATGTGCGACAAGTGTAGGCGGCCAAATTGATTATTAAAAGTTAAACTTTTTTTCTATTTATGGTTAGTTTTTGCTTTCCTATTGAACGCCCGCCGAAGAACTGAACCAGTCCCTGCCCGATGCCCGCCCAGCAGTACGCACCCTGCCCGCCAACGCTTCGTAACGGACAGTGGCAAAGCCTGCCATTTTGGCGGATAATTTGTCCATGCGACTGAACCCACCGTCCCGAGCCAGCGAAATATCGTGCCTACTGCGTTCCCCCCCCTGACCAGCGTCGTCCACGCCCTTGCCATGGACGCGCTCCAGCATGCCAGTTCCGGCCATCCTGGCATGCCTATGGGATGGCCGATGTCACAACAGTCCTCTGGCGTCGCCCCCTGCGCCACAATCCGGCCGATCCCCTGGCCGGATCGCGATCGTTTCGCTCTCTCGAACGCTCACGGATCAATGCTGAATATGTTGGACGCGACGGTGCCGTGGTCGGCATCGATCGCTTTGGAGAGCCGGCAGCTGCCGGCCAGTGGTTTGACTTTTTCGGTTTCACGGTGACCCACCTAGTTAGCACCGTGAGATCACTGTTGTCATTTCTCAAGGAGACCGTTTCATGACAATCAAAGTAGGGATCAATGGGTTTGGCCGTATCGGCCGGATGGTGTTTCGCGCCGCAATTCAGAATTTCGAGGACATCGAAGTGGTCGGCATCAACGACCTGCTCGAACCCGACTATCTGGCGTACATGCTCAAGTATGACTCGGTGCATCGTCGCTTCCAGGGTAGCGTTGCGGTCGAAGGCAACACCCTGGTCGTCAATGGCAAGAAGATCCGTCTGACCGCCGTCAAGGACCCGGCCGAGCTGAAGTGGGACGAGGTTGGTGCAGACATCGTCGTCGACTCGACCGGCCTCTTCCTGACCACCGAATCGTGCCAGAAGCATATCGCCGCCGGCGCCAGGAAGGTCATTCAGAGCGCACCCAGCAAGGACGACACACCGATGTTCGTGTTCGGCGTCAATGACCAGACCTATGCCGGTCAGACGATCATCTCGAATGCTTCGTGCACCACCAACTGCCTGGCACCTGTTGCCAAGGTATTGAATGACAACTGGGGGATCAAGCGCGGTCTGATGACCACCGTGCACGCCGCCACGGCTACCCAGAAAACCGTCGATGGCCCGTCCAACAAGGACTGGCGCGGTGGCCGTGGCATCCTCGAGAACATCATTCCGTCCTCGACCGGTGCTGCCAAGGCCGTCGGCAAGGTCATTCCCGAGCTGAACAAGAAGCTCACCGGCATGGCCTTCCGCGTTCCGACCTCCGACGTCTCGGTCGTCGACCTGACCGTCGAGCTGAACAAGGACGCCACCTACGAAGAAATCTGTGCAGCCATGAAGGCAGCCTCCGAAGGTCCGATGAAGGGCATTCTCGGCTATACGAACGAGAAGGTGGTGGCCACCGATTTCCGTGGCGAGAGCTGCACTTCGGTGTTTGATGCCGAAGCCGGGATGGCCCTCGACAGTACCTTCGTCAAGGTTGTCTCGTGGTACGACAACGAATGGGGCTATTCCTGCAAGGTGCTGGAAATGGTCCGCGTAATGGCCCGCTAAACGACCATCGAGGGGCGCTTCCGGGCGCCCCTCTTGCCTCTCCGATTCTCCTGTGAGAGTGTGCGGTACCCTCACATTGCTGCGAAGCAGGGCAGGGAGTTTCCTCCGTTGAAGGATACTTCCCGTGCTTTCGGTCCCGTTTCGGGCCCATTGACCCCGCAGCCCTCTAATCGTCGCAGGGCAATAAGACCGTGCGCTCCGTGACAAGAAAAAAGGAAACCCATGTCACGCGATACCAAGATCGTTGCCACCCTCGGTCCGGCCTCATCTGATGCCACAGTACTGGAACGTATGATCCGCGCTGGCGTCGATGTCGTGCGCCTGAACTTTTCCCATGGCAAACCGGAGGATCACATCGCGCGGGCACAAATGGTTCGTGAGGTGGCAGCCCATGTCGGGCGCCCGGTCGGGATTCTCGCCGATCTTCAGGGACCCAAGATCCGCGTCGGCAAATTCGCCGACGGCAAGGTCCGGCTCGAGAACGGCGAACGCTTCATCCTCGACGCCAATTGCGAACTGGGCAATGCCGAGCGCGTTGGCCTCGACTACAAGGCTCTGACCCGTGACGTTTCTGCCGGAAGCGTATTGCTGCTCGACGACGGTCGCATCGTCCTTGACGTGAAACGCGTCGTCGGTTCGGAGATCTTCACCATCGTCCGCCACGGAGGCGAGCTTTCCGACAACAAGGGGATCAACCGCCAGGGCGGCGGTCTCTCGGCGCCTGCACTGACCGCCAAGGACATGGAAGACATCCGCACAGCGGCAGGCATCGAAGTCGACTTCCTGGCCGTCTCCTTTCCCAAGAGTGCGGCCGACATGTACATGGCCAAACAACTGATTCACGCGGCGGGTGGGCAGGCGCAGACCATTGCCAAGATCGAACGGGTCGAGGCCGTTGCCGCTCTCGAAGAGATCATCGCCGCCTCTGACGGCATCATGGTCGCGCGCGGGGATCTTGCTGTCGAAGTCGGAGATGCCGCCGTTCCGGCACTGCAGAAGCGCATGATTCGCCTGGCACGCGAGAAGAACAAGCTGGCCATCACGGCAACGCAGATGATGGAATCGATGATTTCCTCGCCGGCGCCGACGCGTGCCGAAGTCTCCGACGTCGCCAATGCGGTACTCGACGGTACCGACGCGGTGATGCTTTCGGCCGAAACCGCATCCGGCCGGTATCCGGTCGAAACCGTCGAGGCGATGGCGCGCATCTGCCTGGAAGCCGAAAAGTCTGCCGCAGTAACTCTCGACCACGAGTTCCTCAATCAGGTCTTCACGCGTATCGATCAGACCATTTCCCTGGCTGCCATCTGGACGGCGCACCACCTCAAGGTCAAGGCCATCGCCGCACTCACCGAGACAGGCGCGACGGCCCTGTGGATGAGCCGCCTGAACTGCGGTGTCCCGGTCTATGCATTGACCCCGCAAGCCGATGCAGTGACCCGGATGAGTCTCTACCGAGCGGTATTTCCCTTGTTCATGAAACAGCGGCCAGCGACTCGCGAAGAACTGCTCTATGATGCCGAGCAATTGCTGATGAATGAGGGGATTGTGGAAAATGGAGACCTGATCGTGCTCAGCGCCGGCGATCCGATGGGAACCAGCGGCGGCACCAATACGCTGAAGATCGTCCGGGTTGGCGATCCACAGCCATACAAGATCTAACCCCGAATTGCTACCGGATCAAGCACGTGACCGAAGCCCTCTTTGAATCGACGATCACCAGCCTGCCGCTGCTCGGCCGCGGCAAAGTGCGCGACATTTACGCCATCGACACCGAGAAGCTGCTGATCGTGACCAGCGATCGCCTTTCGGCCTTCGACGTCATCCTGCCGGACCCGGTGCCCGACAAGGGAAAGGTACTGACACGGCTGGCCAGTTTCTGGTTCGCCAAACTCGCCGGCATCATCCCCAACCAGATGACCGGCATCGACCCTGAAACGGTGGTGAATGCCGACGAGCGTGCGCAGGTCCGTGGCCGTTCGCTGGTCGTGAAACGCTTGCGACCGCTGCCGATTGAAGCGGTGGTGCGCGGCTATCTGAGCGGATCGGGATGGCAGGACTACCAGGCCAGCGGCAGGGTTTGCGGAATCCGACTAGCGGCCGGTCTGCGGCTCGCGAGCAGGCTGCCGCAGCCGATCTTTACTCCGGCAACCAAAGCGGCCATCGGCAATCACGACGAGAATGTATCTTTCGAACGCGCCCAGGCCGACTGTGCGCTGGCACTCGCCGATCTGCTGGCTGCGACCGGCCAGAGCGCCGAGGCAATCGTCACGCAGGCGCGCGACGCGGCCATTGCGCTGTATCGCAGCGCCGCCGAGCACGCGGCGGCACGCGGAATCATCATTGCCGATACCAAATTCGAATTCGGCGTCGATGCTGTCGGCACGCTGCATCTGATCGATGAAGCACTGACTCCTGACTCGTCACGCTTCTGGCCGGCCGACGCCTACCACAACGGCAGCAACCCGCCGTCCTACGACAAGCAGTACGTCCGCGACTATCTTGAGACACTGGACTGGAACAAGCGAGCGCCGGGCCCCCGATTACCGCCAACGGTGCTCGCCGCAACCCGCGCAAAATATATCGAGGCCTGCGAGCGCCTGACCGGCGAAGCGTTTGTCGATTGACCGGCGCACGGATATCAGCATCACGACACGCCCGTCTACGTCCACCTCAGCAAGGAGAACGCATGCCTCTGGAGCCAAGCCCCCCTGATCGCAGCAACATCCCGCCGAAAGTCCGCAGCGCCTCCATCGACCGACCTTTCGCCTGGCTGGCGACGGGCTGGGCTGACCTCTGCGCCAACCCGATCGCCAGCCTTGCCTATGGTCTGTTGTTTGCGATTGCCGGCGACGTGATCACGATTTTTGCGTGGCACAAAGGACAACTGTTCATCATCGCGACTTCCGGCTTCTTTCTGGTCGGCCCGTTTCTTGCCGGAGGGCTGTACGAGATCAGCCGCCGCCGCGCGGCAGGCCAGACTTCGACTTTCTTCAGTTCGTTCGCCGGTGGCCGGCGCAACGCGCCGGAACTCACCATGATGGGCCTGCTTCTGGCAATGATCGGGCTGACCTGGGAACGCATCACGACCTGGCTGTTCGCCTTGCTGGCACCGATGATTACACCGGACCTGCTCGAGCTGCTGGCAGAGATCCACCTGTCGACCGACCATCGTGATCTGCTGCTGATCTGGATCATGATCGGCGGAGCGCTGGCCTTGTTCGTCTTTTCCATCACCGTCGTCTCGGTGCCGATGCTGCTCGATCGCCGGGTACCCTGCGGCATTGCCATCCGAACCAGTCTGCGCACCGTCGATGCCAATCTGCTGCTGATGATCCTCTGGGGTGCAATTGTGGTCATACTGACCGGGATCGGTTTTCTCACCCTGTTCTTCGGACTGATCGTTCTCATGCCGCTGCTTGGCCACGCTTCGTGGCACGCGTATCGCGACCTTGTAGAATAGGGGAACTGCCGAGCGTCGCGTCGTAATCCGCGCTCGCCCCCTTCTGGAACCACGGAATCCCTGATGACTGAACACACCCTGCAAGACAACCCGCTGCTCGATTTTTCCGGCCTGCCTCGCTTCGATGTGCTGACGCCGGCCGATGTGCAACCCGCGATCAGTGCGCTGCTCGAACGCGGCCGCGCACTGATCGAGCGGCTGACCGCCGACGACCTTGCTGCGACCTGGGCTGATTTCGCGGCACCGCTCGCCGATGGTTTTGAACAACTGTCACGGGCCTGGGGAATGGTCTCGCATGTCCACTCGGTCAATGACATTCCCGACTGGCGGGACGCCTACAATGGCATGCTGCCCGAGGTCTCCTGTTTCTACGCCGAGGTGGGGCAGAACCTCAAGCTGTTCGACAAGTACAAGGCGATCGCCGCAAGCCCCGAATACGCACTTCTGTCGGTGGCGCAGCAGCGAATCGTCGAGCACGAGATTCGCGATTTTCGCCTCAGCGGTGCGGAGCTGCCCGCAGAGGACAAGCCTCGCTTCCAGGCGATTGCCGAGGAACTCGCACAGCTCTCGGCAAAGTTTTCGGAGAATCTTCTCGACGCCACCAACGCATTTGCCGAAGTGCTGAGCGACGAGAGCGAACTTGCCGGACTGCCTGAGGATGCTCGACAAGCTGCCCGCGAAGCTGCTGAACGAGACGGCAAGAGTGGCTGGAAGTTCACCCTGCACATGCCCTCCTACCTGCCGGTGATGCAGTACGCCGACAGCCGCCGTCTGCGCGCCGTGATGTACCGCGCCTACGCCACACGCGCCGCCGAATTCGGTGCCGCCGAACTCGACAACACGCCACTGATTCGACGCATCCTCGAACTCCGCCGCGAGCAAGCGCAACTGCTCGGCTACCAGAACTACGCCGAGGTTTCGCTGGTGCCGAAAATGGCCGCATCGGTGCCCCAGGTGCTCGACTTCCTGCACGATCTGGCGGTCAAGGCCAGGCCTTTTGCCGAGCAGGACATCGCCGACCTGCGCGCCTTTGCCCGCAGCGAACTCGCTCTCGATCGCATGGAAGCCTGGGACGTCGCCTACGTTTCCGAAAAGCTGCTGCAAGCACGTTATGCCTTCTCGGAACAGGAAGTGAAACAGTATTTTACCGAGGACAAGGTTCTCGTCGGTCTGATCACGGTCATCGAAAAGCTGTTCGGCGTTCGTATCCAGCCCGACCGCGCGCCGCTATGGCATGCTGACGTTCGCTTCTACCGGATCGAGACACCTGCCGGCGAACTGATCGGTCAGTTCTACCTCGACCTCTACGCTCGCGAAACCAAACGCGGCGGCGCCTGGATGGACGAGGCGATCAGCCGTCGCAAACTGCCACAGCGGTTGCCAACGCTGACCAGCGACGATATACAGAAACCGGTCGCCTATCTCAACTGCAACTTTTCCCGGCCAGTCAGCGACCAGGATGGAAGGCTGCGGCCGGCAACCTTCACGCACGACGAGGTGATCACCCTCTTCCACGAGACCGGTCATGGCCTGCATCACCTGCTGACACGTGTTGACGAGATCGGTGTCGCCGGCATCCATGGCGTCGAATGGGATGCGGTCGAATTACCATCGCAGTTCATGGAGAACTATTGCTGGGAATGGAACGTGCTGCAGGAAATGAGCGCTCATATCGACACCGGCGAGCCCTTGCCGCGCACCCTGTTCGACAAGATGCTGGCAGCGAAGAACTTCCTGAGCGGCATGCAGACCCTGCGGCAGGTCGAGTTTTCGCTGTTCGACCTGTTGCTGCACAGCGAATTCGACCCCGCCGGTGATCTCAGCGTGCTCGAACTGCTGTCCGAGGTACGGCGCCAGGTAGCGGTCCTCGTTCCACCTGAATGGCATCGTTTCCCGAACAGCTTTGCGCACATCTTCGCCGGCGGTTACGGCGCTGGCTACTACAGCTACAAGTGGGCCGAGGTACTCTCGGCTGATTGCTACGGCGCTTTCGAAGAGACCGGCAACCCCTTTGACCCGGCGACAGGACAGCGCTTCCTCAACGAAATCCTGTCGATCGGCGGCAGCCGTTCGGCGATCGACAACTTCCGCGCCTTCCGTGGCCGCGAGCCGCAGGTCGACGCCCTGCTGCTGCACAGTGGCATGATCAAGGCGTAAGACATCGAGGACCAGACCAAGCATGCTCCCTACGGCCGCACGGCGCTTTGGCAGCGCCACCGCCATCCTGCTGCTGATCACCGGTACGGTCAGCGCCCAGACCACCTACCGCTGGATCGACCCGAAAAGTGGCGGCACCATTATCTCCGACCTGCCGCCGCCACCGGGAGCCCGACAGGTCATGAAATATACGAACACGACCGGCGTGGATGAACAGCAGTTACCGTATGCGGTTCGCCAGGCAAGCGAAAAATTCCCGGTCGTCCTGTACACCAGCGCCGGCTGCGTCACCTGCAAGCAGGCGCGCACTCTGCTCAATGGTCGCGGCGTTCCGTTCTCCGAGAAGGTGCTCAACAGCGAAGAAGAACTCGCCGAACTCGGCCGGCAACTCGGTGGTGGTGAAGCGTTGTTACCCAGTATTAGCGTCGGTCGGCAAAACATGCGGGGCTTTGCCCCAGCCGCCTGGAACGAACTTCTCGACGCCGCCGGTTATCCGGCCAATGCACCCTATCGCGCCAAGCCCTCCGGAAGAACTGCTATGGAATGAAGCGAACCGTGCTACAAGCAAAAACGGCCCGGGAGTTGCATGACTCCCGGGCCGTTTGCCGAACAGGCGACTACTGGTGCTTAGTGACCCGAGGCCGAGGAAGAGCCGAATCCGGTCTCCGAACGAACCTTCTGCGCTGGATAAAGCGAACGCTCAAGCTGAGCCTGCTTGCTATTGTCCAGCTTGGAAACCACATAGATCACCACGAACGCCGCGGTCATCGAGAAGATGGCCGGTGAAGAGTACGGGAACCATGCGCTGCCTTTGGGATTCTTCAGGACGGCTTCCCACACCGATGCCGACATGATGGTCAGGGCAACCGAGCTGATCAGGCCGACAATGCCACCGGCCACGGCGCCCTTGGTCGTGCAGTCCTTCCAGAGCACGGACATGAAGAGGATCGGGAAGTTCGCCGAACACGCGATGACGAAGGCCAGCATCACCATATAGGCAACATTTTCCTTCTCGAACGCGATCCCGAGACCGACCGCAACGACACCGAGGCAGACCGTGGTCATCTTGGAAACCCGCAGTTCGTGCGCCGAGTCGGCCTTGCCCTTCTTGAACACCGTCGCGTAGAGGTCGTGCGATACCGCCGAGGCGCCCGACAGCGTCAGACCGGAGACCACCGCCAGGATGGTCGCGAAAGCCACTGCCGAGATGAAGCCGAGGAAGACATTGCCACCGACGGCGTTCGACAGGTGGATGGCCGCCATGTTGCCGCCGCCCCGCAAGCCATCCCAGACCAGCTTGCCGTCCGCTCCGACGGCTTGCACACCATCGACCATCTTCGGCACGTAGTAGGGTGCCGGATCCTGCGTCAGCATGACGATGGCGCCGAAACCGATGATGAAGGTCAGGATGTAGAAGTAACCGATCCAGGTGGTCGCCCAACCGACCGACTTGCGTGCTTCCTTGGCACTCGGAACGGTGAAGAAGCGCATCAGGATGTGCGGCAGGCCCGCCGTCCCGAACATCAACGCCATGCCGACCGAAATTGCGGAGATCGGATCCTTGATCAGCACCCCCGGAGACATGATCGCATCGTGCTTGGCGTGTATTTCGACGGCCTTGGAAAACAGTGCCTCGGGGTTGAAATTGAACTGCCAGAGCACGGCCAGCGCCATGAAGGTGGCACCGGAGAGCAGCAGGATGGCCTTGATGATCTGCACCCAGGTGGTGGCAGTCATGCCACCAAAGAGCACATAACACATCATCAGCACACCGACGATCATCACCGCGTAGATGTACTCGAGGCCGAACAGCACCTTGATCAGCTGACCGGCACCGACCATCTGGGCGATCATGTAGAAAGCCACGACGACCAGCGTGCCGACCGCGGCAAAGGTCCGCGTCGGCGTTTGTGCGAAGCGATAGGAAGCCACATCGGCAAAGGTGAACTTGCCCAGGTTGCGCAGCCGCTCGGCCATCAGGAAGGTGATCACCGGCCAGCCGACCAGCCAGCCGATCGAGAAGATCAGCCCGTCAAAGCCGTTGGCGAAGACCAGACCGGAGATGCCGAGGAAGGACGCAGCGGACATGTAGTCGCCGGCGATCGCCAGACCGTTCTGAAAGCCGGTAATGCCGCCGCCGGCAGTATAGAAGTCGGCCGCCGTCTTGGTTTTCATCGCGGCCCAGCGGGTGATCCCCAGGGTAACCAGGACGAAGGCGACGAACATCGCAATCGCCACCCAGTTGGTGGCCTGCTTGGTGGTATTGCCGAGGTCGGCACCAGCCGCCAGAACGCCGCCGCTGGCAAGCAGGCCCAAGGTCAGGCCGAGAATGTTGCGTGTGGATTGGCTGATCATCTCTTGTTGGCCTCCCTGAGGATCTCGGCATTCATATCGTCGAACTCGGTGTTGGCACGACGGACATAGATGTTGGTGACGACGATCGTGAAGATGATCACCCCCACCCCCAGCGGATCCCGATCGACGTGACCATGCCGGCACCCAGCTTGCCAGCCAGCCATTCCTTGTTGAAAGCAATCAACAGGATATAGCCGTAGTAGACAATGATCATCAGGGCCGACAGGATATAGCCGAATGAATTGCGCTTATGCACCAGCTCGTGATACTTCGGATTGGCCTCAATCCGTGCAACGACGTCTTCGCTCACTATTGTCTCCTCCTCAAAAAAATTCCCAGTGTCGAGTCACTTATCATGACTTCGATCTAATCATAAAGACCAATACTTACTTCCTGCTTACGCCAGCATGGGAACTCCCGAATCCACCAGAACTTGCTAGAATTCGCCTCCATCCATTTGACCCGGCATGCCATAAAAATGACTGATGCAAGCCTGCTCCATGAGTTGATCCAGAGATCTGCCAATCGTCAGACGGACGCTGTCGCGCTGACTTACGGCAAACAGTCGATGAGCTACGGAAAACTCCAGCAGGCCATTGCCGGTTTCGTCAGCGGTCTCGTTGGCCTCGGCCTGCAACGCGGCGAGCGGGTGGCCATCTACCTCGAGAAGCGGCTGGAAACCGTCGTTGCAAGTTTTGGCACCACTGCCGCTGGCTGCGTCTTCGTGCCGCTGAACCCCTTGCTCAAGGCCGAACAGGTGGCCTACATCATGCGCGACTGCAATGTGCGGGCGCTCGTCACCTCTCCCGAACGTCTGTCGCTGCTGTCTGCTGCTCTTCCCGTCTGCCATGATCTGCGGCACGTCATCCTGGTCAATGCCGACCCCTTGCCTGCGGGCCCTGCTCCGCTCGCCTACCTGGGCTGGGGCGATCTGTTGCAGGCGGCCGCACAAACTGGCCACCGCGTCATCGACACCGATATGGCAGCCATCCTCTACACCTCGGGAAGTACCGGCAAACCGAAAGGGGTCGTACTTTCGCACCGCAATATGGTCGCCGGCGCCCTAAGCGTCGCGAGCTATCTCGAAAACAGCGCCGAAGACACACTGCTGGCCGCCCTGCCGCTGTCTTTCGATGCCGGCTTCAGCCAGTTGACTACGGCATTCCACGCCGGTGCGCGCGTCGTGCTGCTCAATTACCTGTTGCCCCAGGACGTGCTCAAGGCACTGGCGCGCGAAAGCGTGACCGGGCTGACGGCGGTGCCTCCCCTCTACATTCAGCTCTCGCAACTCGCCTGGCCAGAGGTCATCGGAAAACACCTGCGCTATTTCGCCAATACCGGCGGGCGCATGCCGCGCGAGACTCTGGCCGCCTTGCGCGCGCGCCTGCCGGAGAGCAAGCCCTATCTGATGTACGGTCTGACGGAAGCCTTCCGTTCGACCTACCTGCCGCCGGAGGAGGTGGACCGACGCCCGGACTCGATCGGCAAGGCCATCCCCAACGCCGAAATACTCGTTTTGCGCGAAGATGGCTCGCCCTGTGCGGCCAACGAACCAGGCGAACTCGTCCATCGCGGTGCGCTGGTGGGCATGGGTTACTGGAACGACCATGAAAAGACCGCCGAGCGCTACAAACCGCTGCCCGCGAACATGCCGGGCCGCGATGCCGGTCTGGTGCTGCCCGAAATCGCCGTGTTTTCGGGTGACACCGTGCGCCAGGATGAGGAGGGTTTCCTCTATTTCATCGGTCGCCGCGACGAAATGATGAAAACCTCGGGCTACCGGGTCAGCCCCACCGAGGTCGAGGAGGTGATCTACGCCACTCGCCTGGTCGGTGAGTGCGTTGCCTTCGGCGTGGATCACGCGACGCTCGGGCAGGCCATCCAGGTGATTGCCACGCCGGCCGCGGGCGACAGTCTCGATACCGCCAGCCTGCTCGCTGACTGCCGTAGCCGGATGCCCGCATACATGGTGCCGGCGGGCATTGTCGTGCGGCCAGGCCCCCTGCCACGCAACCCCAACGGCAAGATCGACCGCAAGGCCCTGGCCATTGAATTTCTCGCGACAGAGGTGGCCGCAGGTGAATAAACGAAGCTCCCCGGTGCATGCGCCGATGCGCCAGTTGCCGGTACAGGACGGCGAACTCGTCGTCGGCGGCATGCCGCTTTCGCGACTCGCCGCGCGTGTCGGGCAAACGCCTTTTTATGCTTACGATCGGCACTTGCTCACGCAACGCGTCGGCGAACTGCGGGCAGCGCTGCCGGCGACCCTGAAACTGCACTATGCGATGAAGGCCAACCCGATGCCGGCGCTGGTCTGCCACATGGCCGGCCTGGTCGATGGCATCGACGTGGCATCGGCTGGCGAACTGCAGGTCGCTCTCGACGCCGGGGTGAATCCGCGCGACATCAGCTTTGCCGGCCCAGGCAAACGACGCAGCGAATTGCAGCAGGCGGTCGCTGCCGGCATCCTGATCAACATCGAATCATTTCGCGAGGTTGCGGAACTGGCAGCAATCAGCGACGCGACCGGTTACACGGCACGCATTGCCGTGCGCGTGAATCCCGACTTCGAACTCAAAAGCTCGGGAATGAAGATGGGCGGCGGTGCCAAGCCGTTTGGTGTAGACGCCGAGCAGGTGCCCGAACTCCTGGCCGAGGTCGGCCGCAGCGGCCTGGCCTTTGAAGGCTTCCACCTCTTTGCCGGCTCACAGAATCTCAAACCGGAAGCCATCGTCGAAGCCCAGGGCAAAAGCTATGAACTGGCGCTGCGCCTCGCACAGTCTGCGCCGTCAACCGTCCGTTTCCTCAACCTCGGCGGTGGTTTTGGCATCCCCTACTTCCCAGGCGAGCAGCCGCTCGACCTGGCGCCAATCGGTGCCCATCTCGCCAGCATCGTCGAACGGGCCGGCCGCGAATTGCCCGCTGCCGAACTGCTCATCGAACTGGGGCGTTATCTGGTGGGGGAAGCCGGCATCTACGTCGCCCGCATCGTCGATCGCAAGGTCTCGCGCGCGCACACCTTTCTGGTCTGCGACGGCGGACTGCACCACCATCTCTCCGCATCGGGCAACTTCGGCCAGGTGATCCGCAAGAACTACCCGGTCGCCATCGGCAACCGGATGACGCCAACCGAACTTGAAACGGTATCGGTAGTGGGTCCGCTGTGCACGCCGCTCGACTTGCTGGCGGACCGAATGGAACTGGCCGAGGCACAGGTCGGAGATCTGGTCGTGATCTTCCAATCCGGCGCTTATGGTTTTACGGCCAGCCCGCAGGCCTTTCTCGGACATCCCGCCTGTGTCGAATTGCTGGTCTGAGCGCCAGCGAAGGCGCTCAGCAATCGGACGATCCAAGCGCTTCTTCTCAGAAAAATTTTCAGGGTGACCCTCAAGAAAAAGATCCAGGCGACGTTTACCTGATCAGGATATCCAGGAGAACCCCCATGAAATTCGCTCTCCCATCTCTTCCCCAGGTACTGATGATCGTCGCAACCGCAGTCCTTGCAGTCAATAGCGTTGCCGCTGCCCATTTCCTGCCGGGCAGCGCGCGCGTAGACAAAGGCCTGACGCTCTACCTGCCCAGCCCGGTTCAGGCCATGGCCGGCAGCATCCAGGCAGGGAGCGATAGTGCCGATTCCCTCGACCTCGACCAGATCCGCACGCAGGTCAGCACACTTGGCCTCGCCGGCTCCCAGAGTATGCTTTTCGACAGCAGATCCCGGGTGGTGGTCGCCGACGCCAACGGCTACCACAGCGCGCGCACCACGCAGAGCGATCTCGGACTGGGCCAGGCCGACCTGTGGGCACAGCGGCTGGGGAACATCGACAGTTCGCAGTCGGAATATGGCGGCATCCTCAATACCAACGACATCGCCATGCTGCGCCAGGTCATCCCGAGCAGCGGTCAGGACGGCGAATCCTCGCCGGCAAGCGCGCTGGCGATCATCGTGCTGCTGCTTGGCGGCCTGGGATACGCGCAATTGCAGGGAAAGGCAGTCAAGCCTCAACATGCGAAGCGGCGGCCGCTGTTTCCAGGATGACGCGTCATCTGCGTGCCGACCGGAGAAGTAGCTCGCTATGACGAGCTTAAGCGATAGGGTTCTTCGAAATCGAGGAAGTCTTTTTCGGCCAGGGCGCCATCGACCCACGCTTGCACGCCCGGCAAGGCACACACGCGCTCCATGTACGCAGCCACGTCCAGCGCCACGGGCAAGAAATAGGTTTTCAGTCGCATCACCACCGGGGCGAAGTAGGCATCGGCAATCGAGAAATCGCCAAATAGCATCGGCCCGCCGGACGCGCGCAGCAGCTCACTCCACATGCGAACGATACGTTTCACATCGGCACGCACGGCCGGCTGGTCACGCCAGACGAGCTGACCGGTTTCGCGGAGTGATGCCTCGATGTTCATGGGACAGTTGGAGCGCAAGCCTGTAAAACCGGAATGCATTTCGGCACACACGCTGCGGGCCTGCGCCCGTGCCGCCACATCTCGCGGCCACAAAGCCTTTTCCGGAAACTTCTCGGCCAGGTACTCGGCAATCGCCAGGGTATCCCAGACTACCAGTCCGTTGACCACGTCCGTGTCCACCAGGACCGGCACCTTGCCCGTGGGACTGATGGCATCGATGATCTGCCTGAAGTTTGAACCGGCAGCGAAGGAGTCGAAGCGCACGACGACTTCTTCGCAGGCGATGTCTGCCTGCTTGATGAGCACCCCGGTGCGCATCGACCACGAAGAGTAGTTTTTGTTGCCAATGAACAGCTTGAGCATGGTCACTTCCTGACGGGTTGAAGGTTTGCGGGCTCAAGGGCTTGCCCCTTTGAGCGGCCATCTTACTACGCGCACGGCCCTGGTTCATCGGTTTTCCGAGTGCTGTTGACGCCTGCAGGGTGATGGGCTGCTCGGCCGAGGCGGTTGAAGGCGATGATCGGGGTCAGGTCGGGCCGCTGCTGTCACCGCCACGCCCGGCCAGGAAAGCCTGAGCCTCCTCTCGGCGCTCGAAGACGTGGGGAGCGATGCTGCGCGCGGAAAAGGCCTCGCCCAGCTTGGCGCGCAGGAAGGCACTGGTGGCGTAGCGGGTGATCTGACTGAAATAATTGGCGAGAAAGTAGCGGTCCATTTCGGCATAGGCGTCGTACATGTCCTGATTGATCCGAAACCGGTCGTAATTGATGATCACGCCGACCCGCTTGCCGGCTGCCCGGCAGCGCAGCTCGCAAATGTCCCAGATCGCCTGCACGTCCTCGACCACCCGGACATGCATGCCCTCGAAGTTGAGGAACAGGATGTTGCGCTCGGGATCGTAAATGACCCGTTCCGGCAACGACAGGTTGAGCAGTTCAGCCTCCAGACCCATCGGGTTGGCGTTGAAGATGCGGGCATCCATCTCGCCGTATTCTCCGACGATCGGCGCGAAGTCCATGTTCGGCAGGATGTCCCGGTCTACGTCGATGCCCGGCGCCACCTCGATCAGCGCCAGCCCGCCCCGGACCCGGCGGAATACGCAGCGTTCGGTGACGTAATAGACCGGTTTGTCGCGATCATAGGCATACTGGCCATTGAAGGTGATTTGCCCGACCTGCTTGAGGAACTTGCGCTGCCGGCCCTCCTCGACGATCCGCAGCTTGCCGTCATCGACCTCGACCCGCAGGCCATTGCCGGTGAAGGTGCCGACGAACACCACGAGGCGAGCATTCTGGCTGATGTTGATGAAACCGCCGGCGCCGGTCAGGCGACCGCCGAAGCGGCTGACGTTGACGTTGCCGGCAGCATCGCACTCGGCCATGCCAAGACAAGCCATGTCGAGGCCGCCACCATCGTAGAAGTCGAACTGCTGATTCTCGTCGATCACCGCATCCATGTTGACCCCGGTCCCGAAGTCACCTCCGGTCGATGGAATCCCGCCGATCAGGCCGGATTCCACGGTCAGCGTCAGCAGGTGCGAGATCCGCTCCTCCTTGGCGACCGTCGCCACGCCTTCGGGCATGCCGACCCCCAGATTGATGATGCCGTTGGGCGGCAATTCGAAAGCGGCACGACGGGCGATGATCTTGCGCTCGGTCAGCGGTGTCGACACCAGGCTGGCCTGGGGAACCCGGAACTCGCCGGCGTAGGCGGCGTTGTACTGGGTCGCCAGGGTCTGCATGTGCTGGGCCGGTTCAGCCACGACCACGCAATCGACCAGAATCCCTGGAATCTTGATTTGCCGCGGCGGTAGCCCGCTACGCTCGGCAATTCGTTCGACCTGGGCGATCACGATGCCGTTACTGTTCTTGGCTGCCATCGCCATGGCGAGGTTGTTGAGGGTCAGTGCTTCGCGCTCCATCGATATATTGCCGAAGGTATCGGCGGTGGTGCCACGCACGAAGGCAACATTGACGCTGCCGACCTTGTAGAACAGCCACTCTTCGCCGGCGACTTCGACCAGACTGACGATGTCCCTGGTAGTGGCGGCATTGACCCGGCCGCCATCGTAGCGCGGATCGACGAAGGTATGCAGTCCGACCTTGGAGAACGAACCGGGTTTGCCGGCGGCCAGATCCCGGAACAACTGACAGATGATGCCCTGGGGCAGGTTATAGGCCTGGATGCGGTTGCCCAGTGCCAGTTGCCCCACCTTCGGCATGCGTCCCCAATGGCCCGCCACTACCCGGCGCAGCAAGCCTGCATGGCCCAGGTGATTGAGTCCCAGGGCCTTGCCGTCGCCCTGGCCGGCGGCGGCGAACAAGGTCAGGTTCTTTGGGCTGCCGGTGTCGAGGAAGCGGCGCTCCAGCGCCGACAGCAACGCCTCGGCGAAGCCGGTCTGGACGAACCCGGTACTGGCCAGGGTATCGCCATCCCGAATCAGGGCGATGGCTTCGTCGGCAGTAACGATCTTGCTGCGCATGCTGGTTTCCTCTCGCTGATGTTCCCGATGTCCGGCCGCCGGACCGAGCGATCAAAGAATCATTGCGGCGGCAGCTGCTGGGTCAGCGCCGCCCTCGACCCGATCAGGTCTGGCTGCTTGACAGATCGAGTTTACATCTATTGACTGATTGATTGACACGCCGTGTTCGGCAGTGATCGAACTTGACATTCTGCCAGGTGGCAGCTCAATCCAGAGGATTTACTCATGAAACTCCCGATACTTCGCAACATCATAGCTGCCGCACTGACGGTGGGCGCCCAGCTTCTTGCCGCTGCACCAGCCGTGGGGACCCTCGAAACCGTGGCCGAATTACCCATTCGCCCTGGCAATGTCTCCGCCACAGTCGACGGACGGGTGTTTGCCACGGTGCACCCGCTGGGTGTCCCTTCCGGCCTGCAATTGATCGAGATCACCGGGCCAGATTCCTTCCGTCCCTGGCCATCGGCAGAACTGCAAAGTAATGCGTCCAATCGCGGCGATAGCCGCATTGATGCACCCTTGGGGATCACCCAGGACGGCAAGGGGCGCCTGTGGATCACCGATATGGGCCTGAACATTGGCAAGAGCCGGCTGTGGGGCTTTGACATCGCGACAGGAAAACTGCTTAAGCGCATCGATCTGCCGAGCACGGTAGCGCCAAAGGACAGTTTCATCCAGGATCTCGTGGTGGATGCCGAGCGCGGTTGGATCTATCTGTCGGATATCAACAATCCTGCCCTGCTGGCCCTGCGCATCGACGATGGCCAGATTCGGCGTTTCCAGGGGCATTCCAGCCTGCAGGCAGAAGATGGCGTGGAAATGCGGGTTGGTGGCAAGCCGACCCTGTTCGACGGAAAGCCGGCAAAAGTCGGCGTCAATCCGATTGGCCTGTCGGCTGATGGTGAAACGCTGTTCTTTGGCGCGATGTCCGGAACCCACTGGTATGCCGTACCCACCCGCTTGTTGCGGGAAGGAAGTGATGCCGATGTCGCTGCCGCCATTCGAATGATTGGACGCAAGCCGCTTTCCGATGGCGCCACCACCGATGCGGCAGGTAACCACTTCTTTACCAATCTCAACGAGAATGGCATCGATTGGCTCAATTCCCGCGGAGAGCTGCAGCCGCTGGTTCGCAATCCCCTGCTGAACTGGCCGGACAGCGTACAGTTTGGCGCAGAAAGCTGGCTCTATATTTCAGTCAACCAGTTGCACAAGACTCAGGCCTTTACCGGCGCATGCGATCAGGGAACGCCGCCCTACCGCATCCTGCGTGTCTGGACCGGAACGGCCGGCGCAGTACGACGCTGATGATTCCCGAACTCGCAACCTGGTTGCCGCGGCGGCTCGGCTACTGAAGAGGCAGCGATCGCTTCAGCCGATAAGCGCCGCCGCGTGATGATGCAGGTGATCGTCGATGAAACTGGCGATGAAGTAGTAGCTGTGGTCGTAGCCCGGATGCAGGCGCAGGCGCAAGGGATGGCCGGCGGCGACACAGGCCTGGCGCAGCTTCTCGGGTTGCAACTGCGTGCTGAAAAATACGTCGGCTTCGCCCTGATCGACCAGCAGAGGCAGGCGTTCCTCTGCCCCGGCGATCAGTTCGCAGACATCCCAGGCTCGCCATGCCACACGATCTTCGCCAAGATAGCGTGCAAACGCCTTCTGCCCCCAGGGGCTGGCGAGCGCGTGGCTGATCGGCGCGAATGCGGACAGCGAGCGGTAACGGCCGGGGTTGCGCAGCGCGCAGACCAGCGCGCCGTGGCCGCCCATCGAATGGCCACTGATGCCGCGGCACGCGTTGACCGGCAGATTCGCCTCGACCAGCTCCGGCAATTCGTGGACGACGTAGTCGTGCATCCGGTAGTGTTCCGCCCAAGGCGCCTGCGTGGCATTCAAGTAGAAACCGGCGCCGTGACCGAAATCCCAGGCGCCGTCCGGATCGCCCGGTACCCCGGGGCCACGCGGACTGGTATCGGGTGCGATCAGGGCGATCCCGAGTTCGGCGGCGGCGCGCATTGCGCCGGCTTTCTGCATGAAGTTCTCATCGCTGCAGGTCAGCCCCGAAAGCCAGTACAACGCCGGCACGCTGCCGCTGGTCACCTGTGGCGGCAGATAGACGGCAAACACCATCTCGCAGCGCAGCACCTGCGAACGATGGCGGTAACGCCGGTGCCAGCCACCGAAACAGCGATTGGCTGCGATCTCTTCAAGCACTCGCGAAGCTCCGGTCGTCTCAGAAAAGAATCACCGAACGGATGCTCTTCCCGGCATGCATCAGATCGAAAGCCAGGTTGATGTCTTCGAGTCCCATGGTATGGGTGATGAAGGTGTCGAGCGGAATCTCGCCGCGCTGCGCACGCTCGACGTAACTCGGCAGCTCGCTACGGCCGCGCACACCACCGAAAGCCGAACCGCGCCACACCCGCCCGGTCACCAGCTGGAAAGGTCGCGTCGAAATCTCTTCGCCGGCACCGGCCACGCCGATGATCACCGACTCGCCCCAGCCCTTGTGACAGCACTCGAGCGCTGCACGCATCACGTTCACGTTGCCGATGCATTCGAAGGAGTAGTCAACACCGCCGTCGCAGAGATCGACGATCACTTCCTGGATCGGCCGGTCGTAATCGGCCGGATTGATGCAGTCGGTAGCGCCGAGTTGCCGAGCGATGGCGAACTTGGCCGGATTGGTGTCAATGGCGATGATCCGCTCCGCCTTCGCCATGACCGCGCCGATCACCACCGAAAGACCGATGCCACCGAGGCCGAAAATGGCGACGCTCGCCCCTGGCTCGACCCTGGCGGTATTGATCACCGCGCCGATGCCGGTGGTCACCCCGCAGCCGAGCAGACAAACCTTCTCCAGCGGCGCATCCCTGGCGATCTTCGCCAGCGAGATTTCCGGCAACACCGTGTACTCGGAGAAGGTCGAGGTGCCCATGTAATGAAAGATCGGCTTGCCGTTTCTTGAAAAGCGGCTGCTGCCATCGGGCATCAGGCCTTTCCCCTGGGTGGCGCGAATCGCCTGGCAGAGATTGGTCTTGCCTGACCTGCAGAACTTGCACACGCCGCACTCGGGTGTATACAGCGGGATGACGTGGTCGCCGACGGCCACCGAAGTCACTCCCGCACCGATGGCCTCGACGATGCCGCCGCCCTCGTGCCCGAGAATGCTCGGGAAAATCCCTTCCGGATCGGCACCCGAAAGCGTGAACGCATCAGTATGGCAGACGCCGCTGGCGACGATGCGTACCAGCGCCTCACCCTGGCGCGGCGGTGCGACATCGACGTCTGTGACTTCCAGCGGTGCGTTTGCGGCCCAGGCAACGGCAGCGCGTGCTTTGATCATCGGTGACTCTCCTCGAGATCAGTGAAAATCCCCCGGCTTCAGACGGGCCAGGCGGAACACCTCGATCCCCTCTTCCAGCAGCGCCTCGACCTCCTCGGCGCTGGCTTCGCCGCGAATCGAGCGCGCCGGCGCCTCGACATAGTGAATTCGTCTCGCTTCATCGGCAAAGTCGGCGCCGACATCCTCGCAACTGGCGAGCAGCATTTCGCTCAATTGCCGGAAAGCGGCGAGCGCGCCGGCACGCATGTCGATCGCCGCGGTGGATGTTGGCAGCGGCGGCTGCGCCGAAACCGTCGCGGCGGCTGCCGGTAGCGTCAAATGTACCGCCGAGGGCACCCGGCGAATCTCCGGCGAAGCGCAGTGCGGACAAGCGATCAAGCCCCTGGCGAGTTGGCTGTCGAAATCCTCGCGCGACTGAAACCAGCCTTCGAATCGATGGTTGTGCTGGCAGGCAAGGTCAAAAATGATCATCGGGAAGCAGGGCAGGAAGCACGCAGTGGAAGACAGGGGTGGTACCCGGAGCCGGGGTCGAACCGGCACAGCCGCAAGGCCGAGGGATTTTAAGTCCCTTGTGTCTACCTATTCCACCATCCGGGCGCAAGCTTTTTCAATCGGTTACTACCGTTTTTTACTTCAGCAGAGGCCCGCAGGCTGCACCATCTTCCTGCGCAGTTGTACAAAATATGCACAACTTACATGGCTTCGGCTTGCCTGCATGATACCAGACGAGAGAATGTCCTGATAAAGTGATTGAACGTACCGTGCTGCCAAAGAAGATGCCGAGATGCCTCGGGTGTATGATGCCACCTCCTGTGTTAATCCATGACTGAACTCCTCCCTACGAAAGGAATCGCGCCATGACCGAAACCTCCCCCCCCATACCACTGCGCGGCATCATTGGTGAACCGCGCAAAGGCAAGATCGGTGTTCTGGTCGAAGAACACTTCGACATGACCGAGTTTCGCCTTTTCAACGAGTTGTTCCCGAAGCACGGCTATCAGGTGGTCTATCTCTCCCACTTGTGGGGCAATCCTGCCCTCACTTTCGGTTCCAATCCCGATGCCGGCTGGGTGGAAGAACACGTGCTGGTGGAAACCGAGATCGCGGCCGCGGACCCGTCGGATTACAAGGGCATCATCATCATCGGAGCCTACGCCAGCGACCGCCTGCGTTACCAGGTCACTCCCCGCAAGGGGGAACCGAATCAGGCCCCGGCGGTGGTCTTCATCCGCCGGGCGCTTGCCGCCAGCCATCTGAAGATCGGCACGATCTGCCACAGCTTGTGGCTGCTGTGCGCCGACCGCGCGCTGCTGCAGGGCCGCCAGGTCACTTGCGCCCACAACATCGTTTGTGACGTCGAAAACGCTGGCGCGGAAGTGATCTATGGTCCAGAAGGCACCGTCGACCTGGTCATCGATGGCAACCTGATCACCGGCAAACATCCGGGGATTACCGACCAGTTCATCACCACTTTCCTGACCGAAATCGAGAAAGGGGACTGAGCCTGTGCTGGTACCCCCAGGCTCGCGCACTTTCTCATCGGCGGCGGCCGGGACGGCTCTGGCAACAGGACGGCTCGCCGCGTCGATGGTCTCAGCGAAGGTAATGAATGATTCCGCCAATCTCGGTCGCGGAGAACTACGACCAGTATTTTGCCAGCCGGCTGTATGACCGGCGCTACCCGCGGCCGAACCCTTCGAGCCTGGCCATCATTATCGGCGAGATCGACGCACTGGGTAAGCGGGTTCTCGACGTCGGCTGCGGCAATGGCCGCTATGCCGAAACCCTGCTTGCGCGCACCGACGCGACGATCGTCGCCTGCGACATCAGCAGAGAAGCGATTGACGAGTTGACTTCCCGATGTTTCGAACACGTCGCATCGGGCCGCTTGTGTCCCTTGCTTGGCGATCCAACGGTGGTGGCCGACAGCATTGGCCGGAGCGAGAAGTTCGACCTGGCGATCATGGTGTTTGGCGTACTCGGTCACATCTATCCCCGCTCACTGCGTCGGGCGACGCTCACGACCATCCACTCCCTGCTCCGACCGGGAGGACGGATCGTCGTCACGGTGCCGAACGCCGCGCGCCGATTTTCCAGGCAACAGGCGTCTTCGCAAAGTCTGGTAGAGCAGGGACATCTCGAGGCCGGCGACATACTGTACGAACGAACTGCGCATGACCGCGCGGTAAAGATGTACTACCACCTGTACTCTCTCCAGGAGTTCGAGCAGGAACTCGAACAACAGGGATTCCGCCTGATTCGCCTGACTGCCGAGAGTATTCTGCCGGAGAGCGGCATCGTCAGGTCGCGCCTGCTGCGCGCGATCGACCGCTTCCTGGCAAGGATCCTGCCGCTGCGCCATGCTTACGGTTTTCTCGCGGTGGCCGAGGCGGTCAGCGAGTCGAAGCAGGGCGAGGATTTGCCTCAGCCATCCGACTTCAGCCAGCCGGCATAAGGCAGGCGATGGACAGCCGCTCGGGATTTCGTGCCGTCTGCTTGCTGGTGCTGATCGCCATCCTGGTTGGCCGGGAAGCGCAGGCCGACCGGCTCGATCTGATCCAGAAGCGCGGGACCTTGATCGTCGGTGTCAAATCCGATTATCCACCGTTCGGTATGCGGGACACCCACGGCCGCCTGGTCGGCTTCGAGCCCGATCTTGCTGCTGAACTTGCCCGCCGCCTGGGCGTCAGCTTGCAACTGCTGGCCGTCACTTCGACCAACCGCCTGCAGCGGCTCGAGGAAGGCGCTGTTGACGTGGTCATCGCCACACTGGGCGACAGCCCGCAGCGCAGACAGATTGCCACCCTGGTCGAACCCGGTTATTACGCCAGCGGCGCAACGGTGGTCGCGCCGCCCACCCCCCGGCTGTCGAGCTGGATGGACCTGCGTGGCAAAAAAGTATGTGCCACCCAGGGCGCTTACTTCAATCGACCGATGGCCCAACGCTTCCTTCTCGATCTGCAGATCTTCAACGGCACGCGCGACGCCCGCCTGGCGCTGCGAGATGGACGCTGCGTCGCCTGGCTGTACGATGATACCAGCATCGCCGGTCTGCTGGCCGACCCGGAATCGGCGAACTACCAGACGCCGTTGCCTTCGATGATGATCTCGCCATGGGCCATCGCCCTGTCCGCCAAAGAGCAAGGATCCCGACTCGAGCAGATGATCTCCGGAATGGTCGCCGACTGGCACCGTAGCGGCTGGCTGATCGAAATGGAAAAGCGCTGGGGAATCAAGCCGAGCCATTATCTGCTGGAGATGCGCGACCTCTGGAGCAGGCGCAATCCCGACGGAGGCCTCCTCTGTACACGGCTCGACAATGGCCAGTGGCCAGCAGCGTGCCGTCACAAGTTGCTCCTGAGATCTGATGAGGTTGGCGGCATCGAGCATCTGGGCCTGCTGCTCAAGGAACAGACGGGGCTCAACGTGACCATCATCCACGATGCCTACGATCGCACATTATTCCTGCAAGGCCTCTGGATCACGCTGCAACTGATGGCCGCGTGCATATCCGGCAGCCTGATCGTGGGCTGCCTCGGTGCTTTGGCGGCAGAGTCTGGCCTCCCTGGCATGCGCGCTGGTGTGCGGCTGTCGGCTGCTCTTGGCCGAATGACACCGCCGCTGTTGCTGATCTACCTGGTTTTTTTTCGGCGTCGGCCACATCATCGTCAGTCGTTTCGGCTGGACTTTCGACGGCGCTTCGATCGTCATCGTCTGTCTTTCGACCTATACCGGCTGCGCCATCGTGTCCGCCCTGCTCGAAGCAGTCTCCGTACTCAGGGAGCAGAAACCAGGCTTCCGGCTCGGCTGGCGGGAGCTGCCGCAGGCGCTACGCCTGGCCTACGCAGCGGTAGTCGCTTCGCTGGTGAACGTCGTGAAAGCGACCGGTATGGCGAGCGTCATCGCCGTACCGGAACTGGTTTCGGCCGCCACCGCCATCGTTGCCGAACAAGGCAATCCCGAGGTGATGATGAATGTGCTGATGATCACCTACTTCCTGTTGGTGACCACTGTCGTCCAGATCTTCAACTATCTGGAACAGAGGATTCCGAATCTTGGCCAGCACTGAAATCGCTGCCCTGTTGCTGACATGGACACCGTTTTTGGCCGGCGGCTTCGCCTGGAACATCGTGGTCTCGCTGGTGGCGATGGTCATCGGTACGATCTTCGGTGCGGCCCTGGCATGGCTGCGCCTATCCGGGCGCACGCCGCTGGCGCACGCGAGCCTCGTCGTCACCGAACTGACACGCAACATCCCCACTTTTGTCTTCCTCTTCTACCTGGCATTCCTGATTCCGACCGAGTTCGAATTGACCGGGCAGATCTACGCCTTTCCAGTCTGGCTCAAGGCATCGCTGGCGCTCTCCGTGGCAGTCATCGGGTTCGTCTCGGACAACCTGTTCGTTGCCCTGCAGCACAGGAAGCGTCGGAATCATGCGGCGGCATTGCTGTTCATTCCGAGCTGGACCACTTACCTGCTGATCATCGTCATGGCATCGAGCACTGCTTCGGTGATCGGCGTCGGAGAAATCGTTTCACGCTGCAATATCGTCATCGCCGCGGTCGGCGATGAAACGATGCTTTGGGTTTATACTTACGCCATCTGCTACTTCCTGGTCTTTTGCTTTCCACTCAACTGGGCAATGGGTTGCGCAAGAAAACGCTTGCTGGCCCGTGTCGGCGTGCCAGCGCCGTAAGCGGTCGGCGACTTAGGGGAAACCATTGATACAGACCATCGCAATCCTTCGCCACTGCCTGCCGGGCATGACTGTAGCCGCGCTGCTGGCGTTCGCTCTGCAGGGATCGGCATGCGCCGAGTCGGCTCTCGACCGCATCAGGAACACCGGCATCCTCAACGCGGGAACCCGTGCAGATGCCATGCCGTTCGCTTACCGGTTGCAGCAGGCGGGAGAAAAGGAAGAAAGGCTGGCCGGTTTCTCGGTTGACCTGATCGAACAGATTCGCAAGAAGCTCTCGGAAAAATTCGGTCGCGAAATCGAGACCCGGCTGCAGATCACCAAGGCCAGCGACCGCCTGGCATTGGTCGCCAGCCACGCCATCGACATCGAGTGCGGCATCACTACGCCCACCTGGGAGCGCCAGAAATTGGTCGATTTCTCGATTCCGTTCTTCGGCAACGGCACCCGTGTCATGGTCCTGCGCAAAACCGCCAAGGGCTTCGACGATCTGCGCGGCAAACGTATCGGCGTCGCCGCCGGCACGACGACCGCAGCCATTCTCAAACAGCACGTGCCGGATGCGATTGTGGTCGAAGTACCCGACATGGCTACCGGCTTCAGGATGTTCGCCACGGGAGAACTCGACGGATTGTCCAACGTCGGCATCGTGCTCCGTGCTCTGGTCGAGAAGAGTCCGCTCAAGAGCAAGGTCACCTTGCTGCCGCGCACCGAGGCGCTGTCCTACGAATCGATGGCCTGCAGCCTGCCTCTCGACGACTCGAAATGGCGCGCCTTCGTGAATGAGGTACTGGCCGACCTCCTGGACGGCATCGACCAGTACCGGGGGGGTTATTTCGAGATCTACGACAAATGGTTCGGACCACGCGGGATCGTCTATTTCCCGCTTGACTATACCATCGCCCAGAAGCTGTCCGCCTCGATCATCTGGCTGAAGTAGGGTCGTCACGATGACGCTGCGCCGCCGGCTATTCCTCTTTGTCAGCACCCTCATCGCCATTGGCCTGCCGAGCGTCGGCGTGGTGTTCGCCTATGTCTCCTGGCTCTCCGTTCTGGAACGAACCGAACGCGACGGCATCCTGATCGCCCAGACCCTCGCCCAGTCCGTCACTTTCATCCAGCAAGTGCCAACGGCCCTGGAGCAGATCATTGACAAGAACGTGCTCACCCAGGCGGATATCGTTGCACAGCTGACCCACCTGGCACAGCAGAAGAAGACCTCTGCGCTGGAGATCAATCGGGCTCTGCGAACCATCGCCGTCCGCAACGGGATTCCGGAGGTATGGGTGACCGATGCCAGCGGTAAGCCGCTCTTCTGGTCGCTCGACGACCTCGACGCGTCCATTGCCCTTGACTCGGGGCTGACTCTGCAACCGGAATTCAAGCCGCTACTGCAAGGGCAGCAATACAGCCTATCCACCGACCTGAAGTACCGCACGATTGACCACCGCGAATTGTACTACGGCGCAGTGACGATGCCGGATCGGAGCGGCGGCATGACTCTGATCGCCCATCGGCCAAACCTTGCCAACAGCATCATCCAGAACGTCGGCCTGAAGAGGATGGTAGACAGCGTTCTCTCGGGGGCACTGATCGACGCCATCTGGATATTCAATGAAAATCTCGAAGCATTGGCCGTCAGTTCGGTCACAGGCATCGACGGGACTGCCGCGCTGGGCGATGGACAGCGTGCCTTCATCGAGACGGTGCTCAATACCAGCACACCCGCTTCCTATTTCGAAAACAAGGCGTTGTTCCGGCACGCGCTCTTGTACGTTGCCGCGCCAACCTTTGGCGCGGATGGCTTGCCAAACGGGGCAGCGCTGATGCGCCTGCCGGTCAACATGGAAGCGGAGCTGTATTTGCTCCTGACCATCGGTGGCGGGGTGACCGTGGTCATGCTGTTGCTGGGAATGGCTCTGGCCCTGCCTTTTCTCAACCGCATCGTCCGACCGCTGGCGCGCCTGACCGTACAGACCCATCGCCTGGTTGCGCACCACTTCGACCCGGATCAGGAGATGCATGCGGAGCTGCTCAAGGTGTCGGAGAACCGCAAGGATGAAGTCGGATACCTGGGGAACGCCCTGTACTCGATGGTCACTACGCTCAAAACTCATATCGCGGACCTCAAGGCAACGACTGCCGCCAAGGAGCGGATCGAAGGCGAGATGTCTGCGGCCCGCGCCATCCAGATGGGCATGCTGCCGCGCAGTTTCGGGTTACCGGCGCCTGGCGCCCGCTTCGACCTGCACGCTGTGCTCGAACCGGCCAAAGCGGTAGGTGGCGATCTGTTCGATTTCTTTCCGCTCGACGAGCATCGGCTATTCTTTCTGATCGGTGACGTGTCCGACAAGGGGGTGGCCGCCGCGCTGTTCATGGCAGTGACCAAGACGCTGTTCGCTGTCGAGGCGAAGCGCGACTCCGCATCGGTCGGCAGCATCATGGAACGGGTCAACCACAGCCTCTGCGAGAGCAATCCCGAAGGCATGTTCGTCACTGTCTTCGCCGGCATTCTCGACCTGCGAACCGGGGAAATCAGCTGTAGCGACGGCGGCCACGAGCTGCCTTTCCTGCTGCGGCGCGACGGCGGCGCGGCAATCATCGAAAAGAAGAAGGGGGGGCTGGTTCTGGGCTTCGTTGCCGAATCCGTTTACCGCAATGACCTCATCCAGTTGCAGCCTGGCGAAGGACTGGTGATCTACACCGACGGCGTCACCGAAGCGATGAACGGCGAGCACGAGCTGTTCAACGCGACACGTCTGGGCGACAGCCTGGCCGCGATCCCGCCTGCCTGTTCTGCACGCACGATCATCGACAGCGTGATGTTCGCAGTCCGCGCTTTCGTCGGTACGCATCCGCAAAGCGATGACATTACCCTGCTGGCGCTACGCTGGCATGGCCCTTCCGGCACCGGGCTTCCCTCTGCTGAGTAGGGCGCCGCGCGCCAGCGATGCCGCAGGCGAGCGGGCCGGATGCGCGAACGGAAAGTACGCCAGACCACTCTGGCTAGGTGCTCGCCACCACCTGAGGCAGAGCGATGATGCGTGGCGGGTGTCGGATCTGCTCGAGAAATCTCAGCAGATCGTGCGTGGCGATCGCGGTGGTGCGGTCATTTCGGAGCGGGTGGCAGTTGAGGACATCGCTGTCCAGCAGCTGCTGCTCAAGGACCACGCAGACGCGACCATGCACGTCGTTGATCGCGGCGAAAGGCGAGACGGCCCCCGGAACGACGCCGAGGATTTGCCCCAATTCCTCCTCGCTGGCAAACGAGAAGCGCGGCGCCTGCAACAGGCACGCCGCGACCCGTAGATCGACACGGGTCTGTTCCAGCGCCACCAATAACCAGTACCCGGCCTTCTTGTCCCTCAGGAACAGGCTCTTGGCGTGCCCTCCCGCAAGGTTTCCGCGCAGGCGTTTGCTATCTTCAAGCGTGCGCAGTGGCGGATGCTCGACGGTCGTGGTGACGATGTCCAACTCGGCAAGCATGGTCATCAGATGTTGGCTATCGGCAAGGGTCATTGCGAGTCCTCGGCATACCGCTTCTCGTCGTCATGGGGCCGCTCACCCACCTGCCCGGATCGAACCAGATCATGATTTATGAAAACAATTCCGCGCGGCAAAAAATCGGCAAGTAACAGTTGACCGCCTCTGAAGATTGCAGCTAACCTAGCACCATGATTCGGAGGAAACAACAACCAACAACCAACACCCAATATCGGGCTTCCCACTTAAGCCGGGACAATCTCTAACTTCAATGGGTTATGCACAACCCGGTGGCGGGACTTCCTCGGTAAGGGAAGTTCCCCCATCTGGTTGAGCAGCCAATCGAAAAGATCAGGGAAAGAGGTGCTAAACAGACGTTCGGCTGCGATAGTGCCGTCACTACGTCTCACCCCATAGTTGTGGATAACCGTTAGCGCAGCCAGGCGGCATTTCGTCAGACCTCGCCCGTTATGATACAACTGGGACAAGCGGCCATTGCGCCCTTCGACGGCGGAGGAGCTGCGATGGAACTGTCGCACCATCCATTCCCCCCATTCTAGCCAGCGCTGCAACTCACTCTCGGAGAATCCCGAATGGAACGGGTCTGCTTTCCAGGCCTCTAATGCTCGCTGCCAAGCCTCCTGATACCGTTTCCGGTGAACCCTGTTTT